>JAFGIN010000045.1 GCA_016929595.1 Chitinispirillaceae bacterium
CGGGTAGAAGAAAGTCCTGTCCAGCCAAACGGATGAGGAACCCATTTCCCCATCTGACTCTGGTTTTCAATCATGGCAGGTGGTACATGAAGGAATTCCGCTATTGCTTCAATCTCTTCTTTGAATACTTCGATTCCGGGACTGTCAGGATTGAGGGGATTCGGTTGGCAGCATTTACCGCATTTTCTACATTCTGCTGATGAAAGAAGATTGAAAATTTCATCGGGAGTGCAGGGAATCGGAACGTTGAGGGAGATATCATCATCTCCGAGTGCTGCTATCAAGGCGTCCATATCCTCTTCATTGAGTGTGAGGATATCTTTACCTTTGAGGTGAGACAGACCGTACTTCTCGAGATTAAGTTCAAAAATATCTTCGGCTTCATAATCTATATTTGTCATGGGAGTATTGTAACATTTTTATCTGTAAAGAGACACAAAAATACCGCTTTCACAAGCGGTATTTGTAAAAAATCCGGATGATTATTATCACCTGACTAGTCTATTTTGGTTTTACCCAGAAGTCTTTGTATTGTATCGATGACTCTTCCTTCTCTGAAAGGTTTTACAACGAAATCCCGTGCCCCTTCTTTTAAGGCGCTGGTCACCATTGCTTTTTGTCCCATAGCGGTGAGCATTGCCACCCTGGCAACGGGGTCAATTTTCCGAATCTCATGAAGAGCAGTTATGCCATGCATTCTTGGCATGACAATATCCATTAATACGCCATCAGGCTTATGTTCCTTATATTTTTCAAGCGCTTCCTCACCATTCTCTGCCTCGATTACGCTGTAACCGTTACTGGATAACACTTGCGAGCACTTCATCCGCACAAGGGCAGAATCATCTACTATCAAAATTTTTGCCATGTCACACACTTCTTTCAGATAGTGTTACCTTTTCTTGTGTAACAGCTCTGACAAAGTCAAAGGTTGGTAAAACTATAAAAGTACCGTCCATTTTCTGAGAGTCTGCGCTGAAGGTCGATTTAACCAGAACAGTATGGGTTTGCTGCTTCCGGATTGTCTCTATCGGTGTATTCATGATGGCGGAAAGTCTATCGATAACTACTTCCGGTGGCGATGGCATAATAATGAGTCCTGCGTTATCGGCCAATGTGTTCAGAAAATATGACCCGGTAATATTCCCGATGTCCTCGAGTGCACATCGCTCCAGATTTCCGATTTTATTTGTTGTACCGATAGGTAAATCAAGAAGTAAATCAATAAAACGGAATGCTATTTCGGGAGAGTGGATAAGCATTATCTGCCCTGAGATATCCCCTTCTATTGTTAGACGTGTTCCGATGCTGTGAGCGTCAGACGAATTGATTAGGTCTGTTAATTTTCTGATTGGTATTTGTTCAACATTCAGAGAATTCAGTTTTAATTCATGCCCCAGCAAATCAGATAATCCGACAAGAGCGTTATTTAACCCTTTTTTTACAAGTTTTTCCCATGTTTTTAACTCTTTCACGGATAACTGGCCATCAATCAGGTTAACAGCGCCCTGGTTTGAGGATATTTTCGCACCATGGTTATTCACGGATGGTTTGGTACTCAATTCCTTCCAAAGCAAACTATTCATATAATCCGCCTTTTGTCCTTTCCTGAGCTATCATATAATCCGAAATATAAACAAGCCCTAAATAAGATATTCAGAAAGACAATAATTCATAAACAATATTTCGGATGAATGACTGATTACGGAGCGGAAAGCGTTGTGTTAATGTTGCCTGACCATGTTTAAGCACCCGTATTAGTTTACACTGCTTACAACTTTTCTCTTCTCTTCTAACGATTGATTACCAGTCTTTCCGGCGCCGGCAGTTGCGCAGGCACCTGATATTTGTTTTACGTAGCCGCACTGGAGACATCGTTCGTTGATTTCATCGTTATCATTTTCGATGTAGACATCTCCTCTGCATCTAGGACATCCTCTGAGCTTCCAATTAGACATTTTTCTCTCCCTTTCCTTTTTACTGAATTATTCCGGTTTCATTCGGCTTATTCACCCGGATTTTCCAGCGATTTCTTTTTGGTCAATAAGTGGACTATCCCATATCTGAAACTTCTCTGAAAGGACTTACGGTTCAATGAAAAAGAGCTGATTTGGTAAAAATTTGTGATTCGATACGCTACAGGTGAAAAGAAAAAACTCTTGAATTTCTCTAAATGATGGTGTTTCAAGATTTGAGTCAATGAACAAACAGTCATATTTTCCTCGAAAAGATAGTCGTTTAATCAATAAAGTGTTCATCAATTTGCCGGTTATGTCAGATTAAGGAAACATTTGTTATGCTTAAAAATTCAAAATAATAGGGAAAGATGAGCCTTTAGGTCAAAAAAATGACCCTGAAGTGTCTTACGAGTGAATTGTGAGGGTAACAAAATGATATGTATGCATAAAAATCTTAAAAACCAGTCCATAAAAAGAATAAACAAATAGTAAACAAATAAGTATGAATGTGGAGTTTCAGAGAAAATGGACATAGTAACTTTTATTAACTGTTGTTTCGGATGGTTCCTCGTACTACTTGCAATAATCGGATATTTTTTAACATATAAACGAATTGGTGAAAAATGGGCATTCTGGAATGTTCTGGCAGCGGGGTGGGCATTTTTCGCACTTGCCCAGACTTTGCTGCTGGCTGGAGTTCAACCTGGGACAGTTTACTTGATAGCTATATGGTTATCTTCATTTATTGTGGTCATTGCATCCATGGTTATGATGTTTATCAAAATGACCGCGATGAAAATTAAAACATAACTTCTTTTCGGGATGGTAATTAACACAGATTACAAGTAATTTCAGTAAAAAAAACTGAAAAAGACGAAAATTATGGTTGATAATAAAAAAAGAGTCGAATTCAGACCACATAGCACAGAAAATCAAATAACCCTCACTAATGCGAACTTAATTTCGATAGATGAGATGAGGGCAATTTTTAATTCCATCATGGATGGAATTGCCGTAACTGATTTAAATGGCGTTATTATTGCTGTCAATGAAAGCCTTTTGAAAAAACTTGGGTATAACGATAATAGTGAAATAGCGGGGAAGAATATTATTGATTTCGTTTTACCCTGTGATCGTCCCCGACTCGAACGTGAGTTCATTTTTACGAAAGAAAAAGATGAGGAAAATACCATAGAGTGCACGGTAAACAGAGCGGATGGATCATTCTTTCCGGTTGCAATAACCTCACGGTTTTTAAGGAACAACAAAGAAGATAATCCCGGAGTAGTTTTTGTTGTTGACGATATTACTGAACGAAGATTGACGCATGAAGATGCAATTCTTGCTGAAGGTAATTTTAGAAAATTACTTGATGATTCTCCTTTTGGTGCCGTGGTAGTAGATAGAGATAATAATCTATTGTATACAAATAAATCGATTCTTGATATCTTTGGTTTTGAAAATCAGGATGAAATGCGAAATATACATCCTTCTCTTGCGCTGACACCTGATTCTTATGTGGAATACAAGAAAGAATCCCAGAATTCGAGTAACAGGAAATCATTTGGTCACGTTTATGAAATCAGCATTAAATCAAAAAATAACAGTATTAAGCACCTTATGGTGTTTCGGCGGAGTGTAATTTGGGAAGGAGAAATACGAACTCAATATCTTTATTTCGATATTACCGAAAACCGGGAATCAGAGGAACTGCACAGGATTTTAGCGGATAATTCTCCGGCTGGTATTTATATTCTCCAGGATAACAAGCTGTGTTACTCAAATACAAAATTTCAGAAAATTTCAGGGTATACCAGAGAAGAATTAACCAAAATCGCACCAGACCGATTTATTCATCCTGATGACCAGAAATATGTTCACAATGCAGCTCAGAAAATGCTGGATGATGAAACCTCGCCTTCTTATGAGTTCAGATTTATCGACAGGTGTGGAGAAGTACACTGGGTAATTGAATCGGTTAATTCCATTTATTACAACGGTAAACGAGCGATTGTTGGAAACATTACTGATATTACCCAGCAAAAAAAGGACGCTGAAGAACACGATTATTCCAAAGTTACCCTCAGAGCTATTCATGATGGTGTTTATGCAATGAATACGGACTTCGTTATAACCCGATGGAATAGTATCTGCGAGAAGATATTTGATGTAAAAGCCTCGGATGTTGTCGGTAAACATATTTGGGAAGTTATCCAACTCATCGAAGAATATCCTCAACAGAATGCTAAGCGCATGGGGGTATTATTGCAGCAGGGATTTAGTAAAGAAGAACAGCGGTATCGTTCTAAAGACGGGAAAGAACATTGGCTGGATGTTCATGCAGAGTCGGTTGTAGTGAACGGAGAGCACCACGGATGGATAACAATCTTCTCCGATATATCCAAACGAAAACAGATGGAAAATGAGTTGAAAAGCTCAGAAGAATATTTGCGTTCGCTTATCGAATCGATGGATGATATCGTCTTTACCTATGATCTCGAAGGCCGGTTTAGCAGTTTTTACCGCGCGCCGGAAAATGTAATCAGTTATATCAAGGAACAGGAGTCAGAGACTATCGGGAAAAAATACTCTGAAATCCTTGATGCTGAATTATCTGAAAAAATGGATAAGGCATTCAAGGCGATAATTGAGACCGGGCAGAATCAACAATTCGATTACACCATGCCGGTTAACGGTAGAGATAGATGGTATGATGCGCGTCTGTCACCGGTACGGGACAGCCAGAATAATATCGTGTCAATTGTGGCTGTATCCCGCGATATATCAGAACGGAAAGAAGCTGAAAAATCCCTCGTTGATTCGGAAGAAACAATGCGTTCGTTAGTCAATTCTCTGGATGATTTCGTATTTACCTATGATCTCGAAGGCAGGTTCGAACCATACTTCAAATTGAAAGACTACTCAGAATTCGGACCGGGGCCTGACCCTTTTCTTGGTAGGCTTTACAAAGATTACCTTCCTGCGGATGTTTCCAGGAAAATGGATATTGCCTTCGAAGCAGCGATGAGAACCGGAGAAACTCAGCAGTTCGATTACTCGATGGCAATTGAACGTATAGAACGATGGTTTGATGCGAGGGTATCCCCAATCCGGGATAGTAATAGCCAAATATCCCGTATCATGGTGACTTCACGTGAGATATCAGACCGGATTCAAATGGAAAAGGAGTTGATAGAGTCTGAAAGTAAGATACGTACTTTAATCAATTCACTGGGTGATATTGTCTTTACGTACGATCTTCAAGGTAATTTTACCGAAGCTTACTATCCTCCTGACCCTGAGATTTTTTCTACTCCACAGCATCAATATATCGGGCAAAATTTCCATGAGATTCTCCCAGATTATATTGTAGAAAAACTGGCAACAGCTTTCGATAAAGTTAAAACAACCAGGCAAACTCAGCAGTTCGATTACTGGTTAAAATTTGGAGATCAGACATTATGGTTCAATGCCAAAGTATCTCCTCTTGTTGATGGTGATGGTCACATTATCGGGTTTACCTCTGTTAACCGTGATATAACCGGTAGAAAAATAATGGAAGATAAGATTGAAGAAGCTGCCAGAGAATGGGAAGCCACTTTTGATTCAATGTCAGAAGAGGTTTATATTATCGACAGGAATTACCGGGTTCTCAGGGCTAACAAAGGCTATGCTAATTCTATTGATATGGAACAGGATGAAATAATCGGTAAACATTGTTACAAACTTGTACATAACAGGACTTCTCCGTGTGTTGATTGTTCTGTGAAAGAAGTAATTCGAACAAAAAAACAGGTAACGAAAAATATAGACGCACGCTCACGCGGGAAACATTTACAAGGAGTAACATCTCCGATTTTCGATGATGAGGGTAATATTGTGTCCTTCGTTACATCGACAAGAGATATATCAGAAATTAAGAAAATTGAAGTACAATTACAGCAGTCACAATTACTCGCATCGCTTGGGACGATGACCGCAGGTATTGCACATGAAGTAAATAATCCCCTGGGAAGCATTCTGCTTCTTTCAGAATTGTTGTTGAAAGACAACGCACCCGATGCAATCAAGAAAGATTTAAGAATCATTCATAGCGAAGCAAAACGAGCTGCGAAAATAATGTCGACACTCCTTACTTATCGAAAAAGAACCGTTACCAATAACCGGCGACTAAACCTGAACCGAATTATAAAAAAGGTAATGGATATTCGCCAGTACAGGCAGAGCGTTTTAAACATTAATCAGACTACTGTTCTTCCGCAGGAGCCACTGTATATCAGAGGCGACTATTCACAGCTTGTGCAGGTTTTTATAAATGTTGTTATTAATGCTGAAGAAGCATTAAGGGACCGGGTTGGAGGAAACATTCAGATAACTGCTCAAGCTGAACATCAATGGGTTAAGATTGAGATTTCCGATAACGGGTGTGGAATTTCCAACGAAAATCTTGATAATATCTTCCATCCTTTCTTCACAACAAAAAACGTCGGAGAAGGTACCGGACTGGGATTGAGTACAAGTTACAGCGTAATAACCTCGCATAATGGCCTGATACGCGCGGAAAATAATGAATCGGGGGGAGCAAAGATAATCATAGAACTCCCTCTTATTGAAGATAAAAAGAAGCGCAAAGATATAACCGAAACCGTGGTGTCGGAGTAATAGAGGGGGCTTGATGAATAACCAATATTCTGTTCTTGTTGTGGATGATGAAACCAATTTGTGTGTGATTTTAAAAAGGATACTTGAAAAAGCAGGATATCTGGTCAACGTAGCTGCGAACGGTGAAAAAGCCATCGCTTTAGCGGAGAAAGAAAAACCGCATGTGGTTTTACTTGATTTGATGATGCCGGGTATGAATGGCCGGGAAGTCTGTCAAATAATCAAGAAAAATTCTCCGGAAACAAAAGTTATATATTTTACCGCAAAGGTTGAATCAGATTTGAAAAAATTAAAAGAACTGAGAAACGAAGCAGATACTTTCCTGTCTAAACCGGCTACAAGCGCAAGGATATTGGCGAGTGTGAGTAGTGTTCTGGGAAATAACGAGTGCTCAGATTGAGCATGACTTAATAGTGGTAATAAATTCACTAAAAGGCGTCATGTGTTATTAAAGTATTAATTTGTTGACTATGTGTTCAGGTGATGATATATTGTACGGTAAGTTTACAATAACAAA
>JAFGIN010000046.1 GCA_016929595.1 Chitinispirillaceae bacterium
CATGTTGAAAAGCATCGAAAAATAAACAAGGTATGGGCGGTCTATTCATGGTGACTCCTTTTTTCGCACTGCACGAAGCTTGCGGGTGCTTTAATATTGATTACAATCCGGTGAACAATTAAAAATAATAAGTTGTTTAACTTTGTGCCACATGTTTTTTCATGACAGAATAGAGAAAAATACTGGTTGCATTTGAAAAAATTGCAGGTCAAGTGCCGCTCTACTGACCCGTTTTTAGGCGATTGTAGTCCATGTTTAACAACAAGAGCCAGGGATCGTAAATGTTTAGTAACGTTTACGGTTTTTCAGGTACGGTGGAATTATATTTAACAATCTAAGCCTTTTACAGAATATTTTTTATCGGTGTGGAGGAATGGATTTGATTCAGGACACAGTTCAATTAAAACAGGAACACAGCTATATTGAGCAATTATCAGCAGCGGGTTAGTACAGATGTTTGAAATTATTCAGCGTGAGACTGTCTACTTCTGGTTCTATTTTCAGGTGCTTATGTATCAGATCGCACCTTACTGGATTGCTGGAATTTTGATCGGTTCTGTCGTTTCAGTTTTCGGGAAGAAAAAAATGAATAGCCTGGTTGATGGGCTGCGGAGTCGCAATCTGGGTATTCTGGGTATTCTTCCGGCAAGTATACTGGGGACAATTTCTCCGTTGTGTATGTATGGAACCATTCCGATTGCTGCATCATGTGCCAATAAAGGGATGAGAGAAGACTGGGTGGCAGCATTCATGATGAGCTCCATTCTGTTGAATCCTCAATTAATGGTGTACACGATGGCTTTGGGGAAAACTGTTTTCATAATACGTATTGTTTCATGTATAGTGATGGGGGTACTGGCAGGGTTTCTCGTATATTTCTTCTATAAAGATAAAAAATTTTTCAATTTTTCCGGATTCAGCCCAAAGGACGGCCATGATGTTGATCCGAATCTGCTGATGAGACTTCTGAAGAATATCTGGAGAAACACAAAAACCACCGGGCCATATTTTTTTGTGGGAATTTTGCTTACAGTACTCTTTCAGCGCTATGTACCCAAAGCAGCGTTTGTCTCTCTTTTCGGAAGCAACCGGAGTTTTGGTGTACTGATGGCGGCTACACTTGGAGTGCCGCTCTATCTTTGTGGTGGCGGTGTAGTCCCCCTTTTAAGGAGTTGGCTGGAACTGGGAATGAGTATTGGAGGAGCCGCAGCCTTCATGCTGACAGGACCATCAACAAAGCTAACCAATCTTGCAGCGCTTAAAAGTGTGTTAGGGATAAAAAACTTTATGCTATATATCATCTTTTCGCTTGCATTCGCTTCTGTTACCGGGCTTGTGTGTAACCTCTTTTTTTAAAAATTATTTAAAATCCTGTCACAGTATTCCTTATTGATTGAGCTTTCAGTATGAACAACACTACAATTGTCTAATTGAGGGTGCTGAAAATTGTTTCCCAAAAATGAAGTGTCCCCCCAAAAAAAAGTTCGAATTGTGACGTAGATCACAGACAATTCCCAAAAATTTCACTATTTTATCTTCTGAACGAATCGAAATCCGAAAAGCGGTTCTAAAATGTCGGAAAAACATACTGCTAAAAATGTTTTTCAGCAACTATGGGTTTTATACGATCTATAAAGAGGTTCATTAACTATTTTAATTAGCCAATTTTGCATTAAAGAAAATTACTTGAAGTATGTGTTCTTGTTACCCTGCATGCACACATTGAATAAACACCAGTCGTTTTAATAGGAGGTTCAAATGAAAAGGGGAATGCTTGGTTTTACTATCTCACTATTTGTTGTAAGCTCAATAGTATTATTTCGGTGTGGGTTATCCGATCCAACAGACCCATCAAAAACTTCGATGAACGCAGTATTCAAAAATGCTGAATCAGAGGTATTTGGGACTTCTATTGTTGACACCGTCGGAAAACCGTTGCGTATTGGTGCTGCACTCTATCTTCCGGCAAATTTTGATTCAATATCCTTAGTCATCAAAGAAAATGCTATTGTAACATTTGATACAATGTTCAAGATATTTAATGATGATTATTTTTACGATACAGCTTGGTGCACCCGAATATTTACTTCTGAAGGAATAAAAAAGGTGACATTGACACCTTTTTCCAATCCAGTTCTTCCGGAAGTGACTACCAACGTACCTATTTTTGAAAGACCTGTCGTTACAACAGTCCATATAACCTTTTTAAGTAACGCTCCATCTGCAACCGGATCAATGCCGGTTCAGGCTTATATTTCGGGGACAACGGTTGCATTACCTGAAAACGCATTTGTTAATTCCGGGTATCGGTTTTCAGGATGGGCAACTTCTGCAACAGGTTCTATACAATATAGAGATAAGGAAGAAGTCACAATTGGCACAGAGGATCTTCTATTATACGCGGTCTGGGTGGATCCGGGCAGTATCGCTCCCGCAATTGTCTATGCGCCATCGCAGCTCATCTCCGGTAAGGCGGACACACTACTTTTTGCAGTAGATAATGGATCCCGCCCCGATTCGCTTACAATTTCACTACTCACCGAACCTCCGCTCGATCCGGCGATTTTCAGCATTGTTCCATCAGGGGCTGACTCAATCAGGATAGCAATTGCCAAATCGGCTGGTCCCACTACAGCTACTATAGGGATTGTAACCAGTAATGGCAATAAGAGTGATACTGCAAAGTATACGATCACACTGATCAGCCCCGATACGGCCCTTTGGAATACAACGTATGTGGATAAAAATGCTGTTGAAGGATTACCGTTTGAACTTGATCTTTCACAATATCTCTCAGCTATCAATGGTAGTACTGGTGTTTCGTTATCAGCGGATATTGGTTCCATTGACCAGACCACCTGGAGTTACACGCCGAAATGGGGATCTGCTGCGACAATTCCGGCAATTATTACTGCTACAAAGGGCGAATTATCACTTGCGCTGACTATAAATTTGACCATTGCAAAAGGTGATACTGCAAAACCTCAAATTAGTCTTGTTGATCCATCTCTTGACGGTAAAAAGGTAAGCTCAGAACAAGTTACCGTGGAGTGCAAAGCAACTGATGCAGGTGCTGGAATTGATAGTGTCATTTTTACCTGCGGTACAAAGGAGGTTACGGGAACTCTGCAAGGCGAAGATGTTTACAGCGGAGTGATCACCGGGTTGGTGCACAACACTCCGACACAGATTACTATCACTGCTACCGATAAGTCACGAATGAGAAATAGCGCAACGCTCACCTTTTCTGTTACCCGGGACTCCACCATACTCGATGCAGAGCCGCCGGTGATCGTGAAAACCTCGGGGCCGGAAAGTGGTTCAAGAGTCAAGGGTGCAACGGGCGGTCTGACATTTACTGTAAATGACAATTCCGGCGTGGATTCGGTCTGGTGGACGCTCAATGATGTGTTTGTTGCGGCGGTAGCATCTTCCGGAGGAAATTATTATTCGGTTAATTACACGCTCACCGGTTTTGGAAAAAACAGCATTAAATTGTTTGCGAAAGATAAGTCAGATGCTGGTAATGAAGGATCGCAAACCATTACACTAACTTATAATACCGAAATGAGTGCGGTTACTCTGATTGCTCCGGCTGCAAATACAACCGGCGTTTCCATATCGCCAATCTTTAAATGGAGTGGCGGGGATGATGCGGATGGTGATGGTGTTACGTATACCGTTAACTATGGAATTTCACAGGAAAGTCTCACCGGAACTGCAGCTGTCACAGGGAAAACGGCAACACCCGGTACTCTTCTTGCGTATGCAAAGACATATTACTGGCAGGTAACAGCAACAAGTGCATCTACAGTTTACCCTGACAAGGTACAATCTGCAGTCGGCACATTTACGACCGAAGGAAGTTTGCCGACGATCTCTGCTCACCCTCTATCAAAGTCTGTAGAAGAGGGGCAGAGTGTAACATTCAGTGTAACTGCCGGTGGGTTCGGAACGCTATCGTACCAGTGGCGGTTGAATGGGTCAGTTATTGAGGGGGCAACCAGTGCATCATATACGATTTCTTCAGTGACAACCAGTATGGATAATAATAATTACGACTGTGTGGTAAAGAATGAGGTGGATAGTGTTACGAGCACTTCGGCGACGTTGACAGTGACCGCGATACCGACTTTCAAAGTATTGTTTGTAACTGATGGGGGAACGCCTAAACCTGATTCGCAGATGGTAAAACGGGGAGGTCTGGTTATAAAACCAGTTGCAGATCCGTTACGGAGCGGGTACAGGTTTACCGGTTGGTATGAGCTGAATGCAGCCAGTGTTTTTTCTTTCACTTCAAAAACAATTACTGCTAATCTGACCATTTATGCAGGTTGGAAAAAGGTGTATACATTGACATATCATAAAAATGCCGGTGAAGATGGAGATGTGCCAGCAGACCCGGCGGTGTATGATAGTGGAACAACAGTTACTCTTGCGGGTAATACGGGTAATTTAAAAAAAACAGGGTATCGATTTTTAGGTTGGACAACAACTTCGAATGGTTCAGGCAATGCCATTACTACTATTTCGGTAAATGCGGATATTCATCTTTATCCTAAATGGGAACAGACCACTTTTACCATAACTTATGATAAGAGTGGTGGAACCGGAACTGTACCAACAGATCCAAACAATTATACAAGCGGAAGTACTGCAATAATACTGCCCAATTCAGGTGCGTTAGTAAATAGTTCGTCTTCATTTGCGGGGTGGAGTACTATCAATGGAACGACATATGGGTGTGGGCAAAAGATAACCATTATCGATAACTTAACCTTATATGCCAAGTATTCCGCAACAGAAGTGATGGATAACGATGGAAACTTGTATACTTCAGTATTGATAAACGGTACAAGATGGCTTGCACAGAATCTGAAGACGACGAAGTATCGTGACGGTAGTTCTGTTGACCAGGTAGCTCAAGGGGATGCCTGGTTAAGTCATACTGCAGGAGCCTACTGCTGGTGTAGAGGTACTATTGCTGACTCAGCCTATGGGGCTATTTATAATTGGGCTGCAGCGCAAGCTGGGCAATTGGCACCTGCAGGTTGGCGAATAGCTACGGATGCGGAATGGACGGCACTTTTTGAAGAAAATGATCTATGTTACCTTAGGACTGCAGATCCACAATATTGGTTACATGATGGTTGTTCATCTTATTCTATGTATAGTTTTAATGGATTTAACGCAATGGGAATACCTGCTCTTACTCAAGATGGAAAAAACAATGTAGAACTACCTTATACCTTTACAGATTGGTGGGTCACAGGGGGGAAACAAGCAACTCTTCAATTTAGCATGTCTACTTTTGGTAGGGTTGCTTCCGGCGTTCTGCCCGGCTGTTATATCCGATGTGTTAAGGACTAAGCTGGTGGTTCTTTTCTGATTCATTTATGTGTAAATAAGTTAGCAAATCGGGTGATGGTTATCACCCGATTTTTTTTATGTGTAGATGTTTGTTAAGGGACCTCTTCCCACTTCGACTATCGCTCAATGACCGTTGCTTAGGGTAAACAGCTCACTGCACTAAGTGGGTTTACTGTATTCAAGCTGGAAACTACAAAACTTGTATCAGGTCAAAATCTATGCGAACGAAAAGTAACCTGCGAAAAACAAATCATATTCTCCGTTACATTGAGCTTCCTCATTTATACAACCTGCTGGAACTCCCTTAAAATTTACAAATAAGTAATTTTTCCGGCAAAATGCATACTATATCTGAATCTGAAAAAACGCACTCTGAGCAATCTGAAAAAGATGAAAAAAATAAAAAAAGCATGTTCGAATAGACCCAATACCTTATATTACCTTTATTAGTTGAATGGTTCAAACTATATCAAAGCCTCAAATTATATCATCACTTTAAATCATGTAATAATTTCATATCCTTATTTTTATAAACATCATTATTTTTAATCTATACTGTTTTTCGAAGTAACTGGATTTTTATAAAACTTACTAAAGGGGAGGCTGGTTATGCTCCGACGTGTTACGTTGTATCTTTCTATTTTAACCGGATTGGCGCTTGGTGCCCAAACGATTAATCTGAGTGGTACTGTTAAAAACAAGGCAGGTAACCCTATTGCAGGTGCGATGGTGACTTTGGCAAAACAGCCAGATCTTAAAATTACGACTGGTGCTGATGGCAAGTACCATCTTACCACAGTCGGTACCAGGAGTGTATCGTTAATGGTACCAAAAGCTCAATCCATTAACCTTAACGGAAACTTACTTGAAATCAGCCTGCCTGATCCATCACCAGTGAAAGTAGAGATTTTTGATGTCAAAGGGAAACTTTTGCAGAAGGATGTGATGCTGAATGCGTCGACCGGTTATTATCATGTAAACGTCGCAGAAATCTCCAATACTGCGAATCTGCTCGTTATTAAAGCTTCAGTTGGTAAGAATCTGATGACATTTCGTTACGTTCCGTTTAAGAATGGCAACTATTCAGTGAAATCTGCTCATGGCAATTCGGTTTCATCTGGTGTTAAACTTGAGAAAGTTGCAGCAGCCATAAATGATACACTAAAAGTTACTGCAGAAAAATATTTGTCCTACTCTAAAGCTATCACTAATTATGTTCAGGAAGCGTTGGATGTTACTCTGGATAGTGCAGATGGTGTAATTGTACAGCTTGATAAAACTAATCAGTTGATCCGAGGTTTTGGTATCAATAATACCTGGGGAAGTTTGTCTAGCCAGAATGCAATAGATAAGTGTTTTAATAAAGAGACTGGACTTGGCTTAAATGTGTTACGGATTGGTATGCAACCTGATGGTAATGCATATGAGAGTTTTGATGATATTAAGAATGCACGAAAACTAGGTTGTGAGTATTTTATTGGAACGGTTTGGACCGCTCCTAAAGAATGGAAGTCCAATAACAGTGAAAATGATGGTGGATCACTGAATAAGGACAAGTACCAGGATTGGGCAACCAGAATTGCTGCGTTTCCTGCAAAGGTAAAGCAAGGCACTGGGGGAATCGAACTTTATGCAATGTCCCCACAGAATGAAACTGATTTTGCATCTTGCGGTATGCAGGAACCGTGTAATGGAAACTACCAGACAATGTTGTGGACAGGTAAGGATTACGCGGATTTTTTTGCAATCGCAGGACCGAAAATCAAAGCAGCTGGATGTAAAGCTATGGCTCCCGAAGCCTCAGAATGGCTTCATGCCTGGTCAGACTTTTCGGCATGTTGTACTGAACCTGGTGGTGTTGGCAGTTCAGATCCGCTCAAATGCGGGTATCTGGGAAAAGACAGTAAACCAAAGTGCGATTCTACGAAGGGGTACAATTACGGTCGCTGGTTATACAGAAATAAGACTGCCTGGGATGCTGTCGATATCTTCTCGACACATCAGTATGATACACAGGTTGCAGAACCGTGGCCCGCAGATGTTCCGCGAAGCAATGCTATCGGAACGATAGAAGTGTGGCAGACCGAGATGTCCGGTGTTAAGTGGTGGCCGGAACAGGGAACCGGGACTGGAAACAACCTAAAATGTAATGGAACCATCCAGAATGGTGTTGCTGTTGCACGGTGGATACAGAACGCACTTACTGTTGGAGAAGCATCTGCCTGGTGTTACTGGTGGTGGACCCATTTGTCTAGTGGTACAAACGATAACGAAGGGATAACTTGTCAGGGAACATTGACTAAACGTTACTACACTTTTGGAAACTTCAGCCGTTACATGCGGCCGGGCCAGAAGGTTGTAGAAATTGCTGGGACAGAAACACTTCCTGCAAAGGTTCTCCTTGTTGCATCAAAAGATGGCAATGGCAAAGTTGTTATCGTAGCAATCAATGAGACTACTACTGCTCAAACTGTACCGATTACGATTTCGGGTGGTACCGTTCCAGCCTCGTTTAAACCAATCATCACCTCGGCTAACAAAGATGGCTGGAAAGAAAATGAAAGTGAAGTACCGGTTACCAATGGCGTCCTGACAGCTTCTCTTGAAGCAATGTCTGTTACAACTTTTGTTAGTAATTAAATAAAAGCTGAGTTGAACTCAGCTCAGGATCTAATTTGTAGTAAATAAAAAGGGGGCAAGGTCAGTCCCCTTTTTTATTCAAACAGGTTCTGGCCTTCAGACAAAAAAATCCCAGCAAAAACCTGCAAACATGTTGCAGGTAAAAAAACTGAATAAACTTTAAAAACAGTTTTACCTACCCCGGTACCTTATATTAATCATTATGTGCAAACTATATCACAACCTCAGATTATATCATCACCTTAAATCGTGTAATTATTTAGCAGCATTATTTTTCTTAACATCATTATTTTTACTGTATACTGTCTCTGAGAATTAACTGGATTTTATCAAATACTTACCGAAGGGGAGGCTGGTTATGCTCCGACGTGTTACGTTGTTTCTTTCTATTGTAACCGGATTGGCGTTTGGTGCTCAAACGATTAATCTGCATGGTATTGTTAAAAATAAGGCAGGGAATCCGATCGAAGGTGCGATTGTTACCCTTGCAAAACAACCACTTAAAGACACTACTGATTCCAAAGGTGAATACAAGCTTATGGAGGGTGTTTCGGTGTTACCATTGTTAGTACCAAAAACACAATCCGTTACTCTTAACAGTAATATTCTTGAAATCAGCCTGCCTGATCCATCACCGGTCAAAGTTGAAATTTTTGATGTAAAAGGGAAACTGCTTCAGAAAGACATTATGCAGAATGCACAATCAGGTTTTTATCGCCTGAATGTTGCAGAAATCTCCAATACCGGAAATCTTCTTGTTATCAAAGCAACAATTGGGAAGGAATTGATGACATTCCGCTATGTTCCACTCAAAAATGGAAACTACTCGGTAAAATCAGCGATTGACAATTCAGTTTTCTCTGGTAGCAGGCTCAAGAAAGTTGCAGCCACTATCAATGATACGCTTAAAGTAAGTGCAAATAAGTTCGTGTCTCAATCTATTCCAATTACTAATTATGTTCAGGAAAAGGATATAACTCTTGATAGTGTTCCTGATGGTGTTGTTGTACAGCTCGACCAGGAAAAACAGACCATTCAGGGGTTTGGTATCAATGCTGCCCTGATGCCTACCAGCTCAACGCTTCCCTGGGACGAACTTTTCAAACTAGAAGGCTCCAACGATGCACTCGGCCTGTCCATTCTGCGTATAGGAATGAGCACTGGTGGGGGACTTAATGGCGTTCCAAATGGTTGGGAAAAGGCGAGAACCAACGGGGCCAAAATTATCGGGTCATGTTGGAGTGCTCCTGCGAATTGGAAGGACAATAACAGAACGGATCGGGGTGGGCATTTGCTCCCGAATTACCGTGCACAATGGGCGACGAGGATAGCCGACTTCGCGAAACAATACAACCTGTATGCTATGTCGATCGCGAATGAGTCCGACTTTGCCTCGTGCAAAGGTAATCCGGTATGTACTGACGATTACGAGACTATGGTGTATACTGCTGAGGAGATGGTGGAGTTTGTCAAAGTGGCTGGGCCGATTTTCAAAAGCAAAGCTCCTAATGTAAAAATGATAGCGCCTGAAGCATCAGAATGGGTCCACGTCTGGAGCACAGCATCGGGCACGGGCTCAATAGTTAGCGGCCATCCGCATAGCAGCGATCCGCTAGGATGTAAGTGCTTCTCGAATGAACAAGACGAAACTGGTTGCGAACAAAAGTGCCTTGATGGGAAAGGATACGCCTATGGGCGGTGGCTGGCTAAGGACACTGAGGCGTGGAATGCGTTCGATATCCTTGGTGTGCACCAGTACGACTCGCAGAAAGCATATCCGTGGCCGGCTGATGTTACTGGAGGTGTTAGAACAAAGGAGGTATGGCAGACCGAGATGTCCGGTGTGATGCACTGGCCGGAACAGGGGCCGAGTACGGACATCAAAAATGGGGTCGCTGTCGGGCGATGGATTCAATCGGCGCTTATGGTCGGCGAGGCTTCGGCCTGGTGCTGGTGGTGGTACGGGCCTCCTTATTATACTAGTGATGATAACGAGGGTCTTGCGCTGGTTAAGGGCAAGTCGGAGAAAGCCAAGCGCTACTATACGATGGGTAACTACAGCAGGTACATTCGCCCTGGACACAAAGTTGTTAACATTGCAGGAACTGACAAACTTCCTGCAAAAGTGCTCCTCACAGCATCAAAAGATGATGCGGGTAAAGTAGTTATTGTTGCAGTTAACGAGACAACATCTGAGCAGACTGTACCTATTACCATTGCAGGTGGAACTGTTCCAGGATCGTTTACACCATATGTAACCGCAGATGGTAATAAAAATTGGGCAGAAGGGAGTGCGGTTGCAACATCAGGGAGTGTTCTGACTGTTAAGCTTGAAAAAATGTCAGTTACGACATTTGTAAGTAAATAACTAAAAGCTGAGAAATACTCAGTTTATGATGTTGACAAAGGGGACTGTTCAAGTCCCCTTTGTTATTTGAGCTCTGAGCAAAACTGGTTATTGCGGTTTGCTGCATTCATTCGATATTCAATAATAGAATATTCTCTTTCTTTTTTTGAAAAAAGAGTGGAAAGAAACACTCTGCAAAATGCCCGAATATCTTAAATATTTGCCTCAAGGCAAAAAAAACAGCTTAAAAATTTGCCTCAAGGCAAATTTTTAAGTATAATATACCTATGGAAATACTAAAATCACGATATTTAGAAAATTATATACTTTCAGATCTCAATGATGAAAAAATGGTTTTTGTGGGTGGGCCACGCCAGGTTGGAAAGACGACTCTGGCAACTGAATTAATTGCTAAAAGACTTTATCCAGCGGCATATCTGAACTGGGACAATCGGGAGGATAGGAAGAAAATCTCTTTATCCCAATGGCCTGCAGATGCAAAGCTGCTGGTTCTTGATGAATTACACAAGTACAAGAAATGGAAAACGTTTATAAAAGGTGAGTATGACAAACTTAAGCATAATTTCAAATTTATTCTGACCGGAAGTGCGCGAATGGATACGTTTCGAAGTGGAGGGGATTCATTGCAGGGACGATACCATTATTATCGGCTTCACCCGTTTTCTCTTGCAGAAATAAATGAGCATTGCTCTCTGCTAACACCCTTTCAGGAGCTATCGTTTGATTATTCTCCTGACAAATCCGGGTTTGAACAACTGGAACGGTTCGGCGGGTTTCCTGAGCCGCTTATTAAAGCAGAGGAACGGTTTATACGAAGATGGCATAATGAAAAAATTGAACGGATGTTTCGGGAAGACATTCAGGAGATGGCTATTATTAACGATCTGGCAAATATGAAATTACTCGCAGACCTTTTGCCAGAACGGGTTGGATCACTCCTGTCAACTAATGCTCTTCGGGAGGATCTTGAGGTGTCGTTCAAGGCAGCTAAGCGATGGCTTGACCTGCTTGAGTCTTTCAATTACCTTTTCCGCATTTATCCGTATTCAACAAATGTAATACGATCACTGAAAAAAGAGCCAAAGATGTATCTCTGGGACTGGTCTGAAGTGACTGACGAAAGTGCGCGGTTTGAAAACATAATCGCATCTCACCTGTTAAAACTGGTACAACATCTTTACGATGCTGAAGGCTACCGTGTTGAGCTCCAGTTTCTTCGAGACCTCGATAAGCAGGAAGTTGACTTCTGTATTACCGTTGATAAAAAGCCCTGGTTTGCTGTTGAGGTAAAAATGCAGGATGTCAACCCATCCAAACCGCTGATTCGATTTAAAGAAAAACTGGAAATACCACTCAGCTTTCAGGTTGTCAAGAAGTCAGGAATAGATATTTTATCCAATGGCGTAAGAGTAATCTCTGCGGATAAATTTCTGATGGGGTTGTGTTAGTCTCAACTTGCTATTATAATGGGCTTGTTGAGAACTGGATATATCGATACCGCTGTGAAAGCAGAATGGTGAATTTACACACAACTAATTCAGCTTCTAACACTTTTCGTCAATACAACAGCACTTTAATTTTATGTGTGCTCAGCGATTTTGTATAGCTTTTTCAACAGTAACAATGACGGATTTAAGTGAATCAATCTGTTTTTGCTGCTGCTTCATTGCTTCGATAAGGACAGCTGTGATCCTCGCATAATCGACACTTAAAAGTCTTTCAGGAGTATCATCTGTTTCAACAATTTCTGGTAGAACTTCTTTGACTTCCTGTGCAATTAACCCAACATCATCCTTGCCACTTCGTCTCCATTGAAATCTTACCCCTCGAAGGTTCATAACGATTGAAAGTGGATCATCTATAGGAGTTATAGCATGCTTGAGACGCATATCAGAAAATGTTGCCCATGTGTTTGCTCTGGCAGACGAGCCATCACCACTCACTCCAACCGTAAGTCGGACACCACTTCCTGCAAATCTCTGCCCTATATAGGTATTGGCACCTGCAAGATAAAAATCACTCGTTGAACCTGCTGAATTATATGCCAAATGTAAGTGACCATCGTTAACGTAAAGGTAGTATCTGAACGCAGTTGTTGCCGAATCCTGGAGCATTGCACGACCACCACTGACAAGATTTAACATGCTGGTATATTGGATATTGTTAGCCAACTTTACACCAGTAACTGCTCCGTTAACAATTTTTGCAGTGGTGATTGATCCATCGTTAACTGTTCCGGTGGCTCCCGTCGGTCCAGTGGGTCCCATTGCACCTGAAGCTCCGTTTGCACCCGCAGCCCCGGCTGGTCCGGTAGGCCCGGCAGGCCCTATAGCGCCAGCGACGCCCTGAGGTCCGGTTGGTCCGGCAGGCCCTATAGCTCCAGCGACGCCCTGAGGTCCGGTTGGTCCGGCAGGCCCTATAGCTCCAGCGATACCCTGAGGTCCGGTAGGCCCAGTTGGCCCTACAGTTCCTTCACCAGAACCAGCAGGCCCCGTCGGTCCCATTGGTCCAGCTGGACCGGTTTCTCCCGTTGCACCTGTGGCACCAGCGATTCCTTGAGGTCCCGTTGGCCCGGTTGGCCCCGTCGGCCCCACAACACCACCTGATCCGCCAGGTAGATTAGTGAGTCCACTTCCATCACCAATAAATTTCTTAGCGGTAACCGTTCCTGAAACACCCATATTACCGTCTTTCAGTATCATGCTGTCTGTTGGCGTCTCGATAAAAAACTTTCCATCGTCCTTGCTGCCACTCCAACCGAATTTCGATACCCGATCTGCTCCGGTAGTGTCATAAAATTCAATCGCCGATTTTGATTGTGCAGTTACATTGCAGATGACAGCTGTAAGCATGACTAACGATAGTATTGAACGCATTCTGATCCTCCGAGAGCTTTGCTATTGAAAAACAAACCGAACGGTTCCCCATACCTTGATTGTTCCGTCATCGTATGATCCCTCCTGTGGACAGAGCGATCCGGGACGTTTCAAAGATGGAGACGCATTCTTAATTGCCGTATTTAAACTGCCAGATGTGAGTTCGACACATCCGGTAAATGTTTCGGCAATAAATAGAGCGGTTATATCGGTATTTCCCCAAATTGATATCTTGATTTCTGATGCGATACCGGTAGCACCACCGGACCACTCTGAAAATTTAAAACCCTGAGCGGGTACTGCGGTGAGTGTTATCAGGTCTCCCCAACGATAGTTATTCCCTGCCGGTTGAGCTGTAATTGTCCCGGAAACTGCTTGAAGAGAAAGGGTAAAGTAACGTGGGAGGATCGTGATACCTATTTGTGATGTATCGGCTCCCCCTCGGGTTGCAACAATCACTGGTATGGTGTAGAGTCCACTGTCTCTCTTTGCCGGTGTAAAATTAAACAGTGAATCACCTATAAACTGGGCATTTGATGAAGGATTAAGCAACGTCAGTGTGCCAACGTCACCAGGGGGCACTATATAGAGTGATTTTACCTGAACAGAAAGAGTTTCTCCCTCTTTGACCGTGTCTTTAAGAATACCAAACTTCCAGTAAACCGTTTTACCGCTTCCTTCACTAACGACAATTGATGAAGTTGTACTGCTGTCCTTACCCCAGTTGTTCCATACTTTGCAATGGTATGCGCCGCTGTCTGCCGGTTGAATATAGGGGAAAAACAGTGTATCGAGAGTGTCACCAGATCGTTCAATATTATCCTTATACCATTGATAATGTAATGGATCGCTTCCAGTTGCTTTGACACCAAGTGTGCATGCGTATCCCGGTCTGAGTATAAAAAAACTTTTGGGTTGAGAAATAATTTCAGGCTCATTACCAAGAATGAAGATGGTTATTGATGCACTGAAACGCTCTCGGTCACCTCTAACTATAGCAGCTTTAACCTCAATTGTATCTGGTGACAGAAACGATCTGGAAAAATGAAACAGTGTATCAATAATAATCTGTTTGCCAAGAGTAATCAGAGTATCATGGTCATCAAAGGATAGAGTCAAGGTATCGATCAGATGAGGGTTTCCTATCAGGAGATTAAATTCGACACTCTTACTGATGTAAAATACTGCACTATCACTAATATTGGTGAACTCTACCGTACAGTTTTCATACTTCTTAAATGGATCTGCCGGAAGTTGGCAATAAAGAAAAACTATCACTGGAAGCAGTATCAGTGTGTGCAAAAATTTCATAAGTCTGACCTGATCAGATAAGGTGTTATGAAGTCAAAATAATTCATGTAGCATTGTGTCGCAATCTAAAATCATATCCTACCATATTAATGTTGCATGTTGAAATAAACATGAGAAATAATAGATAGTTATACATTTTAACGCTGTAGCTATAGTAACTTAAAACAATTATTTTACAGTTTTTATATATTACCTTAATATTCGGGATAAAATTGGTGAAACTACAGTCTCCACAGTCACTATCGGAAAACAGGTATGAAAGTCTTTTGTCCAGGGTTATTGCGAATCCTGTTTTACAAATCAGTTCACTGTTGTTATTGGCATTTTTAGTGTACTCAAACAATTTTGTACATGAGTATAACCTTGATGATTGTCATCTCATTCCAGATAATCCTGCAGTCAGAAGTCTAAAAAATATTCCATCCTATTTCACAGATCCAGGGACACTTTCTGTTCTTCCAAGCAATATCGATTATCGCCCGATTCTTCAGGTAAGCTATGCATTAAATTACTGGATCAGCGGTTATGCAACCTGGTCATGGCATCTGGTCCAGATATGCCTCCATATCGTCTGCGCTGTAAGCCTTTATTTTTTTGTTTTTAAAATTTTGTCGCAATTTTCTCCGATCAATTCCTGTTTCGGTGGCATGATATCATTTTTCATTGCACTTCTTTTTACTGTTCATCCGACGGGGAGCGGGGTTATCAATTATCTTTCTGCGCGTTCTTCACTTCTCACGGCTGCATTTCTGTTACCATCCATTCTTTTATATATGAGAGATCATCATGGAAAACTGCCATACAGTTCGTCGCTTTTGTATATTCTTGCATTGTTTACTAAAGTCGAAGCGATCGGAGCGCTCCCGGTGTATTTTCTTTATGATATGCTTCAGACTGCAAGGCAAGAAGTCGCAACTGGTAATGAATCCCGGTCTGTTCTATGGGATTTTCGCAAAACGCTTAATCGCTCAGTGTTGCGGCGTTCAGGGTTTTTCATTCTTCTGACAGTGGTTTATTTTGTCATTCGTTCACTTGTCATGGCGGGATATGATAGTGATGCACGCAGCAGCGCGGATATGACATCGGTGAAGTATCTGATTACACAGATAACTGCATGGTGGTACTACGTTCTTAACTGGATTGCTCCCGTTCGTCTTGTCGCGGACACGCTTACTTATCCGGTGTATGACACCCTTACGGCTCCTGATGTGATACTGGCTGTGGGCGGATGGCTGCTCGTTGTATTCATTATTATCAGCAATTACCGTAAGGCGCCCTGGCTTTTATTTACATCTGCGGCGGCATTGTCGCTTATTGCTCCGACTTCAACAGTTGTTCCTCTTGCTGAAATGGTAAATGAACACCGGCCATATCTGCCAATGGCTGTATTATCGAGCGGGTGGCTTATGTTTTTATTTACACGCATGGATATGAATCGTGGCAGAAAATATAAAATTGCAGGAGGGGGGGGGCTGATTCTCGTCGTGCTGGCTTTTTCTCTACTCACCCGGCAGCGCAACACCGTATTCAGTACTGAAGAAAAATATTATGAGGACATTATTCAAAAAGCTCCCTCAGCGCGAGCATATGCAAACTATGGGTTGCTGTTTATGCAGAAAGGGCAGTATGATCGGGCAAAATACTACTATGAAAAATCTCTCGAACATGGGCCCAATTATTACATTGCATTGACGAATCTTGGAATTATATATCAGCATCTCGGGCAGCCGGTTCTCGCAAAATCATTTTTTGACCGGGCTGTGGAAACTGACCTTTTCTCAGCTACTGCAGGCATGTATCGTGGTGAGTTTCTACTTTCGCAATCAGCATTCAGTAAGGCTCTGGAGGATTTTGAAACGATACTTCCCCGGCACCGTGCGAAATTCAGGCTTTGCAAAAACGCGGCAACTGCTGCAGCCGGACTTGGCGATTGGAAAAAATCCATTGAGTATTTCAAGATTTGTGTGCAGGAGGATATCGTTAATGCTGAATCTTCAATTACAGGGATTTCATATCCATTCTGGAAGGATTCTTCAATGTGCGGTGTAGGTGTCAATTTTTATCAGGCAGTTGATTCACTATTTCCAGGTCGCTGGTGGGTACATTATAACATTGGTGATCTCGCACGACGTTGCGGCGATCTGCACTTAGCGCAGAGCGAATTCAACATTGCACGTGAATTGAAAAATACTTCCGGCGGTACGACACCTGACTTACCATCCAGGTAATTTTCAGACGATTTTTTAACAGAAAAACGGTAAAATAATGTTGATAATGTTAGCAGTAATTTTACCGAATAGAAGGGACCAGGTTTTTGCAATCTTACATTCAATGATAATGCCGAAGTCAGGAAATATGCTTTCACTGAGTGGAGTCGAAGTGTGTAATGTTGAGATATACATGACGACATCAATAGTTGCGATTATTTATACCCTTACATTTTTACAACCCCTATCCCATCCTTCCCCCGTTAACGGGGGA
>JAFGIN010000047.1 GCA_016929595.1 Chitinispirillaceae bacterium
TCCCCCGTTAACGGGGGAAGGATGGGATAGGGGTTGTAAAAATGTAAGGGTATAAATAATCGCAACTATTGATGTCGTCATGTATAATACCCCCCGCTTTCAGCGCCCCCCTTATCAAGCTGGTCTGACCCTTACTTAACTCCAGGCATTGTGAGAAGGAATATTTTGGAAAGCATTTTTTACTACAATAATCGAAGGGCCTACAGCCCATTTTAGTAACCATTGTCTTTGATGGGGTAACAGTGCCGCACGATATGCATTAATTAAGGAATTTATTTTAGTTAAACCCAATAAGGCACAAAATTCGCATTAAAATGTTAAAAACACTATAACTACAAATGCTGGTAACAACTATGAACACTATTGATAGAAACAGTATCGATACGATTATTCTGGACCTTGATGGTGTTATCACCGATACAGCATCACTGCATGAACAAGCCTGGAAACAGACGTTTGATGCATTTCTTATGGAGCATTCACAAAAAACCGATCAACGGTTTCAACCATTTACACATAGTGATTACCTCGAACACCTTGATGGTAAACCACGTTTTCAGGGGGCTGAGGATTTTCTCCGTTCGCGGGATATTGAACTCCCGCCCGGTTACCGCGATGACCCATCAGGTTTTTACACGGTGAGTTCAATTGCTAACCATAAAACCCGGCTCTATTTTCAGTTCATTGATTCACAGGGTGTTTCTGTATTTCCTGATGCCAGAACGATGCTTATGAAGTGGAAAATACAGGGGTATAAACTCGCCCTTATCTCTTCAAGTAAAAGCTGTCGCTACATCATTAATCGTGCAGGTCTGGAGAGTGCATTTGATGTAATTGTTGATGGCAATGACCTTGTCACAATGAAGCTTAAAGGTAAACCGCATCCGGATATGCTTCTCTATGCCGCAGAAAAAACCGGCTCACCATACAGCCGTACCGCGATCATTGAAGATGCGGTGTCTGGAATTGAAGCTGGAAAAAGCGGCCATTTTGCTCTAACCATAGGGGTTGCACGAACGGGCTCAGCTCAACAGCTTGCAGACAGCGGCGCAGACAAGGTGGTTTTTTCGCTGAAAGAGCTCGGCGTTCAGGCTTCTTTGCGAAACATAAACGAGGTACAAACGTTCAACCACCTCATGGAAGACCTTTTCTCTGTCATAGCCTTGAAAAAGTGTGTTTTATTTTTTGATTATGATGGCACTCTCACCCCGATCGTAGAGCGCCCTGAAAATGCGACACTTTCTTCACAGTCAAGAGAACTGCTGGAGAGACTTTCAAAAAAATACACTGTCAGCATAATCAGCGGACGCGACCGGGCCGAGGTACAATCTCTTGTTAACATCGATTCTCTTTACTATGCAGGTAACCATGGCTTTGATATCGCAGGCCCGGCAAACACCTCATATATCCACCCTTCAGCAAAGATTGTTCAGCCCTATCTCTCGCGCGCGGATGAATACATTTCAGAATCACTCTCTTCTATCGGGGGAATTCTCATAGAACGAAAACGGTTCTCGATCGCAGTGCACTATAGACTTGTCAACCCCAGAGATGTCGAAACGATAGGAAAAGAACTCGCTGCAATCTGTGATGTCATTAATGGACTAAAAATCACCAGTGGTAAGAAGGTCTTTGAACTTCAACCCGATATTGAATGGAATAAAGGAAAGGCTGTGCTCTGGTTGATTGAAAAACTTTTCCCGATCCCATCACTTTCTCCCAACACCTTATTTATGTACCTTGGTGATGACATTACCGATGAAGATGCGTTCCGGGAAATCGAGGGTATTGGTTTATCTGTGCTGGTCGGCTCTCATGGCTCGATGACAGCTGCAAAATACCATTTTGACAGCGTGACTCAGGTGTATAGTCTGATTAATACGCTGATTTCTTTAAAGTGACTTTTTAATGGTCTTAAGGTTAAGGTTAAGGTTAGATACCGATACTGATCCCGGTTTACATTGATAATTCTCTGAGAAATTACCCGGAAATTGCTATTGATCCATCATTTTATTTTAACTATCTTAAGCCCATGCCACTTGTCTCGGTAATCATTCCTGTTTTTAATCGCAAAGAACTTCTTGTGCGCGCATTGACATCAGTGCTTAAGCAACGGTTCAGGGATTTTGAGATTCTTGTTATCGATGATGGGTCAGGTGATGGAATTGCTGAGTTGCCTCTTTTATACAGTGATGCGAGAATTCATTATCACCGTCTGGACATCAACTATGGAGTAAGTAAAGCTCGCAATACCGGCATTCACTACTCCAGAGGAACATGGATAGCACTTCTCGATTCAGATGATGAGTGGGCTGCACATAAGCTAAGCGACCAGCTGCAATGGCTCAGGGACAATCCCACGTTTCAGATCACCCAATCCAGAGAGATCTGGGTCCGCAACGGCAAAAGGGTAAACCCGCCAGCTACTCATGAAAAATTTCAGGGTGACCTTTTCAAAGAATCGTTGAACCGATGTATGATCACACCATCTTCAGTTATTTTTCACCGGGATCTTGCAGCAATCATCGGTGGTTTCAACGAATCGCTTCCCGCCTGTGAAGATTATGATCTCTGGTTGAGAATTACTTCGCGTTATCCGGTCGGCCTTGTGCCTGAGTATCATCTGACCCGTTACGGGGGGCACCAGGACCAGCTCTCATCAACGATTGAGATTCTCGACCGTTTCCGTATCCGCAGTATACTTCAACTGCTGTATCATTCACCTCTCACTGAGGAGCAAAGAAAAAACGCTGAGAGTGTCTGTGCCCGGAAAGCTGCAATAATTGCAGAAGGCTGCTTGAAACGTGGAAATCAGAACTTATATTTGCGTTATCAATCTATCGCAAGGAGCTTTGATTTTTAATGAAACTTCCGATCACTTCCCAGCATACTGTTTTGCAGATTTCCACTGAAGCACTCAAACCTTTTGATGGTCTCACCAGTACAGAGTCTCCCGCTCAGTTGCCGGAAACGACATTGCTATCGCCTTTGCTGGTTTTAGAATCACCCCACGATGCTTCATCCTATATAATTATAGATGGCTATAAGCGTTATCTTTCATGGATTGAACGAAAGGCAGCGACTGTTACCTGTGTGGTTATACCTTCTGTTGCACTTACTGATGCCGGTAAAATGCGGATAGAATTAAATTGTAATCGACCTGTTCCGTTTTCAGAAAAATTACAAACTCTCAAATGGGGAAAATTCAATTGTTCTGAATCTGATTACCAGGAGATCGTCCGCATTCTTTCTGTCAGCGGCAAAGAGCTTCGTGATATAGAGCTTCTTTTTGATGCTTCTTCGCAGCTTGTCAATGCTGTCAAAAAAGGTATCCTTGATAGTACCCTTGTATCAGAATTAAAATTTTTCTCCAATGAAGATACCACGGCAGTCTTATCGCTATTTTCACGTTTTCCTTTTACCCGACAGACCCAGCGGGAACTGCTCGAGTGGCTCCCTGAACTGGTCTATAAGAACAAAAAAACAATTTCAGAGCTTTTTGAATCTGACAGTGTAAAAAAAATAATTGATGATAAAAAATTGAATGATCCCCAAAAGATAAAGAAAATCCGTGATTATTACAACGAATTGCGATTTCCGACTCTGGCAGATACAAAAAAAGCCTGGAATGCACTCGCCAGCTCAGTTAATCCTGCTCCGTCCAGTGTAACATTTATTCCATCTGATGCGTTTGAAAAAAGCACACTTGAGATAAAAATTCGCATTACAGATGTTCCGGAAGGCCTGAAAATTTTAAAAAGGTTATCTGAAATTTCAGAAAGAGATCTTGAGTCTCTTATCTATCCGGTGCTCCTGTTTAATGCAAAAAATGAAAAAAAGATGTAAACTATAGTAATCCTTTCAGGGAGAACACCTATAGTTTTAATCGATAACGTGCAATTTTTTAAAATTATTAATTTTCCTGTCATAAATTGATTATTTTATACCTGACTTTTTAGCGGGAAATGAAGAAGACAGGGTTATATATTTAACACTACAGGCAAAAGAAATCGAATAGAGTCGTTTTCCCGACCATTCCGGATCTTCTCTACTGTAATATGCATACGTAGTAACCTTTTGAAATCCATAGGAAGTGCATGTGAAAAAAATTATTGAGTTCCTCTCCGCCAAAGGTATGTACATCATGATGTCGGGGTTTATAATTGCTCTGGCTGGTGTTGTTTTAATGCTCACTTCCCAAAAAAATTTCTGGGGTGAACAGGCGAAAACGATTTCTATGGCTGTTGCGATTTTTGGATTTGTTGTATACCTCACGGGAAGAATTTTTGTCGGTTCAGAGAGACGCAAAAGAAGACAATCATCTTCATCATCCCTTTCTTCAAAGGATAGTTTGTGAAATTGCAGGAGATTTTGAACAAAAGCTCAATTATTATTGATCTGCCTGAGACTGATAAAAACGTATTTCTCTCGCAGATGGCTCATTTCATGATTTCACTCAACGGCCTGTCGGGTGCTGATGAAATCGCTGCAAAAATTCTGGAGCGTGAATCAGAAATGTCTACAGGCATCGGATATGGAATTGCAATTCCTCATGCACGGATCAGCGGTATTGACCGTTCGTATATGGTAGCATCACGCAGCAAACAGGGGATTGAATTTAATGCACTTGATGAACAGCCGGTATCTCTTGTTTTTATGATGATTTCGCCAGCCAATACATCGATCGAGCACACTCAGATTCTTTCTTCATTGTCACGAATAATGTCGTATGAAGAAGTCCGCACGAAACTGCTCAAAGCTGAAGACAGTGAGCAATTTCTTGACGTAATAACCAAAAGCGAAAACAAATACATAGAGTAGACCTACGCTGTCGCTTCAGCCTGATTGTTACCATTTGAGAATTGAATATTTGTAGCTGCAGTATCCTTTTTGTATTTACTGATATCAATTACCATCGCAAAATATCCCACCAGATCCCGATGATCATCGAAATATGGGTTGGCAATAAAGAGAAATACTCCCGACCCGCCATCAGGCCGGTTAACTCTGATTTCTGAAGAGTACCCATGTCCCGATGAGCAACGCTCGAACTGTTTTTTAAGGAATATCGAACCGATAAGTTTATCTCTGTCCATTCCGATTGTTTTACAGAATGATGGATTTACGACGATCAGTCTGAACTCCTCATCAGCAAGACAAAATCCAGCCGTCGTGGTGGAAAGAATAGTACGAAGTCTTTTTTCGTTGTCAGATATCTGAGCGCTCCTGAGGCGGGCCTCTTCCGCAAGGAAAAAATGACAATTTTCCGGTCTGTTCAGTCCGTTATAGATTGCGATCGCCATATTCTCGCATGTTCCATACCCGCAGGCGTTGCAATTGTAAAAATCGTTATCACCGTTTTTCCTCATCAGTTTATATATTTTTTTCAACTCATCTTCCGTTGGTACAACAATACGATTGTTAATACTCATATCGGCATACGTTCTGCTGTATAAATCCGGAATCCAGAATTTTGACAATATCTGATTTAAATCTTCAATAGAGATATCATCAACACCCGCCTGCTCCTTATTCCCGCCATAGAGTGATTCAGCCTGATTGATCCGTTTGCTTACAGCATTCTCGATATCATCGAGCGGCCGCTCAGATGTAACAGTCAAAGGACCACTATTGCACCCATTCTCACAATTAAGGCAATCAATAATCACCGGAGCTGTCTTGTTCTTGATTGAATCTGCCAGCGTATCAAGATAAGGGTAAATCGATTCACCTTCAATTTTTCTCGATACTTCTGAGATTCCCGGAGACCACCGTTCCGCGGTTTTGAGCAATCCTCCGGGAGTTGAAAATCCAACAGCCCGTTCCGCAGGCGGATTTACATATTGTTCCTGAGAATAGTCCTTTAAATCGATATTATTGCGCAGAAAATAGTTTGACAGCGATTTAAATCCAACATTGTAGTCCCCAAGACCGGTCTCAACAAATTCTCTTTTTTTCGCAATACATGGTGACAAAGCCACTATTTTGTGCTCTGCGAACTCAGGATAGAATTGACGGATCATTTTCATTGCATGCACCATCGGACTGTCCACAGGTGCCAGATAGGGCAATAATTCCGGAAGGTACATTTCTATATAGGTAACTATCGCAGGACATGGCTGCGTTATCACCGGCGTTTTTTTACTCACTTTAAGATATTCCATATACGATTTGACTGACAATTCTGCTCCGAAGCTGACATCAAAAACAGCTTCAATGCCAATACTTTTTAACCAGCCATTAATATTGAGATAGGTTGATGGGAAATTGGATGCTATTGATGGTGCGACGATAGCGATCATTCGCTGCCCGGCTGCTCTGTCTTCAAAAAACCGATCGCAATCATCGATCCAGAAGCGCGCTCCATGGGAACACTTTGTGATACATTGACCACATCCAATACACATGAGCGGGTTAACAGCCACATGGTCGCCACTGCCATCATTACAGTATTTGACAGGACATACACTGATACACGCATGGCAATTTACACACTTCTCAGTGTCAACCCCAATTATTGACGGTAGCTCCTTCAGTTTTTTTCCGATCATCATACGATTTCAACCCTTTTCATGCGACGACTTTTTGTAAATTACATTACTACCAGATAGTATATCTCTTACCGGTTTTACGTCTTTAGAATCCCCCGCTGGGAGACTTTGGATGACAATCCCACGTAGCACGTCTTAAAGTCCCCCTGCGGTAGATTTATGGGGCATACCTGAATAGTTACATTATTTTTTCTGTTCACCAGTAACGGGCCTGGAATTTTTGACTGCCCCATCATTACCGTCTGCAGTGTTTCTGAAATTTTTGAAGGAATCAGTCAACACTCCTTTTTCTGTTACAAAAAAAACTCCTCCGGCTAACATTACCAGTAATAAAATGACCGTCAGAAAGATCTGAAGATTATGCGACTTTACTTTTTTTTCCCACAAATCAGTTTCACTTTTTTTTCTGGTTGCAACAAAACTAGTACTGGTCTGTTTTGCGCTTTCAACCAGATGCGCACTTTCTTCTTCATACACAGGCAACATTGGTTCCTCAACCGGTTCAGGAGCGACCATCTGCGGGTACTGTTCAAAGTGGCTGAACCGTTCGAACTGTTGATTCACAATATCGGGATTGTTATAAAACAGTTCAACAATCTGTTCCGGAGTCCCAAGATTATATGAATTGACTACATCTTCAAGCACATGTCTTATTAAATTACAATTTTCATAACGTTCCCTCTTATCGGTTCTTAAGCAGGTTTGCGCTACAGATGTAAGTCTGAAATCCATCTCGATGTTGAAATCCTCCAGACGCACAAACTGATTTCGTGTTTTCGCCTGAACCAATTGTACCATATTACTCTGCGGAAACGGATTCTGCCCGGACAGCAGCTCATACAAGACAGCCCCGTATGAATAAATATCGGTAAAGATATCAACCGGATATCCAGCTATCTGTTCAGGTGAAAAATAGTGCACTGTACCAACAATACTATCGGTTGCAATTGTATGCAGCCCGGCTTCAATGGGACGAGCCACACCAAAATCCATCAATTTTACATCACCGTTTGCAGTCACCATTATGTTTGATGGTTTCAGATCCCGATGGATGATACCTTGATACTTTTTCCCATATATCATTATTTCCTGAGAATGCGCATACGCAAGCGCCTTTGCTACCTGAAGAGCTATTGCGGCACAAACTGGAGAGGGAAGGTTCCTGTTTTTTGCCAGAAGGTCCGCAAGAGTGTCACCCTCTATAAATTCCATCTCGATAAACGGCAGGTCATGCCAATCGCCAATATCATATGTCTCTATGATATTGGGGTGATGGAGTTTTGCGGTAATTTTTGCTTCAGTGACAAATCTGTCCCACGGCTCTTTCTGATTTGTCGGCATCAGTATTTTTACTGCTCTGAATATTTCGAGTTTTTCATTCCATGTTTTGTAAACTTTAGCCATTCCTCCCGAACCTAACGCTCCAACGACAACGCCGCTTCCCAGCTGTTCTTTTGTGTTTTCTGAGGGAAGCACCGGATGATGGAATTCTGATGTAATGTCAATGGTAATATTTTTCGGCGGTACTTTTTCTTTTTTTATCAATGATGCCTGAACATTCCTTTCGACCATATCAGTACCACTCTCTGTTTCATCTATTATAACCGGGTAATTACCGGCTCCAAGATTATGAGGTGTAAACGTTCCGGTATCTATTGACATTGCTTCAATGCTTTTTTGCCTCTGGGCCTCATCGTTCTCATTAAAAGTATCTGTATCGATTGAAACGGTATTGAGTCCGGTATCATTCAGATCCATTTTTTTACCGATATCATGTACACCGGTAGTTTTTTTACCGATATACACCGACGTCGAAGGTTTGAGGATTCCAGACTGTCCTGAGTTTGTTACTGGCTTTCTCTCAGTCGTAGTATCTTTCGTATGTTGCTCCGAAGAGGTGTTCTGTTCACTTCCAGACCATGTACCGGAACCATTCCGTTGAGTATTGTTTTTTGAAACAACCATCGTGGCGACCTTTCCCGGCACACATTTTTCTGTGCCCTGAATCCGTAAGCATTAAACCCCTACTGCTCTTTTTTTGCGGTTACGAGATAACCCGACAGCAGCGAAGCTCAATATTCCCAATTCAATTGTAACATACGCAGGATGATGTTTTCAACCGGTTATCACCTGAAAATTTACATATACCTTAATATTCTCTGGTAAGCTGTTGTTTTTATGGGAAATCAGCAGTTTCACTATTTTTTTGACAGGCAGGACGGGAAGAAGTTTCTGTCAGTCGAAAACTCTTATTCCGTTGATTTTAAGTAGGATACCACATCACCTTAAAACTTCATGTTTTGGTTATTCCAATCGATAACTCTTTAAATCCTTGAATTTTAATGCTTTAATTTTCGGTGACGTTGCTCACATCAACATCTTTTTCAAAGGATTTTATTAACGGTCTCATAATACAATGTATAGATTTTCATTTCGAAGACGATATCGATAGCGGTATCGGTATCGAAAAGTATAGTAAGCAAGAATCAATCCCGATTCCGATACCGATAGCGTCCCCTGTAACTACTATCGAAAAAAGTTCCGCTAATTTTTCTACATTGTTAGAATTACACACCGTTTGTCGATCCCGAGCTCGGGATCAATGACCGGATGATGCTATTTTGGTATTCTAACAATGTAGAATTATGAGACCGTTAATAACAAATTAAAAGCATGAAACGATATGACTTCTCAACCATACCCATTCATGCTTTCCTGGTTTCAATTGTCCAACGCACTTGAAAAATCGCGCTGATGTGGACTTACGCAGTTTTCTACACTTTTTTCAGTCACCGTCTCAATGATTTGAAATTTCACATTGAATGCCATAGCCATCCGTTTAATATCTGCCAATACAGGACACCAGTGACAGGTGTAACCGGCTTTGAAATTGCGACAACCCCACATCCGGCAGAAATCTCCGTTCTCAACACGTAAATCCTTGTCAATTAAACACTGTGACCTCCCGTTTTCCATCTTTCCTCCAGAAAAAAAAACACCAATTTATCTGTAACCAATGCTGAAGTCACCAGAGTCAGGCTCTTGTAAATATCAACACCATTACAGATACCCCTTTTTCAAGAAACATGTGCAATCCTGATACCAGTTTGCGTTACCGGTGACTGAGTGACTGAGTGACTAAGTGACTAAGTGACTAAGTGAATGAGTGACTGGGTGACTGGGTGACTGGGTGCGGATTTTGCTGGTAACGCTCAAACATTGACCTCACCCCCTTTTTCCCCCTCTCCAACATGGCGAGGGGGAATACTGTTAACGCGATAATGTGCGTTTGTCTGGAAGCATCCTGTATTACCCAATACAATATGGTTTGCGGGTTCTTAATTGAAACGGTAAAGTATAAAGGACATAGCAGGTGGACGCCGAGGCGATTTAGTGTGGGTTGGGCACTTGAGATTGTTTTCTGCGAAGGCAGCTGCCTCAAAGTGTGGGGTCACCAGACTCACGCCGTCGCACCGATGTTTCAACCCCACACTTTTCTGCCCTGCAGTCCATCATTGTCTAAAGCTTTTGTGGTCCAGAAAAAAAATCTCACACCCCATAGAAATTTTCAGGCATAGATTTTCAGATTGTAGCTGTAATTCTCATCCGGATGAAAACGTGCATCTGAATTATAATTCCCGGCTCCAGATCTCCTTTTTACTTCTTTTTCGCTGCTGATGGCTGGCTCTGCAGGTTTTTCTTCTGAGGGCGCTCCTTTTCCGTTACCGTTTTTTTGTGTTAATAGTTCTTTTCGTGCTTCAGCGGCTGTTGCACTGGCCTGAGCTGCAACGGCTCTGTCTTGTCCTGATGGGTCAGCTGGGGCAAGAGCGGCGCGTCGTACGGTTTCCATTTTGGTGATAGTTGCCTGAGGATCTCCCCGTACAGACGATGTATCGATCGATACTTCCCCCCCCACAGCATACCTTTTTCCATCAGGGCCGGACTGATAGGTATATGATGCGCCGCCGCGGACGTACGCCCCCCCTGCCGCTACATGAGCCGCTTCGTGAGCTTTAACCTCCTGGTCTCGCCGTTTTAACTCCTGAACCTGTCTCTTTTGCTCGTCAGAAAGCTCGTTTTTTACCTGGGGCTCAGCATTTTCCCGAGTATTTTTATAAGCATCAGGTTGTGGTGATGATTGAATGGTGCCAGAGAACATAAACCCTCCTTTATCGTATCGGCATAATCCGGTATATACTTTAGTACTATTTTTAAATTCAAATGCTTTTCTACCGCTGTGTGCAAATGTTATTTTTATGCATTCTCTGGGAGTACCCTTTTGGGGTGAGTACTTCTCAATTCCAAATTCCAGAGATTAGTTCTACAACGTTAACATTACTGTTCCGGTCGTCGAGCGGAGTCGAGACGACGCGTTTTAAGCAAATCACGCTTGTCATTTCGA
>JAFGIN010000048.1 GCA_016929595.1 Chitinispirillaceae bacterium
ACCTCTTATTTTCCTACTACGCAAGGGCCCTCCTTGCAACTATATGGGTGAAGCGGAAACGCCGGGATTTATTCCCGGCGGTTCTTTTTTTAAACTAATTTCAATAAAATCAAATATCGCTCCAATTCTTCAGATTTTACCTGTTTTTCCGCTATAATTTTTAAACTGCTTTTCGATTGACTCCCGACTGCCAAAACATTATTTTCTCTCCGAGCAGAAAAGTAATTCTTTCAAACCATTCCAAAATCGCAAATAATGAGAGATTTCGAATATAAAAAGATATCCTCCAGCCGTAATAGCAGAGGGTATCTTTTTTTTATTGGCACATATCCCTGTCTCAGTAACCCAAAGTGCCGCACATTTAAACATTTCGATATTTATTACAAAGAGAGGTTTTCTTGAGAGGTATACTCGCACTTGAAGATGGGACCATATTTGAAGGTGAATCTTTTGGAGCTGCAGGTGAAGCTCCCGGTGAGGCAGTTTTTAACACAAGCCTCACAGGATATCAGGAAGTACTGACAGATCCATCATATTCATCACAAATTGTTACCATGACCTATCCACTGATTGGAAACTACGGTGTTAACGAAACAGATGTCGAATCAAACAAAGTGCAGGTAAGTGGATTTGTCGTAAAAGAAGCCTGCCCCTACCCTTCCAATTTCACCGCAGAAAAAACCCTTTCTCAATATCTCAAAGAAAACAATATCGTTGCCATTGAAGATATTGACACAAGAAAACTTACTCGTCATCTTCGGGTACAAGGCGCAATGAAGGCGATCATTTATGCGGGTGACGGGTCTGTTTCAACGGACGACCTGATTAGTAAGGCACGTTCCTGGTTGGGCCTTACGGGTGTTGATCTGGTCAAAAATGTTACCTGTAAAAATCCTTATTCATGGAATAAAAAACAACAGGAAAAGTACCGGTGTTCCATTGTTGCGTATGATTTTGGTATTAAATACAATATTTTAAGAATCCTTGAGGCGCTTGGATGTAAAATAACCGTTGTTCCCGCAAGCTACAGCGCAGATCAGGTGCTTGCGTTAAACCCTGATGGAATTTTTCTTTCAAACGGTCCCGGTGACCCGGCTGCTGTTACCAACGCTATCAGTGCAATTAATAATCTTATTGGTAAAAAACCGATTTTTGGTATCTGCCTTGGCCACCAGCTTCTTGCACTGGCTCTTGGCGGTTCAACCTACAAACTTAAATTCGGACATCGGGGTGGAAATCATCCAGTCAGAAATAATGAAACCGGACTGGTTGAGATCACTTCTCAGAATCATGGTTTCTGTGTAGACATGAACAGTCTGGCAAAGTGTGGAGTAGAAATGACTCATCTTAATCTCAATGACCACACATGTGAAGGAATTGCTGATTACGAGCGTAAACTATTCTCCGTTCAATATCACCCCGAAGCATCGCCTGGCCCACACGATAGCGGGTACCTGTTTGAAAAATTTATGTCAATTATAGAAGATGGTGAGGATTCAGGAAAGGAAGATATTCTATCGAATTCCTTAAGTTTATCATAATTTCTGTTTAAAAAGAGTCTATACAAATGGCAACAACGGGACAATGAGCCACATATGCTGTTCAAATATATTAGTTTCAGAAAGGTTATATGCCTAAAAGAACCGATATCCATAAAATTCTGATTATTGGAAGTGGTCCGATCATTATTGGCCAGGCTTGTGAGTTTGATTACTCCGGTACTCAGGCTTGCAAGGCATTGAAAGAAGAAGGGTTCGAGGTAATACTGGTAAATTCAAATCCGGCAACGATTATGACCGATCCGGGAATTGCTGACCGAACCTATATCGAACCGATAACCCCTGAAATCGTCGAAAAAATAATTGTCAGAGAACGCCCTGATGCGCTGTTGCCTACGATGGGTGGTCAGACCGGGCTTAATACAGCAATGGAACTTTCTGAAAGCGGCGTTCTTGAACGATACAATGTCCTTCTTATTGGGGCCGATGAAAAAGCAATACAGAAAGCCGAGGACCGCAGTGAATTTAAAGACGCGATCCAGAAAATCGGTCTGGATCTCCCCAGAGGTGCATTTGCTTATAATATTGATGAAGCATGGAATATCGCGCGTGAGATAGGATTCCCGCTGATTGTCCGCCCATCATTTACCATGGGGGGAACCGGTGGCGGTATTGTATACAAAGAAGAAGACTTCGAGCGCCAGGCTGCACTGGGAATTCACTACAGCCGTGTTAATGAGATTCTTATTGAAGAATCGGTTATCGGATGGAAAGAATATGAACTTGAGATCATGCGTGACAAAGCAGATAACGTGGTTATTATCTGTTCTATTGAAAACCTTGATCCGATGGGAATTCATACCGGAGACAGTATTACAGTTGCACCGGCTCAGACACTCACGGATCGTCAGTACCAGAAAATGCGTGATGCGGCAGTTGCGATCATCCGTGAAATTGGTATCGAAACAGGTGGATCGAATATCCAGTTTGCGGTAAATCCAGAAAATGGCAGAATGGTCGTTATCGAGATGAATCCCCGTGTCAGCAGAAGTTCGGCGCTCGCAAGTAAAGCGACTGGATTCCCGATCGCAAAATTTGCAGCAAAACTTGCTGTTGGATACACCCTTGATGAAATCCGCAACGATATCACCCGTGAAACACCTGCATCATTCGAACCGACAATCGATTACTGCGTAGTAAAAATTCCGCGTTTTACCTTCGAAAAATTCCCTGAAGCGGATTCCACACTGGGAATTCAGATGAAGTCAGTTGGTGAAACTATGGCAATTGGCCGGACTTTCAAAGAAGCTCTTCAGAAAGGGCTTCGCGGTCTTGAAGTGGGGAGAAGGGGATTTGAATTAACAGATCTGCCAGAGAGAAGTAATGAAGAGATTCTTGCAGCTCTTGCAGTTCCAAAAGCAAACCGGTTGTTTCTCGTACGATATGCGTTCGAAAAAGGTATTACTTCACAGCAAATAAGCAGAGCATCGATGATTGACCCCTGGTTTATCAGTAATCTCAAGGATATTTTCGACTTTGAGAAGAATATCTCGCCAGATCTGCTAAACATTGACAAAGACGAGCAGAAGCGACGTATTAAAAAAATTAAAAAAAGGGGCTTTTCCGATGCACAATGTGCGGTAAAATTAAACATGAGTGAAATCGAGTTCAGAACGCTGCGCAAATCTAATGGTGTCATTCCGACATACAAATTAGTTGATACCTGTGCAGCAGAGTTTGAAGCATACACTCCTTATTACTACTCGACCTATGAAGATGAGGATGAAAGTGTACCCTCTGGCAGGAAGAAAATTATTATTCTTGGCGGTGGACCTAACCGTATCGGCCAGGGTATTGAGTTCGATTATTGCTGTTGTCAGGCAGCCTTTGCTCTTAAGGAGCTGGGTTACGAATCGATAATGGTTAACTCCAATCCCGAAACGGTCAGTACCGACTACGATACATCCGATAAGCTGTATTTTGAGCCTTTGACATTTGAAGATGTCATGAATATCATCGACAAGGAAAAACCAGCCGGGGTTATTGTACAGTTTGGCGGACAGACACCGCTTAACCTTGCAAAGCGCCTCCTTGATGCCGGTGCGCCAATTATCGGCACCAGTGTTCAATCAATTCAGCGTGCAGAAGACCGGGATGAATTTGCTGCGATGATCCGTAAGCTCAAACTTCGCCAACCTGTCAGTGGTATGGCAAAATCCACAGAAGAAGCCCTTGAGGTTGCGAACCGCCTCGGATACCCTGTACTGCTGAGACCCTCTTTCGTTCTTGGGGGGAGAGCAATGCGTATTGTCTATGATGATGATGAACTTAAAGCATTTATTGGCGAAGCTCAGATTGCAGGTGAAAACCGTCCGGTACTTGTCGACAAATTTATCAGCGAAGCGATCGAAGTAGATGTTGATGCAGTGAGTGATGGAACAGATGTCATGATATGTGGAATTATGGAGCATATTGAGGAAGCGGGTATCCATTCCGGAGACAGTGCCTGCGTGTTGCCGCCCCATACACTCTCAGAACATATTGTTTCTCAAATCCGTAACACAACCTTTGAGATTGCCAGAGAGCTTCAGGTTATCGGATTACTTAACATTCAATATGCGGTCAAGGAAGATACAATATTCATTCTCGAAGTCAATCCACGGGCATCCAGAACTGTACCGTTTGTCAGCAAAGCCCAGGGTATTCCCTGGGCAAAGATTGCGGCTAAGGTAATGTCGGGTTTGAAACTCGCAGACATTCCTGAAGCTATGGAAAAAACGATCAACTACTTTGCAGTTAAAGAGTGTGTCCTTCCGTTCAGCAAGTTCTCAGGTGCTGATATCATTCTGGGTCCCGAAATGAAATCGACTGGTGAAGTAATGGGCCTGGATACCGATTTCGGTCTTGCGTTTGCAAAATCTCAGGAGGCAGCCGGTAACTTTCTACCGCGCTCCGGATCTGTTTTTATCAGTGTAAAAAACAGCATGCGCCGTAATATCATATTCATGATGAAAACCATGGCTGCAATGGGATTTAAAATATTTGCATCAGAAGGAACCTGGAAAGTTCTGAGTTCCAACGGTATCAATGTTAAAATGGTACCCAAGATTGGTGAAGGAAAACCGGATGTCGTCGATTTGATCAAGTCCGGCGATATCAACTTCATTATCAATGTACCGGCAGGTAAAAAATCGTTAATTGATTCCAAACCGATCAGAAGTGCAGCTATTACTCAGCGGATTCCGTATATCACCACAATAGAAGGTGCACAGGCTGCGATCAGCGGTATGGACTCACTTGAAAGAACCGGTTTTGATGTCAAATCAATTCAGGAGTACACGGAATCAGTAACGGTGAAAAACCGCAAATACAGGCATGACCTTGATATGCGCCACAAGCTCTGGAGTTAAGAAACTTTACACGGGCACTGCGAAGGTGCCCGTTTCCTTTTATAAAGGGTTTTACATAGCGGGGAATCTTTAATGGCTAAATTTATTTTTGTAACAGGTGGTGTAGTTTCTTCTCTTGGAAAAGGTATCACAGCTTCATCGATTGGATTACTGCTTAAATCACGGGGTTTACACGTGATGCACCAGAAATTCGATCCCTACCTCAATGTTGATCCGGGAACAATGAACCCATATCAGCATGGTGAAGTTTTTGTCACTGATGATGGGGCAGAAACGGATCTCGATCTGGGCCATTATGAACGTTTTACCGATATTAACACCACACGGCATTGCAATTACACAGCAGGGCGCATCTACGATTCCATTATCAGAAAGGAACGCAGGGGTGATTTTCTCGGGGGTACCGTTCAGGTTGTCCCGCATGTCACCACAGAAATTTGTGACAGTATTCGTGCTGCGGCAACCAAAGAGGTTGATGTTGTCATAAGTGAAATCGGAGGAACGGTCGGCGATATCGAAAGTCACCCTTTCCTTGAGGCGCTCAGGCAGTTCAGGTATCAGGAAGGACGCTCTAATGTCCTTTTCATTCACGTCACACTTCTCCCCTATCTTGGAAACGCCGGAGAGGTAAAAACGAAACCAACGCAACACTCTGTCGGCAGACTGCGTGAAATAGGTATCATACCCGACATTCTTATCTGTCGTTCGGAAAAACATATCGATCCTGATGTGCGGAAGAAACTTGCGCTTTTTTGTAATGTCGATCCTGAAGCGGTAATTGAAGCTCTTGATGCTCCACACTGTATCTATGAGGTTCCCCTTGATTTCGCCAGTCAGGAGCTTGATACAGTCATTCTCGATAGTCTGGGTTTGCGGGCTGGCAGGAGAAATCTGCGTCCATGGCGGGATTATGTTGACAAAGTTATTAACGCTGATAGAGAAGTTACCATCGGTATTGTTGGAAAATACAGTGAGCTTCTCGATGCATACAAATCGATTCATGAATCCCTGAATCATGCCGGAGCACATCATTGTGCCAGGATAATTATCAAGTCTATCTCATCAGAGGATATTGAAAAGAAAGGCGCGGAAGCTGTCCTCGGGGGGCTGGGAGGAATCCTTGTACCCGGTGGATTCGGTGCACGTGGTGTTGAGGGAAAAATTGCTGCAGTACAATATGCACGTATAAAAAAGGTCCCCTACCTCGGAATCTGTTACGGGATGCACATGGCGGTTATCGAATTTGCGAGAAACGTCCTTGGAATTAAAGATGCAGACACCGTCGAGAATAATCCATCAAGCGCCAACCCGGTAATCAGCCTGATGGAGGAGCAGAAAAAAGTTATGAATCTCGGTGGTACCATGCGACTCGGTGCATACCCCTGTTCTCTTACAAAAGGTTCACTTTCACGGAAAAGTTACGGGAAGGATCAGATTACCGAGCGTCACCGACACCGTTTTGAATTCAATAATGAGTATCTCAGCCGTTTTGAAGATGCGGGAATGGTTATCTCTGGTAAATCACCCGATGGAATGCTTGTGGAGATGGTGGAGCTCAAAGACCACCCCTGGTTTGTCGCATCACAATTCCATCCGGAATTTAAATCTCGTCCTATAAATCCTCACCCGTTATTCAGGGATTTTGTAGGAATGAGCCTGGAACTTTATGGCCGTAAAAAAGAACAGCAGTAAGCAACGAAGTATAATTTTACAAAAGGAACTATATGTTTGACGATTCATTGCATGAAGCATGTGGGATTTTTGGAGTTTACAATAACCCTCAGGCAAGCCATCTTACCTACCTTGGTTTATACGCTTTGCAACACAGGGGACAGGAGAGCTGCGGTATCGCTGTTTCGAATGAAGGTACAGTAAATGTATACAAGGGAATGGGGCTTGTCGGTCAGGTTTTCAAGAGACAGCAAATTCTTGAAAATCTCAAGGGGCCTCATGCAATCGGCCATAATCGATATTCCACAAGCGGAACATCAACATTAGAGAATGCACAACCGGTTCTTATAAATTGTCGTGCAGGCCAGATCGCTGGCGCTCACAATGGGAATCTTATTAATACAAACGCTCTCCGCAAACGGATGGTTGATGATGGCTCCATTTTCATGTCAACGACCGATACTGAGGTAATCATGCACCTGATTGCCCGTTCCAAACGTGATGGTGTTGATTCTATGATACTTGACGCATTATCAGGAGTAATGGGCGCATATTCAATCCTCTTCCTTACAGAAAATGCTCTGTATGGTGCCCGTGATCCACGTGGTATCCGACCACTTCTTCTTGGTAAACAGGGAGACTCCTGGTTTTTATCATCAGAAACATGTGCGTTTGACCTCGCAGGTGCAGAAACAATTCGTGAAGTTCAACCCGGAGAGATGGTAAAAATCGATGCTTCAGGGGTGACAAGTTTTACTATTCCTGTTTTTGAATCGGTAGTACGCCCATCACACTGTGTTTTTGAGTTTATCTATTTTTCAAGACCCGACAGCTTTGTCTTCGGAAAGAATGTTGATCGTGTACGCCGTAAACTCGGCCGCAAACTCGCACAGGAACATCCTGTTCCCGGCGCAGACATTGTGATAGGTGTTCCGGATTCTGCAACAACTGCAGCTCTTGGTTTTTCTGAAGAATCCGGAGTTGAATTCGATATAGGCCTTATCAGAAATCACTACGTCGGACGAACATTTATACACCCCACACAAGATGATCGCGATTTCAGCGTCCGTATTAAATTTAATACAGTTAAAGGTGTCCTTAAAGGGAAAAAGGTGGTCGTTGTGGATGATTCGATTGTCAGAGGCACCACGATGAAAAAAATCATACGTCTGATCAAGACTGCAGAACCGGCAGAATTACATCTTCGTATCTCATCACCGCCGATTACCTGTCCTTGCTTTTACGGAATCGATATGCCAACAAAAAACGACCTCGTTGCTTCGAAACATTCAATCGAGGAGATCAGAAATTATCTGGAAGTTGATTCACTTGGCTATTTATCGATTGAGGGTATGCTCTCGGTAATGCCGATTCCGGAGGATTTCTGTACTGCTTGTTTTACAGGTGATTATCCGGTACAACTTTGCCATTGAGCAGGTCCGTACATTCAGAACTCACTAAACAGAAATGAACCTGCAATTATGCATCTGCTTTCTCCAATTTTTAGTGAGTTCTGCCAGTTTAGAAGATCGAGTCGGAGTTATCATTAAGCTCAAGTACTATATCTTGTTTCAAAACTGAAAGCATCTGTTCAATCTCTTTACATTGAGCTTTATTTTTTTCGATAGTTTCCAATACAAAGCTATCTTTGCCCGCTAATGTATGTACGATATCATAGTCCGGAGAAATTGTTTTTCCCCTGATATCATCCTTTTCTTTAGCAGAAAAAATTGCATTTGTCGATGATTCCAGAAGTTCCGCGAAACGGAATAAATTCTGTTCCAGTGTTCTTTTATCATATCCTTCTGCAATGAACAGTGTTCTCTCATGTTCCCTTAATTCATTTTCCTGTTTGTTTAAAAAGACAAGCCGGAGGCCACCAGGAGTACCTTTTGATACACAATTTTTGCATTCAAGGTACATTCCATTGAGACAATATCTTTCTATTATCAGAGAATAGGCTTCTATTCCTTTTAGAAGATTTTTACGGGTAACAAAGTTCTTTCCAATTCCGGGAATATCGTTATCCAGATAAAACGGTTTCTCTTCAGTAACACTGACTAGCGTATTTCGTGCCTGTATGACAAGATCAATAATTTCAGGCCTGAAAACATCAAAAGTAAACACTGACCTTCGGGCCTTATTCCTTTTCCTGTACTTTCCCTGATTACGCTCTATAGTGTAAAGATTGTCAGAAAAAACCCAGCCCGGCATAAGTTCATTATATGCTGGTGACACACCTTCATACGATCGCGAGGGGCTGTTAATTAATGAAAAAGGAAATGTAACACGCTGAGGTAAAGTCGTAATGCCTGTTGAGATAATACTGTAAGGAGCACGCGAGAAGTCGGAAGGGAACTTGATATTTACACCAAGTCCGAAAAACACGCCCTCACCGCAGAAAATTTCCTGGTCGGGTGCTTTAGATGTATGGTTAGAACCAACGTTTGCACCATAAGCCACATTACCTTTCCCTTCAGGCCACAATGCGCCAATAAGCATTGCCTGATGGTGAAATCCTACAAATGGCCCTATAATGCTGGCAGTCACCTCACCTTCAGCTATGCCCGTGTTTGGGCCGATGATACTGTGGGTAACTTTCCCATGCCGCTGGACATGTGAATGTTCGGTGAGCACCGATTCGTCAACAATTGCCATGGTAGAAACATGACACCCGCACTGAACACAGCTGTTGTTGATATATGCTCCATGATCTACCGTCGTCGGTTCATCTGCACTGCTTTGCACGGTTGTATTATGTATTGATGTACAATTATTGCACTGAGCGTACTCTCCTATAATTGCATCAGTAATCTGGGAACAATTTACAAGACGGCTCCCAGTCCCCACAATACCATATCCGGTTTTTACCGCTTCAGTATATGTGTTGATAAATTCTTTATACGTATCAATATCGATACTGCGGGTAGCAACAGCGTATGCGTAATCGACGGTATTATCAGCATAAGAAAGCACTTCCCTTCCACCAGTTTCGATTCCAATGGTAAGTTCACGGCCATTACCGAATGTTGCAGACTGCGAACATGAGAGTGTACCAATATTATAAAGGAGAGCTGATGAGTCTATAAAATAATTTGAAATCCCCCTGACATTCCTGATACAGCATTCATTGGAGACAATGGTATTTATAAGAGTACAATCGTAAATGCCTGAACCAAGCTCAAAGCCAAGCCCGGTGTTACATTTCTCACCACTGAATATGCCGAAACAGCATCTTCCTATGAATCGGCTGTTCCAGACATGGGCGGTACTGAATTGGGGATGCACCCAAAGAGCCCCCCAGTCATCTGCTGTATTTCCCTGAGATTGAAGGCGTTCGATCTCAGAAGATTCCAACTGTCGCAACAGTGAAATAAATGTCCGCTTCCTGTTTTCGATTTTTTTGATAAAACATGGAAATTCCATCATGTCAACATTGGTACTATCAAGCTGAATACTGGTACTGCTCATCAGACATCTCCTTCTTAAGAATTAGGAATTAGGAATTAGGAATTAGGAGTCTGAACTCATCCTTAACCTTAACCTCATCCTCAACCATATTCCTTAAACTCATCGACCGATTTGCTTCTGTACAAGATGTTTATTATCTCTTACCCAGTTATAATACTCTTTTCTCTTAAGTTTGGATGCAGCACCCTTATCCAGAACGACATTCACATACGAGTGTAATTGAAGAGCAGAGGCAGTGATCTGACTTGTTACCGGTCCTTCGATAAACTGTGCAACTACATCTGCTTTTTTCTCACCTGATGCGATAAGGAGTACTTTTCTTGATTCAAGTATTGTTCCAATTCCCATAGTAATTGCAAATCGGGGTACATCCTCTGCTCTTTCAAAAAATCGCGAATTATCGATAATGGTTTGTTCAAACAATGCTTTTACACGTGTACGGCTTGCAAAGGATGAGCCAGGCTCATTAAATGCAATATGTCCATCACCACCGATCCCAAGTACCTGAAGATCAATGCCGCCAGCCAGCTTGATCTGTTGTTCATACCACGCGCAATACTCTTCAGGATCACTGGTGTTCCCCTGAGGAACAAACACTTTTGAGGGAGAAATATTCACTTGTTTAAAAAGGTTTTCCCTCATAAAATAGTTATAACTGTTCTTATGCACAGGAGCCAGACCGACATACTCATCGAGATTGAAAGAGGTGACTTTAGAAAAATCTATCCCCTCGGTCTGGTGTAATTTTACCAGATGTTTGTAAGTACCCACCGGAGTGTCTCCGGTAGCAAGACCTAAGACCAGATCATGCTTTCTCTGAATCTCTCTTGCGATCATACTGGCAGAAACAGCACTCATCTCCTCATAATCATCGGCGATAATGATCTCCATAAGCATACTCCTTAAATAATGTGTTTTGGATATTTCGGAGAAATTAAAAAAAATAGCATTAAACCGGTTAATAGAGCAAAAACATCTTTTTTTTTTCTTCATTATTATTTTGAAGAGTGAGAAATACCATAAATAGAGTGTTTTTAAGCCCGAAAATCAGATAAACCATATTTCCTCAGAGAGAGAGCTTGAGTTGAGAGTGATCTTTATGTATTTTTAACCCCTGAGAGTTGAAAAATGTATCAGAAATTCCATAAATTTACAGCACACAGGTTACCATCATCAAGAGTCACAATTATCTTCACTCCATCAACTGTTCCGAAAAATTCAGAAAGGCTGCTCCGGCAGCCTTTTTTTTGTAAATATTTTTGCGAAATGTCCCCCGGAAGGAGACTGAATAATGCCATTACGAAATGATATTAAAAAGGTTATGATCATTGGATCCGGCCCGATAGTAATCGGTCAGGCCTGCGAGTTTGATTATTCTGGAACCCAGGCGTGTAAGGCATTGAAAAGCCTTGGATACAAAATTGTTTTGGTTAATTCTAACCCGGCTACAATCATGACTGACCCCGGAATGGCAGATGTGACTTACATTGAGCCGCTCAATATAGCCACTGTAACAAAGATTATTGAAAGAGAACGTCCCGATGCATTACTTCCTAATCTGGGCGGCCAATCGGCACTCAATCTCTCATGTGAGCTGGCAAAAGCAGGGGTTCTGGAGAGATGCGGAGTAAAAGTAATCGGAGTAAATATCGATGCCATTGAAAGAGGAGAAGATCGTAAGGCATTTAAAGAAACCATGGTCAAGCTTGGAATCGACCTGCCAAGAAGTGAACTTGCCTACTCTGTTGAAGAGGCCGAAAAAATTGCCTCAGAAATAGGGTACCCTGTCGTAATTCGCCCGGCTTACACCATGGGAGGTTCGGGCGGAGGCATCGTTTACAATGTAGAGGAACTGCGGGTAATTGCAGGACGGGGTATCGATGCAAGTTTTATCCACCAGATACTGATTGAAGAAGCGGTTGTGGGATGGGAGGAGCTGGAGCTGGAGGTTGTCAGAGATTCAGATAATAAAATGATCACTGTATGCTTTATCGAAAATGTCGACCCGATGGGTGTACATACCGGTGATTCATTCTGCACTGCACCGATGCTCACAATAAGCAAAGAGGTGCAGGAGCGGCTTCAGAAATGGGCGTATGCGATAGTAGAATCAATAGGCGTAATTGGCGGAACAAATATCCAGTTTGCACATAATCCGCTCAACGGCCGTATCGTAATCATCGAAATTAATCCCCGCACTTCGCGCTCTTCTGCACTGGCATCGAAAGCGACCGGTTTTCCTATCGCGCTGATTTCAGCAAAACTGGCCAGTGGTCTGACATTAAAAGAGATCCCGTACTGGCGATGCGGCACACTCGATAAATACGAGCCGCATGGAGATTATGTAGTAGTCAAATTTGCCCGCTGGGCATTTGAAAAATTCAAAGGCTCTGAAGATAAACTTGGCACCCAGATGAAAGCCGTCGGTGAAGTAATGAGCATCGGCAAGAACTACAAGGAAGCGTTTCAGAAGGCGATTCGCTCTCTTGAAAACGGTCGTCATGGACTTGGCTTTGCCAAGGATTTTAACCGCAAGTCACAAAAAGAGCTCCTGGATCTTCTGCGCTGTCCATCAAGTGAACGCCATTTCATCATGTACGAAGCACTTCGCAAAGGTGCATCAATCAATGAGATTCACAATATTACAAATGTCAAGCAGTGGTTCATTGAACAGATGAAAGAGCTTGTTGATCTTGAAGAAATAATTCTCGGGTACAAAGAAAAAGTGTTGCCATCAGAACTGCTCGCGCAGGCAAAAAAAGATGGCTTCTCCGATAAATATCTTTCCAGGATCCTTGCTGTTCCCGAAAAAACGATACGGAATCAGCGCAAAAAATCTGGAATCGTTCAGGGATGGCATGCAGTTCCTGTAAGTGGAGTTGACAACGCATTTTACTACTATTCATCCTATAATGCTCCTGATTCGGTACCTGTCAGTAAGAATCGTAAAGTGATGATTCTTGGTGGAGGACCAAACAGAATCGGACAGGGAATTGAATTTGACTACTGCTGTGTGCATGCAGCCTTCGCATTGAAAGATGAAGGTTTTGAAACCATAATGATCAACTGCAATCCCGAAACCGTCTCTACCGATTATGATACATCAGATAAACTCTACTTTGAACCGCTCACGGTTGAGGATGTTCTCAGTATTTACGAAAAAGAGAAACCCGAAGGGATTATCGTACAGTTTGGCGGTCAGACGCCGCTCAATATCGCATCAGAACTTCAGGATGCAGGAGTAAAGATTCTGGGTACTGCGGTGGAGATGATCAACCTGGCGGAAGACCGTGACCTTTTCCGGCAGAAAATGGAAAGGCTTGATATTCCAATGCCGGAATCTGGAATGGCCTGCCAGCTTGATGAAGCACTCAGGATTGCAGAGGAGATCGGATACCCTGTAATGGTGCGCCCTTCATTTGTGCTGGGTGGCAGGGGAATGGAAGTGGTATACGATGGGGAGATGCTCAGGGAGTATATTGCAAAAGCTGTTGATGTGACACCCGAACGACCGATTCTCATTGACCGGTTTCTGGTCAATGCTCTTGAGTGTGAAGCAGATGCGCTTGCCGATGGGACCGATGCTTTTGTACCGGCGGTAATGGAACATATTGAGCTTGCAGGTATACATTCCGGTGATTCAGCGTGCGTTATCCCGCCCGTCAGCATTCCAGCAGCTCATCAGGAAACCATCCGTAAATACACAAGTAAGATAGCCCGGGAACTGAACGTCATCGGTTTAATGAACATCCAGTATGCAATCGAAAAAGATAAAGTATATGTTCTCGAGGCCAATCCAAGAGCATCAAGAACAGTACCGCTTGTTTCAAAGGTCTGCAATATACAAATGGCACATATAGCAACCCAGCTCATGATTTCAAAAGATTTGACAGATATAAATCTCCAGACTAAACAGATCCCCCATTACGGCGTAAAAGAATCCGTTTTTCCATTTGATAAAATGCCTGAGGTTGATCCGCTGCTTGGACCGGAAATGCGCTCAACAGGTGAAGTTCTTGGGATAGCAGACAGTTTTGGAATGGCTTTTTTTAAATCGCAGGAAGCTGCGAAACAGGATCTTCCTGTTTCCGGATCTGTACTCATCAGTGTCTCGCGTAAAGACAGACCGGCAGTACTGGAAGTTGCACAGGAGTTCAATAAGCTCGGAATGAGGATACTTGCGACCGAAGGAACTCACCAGTTCCTTTCAGAAAATGGAGTTGCATCTGAGTTAGTCAGGAAACTGACAGAAGGTCGCCCCAACATACTTGACAAAATTATGAATGGAGAGATCAATCTGGTCATAAATACTCCAGTAGGAAAGGCTAGTCAAACTGATGATTCATACATCCGTAAAGCATCAGTGAAATACAAAGTTCCTTATATCACTACGCTTGCTGCAGCAATGGCGACAGCACGGGGTATTACCGAAAGACAGAAAAGAGCCACTACCGTAAAATCACTTCAGGAGTATCACAAAGAAATTATAAACGTCTCAATGATACTACAAAGTGAGCCGGCACTGTAACTGTACGTTTTTTTAAGGGAGTAAAGAGCATGGCAGTAAAAACCGGCTTTGATAATGAAAAATATCTGGCAGAACAGTCCAGAGAGATTTTACAGAGAATAGAACAGTTCGATAACCGGCTTTATCTTGAATTCGGGGGTAAGTTACTTTACGACTACCATGCATCCCGCGTTCTTCCGGGATATGACCCGAATGTTAAAATGCGTCTTCTGCAGAAACTCAGGGATAAAGTTGACGTTATCCTGTGCATTTACGCCGGGGACATTGAACGTAAAAAGATGCGGGCAGATTTCGGTATCACGTACGATACTGATGCGCTCAAGCTCATTGATGATCTCAGAGAATGGGATATCAATGTCTGCGGTGTAGTTATAACCCGCTATGAGCAGCAGCCGACAGCCACTCTTTTCAAGAACAAGCTGGAACGCCGTGGCGTGCCTGTTTTCACTCATCGATTTACAAAAGGCTATCCTGTTGACGTAGAGACTATTGTCAGTGATGAAGGGTACGGTACAAATGCCTACATTGAGTCATCAAAGCCGCTTATCGTAGTGACCGGTCCCGGTCCGGGCAGTGGAAAACTTGCAACATGCCTCTCGCAGCTCTATCATGACCGAAAGAATAACATTGTAGCTGGCTATGCAAAATTTGAGACGTTTCCAATCTGGAATCTGCCCCTTGATCATCCGGTTAACATCGCGTATGAAGCAGCCACAGCTGACCTTCGCGACGTAAACATGATCGATTTCTATCATCTTCAAGCGTATAATCAAGTAACAGTCAACTACAACCGTGATGTAGAAGCATTCCCGCTTCTTCGCCGCATTATCGAAAAAATTACTGAAAAGCCCTGTTTTTACAAATCTCCTACCGATATGGGAGTAAACAGAGCGGGTTTTGGTATTACCGATGATGTTATCGTTCGCGAAGCATCTATACAAGAGATAATCCGCCGCTTTTTCAGGGCTTCCTGTGAATATGCAATGGGACTGGCAGAAAAAGATACCGTTGAACAGGCGGAGCTACTGATGAGGGGTATCGGTGCTCACCCTGATGATCGCCTTGTGGTTGGCCCCGCCCGTAAAGCTGCAGCCGAAGCAAGAGAACGAGGCAAGGGATCCGAAGGGGTTTATTGTGGTGCATCTATACAGCTACCTGATGGTACCATCGTGACCGGTAAAAATTCAAATTTACTTCATGCTGCTGCCAGTCTGATACTGAATGCAGCTAAACATCTTGCAGGAATTCCCGACTCATTAAAACTACTTCCATCAAATATTACAGAAACCCTCTCCCATTTCAAACGTGATGTACTGAGGGGAAAAGAAGTGAGTCTTGATCTCGAAGAAACACTTATAGCGCTCAGTCTTTCAGGTATTTTTAATCCTGCTGCGCAGGCTGCTATTGAAAAACTCGAACAGCTCCGTGGCTGCGAAGTCCACATCACTCATATACCCACCCCTGGTGATGAAGCGGGGCTCAGAAAACTGGGTGTCAATCTCACCAGCGATCCGGATTTCGCTACGAAGTGTCTTTTCATTGGTGAATAAATTATAACACTTCTATTTCCTGAAAGTCTTCTGCTACTTGTTTATTAACTGTCTCATAATTCAATGTACAGGTTTTCATTTCGGATCGAAATCGGCATCGAACTGTAGAGACGTCCGGCCGGACGTCTCTACAGTTCGATCTGGATTCCGATGCCAACATCGCCACTGATAACTACTATGCCGATAATTATGAGACCGTTATACATGACGACATCAATAGTTGCGATTATTTATACCCTTACATTTTTACAACCCCTATCCCATCCTTCCCCCGTTAACGGGGGA
>JAFGIN010000005.1 GCA_016929595.1 Chitinispirillaceae bacterium
TCAGCTATGTACCGTCTCTTTTATCAGGGAAGAAATGAGCATCTTGCTTACGGAAAGCCGGTAAAATTTATGAGTCCCGATATTTCGATCATACGTGAAGACGAGCGGGGGATGCTCACTGACGGGATACGTGGAAGCCATGACACTGAATATAACTGGCTCGATTTTCCGGGAAAGGATCTGGATGTAGTGATTGATCTTGGAGAAAAAAAGAAAATTCAGCACATTGAATGCGCATTTTATCAACTGGCAATGTGGCTGAGCATTGCCCCCGTGAAAGTGGATTTCTATATTTCTTCCGATGGACAGAAGTTTGAAAATGTCGGTACGGTAAATAATACTTTGCCCATCGATCAGTATGATTCTTTTCAACGGGATTTTATTGTAGATTTTAAACCGGTGGATGCAAAATTTGTAAGGATTGTGGCACATACCCTCGGAAATACTCCGGAATGGCATCCTGGATCAGGTCAGCCTGCACGGATGCATATTGATGAGATCGTTATCGAGTAAAAATTTAAATAAATTAAAAAAAAGTTAAATAAAGTTAAAAATAGTGTTAAATTTGGGTTTAATATCGGGTTCGTAAAATATAAACACGATGCCCTAAAACTATAAACTTATGAATCAAAAAGAAGGTTATCTTTCTTTTAAGCGATTACTTAGTTTGTTTCTGATGTTATCGTGCACGCTTGCATTGATGGCGCAGCAACGAACGGTAACCGGGACCGTCACAGATTCTGACGGTGCTGCTCTTTCCGGAGTGACTGTACTGGTCAAAAACACAACGACCGGCACGATCACTGACTCTCAGGGTAAGTATACCATACAGGCGGGACCCGCCAATGTTCTTGTGTTTTCTTTTATCGGGTATGCCACACAGGAAATAACTGTTGGCAACCAGTCAGCAGTAAATGTCACACTGGAGCTGGAGACCGAGCAACTTGGTGAAGTTGTTGTTACAGCACTGGGTGTTACAAGAAGCACAAAGGCGCTTCAGTCAACTGTGTCCAAAGTTGATGGATCAAACCTGACCCAGGCCCGCGAAATTAACCTTGGCTCATCGATCCAGGGACGTGTTGCAGGTGTTAACGTTACAAATCCAGGTACTGGTCCGGCCGGATCATCGCGTGTGATCATCAGGGGAAACAAATCGATCGGAGGAGGTAACCAGCCTCTTTATGTTGTCGACGGTATCCCGATGGATAACACGCAGTTTGGCCGTGCAGGCGTATGGGGTGGAGTCGACCAGGGCGACGGTATGTCGAGCCTCAACCCTGATGACATTGAGTCAATCACAGTTTTGAAAGGAGCTGCTGCAGCTGCTCTTTATGGTTCACGCGGCGGTTACGGTGTTATTAACATTGTGACTAAAAGAGGGCAGTCCCGAAAAGGAATTGGCATTGAATTCACATCCAATTATGTATTTGAAAAGGTAATCAATCTTTCAGACCTGCAGACTGTTTATGGTCCGGGTGGAATGGCTAATTCGGATCCTAACGATCCAGATTCGCCATTGGTTTATTCCAAAGCACTTACACAGGATCAGGCTTATGGATGGGGTGCCGGTTCAATGTGGGGTCCAAAACTGGACGGAACCTCAGTTATCCAGTTCGACGGGGTCTCAAGACCATATTCCTATGTTGGCAACTCCTGGGACTTTTACAACACGGGCAGTTCATGGACTAATAATCTTGCTCTTTCAGGTGGAAGTGACAGACAGACTTTCCGATTCTCATTCTCTAATCTGGATAATAAGGCCATAATTCCCAACGAAGCTTTTAAAAGAAAGAATCTCTCTCTTTCAACAAACGGTAGATTTGGTGAAAAGCTTACTTTCAATGCCAAAGTCATGTACTCGAATGAGAAAATGAATAACCGGCAGTATGTGGCTGATAGTCCTGCAAATATACCTCAGGCAGTTTGGGGTCTTGCCAATACCGTAAATATTGAAGATTTAAAAGGGGATCCCAATAAAATTGGAGCTGTCGCACCTGGAGTTACAACTCCTGACCTTAAAGGAGTGGGAGAAGAATATCAACAGGCCAACAACAACTGGCTCCAGAATCCATATTGGGTTGCTTACCAGTTTAAGAACGAACAAATAAGGGACCGCTTTATTACCTCAGGATCCATGAGATACAATATTTTCAAGTGGCTTTGGGCTCAGGGACAGGTAGGGATGGACTGGTTTACCAGGAATACTAATTTCCTTGTTCCCCAGGGTACCGGATACCTTCGTGGCGGTTCAAAGAATGAGCAATCATTTTTTATAAGGGAAATTAACATGGAGTGGATGGTCGGAGGAGACCATGATTTCGGAAATTTCAGGATAAATTCATTTGTCGGCGGCAACAAGATGACCCATGAGTATGAAACAATCCAGGCTAACGGTACAAGTTTCAATGTTCCTTTCTTTACATCGGTGAATAATGCCGTTACCAGGAATTTCGGTTATGGTTACAGCAAAAATGGTGTTAATTCATTATTCGGTTCAGCCGAGTTAAGTTACGGAAATTATTTATTCATTACCGCTACAGCCCGAAACGACTGGTTCTCAGTGTTGAATCCGGAGAATAACAGCAAACTGTACCCGTCAATCGGTGGAAGTTTCATATTTACAGACGCTTTCCAGATGCCTGCCTGGCTTACATATGGTAAGTTAAGAGCTGCCTGGGGACAGGTGGCAACAGCTAACGTAGGAGCTTACTCATCCAGAGTCACTTACGGATTGTCAGGAGTTTCTCACCTTACTCTTGCAATGGCAAACTTCTCCGGAGGCGATAATATTCCGAACCCGAACCTTTCACCGGCTCTGTCAACAGAGATCGAATTCGGGACTGACCTTAATTTCTTCAAGGGCAGGTTTGGACTCGAATTCACTTATTACGATCAAAAGACAACTGATGACATACTTTCTGCAACTATATCAAGAACATCAGGCTTCCTGTCAACTTCGGTTAATATCGGTGAGCTGTCAAACAAAGGTATAGAGCTACTGATAAATGGCACACCGATTCAGAATTTGGGAGGTGTTACGTGGAATATTTCACTGAACCTTGCAAAGAATAAAAATAAGGTGATAGCACTGAGTGAAAATGTAACTGAACTCAACGTAGAGGAACCTCGTACCAGAACCGTTTACATAAAACACATCGTCGGATATCCGTTCGGTATGATTACCGGTTACAAGCAGAAAACTGATGATCAGGGGAACCTTGTTTATGAATCAAATGGTTCACCTGCCAGATCAGATGTATATGAGATCCTTGGAAATGGTGTTGCCGATTTAACCGGCGGCTTGAATAACTCATTGAGCTGGAACCGTATCCGTCTTGATGCACTTCTTGATTTCAAATTCGGTGGTGATATTTATTCCGGAACGAATGTGAGATTAACACAGTGGGGATTGCATAAGCAGACACTTGTGAACCGGGAAGGAGGCATGGTTGTTAAGGGTGTAATTCAGACAGGCACCGGTAGTGATGGTAAGCCCATATACGAACCATTCACAAAAACTCTCAACCAGGATGAAACACGTCGTTACTGGAGCAATCTTGGGGCCCGCTGCCAGGAGAATTTTATTTACGATGCTTCGTTTATCAAGCTGAGACAGGTCTCTATTGAATACAGCCTGCCAACTAAAATACTGAGCAGGACACCCCTTACAAACCTTGCAGTATCTTTTGTCGGAAGGAACCTTGCTATTCTTTATAAGAATATCGATAATGTTGATCCTGAATATGGATACACTGATAGTAACGCACAGGGTCTCGATTATTTCGGTATGCCGACAACCCGCACTTACGGTTTCAATTTGAGAGCTACTTTCTAACCATTAAAACCTGAGAAAGATGAAACAATTATATAAAATACTCGGAAGTGCGCTGCTGATTGTAACGTTTGCAGCAAGTTGTGATACTGATGAACTTCACGAACTGAACATCAATCCGAATGCGGTTAACGAAATAGATGTCAACTACTTCCTTACCGCTGCTGAACTTAGTGCTTCAAATAACGGATTGCGTGATGACAGGTATACAGACTGGAGAACCAATATAGGTATGTGCGCACATGCTATACAGCAACTTGCAAGTACCAGTACAGGTACCATATCTGTGGGGGACAAATATCTGGAAAACGATGTTGAACCTTCAAATGCTCCGTGGGACCACTTTTTTGCCGGTGACGGAAGGGTAACTTATGAGATTATTAAACAAACCGGACCCGGAGGTTACTCCGAAGGACATAAGATAAATACCCGCCATGCTGCAAGAATCCTGAGGGTTCTCTGCTTCCACCGTCTGACTGACTGGTATGGCAGTATTCCCTATTTTGAAGCCAATAAAGGTATTGAAGGAATATTCCAGCCGGTTTATGATAAGCAAAAAGCTATTTATACCGATCTCTTAAAGGAGCTTGATGAAGCATGCGCAGGTCTGAGTAGTTCAAATCTTGATGAAGGATTTGCTGCTGCAGATTATTACTTCAAGGGTGACATTGCCAAATGGAAGAAATTCGGCTACTCACTGATGCTGAGGCTCGCCATGAGAGTATCAAATGTGGATGCCACAATGGCAGGTACATATGTTACAAAGGCTGTTGCCGGAGGTGTGATGAGCAGCAACGATGATAATGTGATTGCCACAATGGCACTTGGTCCAAGCGAATGGACAAATCAGAATGGTATATCACGTGGTTTCTATCCCGGTGACGGAGGACAGTGGGAAAGCTCATTCCTCAGCAAAACCCTGGTTGATAAGCTCATGGGGCCCGATAAAACCAGTACGGCTGACGATGATCCAAGGCTTATGATTTTCACTGGAGGTATCATACAGTGGACAGCCAACGAGGTGATTTATCTTGAAACAGATCCCCTTAAGATGCGCGGTCTGCCAAACGGACTTGACGGGGCAATGCTCAATACCCTAATGGGCGGACCAACTGTCCCACGTGAGCATTTTTCGGCTGTCAATCCAAAGATGATGCAGGATGATGAGCCATACATGATCATGAACGCTGCTGAATCCGAATTCCTGCTGGCAGAAGCACTTCAAAGGAGTATAGGAACCGGTATCACCGGGTCAGTTAAATCACATTACGATAATGGAGTAAAACTGGCTCTGCAGATGTATACTATTTATGATCCGTCATTCGAAATAACAGGAAATGAGGTAAATCAGTATCTGGCAACTTATCCTTTCGATGATGCCCAAGCGCTTGAAATGATCGGAGAACAGATGTGGTTATCCAAATGGATGAACTGGTGGGATGCATGGTCAGATTACAGGAGAACAGGATTTCCTGCCCTGACCCCGACCAATTATCCGGGTAATGCCACAAACGGCCAGATCCCGACAAAACTTACTATACCTGCATATGAAGCTACGGGTAATCCTAACTATCCCACAGGTGCTACCCAGCCAGACAGGCTGATTGGCAAGGTTTGGTGGGATGGTGGACCGGAATGATAAATTAATGAACTTACTCATTTTAATTCCCGCTAACTGCTGGCGAATTAACATGAACTCACCCCCTTTAATTCCCCCTCTTTGCCCAGCAGAGAGGGGTTTTTTTTCGTGACATCCGATCACTTTATTGTATCCATTTGGTGATAGTGTCTTAGCATGAACTCACCCCCCCTCCCCATCTCTGCTAATGATAACATGAACTCACCCCCCCTTCCCCCCTCTCTGCTAATGGTTTTACATGAACTCACCCCCCTTCCCCCCTCTCTGCTACGCAAAGAGGGGGGGAAAGCTCGGATCATTGGAATTTATCCCATCGTAATCTCACTCTGTACTATATAAAGAGGGGAGAATATGGATGCTAAGTAAATTACCGAAATGCATTTTTATGAGGTGAATAAATATTATATTTGATTAGGAATATCGTTAATAATGGGAAAGGGGAAGTATCTTGGTATTAAAGTTATAAAAAAACATGCGCGGGAACTCAGGAAAAATTTAACGGAATCTGAAAAGCAGCTTTGGGAACAGATTAGAAACAGAAAGCTTTGTGGATATAAATTTCTCCGGCAGCATCCTGTTATTTATAAGGCCGATTTCAAGGGATTGAATTACTTCATTGCTGATTTCTATTGTGATGAAAAAAAGACCCCCTCTTTGTGGAGCAGAGAGGGGGAAAGCCGGAGCGAAGCGGAGGAAGGGGGTGAGTTCGTGGGGAAATCAGTCGAGGGTGAAAGCCTGAACACAGTGAAGGAGCGGGGAGTTCGTGTAGAACATTAAACAATTTTTATATGAAACGCAGAGATTTTGTTTACAGAGCAGTATTAACCGGAGGTGCAATAAGCCTCGGTATTGGATGCAAAAGGAAAATTGAACCGGCCGCAGGCATTGAAGATACACCGACGGTTTTACCGGATAAAGATGAAGGAAGGACAATCCGTGAACCCGAAAGGGAGATCCCGGTTCTTGCCGAAACTGATGTCCTGGTGATAGGAGGGGGACCTGCAGGAGCTGCCGCAGCAATTGCAGCCAGCCGGACAGGCGCCGAAACATACCTGGTTGAGCGTTATAACCATCTTGGTGGACTATGGACCGGCGGTCTTGTCCTGCCTCTTCTGTCCACCCATGCTGTGGATAGACAGAAAAGACAGAAACAGGTCATCTTTGGTGTCGGAGGTGAAATGTCAAAACGTCTCATCGACCTTGGAATGTCGGTACAAGAAGTTAATCCTGTTGTCGATCCGGAGGCCGCAAAATATGTTCTTGATGAAATGATAAGGGAGGCCGGAGTTAAAATGCTTTATCATACATGGGCTTCAAATGTTATAATGGAAAGTAACACGATAAAGGGTGTATTCATTGAGAGCAAATCGGGAAGAATGGCTGTTCTGGCAAAAGTTGTCATAGATTGTACAGGAGACGGCGATATCTTTCACCTGACA
>JAFGIN010000049.1 GCA_016929595.1 Chitinispirillaceae bacterium
GGTGTACTTTTAAAAATAGTCCCGGAATAACCACCGGGACTTTTTATTTGATTTAAATCCAATGTTTTACGTATATATCCTCTTCAGCAAAACAGCTAATAAATATTACATAAAATACTTTCATTCAAAACATGCAACTCTTTGGTGGGTCTGATTAATTTGTTTAATGGGTCCGTTCTTTTCCGGCGGTAGCATATAGTAAAGATATTTTGTTGTATTATGTTTTAAATCAATAGCTTAATAATAAAAATTAATTTGCTGTTTCTCAATATTTTTAATTACATCCGCCTGTTATCCCATTCAAACTAAATTGTAGTGTGTCTCTCAATAATCGTTTGATTAATTTCAAATGCGGAACAACCATTGGCCATTAATGAAAAATATTAGTTTTATGAGTATTCAGACTAATGTAAATGACCCAAATTGAATCACTTACATTACATTTTTCTACTTAAGAAATAAATTCAGCTCTGAATTCTTTTGCAGCCTCCCGGAATAAACTGCGGAGGACATCAAGAAAATCAGATGCCTCTTTTTCTGGTATCGCCTGGGGTACAGGTGCGACACTTTCATAAATTGTACGAACTTTTCTAGCACGATTTATAGTCGAACCCCTTCCACTCAGTTGATATGCATCTTTCCAATTTCCAGTATTTTGCATTGCCATACGTTCTCTGATAAGTGCCAGTAATTTTCTGGTTGTCCTTTCTGATATTTGCTGCGCAACAAGTTCTTTTTGCTCTTGAGAGGCATTTTCTGGTTTCCATCGTCTTGGGTTATTGATAAAGCTAACCAATCTATCAAGCATTGATTGCAATAAGTCTGCGATTGGCTTGAGGTTATCATATTCGTCAGCTGTTTGTTCCGCGTATCTTTTTGAAAGTGCTTTTACTCGTGACCAATGCTCTGGTTTAATGGAGTCTAAGACAGAGAGATTAAGCCTGGAATTCCACTGCTGATGGAACGAACTGTATGCAGAATGGATACACAACACAAAATTAGCCATATCATAAACTGGTATAGCATCAGATAAAGGTACTTTTTCAATTGATGCCATGAAAAATTTGATCATTGCTTTTAACTGATCAATTGTACCTTTCGATCGCTCTCCTAAATTTTCATTCAGGCGTCCGAGAAAGAAGGTCCTCCCATTTTCGAGCATTTTTAATAGTTGTGTGCCTGTATTTGAAATTGTTTGAGAATCAATAGCTTGTAACGTATTTCGAATTGAACCGAATACATGTTCACGTTTATCATGAACTGTTGGTAAATTAGGTCCGGAAACCTGGTCGAAATGAGTCAATGCAACAACCACTTTTCTTGCATGCCCTGAAGTAGTAAGAGATCTCAAAGCACTGGCAGTTGCGGCCTGTGCGGGTTGTTGGGCATTATCTACAATTACAATTGTATCTGAATAATCAAATTTATCGATAATTGACGATGAAACATTGGTTGCAGTTGAAGGTGTATGGCCCAATCCTTCACCGTCTAAAAACACAATTTTAGGAAATGGTTCAGCTTTATTCCAGTTTGGTATAAATGGTCCCTTTACCCGCATGCCACTTACGACAGGTGCCAGCAAGGCACCAAAATATGATGCATAGTTACTTGAAAAGCGGTTTATGGTTTTGAGAAACAATGCACGATCATCACAGATAAAATTCCAACTGACAGGCCATTCATCAGAAGTATCTCTTTCAAGTTGACCCTGATCAATTAAAGTGAATTTGTTTTCAATAATATTTAGGATATCATCAACAAGAGTTTGAGTTTTATCAGAATTCTGAGCATTTTCTTCTGATAAATCTAAATATGCTATTTTATCAACGGGTTGTAATGAGTCATATTTATCGCCTAATCCTTGTGTTACAGATGCCTCAATTTCTTCAGCGATGTTTTTTATTACTGATATAATTTCATGTAACTTATCATTTAATAACCTTTTATCTGGTATGGAACTATCTTCATTTATAGTTTCTGGTTCATATTCATGTAATTCATCTTCGTCATAATTGTCCTCATCCTCCTTCAGATCTTTAGGAAGCGGATAACTTCCAAGAACATAGCTAAGCCTGAATCTTTGCTCTTTATGTTCTAATAGGTTGCGTGCAATTTGCAGATCATTTTGTCCTTCAATTGCTGATAGAGTACTTGCTATAACGCATTCTTCGACATACATCCTTGTCTGCTCACGTGAAAGAAACGAAACAGCACACTCGAATTGTCCTTCAGATAAGATAACCTCAGTATCAAATGTTGTAGTTTTAGCGGTGGAAACAGATGGAAACCGTTCCTTAATAGGATCAGTACCAATAAATTGCCTAAGTAAGGTAGTTTTACCTGCTCCTGTTGTACCAAGTAAAAGAACTTTACTGTATCCATCTTCGATTGTAGGTAAGGGTAGTATTCCATCTCTAATTTTAATAGGTGGAATCACTAAGCCAGTCACATTCTCAAAAAAAGCTCTTATAACTATAGAATCAAACTTTTCTTCTGCAATTTTACGTGCAGATTGAGTCCACATATTTTTATCGGAAAGTAGCTGATTAATCTGCTCGATATAATTTTCAGCTTTTTGCTCATCGTCAGTTCCAAGGCCCCTTCTGACTCTTACCGATTTTCCACCTTTTGTTTTTAAAGGGTGAAAAAAGATTGCGCACCAACCGTTTCTACCTCTACTCAATTTTGCCGTAAAACCTTTTTTATCCATAGAGACTCCGTTGTTCATGTTGTTCATTTAATATACACTACAAAAAATCAGTATGCAAGAAAAAATTGAACAACGTGAACAACGTTACGTTTTTTCCAAAATTGTGGATGCTTTAAACGACTTGAATTGATTTTGATTGTATAGGTAGCATTAGTTGCTGTAAGGATGGACTGAAGCGCTTGGATGTGTTAGATCTACCCTCTTATCCAAACCGGAAGAATGATCAAGGCTGGGAATTTTTAGCTTTATGAGACTGAATACAGCATTTCGTTCATTACTCTAAAACACCTTCCAACTACAGTTCACAACGCCGAATTATCAATATACTCTCGAATCCTTGCATTTGACCAGTTTGCGGCCTTTGCAAATACATGTTCATTCAGGATGTACTCTGTTACACTATCCAAGTTGGTTGGACAAGTTTCAAGATTGTCATTCTCATTATCATCCAGTTCGTAACTATCTTCTGTCTGAAGGAAAACGGCATCCTGTTCGTAGGGCTTGAGTTCAGTAACTTTACCATAAACGAATTCCCTGACAGTATCCTCATAGGTTTCCCACAATAATTCCTTTTCAAACTGTACCTGGACACATATTTCATCCCATAAATTTCCCAGGTCAGGCCTTACATCCTTATAATACTGGCAGTAGGAAATTGTTTGTCGAGTAACCCGCTTACACGCATTTTCTGCAATAATTTCAACTATTCTGGATTCACATCTTTCTCTACTCATTTTTTTTACCTGCTTTATAATCAAATCCCCAAAAGCTCAGACTTTCTCCCCACTCCTGTAATCGTTACATTCTCTCTTGCACGGGTAACGGCGACATAAACCATCGATTTCTCATTCCTCAGATAACTTTCCTGTTCTTCTTTTGCATAATCATCAAAATCAAATGGCTTTGCCGGGACTGTTCTATCGTTTGTGTCAACTATGAAAATGTGTTTAAATTCCAAACCTTTAATTCTGTGGAAGGTTAAAAGATTTACCACATTATCCGCAGAGCTTCTTTCTGATCCATTATCATCATAGGGAATTTTGAGCTTGTGAAGCTCGTTACGGAATTCCTTCAAGCCATCTTTTTTTCGTGCACAAATGGCTATATCAGAATGCTGGCATCCCTGCTCAAAAAGATGTGTCAAACTCTCGAAAACAGAACTGACTTCCTCTTCTTTTGTTTTAAAAACAGTATAAGTTGGTTTGATGCCATGGTACAGGGAGATATACCCAGCTTTCTGTTCCTCTTCTCCATTGTAGTTATCATATTTGCAATCAGCAATGACAGAAACTGCCAGTTTTTTAATTTCTTCGGTCGTTCTATAATTTATTCGTAAGCGGTGACTTCTTTTTCCCCGAATATTGATACCCGCTTGTGAAAAGTTGATACATTTACTGTAAATAGATTGTAATGGGTCACCAACAAGAAACAGATCATTATTTTTTTCAGGTACAAGGCATCGGATTAGGCGCAATTCGACGTTTGAAAAGTCCTGTAGCTCATCAATTATACAATAAGTAAAAGGTGTGCTCTTAATCCCCTTGCAATGGGTCGAAAGAATATTATAGAGTTCATCTTTATAGTACAGATTATTCCCGGAACGTTTTTTGTCGAACTTCTGGAAGAATTCCCAGATCTCCTGTCGTTGCCTTCTGGTAATTGGTTTACCACGCCCTTTTCTTGATGTTCTCACATACTCATCAAAGTTCTGGATTCCATTATAGAGAATAACTTGTTTATATTCCGCTTCAAGAAACTCCGGAGAAAAGCTTGTAAGTACTTCTGCGACTATCTCCTCCCAGAACTCGGAGGCATTTTTAACTGAATCAATTTCGAAAACTTTGAAACCATTCGGTAGTAATGAATGCTCTTTTACAAGTGAATATACAAGCTTATCAATATTTATGAGGGTGATGTGGCTTGTATCGATATTGAGGCCTTTGATCAGCCCCGTTAAATTTTCTGTAAGTGCCTTTGTGAATGTTGAAAAGAGAATCTCTTCACCAGCTTGTCTGATCTCACTGAGGTATTTCAGACGATGGAGTGCTGCAACAGTTTTACCGGTACCTGCACCGCCGCTCACTTTCACGGAACCTTTAAAATCTCCACTGACAAGTTTCCTTTGTGACGGGTGCAAGTAGTATTTCCATTTACTCAGGCTTCCCGACAGTGCTTCATTAAAGAGTGAATCATCAGTCAGTTCAATAAAAGACCGCTGGTTATTAAAACTTTTGACCTGTTTATCCGGATCTTCATCACCGACACGACCTTCACTTATCTCAGTTATAAGCTCATCGATCTTTGCGCCCTCAAGGAGATAAAAGAGGTTCTCAAATACATCTGCAGGAATAAATTTTTCTAATTTTTCCAGATCAACTAAAGTATCTATGTTCCTGATCGATGGCAGAAGTACTTCCGGTACTCCTATTTTTATAAGTTTTTCAGAATCAATTCGACCAAAGAATGTTTTCTGAACAACTTCAACAGGAATAGCAGGTGTCTCGTCGAGTTTAGCTTCAGGAGCGGTGAACATCTGTACCGATTGTGTAACCTCATTCCATTGGAACACTTTATTCGCAGCCCAGGCATATGCCTCATCATGGTGATCTACCCATAAGAGATAGAATACATCACCTGCCTCTGGCGATTTAATAATGGCACGATATGTTTGATCAACACGTGCAGATCGTAGCGACTTATCTTTGTTGTTCAAAAGAGGTTCGAGATGTATCCCGGCAGCTTTTGAATCTTCTCTGAATTTCTTTTGGAAGTCAACAACCTTTTTCTGTATTGTTTTAGGCAGGTTGATAAAAGAATCCCAGAATTTATCGTATACCAGTAGTTTCATATTCCGTTTCCCTTAATTCATCTATACTAACTAATGTAAAACTATTTTTCTCAAAAATTTCTTTATCAGCTTCAGAGTATGGATTGTATACTTGTTTTGTTGATGTCATAATAAGTTCTGCCTCTGCTAACACATTACCATTTTCATCGAGAAGCGAATTGAGTTGTATTTCATCCTCTTCTGATTGCAGGAGCCCAGCATTGTATAGTTTCCATAGTGCATCATGCAACACCGATGGAAATGCAGCAATAATGGCATCAATGTTTATTGTTACATCACAGGGTGTTTTTTGTTCGGTTGATTCATAATCAAAGAATTGAATCAGATTGAAAATTGCCCAGAACTGGTTCCAGCTTTTTTTATCGATCTCATCGGTACTATTAACTGTGTATCCTCCAAAGAGAGTACTATTTTTTATATTTACCGCAAATTTAGCCGCAAACAGGGGATTCTGTTCTACTAACGAAACAGGTACCCAACCATCTAATGTTCTATTATTGATACAGAAAGTATCCATTACACTATTCTGTAATGCATCCTGTACCTTATCAGGAGCAAATGATGGTGTAAAAAGTTTCTTCTGAAAGAAAGCACAATAGAGTGAAATATCATTCTGGATCTGCTTGATAGTATCTATAGATTTAAGTGCTTCAAGCAATCGTATAAAGTTATTCTCAAATTTTTTAGGAGCAGTTGTATCTCTTTTTACTGCTTGCAAAAGTGTAGCTCTGGTTTCCAGAAACCCTTTTTCTGCATGAAGTCGATCGTGGAGAAAATCGTTGCGTTTAGCCTTATCATCTTCACTAAGGTATCCATCAAAATGTTCAATATCATCCCATGTCAATGTCCATGTATAATGATTTCCAGAATTAACAACAGCTTTTCTTTTCTCTATATCTTTTAAAAAGCTGTTATGCTCTTTTGATGCGTGGAACTGATACCCATCGAGATATATGGCAATTCTGTGTAATGAACTCTTATCTTCGACTACTAACCCGTTTATTTCACAATGTGTACATATAATCAAAAAGTCTGTACGGGTATGAAATTCAACTCCATCTGCACGACCAAGATTCACTTGTGGTCTGATATGAAAGTGCAGCTTTTTATAATGATCCTCATATGATAATTTGTAGGAGATGGTACCGTCATCATTAGTTTCTGAAATGCGCCAGTTTTCATTTTTGTTTGCCAATTTTTTGAGGCTTCGGATAAACCGCTCTTCCAGTTCTGATTCTTCAATATTACCACTGTTTGTCAGATTTCCTAAACCACTGGGATGTGTCTCCCAATCCTCGATTCGCTTAACAATCTCTTCAAACCTTTTTTCTGCCTTGGCCCTGCTTAATTCTGCCTGGTGATACTGATTCGAATATGAATAGATGCAATGGTAGCAACCATCTTTATCCATATACTGACATGAACAGCTCTTAATCTCCTTATAAGAAGCTAGCAGAAGTTTACTGAATTCATTAACATTAAATATTTTTTCGAGATAACCGGTACCACCGGGGATTGAATCATATAGTACGAGATATTTATCGAATTTTGTGGTGATGTGATTATACTCACTATATACGGAAATTCTTATATGTTCCGGGTTTCCTTTGAAATACTTTTTCAAACCCAATTCGATACCAGCCTGAAACATTTTGATTTCAGCATCACTGTTTAGTTCCTGAACAGGGAGTAGAATCTTCAATGCTTCCGTCTGCATCTGCCGAAAGAAGAAAACCTCTTCAAAAACATCATCCGAAACGCCATTGTAATTTCGGTCTTTATATTTACAATAGCCATAGTGAAACTTGTAATCATTTCCATTTACTTTTTGACGAACATGCGAGGAGCTTTTTCCGCACAACCTGCAGGTAATAAAGCCATGAGCGGGGGCTTCCGTTTCATTAATTTTTACTTTTCTCGGATCAACAACATCTTTTCTACCGAGATTAGTGTCGGTAATAGTTACCTCTTTAAAGAACTCAATCCCGAATGGAATATCTTTCATTGCATAAGCACCACGGGAGTTATTCTCTTTGAAGTTGAAATGCTGAAGAACATTGTAGCGAATTTTTTCTCGTTCATCACTACTGTCATTTATTGATGCATCTGACTGATTGTTGAATGATTTTACTGAAAGTAATTTCGCAAAGGTGTGTACATTTGACGATGATCCCCACGATTCATGGTTACATTTGGGGCAATACCCTTTGGGTGCTGTCTCATCCATTTCGATATGATCACAGTTTGAACAGAAGCGCTTTTTATGAAAACTGTTTCTGTCTGACCAATCAAAGGTATTGATACCTGTTACCAGGAACTTAAACCCCTGTGAATAGAAAAAATTATCCGGGGCAAACTCCTTAAGTGCCTGGCTTGCAGCCCTCACAATTTCAAAATCTTTGTTCAGTGGTACTTTGTTACTTGAAGCAGCCTGGTTACCGAGTACTTTTGCAGTAAGTGTAACGCCGGTTTCGGGAAAGGCATAGTTTGGAAGAGCTCCCGCATTAGTCAGATGCTCCAGAGTGTTCCGCTTCTTGATCGACATGATAATGCCACCAAGATTCTTTTTTTCGTTCTCAAGTTCAATCCGTTCAGGGTCTTTTTTACCTAATTTAAGTTCTTTAATCCGGAGTTCTATTTCTTTACGGATTTCCTGAATTTTATAAATATCATCTTTTAAGTTAACAAAGATATTCCTGTTGAACTGGTAGAAGTTATCACTGTCAAGCTCATACCGGAGATGATCAAAGACTTTAGCATCCACATCATGAAGATACCCGTTTTTGAATGAATTGAACAGTTTGTCTTCATTAACTTTAATGTAATGCAGAATCTTATTTACAAAGAAATCAGTAGACAGAAGATCTGAAGTTTCAATACGCAGTGCATTGATATTGTGTGGAATATGGTTATTTTTAGGATCGAGACGGGTCCAGGAATCGATACAGAAAGCAAAAAAATGACGTTTCAGGATCTCCTTAGCCTCAATATAACAGCCAGGTGTATTGACCTCTCCCACCATCATTTCCAGTGGTTCTGTATAGTAATAAAGATCGTGATCCTTACTTTGTGCAAAGTTTACAACAAGTGCAGAACCAGACGCGCGCCCTGCACGTCCTATACGCTGAAGAAAATTTGATGGCTGTGGTGGAATAGAATTGTTGATCGCCGTATTGAGCGTACCAATATCGATTCCCATTTCAAGAGTACTTGTTGCTACAAGTGCATTTCTGGAATTGAAATTCGGTCTGGTCTTAAAATCTTCTTCAAGAAGTTCCCGTGGCTTACGTGGAATCAGGCCCGTATGATCTGCCGCGTAGATCCTTGGAGAACGGTTCCGGTTATAGACAAGTTGATAGTAATTATTCTTTTCAACAACATCATCTATTTTGTATGCACCCTGACACCGGTGTACAAGGCACTTACCACCTGTTAAATCATGTTCAGTCTCGCCAACAGTTAACAAGTGTCCACATTCTGAACATGAATATGCTTTTATGTTATGAGTTACAAAGAGCTTTTGCGGGCTAATAGCAACATTCGTTTTTTCTTCGGTATTCGCTTTATCTACAATGCCGATCTTTACCATAGCCTCGATAAGTTGTGTGTAAAAATCATTTACCATGTCTACATAATTTGATGCAAGCGGAAAACATTTTTTATAGTATTGATGAAACCAGTTTGATGTTTTTGCATGGGTACTGTCCAGGAGTCCCCTGGATTCGGGATAACTGGTAAGAAGTTTAGGTAAACGAGTACGCGATCCAAATTTTCTGTTGAGAAAATGGCGCGAATCCTTCATCCAGTTCAAGTCCCACAACTTGAGGTCGTGTTCTCGGAACTTTTCCAAATAACAGTGGCTTACCGCTCCACGCACCCGAACACGGTGCAGCACCAGTTCTATAAAACGTAAAAACGAGTCTTTATCAATTGTACCTGATCTATCATTTTCACGTAACCACGGCTCCATAGAGTTCCATACAGCAAGGAGATCTTCTAAAACGAAAAATGTTGCTGATGACAAGGTCTTCTCTAACGTTCTACCAATCTGTGCGTCATAACCAAATTCGGAAAAACATTCCCAGGTGATACGATCGTCAAATTCCTTTACGAAGTGTAGCTCATAAAACCCACTGTCGTTTTTATAATCCTGCGGGGCTGATTTACCAAGGTAATCAGTGGGATAGAAGCGATAGTAAAAAGCATCGAGAGGATTCTTCCCTGTCTCATCGGAATGCTGTTTCCAATAGGTAATAAACTCACCGGCAAGTTCCTGCAACGATATAGCCCTGTCCAGCTTGTTGATAACTCGCTGCAGTGATGAACGAAAGGTGAAACGGTAATTTCGCGCTTCAATAAATCCTGCCTGATGTGCAGCATCCTGCACAGAATTAGTGAATGCCAATACTTTTCGATTCTGCTCATTCTGTATATCAAGATCTGTTGCCAATACCTGGCTGACCGTAATACTGCTCAGTGTGGCGACACGGGTACCAATGATTGAAACACCGTTTCGTGTATTACACTCCGGGCAGACATGGTCATTATAACCACTGCTGGTAAGTTTTCTGAATGCGGTGATGTCTGTTCTTTTATCTTCGGTGTCACTATGCAAGATAAGTGTTACATTATCAATAAATTTGTGAAAAGTATCATTTGCCTCATAACCGCAATCGATCGCATCCTTCTGTGAAAACCATGATGTTCTATTTGCAAAGTAGATGTGTTTGTGATTCGAGAAAAACTTTTCGTAGATATCATTGATCTCTTTTTCGAATCGTTCTTTATTGTCATGTTTGATACCTAACCATCCTGATGCACCACATTCACGGCAGAACCATGGTGGCAACGCCAGACGGTCATCCTGATCGATATCAGCCTTCCAGGTAAAGTGCGGCTGCTCACTGATTGTTCTGAGCACACCACTAAGTTCCCGTATCCAGAGCTGTGTCTGTATGTAAAGAAACGGTGTTTTACGTCCATTCTGTTGATCAACTACGTAAGCTTCAGATATCAAAGAAAAGAGCGATAGAACAATACTCTCTTTAGGGTTGAATTGAAACTGCTCATTCCACTGAGGGACATCTCTGAAGTTTTTGTTGCGACTCGAAAGATTCTTTACGATAGTCTCCAGTGTATGGACACCTTTATCCTTGTTCACCACGGCAACAAGATCCTTAACAAGCTTCAGTTTTATCAGATCCTGGGCAAGGGTAGACCTGTCCATCTGCCAGAACCCAATCTGCCGTTCGATATACTTATCATAACCTTCACCAGTCAGCGGTTTTACATCTTTAAGAACATTGGTTCGTGGTGTAAACGTTTCCAGTAAATCATCATCCGCAAAGAATTCTTCAACCGTGATTCTTTTTTCAGCAACAATGCAGTCCGGTTGAATTGTTTCCCCAAATATCTTCGATGCATAATCAGAAAGCTGCAGTGAAGCATCCTCACCGGTACCGATTGTTGCAGATGTTCCAACAGGGCAAAGGTGATTTTCCGGAATAGACAGTTTCAGCTTCAGACGACGGATCAGATTGGCTACATCAGTTCCCTGAGCACCATCATAGGTGTGCAACTCATCAAGAACAAGGAATTGTAAGAGTTCAGGATCCTGGTAATTCCCCAGCCAGAGATCGTTGTAGTTTCCCTTCATCAATCCATAGTCAAGCATTTTAAAATTGGTCAGAAGAATATCCGGCGGGGATGACAAAATTGATTCCCGGTTTTCAATGATATGATCCGGACCCATTGTCTTAGGGTATTTCGCAGCATCCTTTCCCTCACCGATAAACAGACCTGCAGTAATCCTGCCCCTCAGCCGCTGATCATCATTGATATACCCAGCAAGTCGTTTTGCCTGATCCGTCGCAAGCGCATTCATTGGATAGAGAATAATAACCTTGATCCCCTGGCGATGCAGATTGCGATGACAATAGTCAAGAATCGGAAACAGAAATGATTCAGTTTTTCCTGAACCGGTCCCAGTAGTGATAATAGTTGGTTCAGCTTTTTTGCCAACGGTACTGAGACGATGCCACGATTTTACCTGATGATCATAGGGGAGCCATGATGGCTTAATTGTTAATGGAATATTCTGAAGGTCATTTTCGTTTGCTTTAACAAATGGTAGTTTCAGCGATAAATAGGGACCTTTGAACATTCCTTCTGATGGATGAGTGACAAAATCGTAAAACGCTTTGTGCACCTCTTTATCCTGAAAAGTGAAAGTCGCTTTAAGATATGCGAGAATCGACTCCTTAATTTCAATTGCCTGATTGAGACTTAACATGTTTTAATTTTCCAGTTTATTTTCTGGAGGTTACTTCCCAGTAACCACCTTTATCGGGTCCAATTCGTTTAAGTAGTCCATTTTTTCGCAAATTACGGATATTCCAGTCAACAGTGTGGTATGAAATAGATAACTTTTCTGAAATGCTTTTTACAGTGATTTCCCTGTCATCCTGAATAAGCCGAAGAATTTTCTCCGTAGTTTTCTCCGTAGTTTTCTCCGTAGTTTTCTCCGTAGTTACACCGCCAGTTTCAATGCCAACTACGTTTTTTGGTGTTTCACTGTCTTTTTCCCCGACGTTTTCACCGACACCATTTCTTGTTATATCTTCAAATTGTTTGATTGTCTCTAGTTTAAAACTCAGTATAACGGAATCGAATTCTATTATGTACTCTGGCCTTGTGTCATTATAAGCCCTCCAGTTGTCATCGATTTTATCGAGGCCAAATCCGGCGTTTTCTGCGAGTTTAACCATCCGGAAAAGTTTTGCAAGTACCGGGTTTCTGGGTAATGAAATATCTTTACTTTTCAGTTCACTGAATGGTTTGGGCAAACCACCCGGGTTATAATACTCTATACGATCAGTAAAAATGCGTATGCGGGAGCGGGATGGCGAAAAATAATCGGCATGCATGAGCATGTTAACCAGTGCTTCACGTATGCTGACAAGTCCGGGAGAGAGCTCCTCTCCAAACCCTTCAGCAGTCAAAGTAAAATGTACATCTACTTTTTGTTTTAATCGGGCAAAACACTCAAAGTAGTATTCCCAGAGATTTTCCTGTTCATCGAGTCTAAACGTGTAACGCTGTCTTGCATCTGTATATGATGTACCCGGAATTTCAAGCAGATCGATTCGGAAATCCGGGAAATGTTTTTCGATTGCATCCCGTTTACCAAGCATGAGAAGACCCGCAAAGGTACACTGATCACCATCCATGATACGCATCTTCTGTAAAAATTCTGACTCATCATACCGGTTGTAACTGGCATTGGGGCTGAATCGAGACATGTAATCGCGGTAGCGTCGCAGTGATGTGTCATTCAGGCTGTTCCGGCTGGTGCCCGGCGCTGTTTTTGTTGTTCTGGTGCCAAACGCCCGGTCGCGCAGCATACTGTCAATCTCTTCAGATGTCGCGCGTTGGTCCCCACTGCCCCTGCGGATAAATGTATTCGCCTGTGTGTTGAAATAAACAGGTTTATTGGGGTGTACAGGGATGTAAAATGCAATAACCGATTTTTCATTAAATGTGAAATGTTCCTGCTTTGTATCAATAAAGACATTAAACTTTTCACTTCGCAGGGTATTTAAAAAGTCCTGTGAAAGTTTTTCGGCATTGCCAACCCCTGAAATCTCGTAATTCTTTTTATTTTCAGTAACACCTAGTACCAGCCATCCTCCGCTGGTATTGGAAAACGCTGATACTGTTTCCCATACGGACTTAGGAAGTTCACTCTGAGCAGCTTTTACCTCGAAATCTTCCCATTCGAGGTTTGTAAGTTTTTGTATAAGTTCTTCTTTATTCATAATATGCGTATTCTTTAAATATGATATTTTTGTTAATAATTGTGATATTATTTATCCCGCCCTTACAGGGCTTGAAAACCGTTGTAACCATTTCGTTAACCCGGCAACCCAGGCCTTCGCATTCGCTACTGCCTGGGCTATTAAATCACGCCCTTTCAGGGCTAATATTCAATGGGTGTCATCCCATTTTCTAAGCTCTGAAGGAGCGGTATACAATAGCCCGGGCTGAAGGCCCGGGTTATTGTACGCAAATTAATTTTTTAGCCCTGAAGGGGCGTGATAATTGCCAATTGACATACCACACTCTCTCATAACTAATATCACCCTTCCGACTCCCCTCTCTTTACGGGAGAGTGGCTGGGCGGTGCACTGAGTCCCGATGTGTCGGGATCGAAGTGGGAGAGGTCAAAAACCATCTCAAAATGCGCCCACGCGGTTTTGTAATCCTCTATACGATCGCATTTGTCGAATGGAGCAGGATAGATCACCTTTTTGCCGTAATATAGTTCACTTTTTGTAATGGTATGTTCATACGTTTCTCCGGCTTTCATATCACGGATTTTTTCCCAGTCCGGACGGTCGACTCCTACGCCGTTGAGCCCTTTGGAGCAGGTGAAAACAATATTACCTGTTGTATCGTACCAGGTGTCATCTTCGTTCTGCTGAAGAACAGGGAACTGCACATTGTAAATTAGTATAAGCTCTTCGAGAGTTAAACCCAGAGCCATTGCGGTGATAACATCTATCTCAACAAGGGCTTGTCTGCGCTCATACCAATTACGGAGAGGAGTTACCCACTGCCACTCTTTTGTGAGCGTGTGGAATGGTTTGAGACGAGGGTCGTTTTTACTCCAGATATCTTTAATGAATGATTCCTGGAAGTTGCGTTCCCAGAGAGGGGCGTAGTATTTGTTGAGGCAGTTGAGAAGTAATGTACGGCTTAATAATATTGTTTCGTATTTTTCAGGTATTTCAATAGGAAATTTGCTTACAGTATCGTAGTTTACATGACCCTTTCCAATAGATTTTACAAAAAAGTCCATAATAATAGAACACGTTATTGCACAAAGGGCAACTACAGTTTTCTCTTCAGGAAAAGAGATCGTAAAAATTGTATTAATATGTGAAATTTTTGGAGCAATTATCGCCGGTTGGAGTGATCTCTCAGATGAAGTACCTATCATTTCCTTAAATGATAATCTATACTGGTCTATCCACAGCCTTTCATCGAAATCCTTTTTAGTGTATTCTAAAAATTTTTCCATTTCTATTGCTGGACTATAGTTCACAGTAGGAACATAATTCTCTTCAATTTCACTTAAGTTAACGACATCAAAATCAGAATTCAGTAAGCATGGCACTCTTGGACTCTTATAAATCGGTGTACCAACAAAGAAATTGGGCCCACTATATATAATTTCATAATTCTCAATATTGCCAGTTATAGTTTTTCTACTTATTATCCCATTATTTACGGCATTTGTTTGATGAAAGCATTCAGTAGTAAAAAATTGTGTGTCTCGAACAGCTTTACCACCTCCAATTTTCTTTAGTACTGAAACAATTTCTTTTGAATGCGTACTTATTAATTTTACAGTTTCCCAATTATCATTTCCTTCAAATGTTTTTGAAATAGTAAGCAGCTCATCTTTTGTAATATTAACGACCCTAGATCTATGGGGATGAATATTCCAAACGAGTTTTGCGGAATTAACATCTTTTACTTTATACCCCCCAACAAATCCTTCACCATTGTGTACAAAACACCCGTCTATTGTTGCTGGATGAAATAAATTATTTATCGAAATAAAACGAACATTGTTTTTAATACTCCCGTAAACATGTACTCCGTAAATAGTTTCGTGATGGACTTCAGCAAAAAGGACTAACTCATTCCTAAACTGAAAATGGTAAACCAATCGCTGGTACACTTCTTTACGTAATAAAAACCCATTCGGATCGTCATAAATACCTTCTGGATGTAGTAACCCTAAAAATCCATTCTGAGAAATCCAATGAAAACCATTTTCAATTACACACTTGTATAAATTTGTCTGTTGTCCTTTGAGAAGAGGATAATTCTGAAATGCATTCATAAATGCACTAGATGCTTCTATTTCAATTGCCTCAGCATAATAGTTTTCTTTTTGTTGGACAATTGATAAAAATTCCTGTTGCATTTTCCTCGCCTGAGGCGCAGACGCTTGTCTTATCTCAAGTTCAGGAAATACCTCACTCATAACCCCTTTTTCCTCAAAGGTAATCTTCAACCACGGTGGGTTCCCGACTGCAATATCAAACCCACCCTTTTCCCTGAACACTTCTACAAATTCCAACTGATAATGAAAGAACCTGTACATCTCTGCATATTTCGTTACCAGTTTCACCCTGTTATTATCAAACAGTGTTGTTTTTCCTACATGGTCTGCCAGTTCTTTCCCTGCCTGTAAACTCTTCTCTTTTTTTCGATAATTCGCAAGATCCTCAGCGGTTTCGGTGCCTTTCAAGGTATAATCCAGAATATAGAGGATATCTTCATACCATTCATAGCGACTCGGTAGATCTGCAGCCTTTCGTACATCCCAGAACCACAAACTGCACCAGTAGTCCATAATCATCTTCAGTTTAAAATAGGGAGCGTTGTGGTTAATACGCTGATTAGCAATCTTTTCTTTCTCTTCGTAGCTGCGAAGATCAAGTTTCCCCTGTTTAGCAAGATCATCTGCACCAAAAACAATGATACTGCTATTAGTGTCCTCGTTGATTCGTTTCTGATAGATGTAATGTTCTTCTAAAAGTACATCTATCTTTTCAGAGATCTTTTTCAGTTTAAATACTTCATCGGCATCAATGGGTGCGCAAAACTCCCTTTTCCATTTACTGACCTTTGCCGCTTCAACAGGGTATTCCGATTTAAGTAATGCGATCCCTGCAGAGGAGAGCATACCGGTATCCGGCAGCAGAAAGTGATAGATTTCGTTATCTTTACGCTGGATACCGTTTTTACCGAATGAGAGGTGTTTGGGCTCAGTTGTCCACCACTCTTTTTTATCCTTCGGTTTTTTGGGATCAGATTGTATTGCACTGGTGGTGTACACTTTCAGCCAGGCACCGACAACCGCGTTACCAGTACCCAGACGGTATCCGAAAAACGGTGTCTGCATATCCTTGTGTATCACATTCAGCCAGAGTGATAGTTTGCCAAGCTCTACTGCAGTCGGGTTGATATCCACACCATACACATTGCGCAAAGCGATATACGATTTTACTTTCTGCAGCTCTTCCCGGTATTTATCAGGCTCAAGGCGCCAGTTGGTGGCTTTCTGTTTTTTAAGTTCCTGCTGGCGATACTGCAGGTACGCTTCTGCGAGCTGGTTGATAACTTCATTGTGGAAGGCAGCAGCACCCATCGCTGGTTCGAGAATCTTCAGTTTTAAAAGATCCAGAGCTGTTAATTCACCCTTGTCCAGTTTCTCAAGTATCGGTTTGAGGGTATACTTCACGGTGCACTGGGTGAGCACTTCGGGAGTATAATATGATGCCGATTTCTGGCGATCACGACCACTCAGGCGATAGATGAACGTTCCCTTTGGTATAATCCTCATGATGTCGTTTTCATCATGGTAGATCTCCTTTATATCGAAATCATCCATGCGTGAACGGGGAACAAGAAAGGAACCTTCATCGCGGGAAACTTTAGCAGAGTTTTCTTTGTCGGTCAGTTTACGATGAGCTTCGATATAATCAGTTTCAGCAAAAAAACCACGGAATGCAAGGAGACTTTCGTAGACACTTCCGAGCTGGTTGATCCCGAGATTAGCATACGATATACGACCACGAGCTTTGTTTTTCTGCTTTTTTGAAAGTGAGAGCTGACAGATAATCTCCTGCCAGATTACATTTCGCAGTTTCACTTTTGGTAATATTTCAATAACCGTATCATTAAATAGTGGTGAATCAAGTTTGCGAATTTTAAAGCTGCGGTTTGCACCATCGTTTTCCCGGTACCCTGTGTTGAGTAACCGGAAGAGCAGACATAGGGATTCATGAAAGAAGAATCCGTTTTGACTGCTTGCGGTATTAAGTGGAACCTGCTCAAGATCGCGAAGCATTTCAAGAGAACAGCCCTTGAGGTAAACATCATCCTTTGATGGCAGAATATCCAGATCTTCACGGGATTCTGCATAGAAAAGAAACAACAGGCGATACACATAGGTGAGACATTCGTTTTTCAGTGTGTCTGCATTAATGCTGTCAACAATATGCCCATGCTCTACAAGATAGAAGACTGCTTCATTGGCAATCTTCTCTACAGCCTGGATTACCCCCTCTTTAAGATCCTGCGTCACCTCATACGCTTTTTTATGGCTCTCTTCATCGAGCTGTTCCATCAAGACAATTTCAGACTGCGGAGCAAGCGTCTCTTTTGCCAGAAGCGTGTAGAAGAGGCTGTAGTAATTCCTGTCAACAGCAGCTTCATCAAAGAGCTCCTCCAGATCAAACTCCAGATAGCTTCCCCGAAACCACTTTTCCTGTTCAAGCAGATAGACAATATTACCGGCGCAAAGAAGGATGTACTTTGGTCTACGGTGACCATCGAGCAAAAACAGTTGTGAAACCGCTTTATTTATCACCATTGGCGATATTTGAATGCCTTCTGGAACGGTAAACACATTAGCCCACTGTAAACGGTTGTATTTTTGGGCACTTTTTTGAGTTGTATTACTTTCTTCACTTTCGTACTGTTGTTCAAAGAGCCCATCCGGTTCCTCATCTCCCACTTTTATGAGAGAGTGCATCTCCATTATCATCAGGTGTGGCTGAACATCACGATAAAGCGTATTACGTACCGGCAGTACCCGTTTTTCATCAACCGGGAACAGATCGCCATAGTCAGTATGCTCGCTGTCATATCCCAGCACCTTAAGTATTTCTTTATTAAAGGCACAGGTCACCGTAACTTTATCTTTGCAACGCAGGTTACCTTCGAAAATAGTTTTTTTGTACCGGAAGTACTTATCCTTAAGTGATCCGATGCGTTTTTGGATATCTTTAAGTGCTTCGGGGGCGTACCCGGTCTTTGCTATGGCTTCTTTAATGAAATCATCATTGAAGTAGTTTGACGAAAAATAGTCACCGATATTATGTAGAAATTTGATCATAGGGAAAGGTTACCTGTTGTAAAAGACAGAGATAATTTTGAGGTGCGCATCCTGGTTAAGTGAAGTCAGATCTTTATAATACTGGCTGGAAGTTTCGAGAATGGTTTTTATTTCAAGTAGACGGTCTTCATGCTTCCGTTTAACATAGCCGAACATGGGTTTATCGTCAAAATCAATATGTAATTGTTCACTTGCACCTTTTTCCCAGTTTTTGAGTTTCTCCTGGTATACTGCGGCCATTTTCTCCATCTCAAGCTGTTTAATCTGCTGTTTCTGATGCATATACATTTGCGAACCAAATTCGATTGCATCCGGTAGCAGTTCTGTTAGTTGTTCAAGATCGGTACTGCTGATCTCCTGTGTGAGAAGTGGATCTGCAATCTTGTAGGTACTCATGAACTCTTTTAACGTAATCGGCCTTGAGTGCATCCCTCCATCAATACGCATCGGAACGACAAAGAAATCTGAAATAACCGATTGACCAACATTATTAGCGACCTGGCCGTGAAGTACAACCCATGCACTGTTTTGAGGTACATCTTTAACCTTAGCAACAAGTGCAACATTCTTATCAACACCCGCTTCAAGTTTAGTCATCAGGTATTTGATAACGGGATGAAGATCGTAGAGCATCTGAAACTTTGCCCATTCACCCTTTTTCTTACGTGCTTCCTTAATTGCATTTTGCACAGTAGTTTTATCGAGCGATAGACGATAGGGTTCGTTCATCGCAGGTTTTGCCTGTTTAGGGATATCAAACAGTACTCTGTTTAGTTCTTTATTGTTGCGTATTTCAAGATAAGTGGTATCAACGAATTCTGCATCATCAGCACCGAGCAAACGATCCGTTTTTAGTTGATCAATCAAATCTCTGTAATAATCATATTCCGATTTGTATAATGAATATTCTTCCTGGACAGGTTCAGGATCTATCCGCGCTGGTGTCAGATCAGATTCATCTTCACCAAAAAGAAGATCGAGATCAAACTCTTCGAGAAAGTTTTCATTTCCACCAGCAATAGCTTTTTCAACTTCGTCCTCTTCAGCCTGTGAATCATACAGGTTCATGACAGAACCGGCATCACCAAGGGATTTATAGACTTCTTCCTCTTTTTTCGTAAGATTTTCAAGAATGTGAAGATCTGTTTTCAACCCTTCGAGTTCTGATAGTGCAATCAAATAATAAATATACGGTGTTTGCGACTGTCCATAACGATCGATACGACCATTGCGTTGTTCAAGGGTAATCAGCGACCAGGGGATATCGTAGTTAAACATCCGGTGGCAATAAAAATGAAGGTTAACTCCCTGCGAACCGGCATCTGAAGTAATCAGGACACGAATGTCCGAATCCTCTTTACCGAAGTCTTCAATAATCGCCTGCTGTTCAGTATCTAACAATCCGCCATGGAACAATGCTATAGCCTTGTCATCAAGAGCGAAATCTTCCTTGATTCTTTTCTCAAGGTAAGTAATGGTGTCGATACGTTCTGCAAAGACAACGATGCGCTCATCCTTTTTTCTTCCTGCCCAGCCCAGTTCAAGAAGTGTTTTTCGAAATGCATCATATTTTGCATCTTTCTTTTTACCAACGATCAATTCAAGCTTTTCTAACAGATCATTAAGAACTTTGCTATTATTACTTACCCGTTCGGAAACTTCTGTTTTTTCTTTGATACGTTCAATACGGTTTTTCAGACTGCTGAGAGCAGCTGATGGTGAGGACATATATCCTTTAAAAAGACCGGTCGAAAACAGAAAATCTTTACGGCCACTATTTTCAGTGTTTCCAAAAAGATCTGTTGTAACATTTTTAATATGCTGGAGTGCTGTGAATTTTATCTCCTGCTGAAGTTTCAAGAATATCTCTTCCTCAGGATAGAGTGCTGTATGCACCGGAACAACCTTTCGATCCTGAAAATTGGATCGCACACCTTCATCAAGGATATCCTTCTTGAATCTCCGCACATAATAGGGTTCAACATCCGTTTTGCCATATTCACCATTTTTAGGGATCGCCGTTGGCTCTATCATATTGATAAGGTTTGCAAACGATTCTTTTTTTCCATTGTGCGGAGTTGCAGAGGTCAAAACGAGTGATTCACATCGGGTAGCGAGATCCTGAGCAAGACTACCGCGCTGGCTGGAACTGTTGGCAACGGTGTGGCATTCATCAATAACAATGATGTCCCAGCGTGTCTTTTCAATATAGTGACGGAATTTCGCATCGTTTTTAAGGGTGTCAATGGAGATAATTGTTTTATCATAATATTCAAAAGGGTTCTTGTTCGCCGGGAGTTCCGATTTAATCATGGCAATTCCCTGTGAGTCAAGTCGCACCAGTGGAATCGCAAATCTGCTCCAGAGTTCCTGTTGAAACTGGGCAAGAACCGATTTAAGCGCCAGAACCATTATCCGTCGCCCTTTTCCTCTTTTTATCATTTCGGAAAGGAAAATCCCAACCTCGATCGTCTTTCCAAGACCGACGCCATCCGCAATAAGAATTCGTGGACGCGGTAATTTAAAAGCTTTTAACGTCGGGTCATACTGGTAATCTGCGCAATTAAAGGCTGCTTTATTAGCGATAGTTACTTTACTTGAATAATTAGTTGAATGGCGCAACTGGGTTTCGAGAAAAAGACGAGTGCGTCGGTAACCATAATCGGTATCTGCGACAAGAGTGGTTTGTGCTGGATCGAGCATTTCAATATCAGCATCAATGCTTGTGTCAAATTTGAAGGTTTTCCCTTTAACTAATTCACTGATACCTTCTGCATCAATTAGAGATGAACCATCGAAGTTTTCCCTGACATCAGTAACAAGAAAATCCTCTCCTCTGGCTCCGATTCTTGCTCCAGGAACGAGTGCTTTTTTCATAGGTTATATCCTATATATTGGATAATAGCTGATAATATGATTGATGAAATGTTTGGTTTTACACCAGATGTTGCAGTAATTTGTTTTTGTGTATCAAGGATCATCTGTTTTAACTGTGAATGCACTCTGATCTCTAACCGATTATTTTTGGGCAAGTCATCATCTGGGATAATTTGTGGAATTTGAGGGTTATTCTGTCCAAAGCCGACAAATTCTTTAATCGCCCGATTTGCAGTTTCCATAATTGATTCGAGGTTTTTTTCGCAATATGCCTCAAGTGCGTTTTTAAGATCAGTACTTAAACGAACCTCGATTCTTTGAGTTTTGCTTTTTGATTCAGTCTGTGGTTTGCGTGGCACTTTTTTTCCTGTGTAACTTATTGAAATATATGCTAAAAGAAGATTGAAAAAAGAAATATACTATTTTGATGTTGTTTTGTACGGTATTTTTCCGTATCTTAAATACGTACGGTTTGTGTAGTACATTTAAAGTCGCGATTTGCGATATTTTTTTGGAATAAACGTACGGTATATGTAGTACGTTGTTTCTTTTAGTGAAAATGGATCCGATTTTCTTCAAGAAAATGAATAATTTTATCTGCTCCCCACTCATAAGCAATCTCCCGGCATGAAGCTTCAATTCTATACCCATACCGTGTTGGAGAAACACATTTCTGATTTGGATTACCACCTTTATCAACCATCATTTTGAATGCTTCAATGAAGTTCATTTCTGCAGTCATCATTAAAGGAGTGTAATTCCGAAGGTAGCCATTGTTGTGTTTTTGATTTGGATCTGCACGATGATCAAGAAGTAGCCTAATAATCTCAAGCATAGCATGTTGTGGATAGACGACAGATAAAAGCTTATAACACATTGAAGTAATGTTGTCCAAATCTTCATCCTGACGCATCGTCTCAATGAAATCACGAACTTCGTCGTTAGTTTTTCCATGTAAGAATGGATTTCCTCTGCGGAAACCATCCAATTGATCTGGGTGGATCATTGGTCCGGGACGCTCCCAAACCTTACTTTGCTGTACTGCTTTATAAAGTGGTGATAGTAGATCTAAAGAATACTTTTGATTAACGGTGGCACCTGACTTCAGAATGGCTTCAACAATTTTCGGTTTTCCCGTTTCTACTGCACATCCCAGGCATGTCAATTTTTTCTTATTGGCTGTAGTGTTAATTGTAGTTGTCGTTGGTTTATATGATGATAATATCAAATCAAATAAGTGCGTATCATTTAATTCATTAGTAGTATTGCCTGAAATCACTGTCGGGATGAGCTTTTGAATCACAAATAATAACGCGGATTCACCAGATGAACTCAACTCATTTATATCTGCACCCTCTTTTAGTAATTGCTCTACAGCATCAGAGTTTCCTTGCTCTGCAAAAAAAACGATCTGAGGGTATACCTTACCCGAAATGGTAAATTTCAAATCCGGTTTTTTTAAATTGGGTGTTCGATAGGAGTCTTCCGGCCCCAGAAAAATAAGACCATCTTGAGGGTAATTACGAGCTCGAACCGGAAGATCTGAGAAAAAACATATTTCAGGGAAATATTCAACAAAGGTATTTGCCCATGCATTTACTTCCCAATCTTCAACAACAAAATCTTTACTTCTTGAGGTTTTATTTGCGACAGATGGGTTTTCTGGCTCATGTTTGGGGCCTCCCAACAGATTGAAAACTATACCTTTTTGCTTTAACCTTTTTACGAATGGACGATCATCAAAGAATGATGCTAATGCAAGGGCTTCATGAAATGATTCTAAAAGATCAATATCACCAGTGTACCAGATACTCTCCATGCAATCATTATAGTATTTAAGTGCAGCATCATGATTCCCTGTAAAAAGCGCATATTTGCCCAGAATACGGGAACGCTGCCACCAGTGAATATCAACAGAAGGGGCAAGTGATATCAAATCATCCAAAGCTTTCTCAATTTTTTCTGGAGAAACCAGGGTAGTTTCCTTTGGACCTGGTTTCCATAGATCTTTTAAAGAATTGTACGCCTTATAATAAATATCATCAACACACTTTCCATTTGATGTTTTATAATTCCACATGTTAATAAAGGTGTTCTGTTTTTCATCAACGCTCTGACTCATTGCATTGATTAGTTTTTCTTTAGTAGTTATATTCTCAGTTGCTTTAAAGAAATTTTCCAGACACTTGGCACTAAAGAAGATGATATTAATTAAGTCTTTTTCTTTGTTAGATAATCTGGCATGCACTTCAAAACGTTTTAGAAAGTCAAAAAGATTTGTATTGAGAGCTTTCTGTTTACCTGTACACCATCTTTGAGATCTCTCCTGTTCACTTTTTTTTGTTTTTTCATCTAATTTTTTTCGAAATTCAACATATTTCATCTCATATTGCTCGTTAAGCCATTGAAATGCTCCAGCTACCGGGTTTGCAGAGCGAAAAAGATTTTTTAAAAGCGTGATCTCGTTATCCTGGTAATCAACAAATTCCAAAAGACACCCAAATAGAATAGGACCTGCTACATTTTCAATGATTACAGGGAGCACTTGTGCTCTAGTAAACCATTGTAATGAATTCTTGCTAAACTCTTTATCAATTGCATCGATGACAAAAGCAGGTTTAAAGTTATTTTTAATCTCTTCAGCATAAGCACCATCTATAATATCGTATTTAAGATTCTCTAAAACTCTTTCCGCATTTTTTGAATGTGTTTCGAAGGGAAGCTTAAATATTTCGTTACACAGTTCGGTAACTAACTCATAGTCAAATTTATCTTCTCTGGCAAGCAGATCTAAATTACGACTTTTAGGTTTTGTTTCAAGTATGTGTGCGATTTCTCGCAGAAACTCACCCAGAGATGGGCATGGCGGAGTGTAACCTTCAGGTTTTAACGATTTAAATTCATTTATCGGCATATACTACTCCTTTCCGGTATCTTTTCATAAATGTTCTTTTGTTAAAAATAATCTGTGCAAGTGCAGTTTCAAGACCTGTATTGTAAATTACATCACTATAGTGATACTCCAAAGGGTTACCGTTTTGAAAAAATCTCCCAGAAGGATCAATCATCAGGTAGCTATTGGTCATATCAACATTATCTTCATACCACACATTACCGTTTCTGTCTTTATTTACAATATTAAAGTTTTTATATTGTTCATCTGAAATTCCACAATTAGAACCAAATGGCAGTTGTCTAAGCACTTTTATTTTTTGGGGCCCAAGTGTCTGTAGTTTAGGAACTATGACTTCATTCCAGTTAAAAGCATTGACTACCACATTGAATTTAATAATGCAATCAGAGTTTATTTGTCTGATATCATTGACTGTTTTTACAAGAGTTTCATAATCGAGTATTTTATTTTGGTTGGTAGATCTTCCAATTTTATTGTTTGTATCCATAGAGAAAGAATCCACTGAAATACCCACAACTGAAAGCATAGAAACAAGCTCCATATTTTTTCCAAGGAGAGAGCCATTGGTGATAATTGAACATTCGAATCCGTGCTTCGTAGTTGCAGATGAGATAATTTCTTTCAGGTGACTTCCTAAAACCAGAGGTTCTCCCCCAGCAAAATTAATTCTCACCTTTTTGTTAACAAAATCAAACTCATTAAAATTTTTACTGAGCTTGGATTTTGAGAGTGCATTAAAAAGGCTTTCAACAAGATATTTATCTTTCCAGATCTCCTGAAAACTCCTCCATTTTGAAAAACAATAATGACATGAATAGTTACATTTTTCAGTGATGTGCCAGTTGTAAATAAGTTGCAACTATGCCTCCACTTTTTTGAGTGTTTTTATCTTTTTTTCGTAAAGATCATGGTTACTCACAAAAATGGAGCCCTCTACAGAACGTAATACACGATAATTACTGTTGAGTCTGAATGAGTACCAGTATTTAAGACCTGATACTTTTTTCCACCCGGTTCCAGTACGAAGAATTCTGCCTGAAACAACCGTTAATGCTCGGTTCTTTACCTTATCCGGGACAGGGCCTGCGAAATTCAACTCGATCATACCTTATCTCCTTTATTCTTGTATGTCTATGAAGAGATGCCTCCCCATAGTATCCGGGTTATTTTTTTCCTGCATTTCTGGCTGCTGCTGATTGTGATCGTGCCGCGAAACTGCCCTTTGCTACAGTGCCATCGCCAGCTTTCGCTGCAGCACTCTGTATGCGAGATGCCGCAGATGTGGTCATAGACGTAGACTTTCGTTTTGACATAAGATAGTTTCTCCTTTTAATGAGGGTACTTCGGTCTTTTTCCAATCACATGTGTTATAAAATCTAACAGAAAATTGTTTTGTAAGCGACCGCGCCAATGGTCAAAAAAATGTGGACTTGTATGTAATGCATCCAATTATTCACTTTTCCTGAGTCTGATGAATAACTGCAGCATTTAAAAGAATTCTGAGAGGGGCATCGGAACTGGTCAAGCATGATGGGCTTCTTTAAGGAATTATTGATTCGCGGGTAATAAAATCAGTTGTGTTATGAACAAACGAATTTGAGTATTTTCTATTCTACATTGAGATTATGAAAAATCACCGAACCAATCAAACAATCTGTACGTCCAATCTGGTAATTCTGAATCTATCTGCGTACTAACACCATTTATGTTAGAAAAACATGGGATAATTGTTAGAATTGTGTTAGAAATTTGGTTATTTTTTGATCAAAAATTAAATTCAAATAACAAATCATATCTCAGATTCTTCCGTTCTTTTACACAGGGTTTTAATAATTGTTTTCAGGTGGGTAAAACTGCCAGAGAAATTTAAAGGTTTTTAACTACTATATTATTTATGTACCAAAAAAGATATGAAGTGCTTTTGTGTGCCTTTTGAGCAGAAAGGTTTTACTGAATCTCAGTTATCCCGTCATGCGGGGTGGCACAGGATTCAGAGAAAGCTTTTTGACAAGGAAACAAATGCAATTCGCTTTGAATCTGGCATATAAATCAGGTAATTAGAGTTTCTTTCAAAATGAAAAGGCGTCCGGATTATGGAAAGTACACAACTGACTACTGAACTGATTATCCAGATGGGTTCAAATGCTCTTGGGGGGCTCTGCATATTTCTTCTGGGAATGAAATACCTTTCTGATGGAATACAGGCTGTAGCCGGGGATAAAATGCGAAAAATGATCGCACTGGTTACCGATAATCGTTTTGCAGCTTGTGGAACAGGTGTATTTGTTACTACAATAATTCAATCAAGTTCTGTTACGACGGTAATGCTAGTTGGGCTGGTAAATGCCGGTATTATGACTCTTCAGCAATCAATAGGCGTTATTCTAGGCGCAGATATTGGTACTACTATCACCGCATGGATCGTGGCCATTAAAGTTACAAAATATGGTCTTTTAATCACTGCCATATCTGGTTTTTTCTACCTTTTCAGCAAAAATGAACGCAACCGTTTTATAGCAATGCTGATAATGGGGCTGGGGCTTGTGTTCTTCGGATTGTTACTTATGGAAAAAGGTGTTGAACCGCTCAGGTATCATAGTGGATTTATAAGCCTTTTTTCCAGCTTTTCACCCAAAACCTTCTGGGGTGTAATTAAGTGTGTCTTTGTTGGAGCATTTGTTACAGCTGCCGTCCAGTCATCTTCAGCAACAGTTGCAATTACTATCACTTTAGCCCGGGCAGGGGTAATTGATTTTGATACGTCGGTGGCGCTGGTACTGGGTCAGAATATCGGAACAACAATCACCGCATTCTTTGCATCAATCGGTACATCAATACAGGCCAGAAGAGTTGCATATGCTCATATATCTATAAAAATTATGGCAGTTATTTTAACTGTTCCACTTTTTTTCCTGTATTTGAAGCTACTTAATGTAATTATCAACCCGAATGCTGAAATAGCAACACGAATCGCTCTGTCGCATACCATTTTCAATGTTCTGCTGGTGCTTGCATTTATCCCTTTCATCCAACATTTAAAGCAATTTCTGGAGTATGCTTTTAAAGATAAGGATCCCAACAAAATACAGGCACTTGTTAAACTCGATAAACGTTTGATGGAAACGCCTGTTATCGCCATTGAACAGTCGCGCCGCGAGGTTATTCGCATGGGTGAAGTTGTTGGCGCGATGATGAATACCCTCAAAGAGATCATCTCCGGCACTGCCGAAAACAGAAAAGAAAAAATTGAAGCCCTGTTTAATCAGGAAGAGTATCTTGATAGAATGCAGCAGGAGCTCGTTGTTTTTCTGACGCTGCTGCTTTCTCAGGAGCTGATCTCAAAAATCGCAAAAGAAACTCAGGAACAGCTCAAGAGGGCCGATGAATACGAGTCTGTAAGCGATTACATCGTCGTCATATTGAAACTGTTACTCCGTCTTGAAAATGCTAAACTGGCTTTAGATGAAGAAGAAGTGAAAGATGTTCTTGACCTGCATGACTCTGTTGATAATTATTACAAGTTTATATTTAAAGCGTTCTGTGATGATTTACCAAATATTATTGTGGCGGCCCGATCACGCGGAGATGCAATTACACATCAGTTCCGTCAGATGCGCTCCCGACATCTTGCAAAACTCTCAGAAAAACATCTTGATCCGCTCATTTGTACGGTCTATCCCGATATCCTCAATGGGTATCGTCGTATGAAGGAACATCTCTTTACATCGGCTGAAGCTGAAATGGATGATAAAGATGAACTCTCATCACTAAGTCTCGTTGAGGTAAGTTAATAGTGGAGTTGCATGCATGCCAAAGATTTACTTCCGTCGCTCTTCTCCGGGGATGAAACGCTTATATGATCGAATGGATAGAGGGTGGTTATTATGATGAATTTATAAGGTATGATTTTAAAACGATGGCAAATCAGGCTGGTTGCAGCTCTTTTACGGAAGAACCGTTTAAGAACTGCACATTGTTCACTTTTGTGCCTCAGTGACCGCCAGCATCAGCTTAAACATATAACTTTTCAACGCATTACGCAGAATAAGATAATCTGCCCAGACAATCCCTGCAGAGTTGAGTGAACAGCGATACAAGGTTTTCAAAAAAGATGTAGCAATGCGCCTTAAGTACCTGTTTTAAAAGGTAAATAAACAGAATCAATTTTGCAAGAATCATTTTCATACTGTCTCCTCCTGTTCTTCAGGTTTTATCCGGGATTGTAACTTCAAAATCACCCTCATCATTATCGGAACTATCAGTGGTGACATCATGTTGTGTCTGCTCATTTCCATCATTTTTGAGAATTATTTCAGTTTTCTGATCGTAGAGGTCATCACTTTCAGATGGTTCACCATTTTCCATGTTTTTAGATTCAATTACACTCGTATCAGAGCTGGATTCTCTGATCTGGAGAGTTGTCTCTGTCAACTCTTCATCGGAGATATCATCTTGAATTTCAAACCCATCGGTATACGTTACCATTTTTTTCTTATTGCGTTTTGTTCCTGAATTAGCTGCTTTCTCATCACTGTTTGCGACTTCTCTCTTAATTGAAGCGGCGTCATTATTGTTTTTACCGGCTCTGGCGTTATCATTTTCCAATTCGATATCACCATTGCTGTTTATAGATAAATCAACAGTTTCGGATAAAATTTCAGATGCATCCTCCGGCTCTTCAGAAGGTACACTGTCCGCCAGTGAATTTGCTTTGTCAACTACATTCTCTTCAGTTACAACCGTCGCCGCTGTTTCTCCTGTTTGAGTTTGGGAAACAATTTCAGACTTTTCTGAAGAATTGTCATGTTGAACGCCCTCGGTCGAAGAGCCTTGTTCTTCATCGGGAACAGTTGTCTGAGATTCGGTCTGAAGTTCATCGATAGACAGTTCGCTGATCTTTTCCCGCGCAATCGCTTCGAACTCTTCCAGACGTGGAAGATCGTCGATTTTGTTGAGTCCAAAGTATCTCAAAAAGTCGTTTGTAGTACCATACTGAAGTGGACGACCGGGTTTATCACTTCTGCCGGTAATAGTAATCAGACGTTTTTCGAGAAGTGTCTTCATCGCACCATCACTGACAACACCACGAATCGCCTCTATCTCAGCTTTACTAAGAGGCTGTTTGTAGGCAATAATTGCAAGACACTCAAGCGATTGAATTGAAAGCTTTTTAGCAGCTTTTTCCTTGAAAATCTGACGCACCCAGGGATGATAATACGACACCGTCCTGAATTGATACCCCCCCCCAATTTCAACAATTTCAAATGGGTGACGTTCTTTCTGAAGAATCTCATTAATTTTATCCACCATTTTTCGTATCTGGCGCGCATCGGGATTATCGGGAAGAATTGTTTTCAACCTCGATGCAGGCATGATCTCTTCAGAGGCAAACAACAACGCTTCAAGAATACGAAGAGTATCGGGCGGCGGCTCCTTGCTATCCGGTTCCGGAAGCTCCTCACTTGTCGAAACCTCAATTTCGGCAATGTCATCCTGTTCATCTGTGCTCATAGAACCTCCATGAAATGGTCATTTTTGATACTGCTCAAGAGTCAAAATCCCGTATCCATCCCGAGCTCTGGATGAATACTGACTTCTGGATACCCAGAGTAGTAGCATTTTTTTGAAAATTTAAAACTGTTTTCGTTACTCTTCTGATAACTCTTCACCGGACAAGCCAGATACCTGCCTGTCACTGTCTGTTTGGTGTTGTTCAGGTTCTATTGGTGATGATTCTGATGGAATTTGTTCTGATTCTATTGTTTCTACCTGTTCTGTTTCAGCGCTGCTTCCATAAAGATTTTGTTTGTCGTGTCTTTTAACCACGAAAATGGCACCGAAATTCTCTTCCTGCCTGAAACGAATCTCCTGCATCTTAACTAATTCTAAGATTGCCATGAACGTCACGACAAGTACAATCTTTCTGTAGTCCCCGGAGAACAGTTCTTCAAAAGCAACTTCTTCGGACTCGCTAAGTACTGACAAGATATGTTCAATACGATCATCTATCTTAACATTATCAACTTCAACTACATGCCTGTATTCAGCCTGAGGATCTGCAGCCCGTTCAAGAATTTTTTTAAAGGCACTTAAAAGATCATAAATACTGAGATTTCCAAGATCAATTTCCTCATTTGAAATACTATGCTCGATTACTTCAGCTTGTCCTCTGGCGAATGCACCAAACTGTTCTGTTTCAAACACTTTCAATGTTGAAGCAGCTTCCTTAAACTTTTTATAATCAAGCAGTTGTTGAATAAGCTGCTCGCGGTTATATATCCCGTCCTCCTGCTCTTCAAGAACTTCACCCTCCTGAGGCGGCAGGAGTTCTCTGGCTTTTAAACGGATGAGGGTGGCAGCCATGTGGAGGTATTCTGATGCGACATCGATGTTGAGCTCACGAATCTTATCAAGATATTCGATGTACTGGGTAACAATTTCTGTTACAGATATGTCGATAATGTTAACTTCAGCTTTATTAATTAAATAAAGGAGAAGATCAAGAGGTCCCTCAAATTGATCTAATTTGACCTCATATTCTTTCTGCCGTTCCTGCACTCAATCCTCGATCGTAAAAGAGATAATTTTTCAGCCAGGATGAACTGAAAAATGGATTCAGGCAGTATAAGTACCTGAATCTACAACTAAAGTATTACTAAATTATTCTACGGTGACACTCTTTGCAAGATTTCTTGGCTGGTCTATCTCACACCCCCTGATCGCCGCGATATGGTAGGCTAACAACTGAAGAGGAATCACTGCAAGCAATGGACTCAGCATTGCAATTGTTTCGGGTATGTAGATCACATGCCGTGCATACTTTTGAATATTGGTATCTCCCTCACTGGCAATTGCGATTACACTTCCTCCGCGCGCGTTCACTTCCTGAATATTAGAAATTACCTTATCATAAACAGCATCTTTAAGGGCCAGAATCACTGATGGCATATCTTTATCAATTAATGCAATAGGCCCGTGTTTCATCTCTGCTGCGGGGTATCCTTCTGCATGCACATACGAAATCTCTTTTAACTTCAAAGCACCTTCAAGAGCAACGGGGAAGTTGTATGATCGCCCTAGATAAAGAAAATTGTTATGTTTTGCGTAGATTTCTGCAATGCTTCTGATATGATCATTCTGCTTGAGAATCTGACGTACCTTTTCCGGAATTTTCGAAAGTGCAGTTGCAATCGTAACACCATCACTGTGTGAAATGCGTCTCATTCTTCCAAGAAGCAACGTAAGTAATGATAATACAGTAAGTTGAGATGTAAACGCTTTGGTTGAAGCAACACCGATTTCGGGTCCTGCATGAAGATACACACCGCCATGGGTTTCACGAGCTATTGTCGATCCAACGACATTACAGATTCCAAGAACGGTTGCTCCCTTATGGGACGCTTCCCGAAGTGCTGCCAGAGTATCTGCTGTCTCACCAGACTGACTGATTACAAAAACAAGCGTATGTGAATCGATAATCGGATTTCTGTAACGAAATTCTGATGCGTACTCGACCTCGACCGGGATCCCTGCAATATCTTCAATCATAAATTCACCAACGAGTGCAGCATGCCAGCTCGTACCACAGGCAACAAAGATAATTCGTTGAATTCCACGGAGTTCCTGAAGTACCAGATTGAGGCCGTCCAGGCGCGATGTTCCCTCACTGATCAGTAAACGTCCTCGCATCGCGTTTTCTATCGTTTCAGGTTGCTCAAAAATCTCTTTCAGCATGAAATGCTCAAATCCACCTTTAGCCAGGGAATCTGCATCCCATTCTATGTTATGGATTTCAGCATTAATTTTGTGGTTGTCGAGAGTGGTAACACTGTACTGATCTGGTCGTAACTTAATGATATTGTTATCTTTAAGATAGATAACCTTCTTGGTATGCCGAACGATCGCTGATGCATCTGATGCGATAAGCATCTCATTTTCACCGACACCAACAACCAGGGGCGAACCCTTACGAGCACCAATAATTTCGGTAGGGTTATCATGAGCGACTACAGCAATTCCAAATGTCCCCACAACTTCGAGTAATGCTCTTCGAACCGCCATCTCAAGATCATCTTCGTAGTAGATCCCTATAAGTTGAGCAAGCACCTCAGAATCAGTCTCTGATGAAAACCTGATCCCGTCATCAATAAGTTTATCTTTCAAACGGGCATAGTTTTCAATAATTCCATTATGGACCAGGGCGATTTTATTATTTTGATCACAATGCGGATGCGAATTTATCAGTGATGGTGCGCCGTGGGTGGCCCAACGGGTGTGTGCTATTCCAATTTTTGGTCCGCCTTGACAAATCTGGTTTGTGATCGATCTGAGATGGTCTACTTTTCCCTTATCCTTATGGACCGATAATCCCTGGTCATTAATCATGGCTATTCCGGCACTATCATAGCCACGATACTCAAGCATGCTTAATCCTTCAATTAAAATCGGGTACGCTTCACGGAAACCGGTATAGCCAACGATTCCACACATAGTTGATAATCTCCCATTAGTTGGATAAAATAGCTTAACCCTTTGAATTATTATGCTATTATATCATTGGTTGAATTCATTTTAGAATGAAAATATTCATAGTTGGGATGTTCCAAAAATTACTATTCAAATATAATTAGAGCCTGCAATCCAGAGAATCACCATTTGAATTAATACTTATAAATTAAATAGCTGATGCTAACTCTCAAGTGTACAATATCTGTACCTGATTGAAAAGTACTGTTTACTATTTGAATAATACCAGGTGAGCGAGAGTGAAAGCTGATTCTTTAGGCACCATAACAGATTGAATTTTTAAAAATTAAATAGTGCAGGGGGATTTCCTTAAATTATACTTTATTGAGAGACTTCATTATTGGGCACTTAGTTTTCGGAGATGGTATAATGGGATCACAATGTAAAGGTATAACAAAAAGTGGTACACAGTGTAAAATGACCGGAGTCTTCCCAAATGGTTACTGCCGACTTCACCAGAGCCAGTACACCGTTGAAATTGAGCAAGATACAGAAAAATCTGACACTGTTGCAGCCGATGAAAAAATAAGCAGCAAAGCTGACACCACCAATGAAACTATAAGCTGCGGCGGTGATAATCAATCAACAGATCGGACGGAATCACTTCAAAAAAACGATAAATCGGGTTGCGGCTGTTTCATCAAACTTGGAACGATTGTCTGTACCTTTTTATTTTTTGCTGCATTGTTCCAGCTTTCAAAAAAAATGATTAATAAGAAGTGATTCTGCAACGCTACGGCCGTCTCGGCTCCGCTCGACGACCGGGTTGGTCGGTGTATCGTGACTCTGCCCGACGACCGGGTTGGTCGGTGTATCGTGACTCTGCCCGACGACCGGGTTGGTCGGTATCGTGATTCTGCCCGATGACCGGGTTGGTCGGTATCGTGACTCTGCTCGATGACCGGGTTGGTAATTTTAAGGTTGTAGGAGCAGGTTATGAAGGATTACCGGGACTGAATACCCAATCTTTCGAGAAGCGTTCCATCTTTTAGATACAGGTTTGTTATTGCAGTGCAGTATGCGACACCGGCCCGGGCTTCATCGAGCTGGGCACCGATGAGGTCACGCTGAACCTGCAATACGATGTAGTCGGTTGATTTGCCATTATCAAGTTTTGTCTGTTCAGCCGCGAGTTTTTCCTCCTGAAGTTTTCTGGCTTCTGTGGCCGCATCTATTTGACTTATCGTTCTATTAACTTCAACCCATGCGGCTCTGACATCAAGTTGAATTAGATTTTTGAGATTTGAAATTGAATGTTTCAGTTGATCGCGGGTCAGTAGCGTGCGCTGGTGTTTGATACGAGCGATACCGTTAGTTACCGGAAGGGAAAGAGACAGGCCGGCAGTAAGGATTTTGGCCCTTGTGGACGTGTCGGGTTTAAATGATTCAGAAAAAGAGTTTGCGTAGGCGGTACCGGATAGCGATATAAAAAGATCGAGCTTCGGAAGAAGCCCGTTACGGGTCTGGATAATATCCAGCTCACCTTTCTCAAGCAGGTTGTTTGCAAGCCGGAAATCGGGCCTGAATTTCTGAGCTGCCTGCAGATGCTGGTGAATCGAGTCCGGAGCAGATGGCGAAACAGGTGTATCTGTAAGCAGGAGAGGGCGATCTGCAGAAAAAAGTGTATCGCTGGTAAGATATGCAAGTCGGAATTGAGTTTTCTGAAGAGCTGCCCTGGCATCGATCAGATTTTTTTTCCGTGTCGCAACCTCGGCCCGTGCTGAAACAAGATCAAGCGGGGCTGCTTTCCCTACGTTGAGCCGTTGTGTCGATTCGAACAGGAGCCGCTCGGCAAGCTGCATCGAACGGGTATGAATCTCAACCTGTTTCTGAGCCAGATAGAGATCCCAGTAGGCGTTCTGCACATCTGCAAGGAGATTTTGAGTGACTGCAGTAAGTTCTTCATTACGCATCGATACATCGATGGATGCCTTTTTTATCGGTACAAGATTTACTTTTACACTGTTGTTTGCCAGGAGTGCCTGGGTGACTGACAGATCAAGCTGGTTACGGTATCCGGCGTTCACCGATGGAATTCTGAGATTATATGATGGTTCAGCGGATGCCGACACACTCAAACCGGTTCCGGTAGGAAGAGACTCAGTAATTTTTACACTGCCCTGGTAATCAGGAGGGGAACTTTCTCCGTCAATTAGTTTGCGGCTTTGACCAAATGAAGCTGAAAATGATGGCTCGTATCTGAATTTCAGTTCATTGACATATTTTTCTGCTATTGCAAGGTCTATCTTGTCAATGCGAATCGTTGGGTTGTTCTGAGCGGCTTTTGTCAATACATCCTGGAGTGAGAGCTGCAGGGTATCGGAGGCGGATGATTGAGCTGCAACAGATGCCGGCGCTGTCATAGACACTACAAAAAGGACAAACAGTGTGAGTTTACCAGCCAGTTGCATTGTTGTATCAGCTTGTTTTTTGCTGCGTTTACGATGTCTGTGTTCTTCAACCAGCGAATAGATAACAGGGATGAGAAAAAGTGTGATAAATGTAGATGAAAACAGACCCCCGATAACAACACGAGCCATTGGCGCCTGTGCTTCACCACCTTCACCAAGAGCAAGAGAAAGGGGTAGCAGGCCCAGAGCAGTGGTCGAAGTACTCATAAGGATAGGTCGTAATCTTCTGGTACCAGCGGCCCTGATAGCTTCAAAAAGCTCAACATGCTGTTCTCTTCGTAATTTGTTCATATAATCGATGAGAATAATGGCGTTATTGACCGCAATTCCGGCAAGAACAATACATCCGAGAAATGCCTGCATTGAAAATGGTGTACCGGTGAGATATAAGATCGTAACTACACCAACCAGCGCCATGGGTATGGAGAAGAGAATGATAAAGGGATCTTTGAATGATTCAAATTGTCCGGCCATGACAAGATAGATCAGAACAATGGCAAGAAACAAACCAAACATGAGTTCATTTTGTGCTTTCTGCTGTTCTTCATAGTCACCTCTGATGACAATAGAAAACTGGGCGGGTACAGTGACATTGTGGACAGCATCCCGTATGTCATTGACAATAGAGCCAAGATCTCTTCCGGAGTAGCTTGCATTGACTGTGACAATGCGTTCCCTGTCACGGCGTTCGATCTGTACCGGTCCTGAAGCACCATTGATAGATGCTACAGACTGAAGAGGTATTGTCAAACCTGCTTTATTAACAATGGTGAGATTGTTCAATTGGTTTATGCTGGTGCGTTGTTCTTCAGGCAGTCTGACAATAATCGCATACTCTTTACCGTCACGGCGTATTGAAGATGCCTGGGTTCCACCCATTGCTATCTGGACGGCACTGCCGATCTGCGAGGCTGTCAGGCCCAGATCTGCAGCTTTTTTGCGATTTATGGTAATGGTGAACTCAGGCATACCGGCTTCTCTACTGACTTTTGTGTCGGTTATTCCTTTGATATCCGCTACAATTCCGGATAGTTCGTTAGCGAGTTTCTGCCCGCTTTCCAGATCATAACCCCGTATTTCAATGCCGATGGTTTGAGCGTCGGATGATCCCATTCTCATTATAAAAAGTCCCTGTCCCTCCCGAACCCGGATTGTGGTACCGGGGATTGCGATAAGCTTTTTACGCAGCATTGTTGCGATTTGTGTTGTGGAACGTTTACGTTCACTTTTGGAAACAAGAGAGACACGTATCTCTGCACTGTGGCTTCCGGTGCTTCTCCATCCACTGTTGCCGATAGATGATAACATATACGTAGCTTCAGGTACTTCCCTTTCGATAATTTTCTCTACAATGGCAGTTGCGCTGTCCATGAGCTCGAGTTTTGTTCCAACCTCCATCTCAAGGTTGACACGGACTTCATTCTCGTCACTTGAAGGCATTAGTTCCATTCCGATAAGAGGAATCATCAGTATCGAGACAACGAGTAAACTGAATGAGATGATGATGACTGGCAGCCGATGTTTCAGAGCCTGGTTCAGGAGTCTGCCGTATTTATCTTCAATAGAAAGGTAGACTTTTTCTGAATACTTAAAAAGAGTGGAAAAAAAGCCGCTTCGTTTTTTATCTGGTGGACTGATTTTGAGGAATTTTGAAGTCAGCAGTGGTATAAGTGTAAGAGCTGCGATAAGAGAGCAGGTAAGGGAGAATGATACTACAAATGCGAGTTGCTGGAACATGATTCCCGACATTCCACGAATGAAAATGACTGGAAAAAAGACAACGAGTGTGGTCAGTGTGCTGGCAACCACTGCAGATGCGACTTCGGAGACACCGCGTGTCGCGCAATCTGCAGGCTTGCCGCCCTGTTCCCTGTGATGAAAAATATTGTCAAGAACAACGATCGCGTTGTCAACAAGCATACCGATACCCAGCGCAAGGCCGCCGAAGGTCATCATATTCAACGTTAGTCCGCCAAAATAGATAAGTGAGAACGAGGCGATAATTGATACAGGAATCACTGTAGCTATGATAAGAGTACTTGAAATATTACGAAGGAAAATAAGAAGAATTATAATAGCAATGGCCCCGCCAAGGAGCAGAGAAATGGCGACTGACATGATCGCATTTTTAATATAAACCGATGTGTCCATAAGTGGTGCAATATGAATTTGCGGAATGTCAAGGTTGATGTTTTTGATTTCCCGCAATACTCCTGCTGCTGCCTGCACTGTATTTACACCTGATTGTTTGCTGACTGCAAGCCTGAATCCGGGTTTGCTATTGATTCTCACGATCGAGGTGATCTCTTCAAGGCCGTCAGATACTTCAGCTACATCGCCAATGGTAATGGGTACTCCATTTTTTACCGCAATAATGGCGTTTTTGACATCATCGCTGCTTCCATATTCCGCAAATGTCCTGACAATCACTTCCTTGTTGCCATCATCGACTATGCCGGCCGGTATATTGCGGTTTTCCTGTTTCAGGGTGTTTACTATCATATCCGGCGAGATTTGCAGTGCTTCAAGCGCAGCGGGTTTCAGTTTTACGTGTACTTCTCTTTTTGAGCCTCCCCGCATGTCAACTGATGCCACTCCCTCGACACGTTCGATACGGTACTGAACCTGATCCTCGATCAGCTGCTGAACATCCGCAGGGTCGAGCTCTGAAGCTATTCCGAGCATCAGGATCGGAAATGCGGAAACGTCAAATTTACGTATCAGAGGCCGTTCGACATCTTCAGGAAGTCTGCCGAGGACTCTGTCGATACGGTCGCGAATATCATTGACTGCAACGTCAAGATCGGTTCCCCATATAAATGTGGCGCGAACTCTGCTGGTACCTTCTGATGATGTAGAGGTGAGTTCCTCGATACCCTGTACCGCTGCAAGTGCTGATTCGATCTGTCGGGTAATCAGCTCTTCCACTTCCTGTGGGCCTGCATTCTCATAACTGGTAATAACAGTGATTGTCGGGTAGGTAATTTCCGGCATCAGGTCGATAGGAAGGCGAGTGAGTGAGAAAATACCTATGATAATAACAATTGTGTAAATTACGGTGGTGAGAACCGGGCGTCGAATCGGCAAAGAGATGAATGAGTTACTCATCGGAGGGCTCCTTTTTTGTCGGACTTCTTACGGTTCTCTTTTTCGGGTATGCTCCCTTTAGCAACATTACCGGTTATGACAGGAGCGTTATCGGAAAGCAGGTGCTGACCCAGAGTAACAACCTTTCCATCAGGTAGCGGCGAAGTAATCTCAGCATGTGTCTGATCTTTTATTCCCACAACAACCGGTACAAGTCGTGCGATTTCATTTTTGACAACAAACACGGCATCGGAACCTTTTCTGACAACGAGTGCGCCGATGGGAACCAGCTGGACGTTTTGTTTTTGCGATAAATCCATAACAATACGGGCGAACATTCCAGGCTTGAGTTTATGTGCTTTGTTTACAACAGCAATTTCGGTAAGTGCGGCACGTGAATCTGTTCTGAATGCAGCCGAGGCTCCTGAAACGATACCGGTAAAAAAAGTGTCGGGCAATGCATCAACGGTAATTCTGCATGGTATTCCCTTTTGAATGAAAGGATAATCCCGCTCTGTTACCGGTATCTGTATATATACAGTGTCAATACCAACAATGGTCAGAACGGGAGTGTTAACAGAAAGAAGAGCACCTTCATCGGTGTGACGTTCAGAAACGAAACCGCTCTTTGATGAACGGAGAGCGGTATATCCAAGTCGTGTGCGTGCCTGCGAACGGGCTGCGACACGTTGTGCATACTGAGCTTCAGCAAGAGCAAGTCTGGATTGCTGTGCAGTGAGCTGTGTCTCAATCGCATCAAGATCTGCCTGAGATGAAATTCCCTTCCCGACAAGATCCGAAATTCGTTTGAATTCACGTTCGATGTATGATGTCTGCGCTTTAGCTTCATCAATCGATGCCTGGCTTACTTTCACCTGCGCTGAGGCTTCATCAACTGCCAGTCTGAATTCGGTATCTTCTATCTTGCCGATAACTTCGTTTTTATGTACTTCATCCCCAATTCTCTTTGTTATTTGTGAGAGACTCCCGGCTACTTTTGCGGCAATTTTATACGTATATGATGCACCGATGGTTCCGGTGAATTCGCGCTGTTGAATAATATTTCCTGTTTTAATCTCATCAACCTTGACTGCAATCGGCCCTTTTGCCTGTCCACCACCTCCGAAGGATGGTTTTGCTGCACCTGTTTTGGATGGAGAGAAGATTCTGAATACAACAGCTATGATAAGAGCGACAACAATGACTGAGATAAAGAGTTTTGTTTTCATAGTTTCGACCTGATTTTTCGAGCAGAACGGGTAAGTGTGAATAATCCATGCAATTACGATTAGATTCTGGTAATCTGTTTATGTTACAGGAACGCAGAAAAGTTTGTATGAATATAAGTTCGAGGGATAAAAAATAATACACACTATACGATAATGATTGCTGAAATAATGCAGAGCGTCTGTGAGGTAGAATTCAAAAGGGTGATAAGGACAGTAAATGTGGAATAATAATAACCAAAGTAAAAATAAAAAAATGATACAAAAAAAGGGACCAGCAACAATGGTCCCTGCATGTGCGATTCAAATCTGATTAAGAAATAGCTATTATTTTAGAAATTTTTGTTACAATCTCCAAAGGTGTTATTATTCATATCGACTATATTCATGTTACTGGGATATATAGATCCACTACCTTCGCAATGTTTGAAATAGTTTTCATCTAAAACAACCTTGGTATAAAATGTTGCCCAAAAACTGAGAGGAGCCCAGGCATATCCAATACCATAGTCTATTTGGCTTAAGGTATTTTTATACATATCAACAAATAAAGAATAATGACCATTATAGATATGCATCAATCCGTTGATAGTGTTCCGAAAAAATGAAAGACTTGATTTGGTTCTTGGCGTTATCAGGATTGCACCATCTGTTACATCGTTATCATTAAAATACAAGTTTCCTGTTAAATCCAGTTCAAGCAGGGGCTCTCCCAGGTTTGCTTTGTTATTTAAAAAATAAAAATTTTTGACATCCCCAACAATTCCGTTGCCGTAGGGGTTTGGATCATTTGAACGAAAATCGCAATTTGTAATTCTTATGTTGGTACACTTCGTAAGAGAGAAGTCTCCACCACCTATAAATTCAATTCTAAGATTATTAATTGTAATACTACTACCGTTATTGAAATTGGCATCCGATACTTTGATGCTTTTTGTTTCTGATGTCATTGATTGGATGGTTAAATAACTTTTGTTTATTATAGTAAAACTGGTACTGTTTACATCTTCAGCAATTAAGATTCGATCTCCACTGGCTGCAGCATCAATCGCAGCTTGAATAGTAGTATATGGTCCGCTACTGCTTACAACTCTATCAGTTCCCCAACTCGAAACAACAACAGCAGCAGACAAGACGATAAGCGAACGACCTAAAATTTTTTTAAACATTTTTCCTCCTTAAATTATTAATTCTGGTTAATTTGATAATTGAAGTCGCACATGATTTCTTTACTTGCTAATGTAATAATTCTGGTATTTACTTTCAAACTTTCCATCCAGGTTTTAAATTTTTCAAATCTTTCCTCGTTTTTGTCAAACTTTTCTCGGCGGCTGAAGCTTTCAGGAGTTTTCTGTTCAGCATCGGAGATCGGGATAGTCTTTCTGTAGGCACCAGCAGTAACCACAGTCCTTTTGAAGTAATGTTTCCTGTTCATTTGCATATATGCATTATGCAAAATAACAGTATCTGACATAAATGGTGAATATGCAGGTCCCATTTCATTTACAATAAGACTATCTTTGATCTGATTTCTATACACATTCGACCTTATTATACCCTTCCCTTTTTTAATTTTTTTAACTGCAATAAGCCAATCGCCGAGGTCATTATTTATTTTTATAATCTTTTTGTCTGCAATCGTCTTTTTGTCGTGCATCAATTGGCATAACGATAGCTGAATATCAAATGGCAGGAGTGTTGAATTCCTACTGAGGAAAGCAGTTTTAACCTGGCGTTCCCCGTATGTTTTTGGAGTGTTCATATTTACATCAATTTCAAAAGTATCAATGGGAGTATTGAACCATCGGTTATTTGTAATGATCTTATCTGCTTCGCATTCTAAAACAGAGTCAAGATTTCCCCATTTTTGTCTTGTCGCAAGATGAATAAGCTCAAGCCTTACTTCTTCAAAGGGTTTCTCATTTATCATATAAATAGTGTCACATCGTAAAATGAAATACCCATATGCTGTAGTAATTACATCCGAAATCTGCTTATATTTTAAAGTGTCACCGGCATATTTAAGCGGGATCGGTAATTTTCTCAAATTCAAGGTTGTCCAGGGGATTGTTGAATCACTTACAAGCTGATTATTGTTTTTCGCTTTCAACAATTCAGTATGCATGGAATCAATAATTTCTCTGTTGGTACTACCAATAACCGAAATTCCCACCTCTTTTTTTTCTTTAAAAAGCTGGTCGTAATACTGGCCATAGGTTTGCCACAGAATGGATACATCTGTAACAGGTTTGCCAAAATTGTATGTAGATTTATATAAATGCGCTGAAAGTAATTTTGTTTTTATTTCTTTGTTTGCGTTTAACGAGTCTGTAAAACCTGATTTAACTGCTTCATTGGAAAAAAATCTGTCTGCTGCAATCTTATGAAGAGCATACCCGATTGCAGAATCTTTAGATATCTTTTTTGGAATTTTACAAAATTTCAGTTGTCTGTTAAAATCTTTCACTGTTATGTAACAGTCAGACTGGTCTTTACTGGAAATCAACCACTCGTTACTTTCAGGAAATATTTTCAAGTCTTCAGTATTCCATGGCTCCTTATTTTTAAGTTCTTTTGCGTACTGTTCCTTTTGAATGGTAAACTTTATTTTAGATAGGTATTCCTTTATGTCTTTACGAGACATTAACGATTTTAATTTTAAATAGTGATCAACATCTTTAATTGTTAACCCGGCATCATCACCATAGAACTTTTGAAATGTCTTAAATTCCTTTATAATTTCATCTTGTACATATCGTGAACCAAAAGTTCTCTCTAAGTATTTTACGGCTAATATCTCATCTTTTATATTATGTTCCACCAGAGGAAGTCCTGGAAACATAGCTGTAAACTCTTTTGCTTTTTTTTCAAATTCATTATTGTTAATTACGATACCATCCTCTTGTGCTTTATTTGAAAAAATGGACACATCATTTATTACCCAATCCTGATAAAAAGAATATCGGTCTGACGGTGTCATTGCCTCAGTATCTGAGAAAGGATTCCGTTCCTCATTTGCGAAAGAAGGTAAGACAACTTTTAGTAGAACAATTAATGCATATTTTAATATTTGAAAGCAATCGTTTACTGTACGATTCCGAAATTTTAGTTTTTTCACTTTTTAGAACCTCTACATTTCAAAAACTGATAAGGTCACAAGTTTCTTAAACTGTTGTACCGTTTAAATGATCAATTAATTTCATCCAGGTGAAATTCAGCAACAGTATGAAACGATAACACAAGAAAATTGTATTAAAATCAATAACTATTCAGGTACATTGTCTTCAATCGCGAAATAAGTACCTTAATAGTTACAAAGAATATTCAGTATTCAAATTAATTATTAGCAAGCAATGAGTCCTCTCCTTGATAATTTTCCAATGGATAAGATATATTGTGGTTGCCCAATTTGCCAATTTATATTTTGAGAATATTATGTTAAAAAAATTATTAGATGCATTAATATTGTAATGTTAAAAAAGTCGGAAAAAAACATATGAAAACTAATCGTTGACTGGAAGGGGGTAAAACAGTATCGAAGTCCATTTTAGCAAAAAATAACGGTTTTATTTTGAGTGGGGAAATCAGGCAGGTTTGGGATCATTTGATTTATTTTTACCCATATTTGAGAATAGTGAGTATATTTTCTGAATTAAAATCATACTGTTTAAAAAAGGATCCCGAAATTAACTCCACAACAGTTGTATCATCCCTCTATTTTTTACTGTTTTTTTTATCCGGTGTTGCAGGTTTAATCTATGAGTCAATCTGGTCGCACTATCTCAAGCTTTTTCTGGGTCATGCAGCCTATTCGCAGACGCTGGTACTGGTTATTTATATGGGAGGAATGGCTGCGGGAGCCTGGATAGCCGGTGCACTACTGAAGAAAATACGAAACTGTTTAAAGATGTATGCTGTAGTTGAAATTGTTTTAGGAGTTGCAGCACTTGCCTTTCACCCTGTTTTTCAATGGTATATTAACGTTTCTTATGATAATGTGATCCCGTTTCTTGATAATCCAACCCTTATTTTCTGCTATAAATGGATCACGTCATCGATCATAATTCTTCCTCAGTCGATGCTGCTCGGGTCCACATTTCCACTGATGGCTGCGGGTTTTATCAGGCGTTTTCCTGGTAGTGGTGGTTATAAACTGACGTTTCTCTACTTTGCAAATACTTTTGGTGCATCTGCAGGGGTGCTCCTCAGTGGGTTTGTACTGATAGGTTCAGCCGGACTGCCGGGAACGATCGTGACTGCAGGGATAATCGATATTATTGTGGGTTGCGCGGTGCTGTCACTATGCTGGAGGGATGACACCGTGTCTTCAATGGTAGAAGAGACGGCACGTCATGACTGTGATACACAATGGGATGCTGTTAGTATCAAGAGAACCCATCTTGTGCTGATTCTTTTTGCCGGAGCTACCGCTGCGGCATCATTCATGTATGAAATCGGCTGGATCCGTATGCTCAGCCTTGTACTTGGGAGTTCAACGCACTCTTTTGAGATGATGCTCAGTTCGTTTATCCTGGGGATGGCGCTGGGTAGTTTCTTTATCAGAAAAAGAATTGACAAAATCAGGAATATCCCCATGACGCTGGTAATCGTGCAGGTGTTAATGGGTCTGACGGCTCTTATTTCGATACTGATTTACAGCAAGATGTTTCATTTTATGCATTTTGTGATGGCTGCACTTTCAAAGAGTGAGCAGGGGTATGTTCTGTTCAACCTGTTTTCAGATGTCATCTGCATGGCTGTAATGCTTCCGTCAACTATCTGTGCAGGGATGGTTCTGCCGCTTATCGTTCATTTCTTTTACCGATGCGGTTATGGTGAAGAATACATCGGAAAAGTATACGCAGTGAATACTTTTGGAGGCATCGTGGGAGTAATTGCGGCAACCTGGCTGCTGATGCCGCTTACCGGAGTACGTTTTCTTGTAACTATCGGCGCTCTTATCGATGTCAGCATCGGGCTGGGATTGTTAGTTTACTTCAAAGAGGAGTGCGGCGGGTGGCTGCGGAAAGCATTACCTGCTGTTTCAGGAGCTGTTATCGTTGTAGCAATCCCTGCAGGAAACCTTGATCCGGTCCTGATGTCATCAGGGGTGTTTCGAAACGGGACAATATATAAAAATAAAAAATTCCTTAGCCTTAAAGATGGAAGAACCGCTACTATTGCACTATATCAATCTAATGACAAAATGGTACTTTCCACAAATGGTAAAGTCGATGCCAGCGTAGACATACGAAAAGGCGTGAGCGCAGATGAGTATACGATGTCGCTTGCGGCGGTACTACCTCTGGCGATACTTCAGGACAGCTGCTCTGCGGCCGTTATCGGAATGGGTTCCGGGATGACCGCTCATTATCTGCTTATGGATTCGACAGTGCGCAATGTAGAGGTCATAGAGATTGAGCCTGCGATGGTGCAGGCGGCAAAACATATTGGTAAAAAGGTCGAAAATACGTTCAAAGATCCACGTTCTCACATTTTTATTGATGATGCCAAGACTTTTTTTTCAACAGGAAACAGGAAGTATGATATCATTGTTTCTGAACCGTCAAATCCCTGGGTGAGCGGTGTGGCCGGACTCTTTTCAAAGGAGTTTTTTGACCGGATAAGAAACCATCTCACCGATCAGGGGGTGCTTGTTCAGTGGTTTCATAAATATGAATCTGACATCACTATACTCTCCTCAATTTTTCGTGCACTGCGTCAGTACTTCCCCCATTTTCAGGTGTATACAGCCGGATCAGATATTATAGTGATTGCAGCAAAAGACAGTAGTACTGATCTGAGTTTGAAACGGAATGTATTCGCAATGCCCCCTGTTGAGCGGAGCATGGCGCTTATGGGCTTTCAATCATTGCAGGATCTGCGGGTGCTGCATTTTTCATCGGGAAATACGTTCAATGCTTTTTTAAACGTGTACGATGTTGAAGATAATTCTGATTATTTTCCCTATGTCGATCTCTATGCTGTAAAGTACAGGTACTTGGACAAAGAAATATATCAGCTTGATACGCTTCGAAAGAACATTGTTCCCGTGCGGAGCATTCTGGATGGTGATACCGGTACAATCGGGTACATTCCACGTGAAAAGTATCCTGCACTTTCAAACTTTGAATACTATCATGAAGCAAAGCGGCTCTACAGGGACATTGTCTCGTTTGACACAATGCAGGTTACTTCTGAGCATGATGTCGATAATGCTGCTTATATATTCGATTATTCGTTATTCTTTCCTTCAAAAATAAATTTCGGAAAACTTCATGGTACGTTAATGGAACTTTTCGAAAAGACCATGCCCTTTCTCTCGCCTTTTGAAATGAGTGAAATCTGGAAAAATATTTCAGAAAAAACGGCAGAGGTTGTTCTTGACGATTATCAACAGCAATGGATGCGCTATTTTGGAGCTCTGTGTCAACGGAACTATGAAGAACTGAGAGAGTTGTCATTTCAGTTGCTTCCGCAAAACGGTGATATTGAAGATAACTATATAAATATCATGCTGATTGAATCATTTCTTGCGGCATCGAAAGTTACAGGAAATCGTGATGAGTGTGAGAACGTGTTGAAACGGTATGAAGGCACAATGAGTGCAGGGTTAATGATACGTATGCTTGCACAGGAGATTGGAATCGATCTGAACAGAAAGTATAGAATAGGGGTATTCATGGCAGGCAGGTGAAACTCGTCTGAAACAGGGGGGCTATTGTATTAGCGACAAGCATAGAGTGTGTTAACGGTCTCATTTACAACGCAAAGATTTTCATTTCGTAGTCGGTATCGGTATCGAAAAGCACAGTAATCGAGGATCGATCCCCATTCCGACGCCCACAGCGCTCCCCCGATAACTACTATGCCGGTAATTATGAGACCGTTAATTATTCATCGTAAAAAAAATCGGGAGAAGTTTTTTCTCCCGTTAAAAATGAGGAAAATGACGAAGTTACTGTTTCCTCCCGACAGACAAAGGAATTCAGGAAGAAACCACCTATCAGAACAGTAAACCGACCCGTGCAGAAAAGGACATAGGCATACCGTCATTACTGCCGATATCTCTGAAGATGAAATTTGCATTAGTCTCTACGTTGATCTCAAGCGGTGCACCACGGAACATCAGAAGTCCAAATGTACCGGCGACATCAAAGCCGAAAACATCACGGTCGTCAGCAGATTTAGCGTATCCGACACCAGCACCCGCTCCAACAAACGGAGAGATTGCTCGTGAAACAGGGTAGAGATTTGCACCTATCAAAGCAGAGGTGATAACCGATTCACTAAAATCAGTTGTAGCTTCGAGTACAGCTTTTGGAGAAAAATACTTATTCAGGCTCCATTGTCTGCCTCCGTAGAACTGTACTGCCCAGTCTTCTGCCTTGAGATTGTCAAGAGTGCCAGGACCAGCCCCCAGAAAGAAAGCATCAGGTGCCTGATATGCTCCGTCACCGTAACCGTTGGATTCATAGGACGTGGAATCCATTTGTGCAAATGTTGAAAAGGAAAGAGCGATGGTAAGAAAAGCTGCAAAAAGAGAACGCATAAAGCCTCCTTTTAATTGTGATGAAACCTGACAATGAGAGTCTCTCCGGAATACCTCTCGTGTAACTATTCAAAATAAGCGTGCAAATGCTATACCCGTTATCGTACACTTCCGGTATTTTATTCAATGTTGAAGTTGTGATGAATTATTTTAAGACAGTAGACTGAAAGCTGATTTGTGCATAAGTATCAGATATCCAGTATCAGATATCCACAGGGGTGTAAAACAATGGCTGTAAATAAGGGAATCTTTATAGAGAAAAAAAACAGACATGAAGCGATTGTCATGGCAACAGGTTATGATAGTGCAATAGCCGCAATGGAAGAGGAGGCTGGCGTCGATATCGTTCTTGTTGGTGACAGTGTGGGGACAAACGTTCTGGGATATCAGATTGAGACTGAAGTTACGATGCAGGATATGATTCACCACAGTAAGGCAGTATCAAGAGGTCTTAAAAATACCTATCTGATGGTTGATTTACCGTATGGTTCAACAGCGGATCCTTTCATCGCATTTGAGAATGCACAATTGCTTCAGGATGCAGGGGCAGATTGCGTCAAAATTGAGGGCTGGGGCGAGAATAAGCAGGTAATCGAATTTTTAACGGGTAAAGGAATCGATGTGTGCGGGCATATTGGATACAATCCGCAGAAACATGGGCCCAGGGCTAAAGTGTTTGGAAAAGATGCGCAGCAGGCCGGCGAATTGATAAAAAGCGCTCAGACCATTGAGGATGCCGGGGCAATGATGATTGTAATTGAGAAGGTGCCATCTGAAGTTGCGGCATTGATTGCAAAGAAGTGCAGAATTCCAATTATTGGTATCGGAAGCGGTTTTGACTGTGATGGTCAGGTTCTGGTGATAAATGACATTCTGGGGTATGGAGTGAAAACATACAAACATGCCAGGAGATTTATGGATTTCAGGACTCTGGCATTGGGGGCGCTCGGTAATTACTGTGATGAAGTCCGAAGCCGGAAATTCCCCTCAGAGGAAAATTTGGTTCATATTGATCCATTGGAAATGCCGAAACTGACTTCCTGATCCAGGTGCCGGTCATGCAGATATAATTAGTCAGTATAACGGGTACAAAATATAGCATAGCGTTCAGAAAATTACTATATTAGGTGAATGATACAAGACGCGTCAAGGTAGATGTTTACATGGTAATGTATCTGAATAGTTTTATGCCAGCTTGCATGATGTCAAGTGTGTGCTTTTGTCGTGCTTTGTCAGATACCAGAAGTAAAGGGTGTCGTCTTCTTTGGTAAAACTGCTTTTCAGGTCTCCGCAGGGGACAATTCTACCGTGTTTTTTTCTGGCCTGTGATAAAAGTATCACTTTTGCTTTTCTGTACGTTCTGGCATTTGGCGATGAGCTGTTCCTTTTCATGGTGGATACGCTCCTGTTATTCAGGCAAAATTATAGAAATCATAAGGTTAACATCTTTTTTCATTCAGGTATTCAGGCTGCGTGATTCTCGTTGCAGTGTATCTGAAACCCGGGGTTTTTTATGAATGTACCTTTTTATAAAGTTCGTGTGTTTCAAACGATTATTTTGTCACTTTTTTCATTGCTGATTATATCATCCTGTGAGTTATTCAAAAAGGAAAAAAACGAGGAAATCTGGAAGGTTATCAAACAGGATGTGGAGCTACCCCGGGAACAGACACTATATATAGGCGGATTTCAATGGGGACCGCCTGCCAGTTTCAACCCTCTTGCTGTCACACCTGCATGGCCGGTGACCGGAAATGTCAATCTCATGTATGAAGCGATGTTCGGGTTCAATCAGCTTGATGGAAAGCTGCATGGCATTCTGGGTGAATCTTATGAAAAACACGCAAATCAGATAATAGTTAATTTGAATAAACAGGCACGCTGGAGTGATGGCGTGCCGTTGACTGCGACAGATGTTGTCTATACCTTTTTTTGCCATAAACGGTACACTACAAATTTCAGTCTTGTATGGAACTACATTGACAGCGTTTATGCCGATGGAAAGCATACCGTTGTAATTGAATTCAATGATAAAGATTATAATCCATTGATTGTACAGGATGTTATAGCTGGTCTGCCAATCCTCCCGGAGAAAGTATTCAGTGCTCTCGAGAAAAATGCATTCGAGTCTGCCGGTGAGCGCTCTGTTGCTCCCGATAATAACGAGATTCTCGAAAAACTGCGTGAATTCAAAAATGATTCAGGAATTGTAATTTCGGGTCCTTACAGTCTCTATGCATATACCAATGAAAAAATCATCCTGAAAAGGCGTGATAGTTATTGGGGCAAGGTTCTTCATGATGGTCAGCTTCCATCGCCTTCCTATATCGTTCACAGCTCTTTTCCAACTAACGCTGATTACAATCAGGCATTACAGGATGGAAGGCTGGATCTTTCATCAACATTTTTTCCGGAAATCTGGAAATCATTCGACAAGGGTATCAAGACATGGTACGCAGAGTCACCCTATTATATTCCTGGTGCGATACCTTCTTTGTATATGGGGCTCTCAAAAGCACCTTTTGATGATGCAGCGTTCAGGCTTGCTGTTGCTCATGCGATCGATTATGATAAGATTACGAAAGAGGCTGTGTATGGGTACTCCCCTCGCCTCCGTGCCGGTTTTATCCTCCCTTTCGGTCCGGAAAAGCAGTTTTTTTCAGAGAAAGACATGAACCAGTTTGGAATTTTATATGATCCTGTTACAGCGAGAAAAATTCTTAAAAAGGCTGGTTACTCATGGGGCAGGGATTCAATGCTTATCGATCCGTCCGGGAATAAAATCCGGACTCTTTCAGTCCAGTGTCCTCAGGGGTGGAGTGACTGGGAAGCAACAATCCGGGTTATCGTTGAGGGTTTACGGTCTGTCGGCATTGATGTAAGAGAGCGGTTTGTTGATTATGGAACGTGGGACGATGAACTGAAACGTGGATTGTTTGATTTTTCGATGAAGACTCCCTATCCGGATCAGACCGCTTCACTGCCGTGGTCAAGGTTTGAGCAGGTGATGAACAGTAAGGATCTGGCTCCTGTGGGGGAAGTAGTATTCCGGAATGAAGGAAGGTACAAAAATCCTGTTGCTGATTCACTGCTGAAGCAGATTCCATCAGCCACTAATCCTGAGCAGCTCAATAAACTGTATCGTGATTTAAATCAACTCTTTGTAGCGGAGATGCCAGTTATTCCCCTGATGTATCGTCCATGGTTATTTTATCAGTTTAATACGAAATATTGGGATAATTATCCAATCGGGGAGAACGCGTATGCACCTCCGCAATGCCTCATGGTTGGAGCTGGTATCGAGGCGTTATGGGGGATTACTTCAACGCAGTCGAAATAAAAGATTGCTATTGGGTAGTTATAAATTATTTTAGGAGCGTTTAGCCGCATCAAAATCATCTATCTTTCAAATGCGTTCTATAAGACTAATATTTCTCTTTTGCTTTGTTTAGAAATTTTTTAGAACAATAGAGTGTCTGTTTGTGCTGATTCAAAAAGTCTATTTGCCAGAGATCAGAACTAATTCATATATTTAATCACTAAATCGAAACATTTGTTGGATTTGTGTTAAACATCTTCCAGGAAAAGGATAAAGGCGGTATGAAGAAGGGAAAAAACGTAACGGTTTTTCTTATGGGCGTGCTTCTTAGCGGGTTGCTTGCATTACAATCGTGTGGTGGAGGAAAGCCGAAAGAGCCAACAGATGAAAGCGGGTCCAGTTTTCCGAGAACTAAAACGCTTTACCTGGCTGGTTCGCAGTGGGGTGATCCCAATACGTTCAACCCTCTGGCAGAGAGCTGGCAGGCTGCATGGCCGGTGGGAGACCGGTTCAATCTCATGTACGAACCATTACTGGCATATAACTCTTTAGATGGAAAAATCGAACCTGTTCTTGGTACGCTTGTTTCAAAAGATAATGACAGTATCGTTGTAGATTTGAATCCGGAGGCAAAATGGAGTGATGGAACTCCGGTAACATCCGCAGATGTAAAATTTATTTTCGAGCTTGGGCGTAGATTCAAGAATGCTGCAACCGCTTTCACCGTTGAATTCATTACCGGAATAAATGTTGCAAAAGTTGATGTAAATGGTGTTTCAGTAGAACGTCTTTCCTTTATTGTTGATAAAAAAGGTCGCAACAATCCGCTTGTGATCCTCGATCATCTTCAGGCCGTAAGAATTGTTCCTGCTCATGTTTTCGAGAAGCTTTTGTCGGAAAACAATAATGATCTCAGTGCTGTTCAAAAGTTGAAAATTGATGATAATCCTGTAGTTTCCGGTCCATACAACCTTGAGACCTATTCCAATGAAAAAATTGTTGTCAAGCGTCGTGATGATTACTGGGGAGCTAAGGCAATTTATGGAGGAAAACTTCCAGGACCTCAGTACATAATTCATCCGATTTTCAAGAGTAATGACCACTTCGCAATTGCTTTGCAAAAAGGTAACCTCGATGCTTCTCAGACATTTATTCCCCGCATCTGGTTAAAAAAGAAAGATGGTGTTTCGACCTGGAAAGCAGACGCACCTTACTATGTTCCGGGATCGATCCCGATGTTGTTGATCAACACTACAAAAGCGCCACTCAATGACAAAAATTTCAGAAGAGCCCTGGCTGCGGCGATTAACTACGCAAACATCAAGGAACTGGCTGTTTCAGGGTATTCACCCGACATTCAGCCGGGACTTATCATGCAGAGTGGCATTGAAGGAAAATATTTCAGTGCTGATGATGCAAAAACGTATGGTGTAACATATAATCTCGAAAATGCAAAGAAAATGCTTGCTGATGCAGGGTACAGAAGTGTTTTTAAATCAGATGGTTCTCTTGATTATATGACCGACAAAGCCGGAAACAAACTACCGACTCTTTCGATCAAGTCGCCTGCAGGTTGGTCTGACTGGGAGGCTATGGTCAGCATTGCTGTAAAAGGAATGCGTGATGCCGGTATCGATGTTCGTGAAGGGTTTGTTGATGCGGGGCTTTACTGGCCGGCGCTGCCTTCCGGCGATTTTGATCTTATCATGCATAAACCAGCTGCAGCTGTTACTCCATCACTGCCCTGGAGCCGTTTTGAATCGATCATGTCATCAAGAAACTGGGTACCGGTTGGTGGTGACAACAAAATGAATGAAAACCAGGGCCGGTACAATCAGCCGGGAACAAAAGAATACAACAAAGCAGTTGATAGTCTGCTCAAAGTGATACCGATCTTATCTGATGATGCACAGCTTACCGAAGCGTATCGTCAGCTCAACAAGATTTTTATGCAGGATCAGCCGGCACTTCCACTTTGTCATCTTGCAGAACAGTATTACGAGTTCAGCAATGCTAACTGGAAAAACTGGCCCGATGAAACAAATCCATACGCCCCGCCTCTTCTTCCCTGGATTGGGGCAAGTACAAAAATCCTCTGGCAATTGCAGCCTGCGAAGTAAGGGAGCTACATGCTGAAACAGTATCCAACGCTACGATATATTCTGCAAAGGGGAGGGTGGTACTTTCTCACCTTCCTTGTTGCGGTAACGATTAACTTTTTTCTTCCGCGTCTGGGCGCCAATAATCCTGTAGATATTATTATGGGAAAAAGTGCCAGTGGTCTCAGTGCTGAAAACGCAAGGATAAAAGAGGAATCATACCTGAAAGAGTTCGGCCTGGTCAAAGTTGACAAAGGAGAAATAGTCAGAAATGCCGAAGGCAAACCGGTGAAAGCTTCCGGGCTTGAACAGTTCGCAAATTATATCAAGATGTGCTTCAAGGGAGATCTGGGAACATCATTCCAGAAGTATCCCAAAAAAGTTCTTGATGTTATTGCTGAGGCTGTCCCCTGGACTATTGCGCTGCAGCTTCCGACTATCCTGTTTGGATGGATTATCGGGAACGTACTTGGTGCGCTGGCGGCATATCGCCGGGGAGTTTTTGATCGTGTCTTTTTCCCTGTTGCGCTGCTTATCAGTTCTTTTCCTTTTTTTGTATTTGGAATGTTACTGGTGTATTACTTTGCAGTTGTACTGAACTGGTTTCCTGCAATGGGAGGGTATGCTCAGGAGATTATCCCCTCTTTTTCGTTTGAATTCTTACGGTCTGCTGCATACTACTATGTGCTTCCGTTCTTCTCGATTTTCCTGATCCTTGCTGGTGGTCAGGCAATCGGTATGCGTTCCATGGGTATTTATGAGCTTGGCACAGATTACATAAAGTATGCAAAATGGCTTGGTCTGAAAGAGAGTAAGATTATTGCATATCTATTCCGCAATGCGATGCTGCCTCAGTTAACTGGTCTGGCATTGTCGCTTGGAACCATGATCAGTGGAGCTCTTATTACCGAAATGATCTTCTCTTACCCGGGTCTTGGTATGGCTATTCTAACTGCAATTCAAAACAATGATTACCCGATGATACAGGGGTGTACACTGTTGATAACAATCAGTGTGCTGATTGCAAACTTCACTGTGGATATCCTGATAGGTTTCCTTGATCCCCGAGTCAAAGCCGGCCTTCAGATCGGGAAGGGGAATTAGGATGAAGATATTAAAAAATTTACTGAAATCGCCAATGTTTGTTACTGGCTTAGTGCTATTTCTGGCAACAATAATTCTTGCGTTGATTGGTCCATACGTTCACACGATAACCATGGAGCGTGTGGGACCGCAGTATGCACCGCCTGCAGCTCAGTATCTCCTTGGTACTGATGACCTTGGCAGGGATTATGTGTCGTTGTTGATCAGAGGGCTGCGTTCATCATTGTATGTGGGCTTTCTTGCTGGTATTATTGCAACGACTGTAGGAACACTTCTGGGGATTTATGGAGGATTCAAGGGTGGGTGGATCGATGATCTTATCAATATGATAACAAATCTGTTTATCGTGATTCCATCATTTGTCATTCTTATTCTCATAAGTTCAAGCTTAAAAGATGGGCGTTCACTCACTTTGATCGGTCTGATCATTGGTATGACAACCTGGACGTGGTCTGCCCGTGCTGTTCGTGCGCAGTCTGCGGCATTAAAAAGTAAAGACCATATATCTCTTGCAAAAATCAATGGGGACGGGACACTTGCTGTTATTGTCAAGCACATTCTTCCCTATCTTGCATCGTATGTGTTTATGGTGTTTATTCTTCAGGTTGCATCAGGGATTCTCTCTGAGGCGGCAATCTCGATGATTGGCCTGGGGCCTCTTGACACAGTTTCTCTGGGAACAATTCTTAATCAGGCGAAAAACAATGGTGCGCTTGGTGATGGTGTATGGTGGGCGTTTATCCCGTCAACCGTTATCATTACCGTTATTGTATTTGCTCTGTATCTGATCAATACGTCTGCAGAAGGCGCATTCAATCCTCGCTTACGAAAGTAAATAGGAACAGTATGTCAGTATTTGAAGTACAAAACTTAAGTCTCCACTATCTGACCCGTTTCGGTCAGAAGATCCATGCGGTAACTGATGTTTCCTTTACGATGGAAAAGGGGGAGATTCTTGGAATTGCCGGAGAGTCCGGTTGCGGAAAATCAACACTTGTCAATGGGTTGATGGGGCTTTTCATACCACCGTTATATCCTACCAGTGGTGATGTGCGTGTTGGCGGTGAATCCCTGATGAACAGATCGCCGAAGGATATTCGTGAAAATGTGCTTTGTCGAAAGGTGTCGATGATACCCCAGGGCGCGTTCAATGCTTTGAACCCTACATGCAAGGTTAAAGATATTGCTGCGGATGTGATCGCAGCGCATATGAAGGAAGTTGATAAAAAACACATTTATTCAAGACTTCGTGAACGGTTTGATCTCTTTGGCATGAATACCGACAAAGTGCTTAACTCCCATCCGATTCAGTTGACTGCCGGTGAGCGTCAGCGGTCGGTTATTGGAATTTCGACACTGCTCAATCCCCAGATGGTGATTGCGGATGAGCCGACATCGGCTCTTGATGTTACTACTCAGAAAGTGGTAATCAAGATGATATTTGATCTTCTGGAAAAAGGCATCTTTTCCACGATGATTTTTATCACTCATGAACTGCCGCTGCTTCGTCATGTAGCCGACAATATCGCAATCATGTATGCTGGTGAGTTTGTTGAGGTTGGCACAACGGAACAGATCGTTTTTGATCCACGGCATCCCTATACAAAAGCGCTGATGGGGGCGATGCTCAGTGCAGAGCCCGGGCAAAAGCAGAAGAAGCCCACAGCAATTGAAGGGGCTCCGCCGAACCTTGCAAATCCTATTGAAGGGTGTCGGTTTGCAGAACGGTGTCCGGTTGCTAAACCCGAGTGCCGGAAAAATAAACAGGATATACGAATGGTTGCCGGCAGACAGGTGAGGTGCGAATATGCAGAATAATAAAAATATATTTACAGCTAGTAACTGTACCTGTGAGTTCGGCAGCGGAAAGAAAATTGTCCGGGCTGTCGATAATGTTACCTTCGAGATCAAAGATGAGGAGATTGTTTCTCTTGTTGGAGGGTCCGGGTGTGGAAAGAGCGTACTTGCCAAAATCATGCTTGGACTTCATCATCCCACCAGCGGGACATTCCTTTATAATGGCAATCCCATAACAAATACAAAGATTCACTGGCGTGAAGTGCAGGCTGTTTTTCAGGATCCGTTCAGCTGTTTTAATCAGTTCTTTACAATTCGTTCACAGCTCAAAGCGGCTTTTGGAATCATGAAAGATAAACCATCCACGAAAGAGATGGAGGACAGAGTCGATCAGGCGCTTCTGGCGGTAAATATCAAACCACCCGAAATTGAAGGAAAGTACCCGTTTGAGCTTTCAGGTGGACAGATGCAGCGAATGCTTCTTGCGCGTATTTTTATATTACGGCCCAAAGTACTTATAGCTGATGAGCCGACCAGTATGGTTGATGCCTGCGTACGGGCAAATATTCTTGATTACCTCATGAAATTAAAAGAAGAGCTGAAGATGACTATCGTGTTTATTACGCACGATATCGGTCTTGCTTATTACGTAAGCGACCGGCTCTTTATTATGCATAAAGGAAAAATTGTTGAGCAGGGATCGCCCGATGAGGTTACCTCCTCTCCAAAGAGTGAGCATACGATTCAGTTGCTTGATGATATTCCGGAAATTCACAGGGATTGGATTGTAAGGAGTCCTTCGGCGAAATTGGCTCATCCTGCGGTTTGATCTATTCATGAGCCGTTTCTTATAAAGAATTTTCAAAGTTGAGGTTGCGGATAACTGCGTTAAAAAACCAGATAGCTGCAATGTCGTGATGTGAGAATTTAGCGCTTAAGTATAATCATACGGCTGTGAGGAGCGTTGAATTAATAAAACCTTGCAATGTTACTGTGAGTAAAACTGAAGAATTTGCGTTTAAAAGCACTTCAGTAAAAGAGTTATAAGACATAATTGCTGAAATGGTTTAAGAATCGGCTGTAATGAACCTGTAAGCAGTTATTTTTTACTAAGACAGGATTGAATTACTACACATATACTAACGACTCCAAAGGAGGGTTGGTTGATAAGAATGAAGAGAAATATTTCCAGATTTCTGGTGGTTGCTCTGGTGGCAATGTCGCCGGGTATTCTCCAGGCTGAAATGTCGGCGCAGGATTCTGTTGCTTTTCAGGAGTATCTTGACTCGGTTGGTGTTTCGAGAAGTGATCTTGAAGCGAAGGTGCAATCAACGTTGATGTTTGGCGGGTCGTCGCCGGTGTCCTTTTCCGGTGAAGGTAGGTTTAAGTTCCAGTTTCATCAGTTTGCGGACTATCCAACTTTCATGAAAGAGGATAGAACATGGCTACAGTCAAACTGGGAGGGGAATGAGTCTGCAATTCGTCTGGGTATGGTGGCACGGGCAGGAAGAAATACTGTTCTCTGGTCGAAAATTGGTTTTCAGAATACATTACCCGGCTTACATAGAAATAATAAAGAAGCGGACCTTAAGAATGATGGTTTTACAGCGCAGGGTTTACATCATAAGGATAATGCTCCGGCAATTATTCATGAAGATATGTGTGCTGGTATAGCAGTCAGGACAGTGCCTGCATCATTCTGGTTGAAAATGGGTGGCGTACACTGGGTAGAAGCATCACCATTGACTATCTGGAAATCACAGCCAAGAACATTCGCATGGGAATATCTGCCGTTTGAAGTTGAGCAGCCGATTGCCCGGTATTTTGAATACAATATTGCAAAAGGAGAGAAATCCGGTCGCGCAGCATGGAATAAAAAAGCGTTTCAGGGTATAAATTTTGAAAGCATCAATCTTCCCGGAAACCTCTATTTTAATTTTATATATGGCACCTATGAACGGTATGATAATGACCAAAGAGAGTATTTTGATTTTTCCAATGATTACGCGCTTGCAGATCACGGTGGCGCTCTTAAAGCGCAAGGTGTTGGTGACTGGTATCGAAGGGTTTTCCACGCCAGGGTTGCTGCCAGAGAACTACTGGGGAGAATTACACCGTCACTTAACCTGATGGTGTATACTTATGACCATGAAATCTGGAAAAATAAGACTTTTCAAAAACATATTGTATTCCCTTCTGATAATAAGAAAATGTTTTATAAAGAGCCAGTTTTAGCGTCATTTGAGTTACGTGGGCCAATAAACGAAAAGCTTTCTATTCATACCGATTTTGCATTTGGAAATCTTGATACGACCTGGATATATCTGGACAACATTGGAACTGACACAAACGGATCTGCTATAGAAGGTTTTAAAGAAAGACATAACCGTTCGCCGTTGAGTGGCGCTTTCTATACAAGACTGGAGAGCAAGTACCTTTTACCGGTTAATATGGATGTTGCAATTATTGGAAAGAATTTTTATTCACCGCTCTCTTTTTCTCCACCTGTTGATGCGTTTTTCCCTTTTGGAGCTAATCTATTGGGACCGGGTAAATTTATAGGTAGAGGGGAAGCTTCGCCGTATATCAGGAATATGGCTGGTATCAATTTTCAGGTTGTTCCTGAGCTACCTGGATATGGCCATCTGAAATTCAATTATGGTCAGCATTTTCAATTACAAGAAGCGAGAGATCTTATTTACTTCCCCTATCGTTTGAATGGACAGGATCTGTTCAGCTCATTTCACTCTTCATATAACAGATGGGGAAATGAAGGTATCGCAACCTCCTTAAGAGCTCCGATAAACGAACGAATGGGTGATGTCAGTTTTCGAACAGAAGCCAACGAAAATCCTCTTGGTTTCGAGGGCGGTGGTTTACGATCTGATTATCTTGCCATGTATGATGGATTTGTTGCATATGAAAATATTGACCAGGCAAAGGGGAATCTGGCAAATTACGATAATTCCAATTTCTTTTTCGAGAACAAAAGTGGTGATGAAGATTACGTATATGCAAAGGGGCCTGGTGATACACTGAAAAGTAAAACTGCATTCGTACCTCACCATCAGAAGTTTACATTTAATTTTGATGCAGATTGGGCGTATGATTTTGGGGCGATGCTTGGTTATCCCAGAGACCTGTTTTTTAGTGCTTATTTTGCGCTTAATGGTGTATCTACATCGTTTACACCTATTGCTTTTAACGATAAATCGGAAGATATGTTGCTATGGGGTACTTATCTGAGACTTGAGCCGGCGATTGCACTCACAAAAAAGTTTTACCTGCTGGGACTGGCGGGGTTCGAAAACTGGCGGTCGCAAAAATCCTATCAGGCGATAAAAGATCCTGTTAGTGATGTACCGGTTGATGTGTACTATTTGCCAATCGACTATCGCGATTATGCTGTCGGGTTGGGATTTGACTGGGATATGCTGGCAAGAGTTGGACTTCACGGGCGTTTTAAATATATGTGGCATGATGACATTAACTATATGTCAAACTGCTATAAAGGGCCGGTGATTTCAACAGAAATTAAAATGTGGTTTTGAAATAATAAAATGTACTTTATAAAAGGAGTATCGATGCTCAGGAGAATTGCTCTAATTTTATGTGTTGGGCTTATCGCTGGGGCCAGTGCCGATCAGGATAAGCTGGATAAAGTCCAGAAAAGTCTTGACAATATAATGGCCAAGGCAGGTATATCATTTAATGGTGAGTTTAAATCGCAATATTTTAATTCCACTTTAGGAGGTGATCAGGTAGATAGTGCTCTTCGGGCAACAGAATCAAATGAATTTACCTCCGTTGATTTCGATATTCAGGCGCGTCCGAATACCGCGGTAAGTGGAAGATTGATCTTCCGGATGCATGAGAACTGGCAGAATTTCTTTTCGGATATTGCAAACCCGATATTTACCCGATGGATAAGTATTGATGGAACACCTAAAGATATTTTCAGGTTCAGTATCGGAAATTTCAAAAGAAAATACAGTCCGTTGACATTGTACGCACCGGAACTGGAAATGATGTATGAACCATACATATTTGAACGTCAGCGACAGATCGCCATGGATGAATTTTTCCTTGGGGATAATAATCGTGTTATGCAGGGTATAGATCTCGGTTTTGATGCGGAAGTGGCTCCAATATTCAATGAATTTCATCTTGGAGTAATCGGTTCACGATTACGGAGTTCAGAAGTAAACTACAAAAATGGTGCCCGTTCAGTTGAAGAATTTGAAATGGATCCTTTGATGAGCAAGTATTTTTCTGGTGTAAATCTTGATCTTACCTTTCTCAAGGGTGTCCAGTTTGGCGGTACTTTTCTTTACATCTTTGACCACCTGAAATCGTATAAGGTTGATAAAAGTAATGACACTGTAGCTGAAGAATTAGCACAGCGTACAGGTATCTTATCAGTACGGCCAGGAATCGATATCGCGAAAACCGCTGGGATGTCTGAAAATGTCCAGCTTAAAGTAACTGCAGAATTAGCTCGATCATCTGATGATTCCACATGGTTTGATAAAGAGAAAAAAGAGTTTTTCGATACAGCAAAGGTTGGTACCGCAATAAATGTGAGAGCAGATTTTGGTATTAAACCAGGTGAAGCCTTTGGTCTCAGATTGAATGCTTCACTGATCTCGAATAGTCGCTATTTCCGAAATGAACTCGCTCAGACGCCGACATTCATTGGACAAAGAATAATGAACATCGAAAATGACAATGAGAAAAAGTATACTCATTACTCAACGTATGATGCGATGTATCACTCAGTTTTTAAATTCGTTTTTAAGGATAAAGCGAATGGTTATATGAAAGGCCCTGCCATGAAGAATTCTTACTATAACGGAATTCTAACAAGTAAAGAGATGGAAGAAATTGCCCTGGATCCATCTCTTCAGCTTGTCATGCCATTCGGACCTGCAACACCAAACAGGGTTGGTTTGACAGGTGATTTGTGTGTGTCTCTTTTAAATAACGGTATTGAATTGAAAGGGTTGTTCAAATCTCTCAATGAACAGGAAGCTTATTTAGATTCTTCCGGTTTTGACATTACAAAATTCACCGAAATTGGTGCAGGTCTGAAAATTGAATTAAGCAATCTTATTAAATCGATGGAGCGTCCATTCAATGTGTCTTTGAGTATGGTAAAATCGGCTGCACTTAATCAAGGAGAACTGACAAAGTTAGATTACGCATCTACAATTGTCAATGCTGGGCTTTACTGGAAATTCCTGAAAAGAGCCGCATTGCTTGGCGGATTTCAGAGTATTGATGGTGTCATGACCTTTGGAGACACACTTGTCGGCGCAAAGGCAAATCACTGGTCTGCAGGACTTGAATGGAGTGTTTCAGATGGCGCATCAGTTGTTGGCTCTGTTGGACAAATCGTCTCTTTCAGTGATGAAGGGACCGAACTGCAATATAGAAGAGACTGGTACCAGGGACTTATTGATGTCTCTTTACGAGTTAAGTTTTAATTCCTGACCATAGTACCTCAGAAATGGAAAAATTATGAATAAAAATATGCGATTGTCCATAGCTGCTGCACTATGCATGTTATGCACAGTGGGTGCATCATTTGCACGACTGGAAATCAAGCCACTGAAAAAAGCAGGTGCAAAAAAAGTTGAAACGACGGTGGATTCAAAAGTAGTCTACCGGTTTTTCGATGAAGATTTTATTTCCGGTGGGTATGCCTACTGGTATCCGGATAATTCAAAGGTGTTTATTCCTGAAGAATCCGGAAAGAACGGTGAAGTTGCTTTACAGTTCGATCTTGATGCAAAAGATTACTCTGGTGGCTCTGTTTGTTTGTACAATCTTCTTTACGATTTAACACCGTACCTCTCTGCCGGAGCTCTTCAGTTCTGGGTCAAGGGAAATGCCGGTGGCGAAATTGCCTGGGCAGCCCTGGTTGATGAGGAAAACACTGACGGGAAAAAGGTCGTTGTACGTTTACCGCTTCAGAATTACGGTGGCATCAGCAATGAATGGAAACAGATAAGCATACCTCTTGCTGATTTTGGCATGAGAGGTGTGTTCTGGGATCCAAAGAAGAGAGTTGAAATTCCTGAAAGGTTTGCATGGGAATCGGTAGGGGAATTCCGTTGTGAAATCAAGAAAAACGACAATCCTGACTGTAAGATATGGATCGATGATATATTTATTGTCAAGGATGCGTTCAAACCAAGAGAGGTTGTTTACACAAAGGGATGGGATGAGTACGATTACTCAGCATCAGTTCCCGATATGTCACAGAAGCCATCAGTGAATGAAGTTGTCAAAATGTATGATAATGGTGTTCCTGCCGGAGGATTCTGTTATGTATATGGCGGTAAAACATCCTATAAAGAGCAGGAAACTGTTTCCAAGACAAATACCGGAGTGCTGGTCAGTGTTCTGGATAACAAGGATTACTCTGGTGTAACAATGGCGTTAGGTGCTGGAAAAAGCGTTGATGTATCGGATCTCAAGAAAAAATCGGGTTCTGGTCTTGCATTCTGGGCAAAAGGAGCAGCGAATGTCAATGCTGTGTATATCGGGTTGCTTGATGATGAATCTGATGGAATGAAGGTGCAGAGTAAAGTAGCTATTACCGATTACGGTAAGCTCGATACAAACTGGAAGTACTTCATGATTCCGATGAAAAGTTTTCAGGATCAGGGTAAATACTGGGACGAGAATAAAAAAGCTGAAGTGCTTGGTGATGTGATGTGGAATCAGATTAACGAAATCCGTTTCTCGACTAACAAAAGTGAGAACAAGGTGTCGGGTGATTCAGTCGTTTTCTACATTGATCAAATTTCTTTCATCGATAGCATTCCAGGATATGTAGATCCCGATGAATACTGGGCTGCATTTAACTCAAAACTGCCGGATGTACTCATCGATGATTTTGAGGATGATACAAAAAACAAATTCTGGGAGGGGAATCAGGGTCCGAAATCCGAGATCCGTGGTGAGATTGTAAAGAGTGGTGCAGAGAATGGCGGGAAGAATGCTCTTGCAGTCATATACAGAATGGGTGACTATTGTGATATGGTTTTCGATTTTCAGAAGACCTCTTCACCTGCGGAATTTCGTGACTGGACAAAGCACTGGGGCATTAAATTTGATATGTATACGGACAAACCGTATCAGGGTATCAACGTTCAGGTCAATGATGCCGGTATGGAGGTATTTATAGCCACTGCGGGATGTGCAAAGGGGTGGCATGAAGTTATTGTTCCTTTTAAGGCTTTTTACAAGTTTCCCTACTGGCAGCCACCCGAAGCTGTACAGAACGGAAAGTTTGATATGGAAAATATTATAACGATGGACTTTAAACCATCAGGTGAAGGAACAAGCGGTACCTATCTGATTGACAATATTCGTCTCACAAATGACAGGGAGGCAAAGAAAGTGGCGGCTCCCGAAAAAGTTGCCTTGAAACTCACTGCTGATCCTTCAGTAGTAGTAACAGAAAAGATTAATGATGGTGTCTTTGGTATTAACGCAGCACTATGGGATGGTGATATGTTAAAACCGGCAACCATTCAGTATGTTAAAGACGTAAATCATGCTGTTTTGAGATATCCGGGGGGATTGAGAGCTGATGATGATCATTGGGAAGAGATCCTCAATAAAAAGGACTGGATGGTCGATGTCGATGAATTTTTAGAATTCTGTAAACAAACGAATACAACGCCTATGTTTACAGTCAATTTCGGCTCAGGTACTCCTGAAGAGGCTGCAAAATGGGTAAAGCATGTCAATGTTGATTTGAAAGCGAATGTCAAATACTGGGAAGTCGGAAATGAACTTTATGGAGACTGGCATCCATTCCATTGCACCGGTGAAGAATATGGTAAAAAGGCTGCAGAATTTATCAAGGCTATGAAGGCTGTTGACCCAACTATAATTGTTACAACGGTCTGGGTTCTTGAAGGTACATGGAACAAGGATGTTTTCCAGTACACAAAAGAGCTTGCAGATGGAGTCAATGTGCATCATTACCCGCAGCATGCCGGTGAAGAAAATGATGCCGGATTACTTGCTGCTCCCAATAGCCTTGATGAGATCATTCCAGGTGTTAAAAAGCAGTTGGAGGAGTGGGGTGTGCCTGGGAAGAAGTATGAAATATGGCTTACAGAGTGGAATTCTGTCGATTTTAAACCAGGTCCGCAGACTCTTGGGATAGTCAATGCGCTTTTTGTAGCAGACTACCTTGGAAAACTTGCGGTGCACAATATCGAGCAGGCATCCTACTGGGATATACATAATGATATCACCGAGCAGGGTGGCGACTATGGGTATCTGTCAAGGACTGGAGCTCCCGATGGTGATAATATTCCTCGTCCGTCATATTGGGCATTTAAACTTGCCAGTGAAAGTCTCAGAGGTAAGTTGTTAAAATCTTCAAGTGGTAATGAAGACGTTTCGACCTATCTTACAGAGAAAAATGGAAAGAAAACGCTCATGATCGTTAACAAAAAGCCGGAAACAAAAGCTGCTATTACAATCTCTGTACCGGGTTTCACGGGTAACGCAGTTGTTAAACAGCTGAGAAAAGATAATATGAAACAGGGTTACACCAGTGAAAACGTAACCATATCAAAAAATCATGTGATAACAGTACCGGCATATTCTGTTACTTCTATTTCGCTGCAATAAAAAAAAAAGTTGAAAAAACTCAGGAATGCTTCTGTCATGAATATGGCAGAAGCATTTTTTTTCGAGTACATATGAGGTAAGAAATTAACAGAAAATCCTAACTTCATCACAGTTATTATTTATTTTCATACATGTTTCAATCTCTGGATAATAACTAAATAAAATAAAAACTAACACCAGTGAGTGATGCCGCATCACTCATTGGAAATTTTACAGAAAGGGTCTATACAATGAAATACGGTTATTTTGATGATGCAGCCCGGGAGTATGTAATAACCAACCCGAAAACCCCGGTTAAATGGATCAATTACATTGGTACACTTTCATTTGGCGGTTTTGTTGACCATACCGGAGGTGCCCTTGTCTGTAAAGGTGACCCGTCACTGAACAGAATTACAAAATATATACAGCAGATGCCATCATCGGATTTCAAAGGTGAGACGCTCTATGTAAGAATTAAAGATGGCAGCTCTTACAAAATTTTTTCACCGTTTTTTGTGCCTACACTGGATAACTACGATAAGTATGAATGTCATGTGGGTCTGGGTTATAACCGGATTGTATCTGAGTTTTATGGAGTGAGAACAGAATGTACCATTTTTATTCCCGTAGATAATGAAGTAGAGATCAGGGATATCAGGGTTACGAATATTTCTGGTAAACCACTTGAAATTGATCTTATTCCGGTGATAGAGTACACTCACTTTGATGCTGTAAAGCAGTTTAATAATGCTGACTGGGTACCGCAGACAATGCAATGTCGCCACAGCTCTGATAAGAACGGTCATTGTGTTCTTATTCAGTATCCGTTCATGATGCGTGATATTCGTGTAAACTATTTTACATCAAATCTTGAAGCTTCTTCGTTTGAGACAGATCGTAAAAGATTTTTAGGAGAAAATGAATACGGCACCTGGGTGCACCCTGTTTCTCTGGACGGTGAGGAACTCAGCAGCAAAGAAGCTGAACGCGGTGATATCATCTCTGCATTGATGCACCATCTTGGAATACTGAAACCGGGTGAGCAGAGACGTTGTATCACGCAGTTGGGACAGAAAGCAAGTCTTGAAACGGCAATGCCCGAGATTAAATTTTTCAGGGATCCTTTGAATGTCGATGCTGCACTAGGAAAGATGGCTGCTTTTTACCAGGAAATGCTTGCGACAATGAAGGTAACAACGCCGGATGCCGGAATGAACAGTATGCTTAACGTCCACAATCCACGTCAGTGTTTCATTACGTTTAACTGGTCAAGGTACTTATCCTACTATCAATTAGGAATGGGCAGTCGCGGTCTTGGATTCCGGGACAGTTCACAGGATGTAATGGGAGTAATTGACAGAATCCCTGAGCGTTCAAAAGACCTGCTGGTAAAGTTGTTGTCAGTGCAGAATCCGCAGGGTAATGCGATGCATCAGTTCAATCCTTTAAGTATGGAGGCTTCTAACGGTGATGCGCATGAAATGCCGGACAGACCACAATATTATGGTGATGATCATTTGTGGATTGTTTATGCTGTTATAACCTACCTCAAAGAAACCGGAGATATGGAGTTTCTTAATCAGATCGTACCCTTTTACAAAGGAAAAAAGGATCCTGTTCAGGAAAAAGGTACGGTTCTGGAGCATTTAACCAGATCGCTTGCGTTTACTAAGGCAAATACCGGTAAGCATGGTCTGCCCCTGCTTGGGTTTGCAGACTGGAACGATACGGTAAACCTTCCTACTGGTGCAGAATCGATATTCAATGCGTGCCTTTACGGAAGAGCTCTTCAGGAAATGATTGACCTTGCAAAAAAACTGGGGAAAAACGATTGGGTTGAACAGTACTGCAACGATTATGAAGCTATGAAAAAAGTGGTTAATGAAAATGCATGGGATGGTGAATGGTATGCACGTTATTACACGGCTGAAGGGACACCTCTTGGTTCAAACAGCAACGAACATGGAAAGATCTATCTTAATGCACAATCCTGGCCGGTTTTTGCAGGTTTTGCAACTCCTGAAAAAGCAACTAAAGCACTTGAATCTGCAAGGGCAAAACTCAATACAAAGAATGGTCTGAAACTAAGCTGGCCTGGTTTTAACGGCTTTGATTCAACAAAAGGTGGCATTACCACGTATCCTCCGGGAGCGAAAGAAAATGGTGGAATATTCCTTCATACAAATCCCTGGATGATGATTGCTGAAACATTGATGGGTAATGGTGATCGGGCTTTTGAGTATTACGATCAGATTAACCCTGCAAAGAAGAATGAAATTATTGATGAGTATGAGTGTGAGCCTTATGTGTATGCACAGAATATTCTTGCCGATGAACATCCATTGTTTGGTCTTGGACGGAACAGCTGGCTCTCAGGAACATCGTCCTGGACATATCAGGCATCAACTAAATATATCCTTGGAATACAGCCGGCTTTTGAGGGATTGAAAGTTGACCCATGCATACCATCATCGTGGGATGGTTTCAAGGTAGAAAGAAAGTTTCGTAACGCGACATATGCAATCAATGTGAAAAATCCTTCACATGTTTGCAAGGGAGTAGCGTCTATATCTGTCAATGGTGAGCAGGTAAAAGGAAACGTTATACCTTTTGTAAATGATGGCCAGACGGCTGTTGTTGAAGTGGTTCTTGGGTAAAAGAAAATTTATCCTGAACCCCAGGCTGGCTGCAGGGTACTAAAATATGAGTCTGAAAAATGCTCGCTGCGTTTTTCAGACTTTCCCCTCTGATACGCGAAAATGAGAGGGTGTAAGAATATAGATCTGATAACCCTGTACCTGTCCTTGTAGTTTATTTCTTACAACCCTCTTTTTTCGCGTTTTTTTACACCAGATAGTTCAATTTTTTTGTTTAATTCCACGCCTGATTCAAAGTCCCCGCACTTTATTACACATAAAAGGTTTGCTCACTGGAACGTTATTAAAAATGTAATTATATTTTATTAATAGTGAGGCCAGGAGAGTGAGCATTACTATTTTTGTGTACAGGGCCTGTTATGTACTATGTATTTAAAACGCATGTAATGACAGGGCTGTTACTACAGAATCCTTTTGAAACAACAAATATGAAAGAATAAATGCGATGGATGAGATTGGAAATGTTTTCAGCTCTGAAGATATGCCAAATAAGAGTAGTCCAGCAATTGGTTTCCTGACTGAAAGTTTGAACAGCTTTTATCAGTCTTATATCTGGATGGGTGCTTCAGAGGAGGCAGTGAAGCGTGGATATACATTACAATGTTTTGCTGGTGGTTCTCTGAAAAATTCTCCGTGGGATCAATTTGAACCACAGCGCAACACCATTTATAATTTCATAAATACCAGACAGTTGAAGGGCTTGATCGTTGCGGGGTCGCTGGGGAATTTTGTCACTGAAGAGGAGTTTGCACAATTCTATTCACGGTTTACCAGCATTCCGATGGTTTGCCTTGGACCTGAAATAAAATCTGTACCTGCGATAGTTGTTGACAATGTTAAAGGTATGCGCGATCTTGTCGCGCATCTGGTTGAGGTACACTCATGTTCGAAGATCGCTTTTTTAAGAGGACCGCAGGGAAATCAGGAAGCTGAGCAGCGGTATCAAAGTTTCAGAGACGCTTTACTTAAGCATGGAATACAACCAGAAGAACGGCTGATTGTTCCGGGCGATTTCAGCAGAGAAGCAGGCGTAAAAGCTGTTCAGTACCTCTATAACAGCAAGTTACATTTTGATGCACTTGTATGTGCAAATGATGATATGGCGCTCGGTGCGCTGAAAATGTTTCATGAACTGCATATCAAAGTACCCGATGAAGTTCTTCTTGCCGGATTTGATGACATTGAGGAGTGTTCGTTTTCATCGCCTCCTTTGACAACGGTACACCAGCCGCTTTTTGAAATGGGTGCCCGGGCAGTTGATGCGATTATCGAGCAGATTGATTCGGGAAAGATTCAGGAGTCAATTGTTGTTCCTGCGACAATAGCAGCAAGGCATTCCTGCGGATGTTATCAACGTAGCGCCAACCCTGCAGGATTATTCGATTCCGTCGGGGATAGAATCGATGAAACCTCGAAAAGTGCGATAAAAAAAGAACTTGTATCAATTATCTGCTCTATCAGTAAAAATGGCCGGAAATTGATTGAAGAGGCACAGGTTTCCGATATCGCTGAACTGTTTTGTAATGTTGTTGAAACATCCGGGCATGGCTCAGGGCGGCTGTTACAGTTACTTTCAAGAACGGCCTGGGCGCTTGCCTTGCTTGGTGGAGATGTGACCCGACTGGTTCATGCGGTTGCAGTGATGCGGCAATTTATTTCATCACTATACAAACAATCGGTACTACCGGTGTATCTTGAAGATCTCATTCAAAATGCAGAGCTCGCTATTGTCGATGCTGTTACCAGGGCTCAGGCACACCGAAGGATGGATGTTGACCGGCACTCGATTCTTCTGCGTGATGCAGGTCAGTCGATTGCTTCTGCTTTTGACCTTGACTACCTGCTGGATGTAATTGCCACCGAAGTTATAAAAATGAATATCTCGGGCTGCTGGGTTGCTCTTTATGATAACCCTGAGCGTTCATTGCGAAATTTGAGACTGGCTCTTGAAGTCGTTGATGGGAGGAGGCTCTCTATCAACCCCATTCAGTCAGTATTTACAATTCCCGATATCTGTCCGGATAACTCCATACTTACAGATATCCCGCGTTCGCTTTTGATTGAGCCTCTCTTTTTCAGGGATGATCAGATCGGGATAATCATTTTTGATGTTAAAAACTGTATGATCGGATACACGTATGAGGTGTTGCGGTTGCATTTAAGTAGTGCTCTCAAAGGTGCGCTTCTTGTCAGAAAAGTACAGGAGCAGGCACAGGCGCTTGAGATCGCAAACCGTCAGTTGCAGAAATTAAGAGATTCTGAGCATGCCTATCTTGAAGGGATAAAGCATGAACTTGAACTGGGACGGGAAATTCAGGCAAGCTTTCTGCCCCGTGAGATGCCCAATATTAAAGGGTGGGAACTCTGTCCTGCGTTTCAGCCGGCACGCGCGGTCTCTGGAGATTTTTATGATGTGTTCATGATGCCGGATGGAAAACTGATACTGGTCATCTCGGATGTCTCGGGAAAAGATGTCGGAGCTGCACTGTTCATGGCCCTTATCAAGACACTTATACGGGCACTGGCAGAGCAGGCGCTTAGTGGTGCTGCGCATCCGCTTGATGCGATTCAATTAACAAATCACTATCTGATAAATCATCACTACGGAAACAATGGCCGTTATATGTATGCTACCTGTTTTATGGCACAGCTTGACTTTGAAAGAAACAGAGTCACCTATGTAAATGCAGGCCATAACCCGCCTGCGTTGATTACCAGTGATGGAGTTGTTCGCCACTGGATTGAACCTACAGGGCCGGCAGTCGGTATTATCCCCGAAGGAAAATTTGAAATGAAAGAAATTGCCATGGAACCGGGAGAGCTGCTGTTTTGTTATACTGATGGAATAACCGAGGCCAGGAGTCCTGATGGATCACTGTTTTCCAAAAAGCGCCTTGCATCAATTCTCTCTCAGAAAATTATTTCTGCTTCAGATATTGTCAATCAGGTTGATGAGGCTGTCAAGATACATGGCGCAGGAAAACCGCCCTTTGATGACATTACCATTCTTGCTTTGCGAAGAAAAGGTCTCGGTGAGGATGACGGATGAAAACTCATGCCAGTATCGATAAGAAGAGTATTTTGCTGGCACAGGCTGTTGTTAAAAAAATCGATGCTGATCCAGAGCATGGTGGTATTGTAAAAGCACGATTAAACTGTCAGAGGTGGTTAAAAAACGGACAATCTGCTGCAATTCAGGAGTGGCTCCAAATCCTGAACGGACCATGGGAAGAGATTCGTTCTGTGCTGCTTGATCAATCAGAAAATGGGTGCAGGCTCAGGCAAAGTAATCCTTTTTGTGGTATTATAAGCAATCGGGAACGTTGGAAAATCTATAAGGAATATCAGCACCATGAAAATTTATGAGCTTGAGTATATAATTCGTGCTGCTGGAGCAATTACCGGCTCAAAAGAGATAATAATTATTGGAAGTCAGGCAATCCTGGGTTGATAGAAAAATCAAATAATTAAGGTGTTTACAGAGTGAGGTGGTATCATGATCAATGCAATTGTGCTTATAAATACGGAACGGGATAAGGTTAATCTGGTTGGAGAAAAGCTGGCGAGTATTGAGGGGGTCAGCGAAGTGTACTCTGTCAGTGGGAGGTTTGATCTGGTTGCAATTCTGCGATTGGCTGAAAATGAGGATCTGTCAGATCTTATAACTGATAAAATGACAAAAATCGATGGGATCACTAAAACAGAATCGATGATCGCGTTTAAAACTCTTTCAAAATATGATCTGGAGAGAATGTTTGGAATCGGTGAGTGACAATCGCCGCGCGTCCCCCCTGAATTATGCTTAGGCCTTAACATAACGCTGCTCCCGCCTTCGGGATGACACATTCGACAAGCTCAGTGCACCGCACATTCGACAAGCTCAGTGCACCGCACATCCAACAGGCGCAGTGCACCGCCCGGACTGATGTCATTAGCTCCATATTGTTTATGTATCATCGGGAACAGCAGTTTCTCAAATGACAATCTGGGATAAAATAAAAAGGGGACTTTCGTCCCCTTGATTAACATGTCAGATTCGTGATTACTGAGCTTGAGCATCAATTGCAGCCTGAGCTTTTTTTGCACGGTTGATACCATCTTTGGACAGAACAATTACCGCCAGAGGAATCTCAGTAGACCCCTCTTTGAGGATCTCTTCACCAAAATAATTGGTTAGTTTGTATTCACGCATCAAAAACTTCTTCGGCATTGTCTTCGTACCTTCAATATCCATATAAAATTCTCCGTTTTCACCATTGAGCATGGCTACTTTGCTGCCGAAATCGTAAATGTAATCAATGCTATCCATATCAATTTTTCTTTCACCGTTGGCATTGTTGATTACCATTGCAGGTTTTGCATCAATTTTTCCTTTTGCAGAATATCCATTTCCTTCGATATAACCACTGGAAAGAAGCTGGTAATTAACACTGGCGTCAATGAGACCCTCTGGTTCTCCAGGAAACTTCCTTGTAAGTTTGCCATCATAGTTTCCAAGAAAGACAACCCAGAAACGTGCCTGTCCAACTTTGCCTTTGTTGTCGATATACTGAATCTTTTTTTCCAGGATGTTACGTGCAAATCCTGATGATGCTGAAAGCAATAAAAATGAAATAGTACAGAACAACACAGATCTTCGAAGCATTACAAACTCCTTTTATTTGTTTTGGTGAATTGTTTCTACTTTTTGTCCGAACACATCTTTGTATAAATCAGACTGGATCAACGTTAATATACCCTATTTAGTGATCCGATGCCTGAAGTGAGTTGTAAAAAATTACTTTTTGTGTCGCAAGGGAACTTCCTTCCAGAAACCGCTTGATGGATCTTTAATGAGCTTGATATGGGGTGTTTCTCCTCCATCAAAAACCATCAGCTCTTTTTCTGACAAAACGGTTTTTCCAATAATCGTGAAAGACATTTTTTTGATGGCGCGATATTGAACGATCAGAAAATTCTTAATTTTTTCAAAATCCTCGCGGCTCTCATTGAAAGTAAAAAATAGAGACCCGATACCTTCTTCTTTTAATCGTTCATAAATCATTATCGGAATCTCTTTTATCTGCCGGAATCTGTTTGTTTTGGACCGGCTGTAGACAGAATATTTATCGGTAAATAGAATATAATGGAACTGTGCTTCCGGAAAAAGGTGTCTTAACGGGTTGAAAAGGTTATTAATCAGATCATTGCAATCGACATTGATTTTTTCCAGCTTACTCTCAAGAACGAGGATATGGCGCTTCGACATGAACCGGTAATCAAAAAAGCCATCGAGCTCTTTAATGTTTTCATACCCGAATTTTCCCCTTTTAGAGCGTTTAAGGATAATAAGGTTTGGGTACCGGAGAATTTTCAGGATGTAATCGCTGGTATTGGCAACAATGAAATCATCACGGTTTTTTGGATCGAAACGTTGATCGAAAATGCCGCCTGTTTTTCCACGCTTGTCCCAATGTTGAAGGAAGTATTTCGTAACTCGTCTGGAAATTCTCTCTGCCAGATCACCAAGGATGTTTCCTTCTCCATTGGAATCAATGGGATACGTTTGGCTTAAAAGGTTTCCAACAGTGAAAATCGGGTAGTGGCAATCGTTGATGACATACTCGACGAGCACTTTATCATAGAGGGGCATATCATCATTGATTGCATCGTTAAGGTTATGCAGCTTGTACTGGCCGTTAACTCCATGATTTCTTCGTATGGAATAGATCTGCCTGCCGGTTTCACCTTCAGTTTTAGAAGGTACCCAGACGGCGGGCTGCAGATCGGGGAATGGGCTGTGAGATGTAAGCCTGGCTTTTGACGGAAGGATTGTATCTTTTTCTAATGTCATACGTTACAGGAATATACTCAAAATCATAACATTTGCGTAGTGTGACAGAATAATGTTAAAATTCAAAATATAAACATGCCATAGTATTAAAAATGTTCGTTAAAATAATCAACAAGTTAGATACAACAAGTGTTATTTTCATGTTAGATTGCTGTTTTTAGATTTTATAACAGGGTAATTCGGTGACACAATGATGCGTAGTTGTGTAAAAAATACACAAAAAGTGGCTGTTTTACCTATTGTGAGATGAAATCCGTTGCGTAGGCATCAGATAAATATGTATCTTCTCGTATTGCCTGAAATCGGTCGACGCATGGGTTTCAATACCTTTTCATTGGATACAGACTGTGACTGACCAGAAACCGTTTCGGATTTTATTAGTTGATGATGAGCCGGGAATTCGAAAAATTCTGAGACTCTTTCTTGAGTTGGAAGGTTTCAGTGTTTTCGAAGCAATTACAGCTAATCAGGCTATTTCGGTAATCAAAAAAGAAAAACCACATCTTGTCATACTGGATGTGATACTCTGTGGGCAGACAGGGTTTGATGTGTGTGAATGGATAAAAGGTAATCCCGAAACCAGAGATATCATCGTATTTCTTTTCACGGCTCTTAATCAGGAGCATGATTACCGTGAGGGTGTGAGGGTTGGTTGTAATCTTTATTTGACCAAACCGAAAAATCCGAAAGACATAGTTGAAAAAGTACATGAATTTCTTCGCCTTAAGTCAGAAGAAAGCCAGGTAAACAGTAATACTGCCAAAGAATAACTTTATATTTCATTATCGTTGATATAGTCAGGATTTATAATACTTTAGAAAGGATTTCCTGTTACATATGAAAAGAAACAGTGTATTTAATGCAGTGCTGATTTTAGCAGTGATCGCACTAGCAGTCTATTTTCTGATCCCTTCCGTTATCTATTATTCAAAATCACCTGAAGACAGGGAGCTGTATCTTCGCGACAATCCGACAGTGATACGCAAGATATTGAATCTTGGACTGGATCTTCAGGGCGGAATGAGATTAGTACTTGAAATTGACAGGTCAAAACTCGAAAAAGCTGATGATAAAGATGTTCTTGATCGGGCGTATGCGATTATCGAAAACCGTATCAATGCTCTCGGTGTAGCTGAGCCTTCTATACAAAAACAGGGCAAAGACCGGTTGATTATAGAACTTCCCGGACTTAAAGATGAAGGTACTGCAAAAGGCGTTATAGGTCGTACCGCACAGCTTGAGTTTAACCTTCTTCGGGAACCGGCGCAGCTTGAACGCGCGATTTCGGTTATCGATAATGCCGTTGCCGGGAAACTTGAGAAATCCTCCGATGCAGAGAAGAAAGACAGCGCTGCTGTGAAAGAAAAAGAGCAGCAGGAATTGGGAGAAAAACTTTTCAAAGGTGAAGATTCAGATTCTGCCAGGGCAGAAGCCGATACAAACGCAAAGGTAAAAAGTCCTTTTGAAACAGCCAAAGGGTTCAAGGACTATCTTGTTCAGTTAGGAGACCAGATCGGTGTCAAAGTAGAAGATGTCGGTAAGGTTAAGGTATTGCTGGCAAGAAATGATGTTCGCCAGGCGGTTGACCGTGCGGGGCTTGGTGGAAACAGCTTCCTGTGGGCACATGATACAACTCAGATTCAGGGCCATGTCTTTAAAGTGCTGTACTACGTTAAGAGTTCTCCGGAAATGCGTGGTGATGTCATTAAAGATGCGCGTGCGTCGATTGATCAGGGTGGTATGAATGCGGGAAAAGCCAAAGTCGATATAGAGATGAATACAAAAGGTGCCAAACGTTTTTCATCCGTTACAGCCGCAAATGTTAACAAGTTTCTTGCGATAGTTCTTGATAGCACCGTCTATTCGGCACCAAGAATTATTCAGAAAATTCCTCTTGGAAAAGCGGAAATCACCGGTAGCTTTTCAATGATTGAAGCAAAAAATCTTGCGATCGTTCTTCGCGCTGGAGCTCTTCCGGCACCAGTTAATATCATTGAAGAGCGCACCGTTGGACCATCGCTGGGCCAGGATTCCATCGACAAGGGTTTCTTCGCAGGTCTTATCGGTACAGCCATCGTTATTTTATTCATGCTTTTTTATTACAGAATGAGTGGTTTGATAGCGATTATTGCTCTCACGCTCAATATTATCATTGTTCTGGCGGTTATGGCTGGTTTCAATGCAACACTTACTTTGCCTGGTATTGCAGGTATCATTTTGCTTATCGGTATGGGTGTTGATGCGAACGTTATCATATTCGAGCGTATCCGTGAAGAACTGCAACTGGGGAAAACGGTTCGCAGTGCTATCGATTCCGGGTATGCGACTGCATTTGTAACCATTATGGACTCCAACCTTACAACACTGATCACCGCAGCTATCCTGTTATGGAAAGGTACCGGAGCTATCCGCGGATTTGCGATAACACTTATCTTCGGTCTGCTGGCATCACTGTTTACCGCGCTGTTTGTCTCGCGTGTCATGATGGATGTTTTCTTTCAGAAAAATAAAAACAAACTGAGTATTTAAGTTCAAGGGGATATAAATTTTATGGTGCAGATTTTTAAAAATACGAATTATGATTTTATCAAGTACAAAAAAATTGCCCTGGCAGGATCGGCGATATTCCTGCTGATAAGCCTGATCTTCGGTTTCATCTATGGTGGCCTGAATTTCTCGATCGACTTTGCAGGTGGAACCCTGGTCCAGCTTAAGTTTGAGAAACCGGTTACCGATCAGCTCGGTAAGATCCGTTCTGCAGTCAATAGTCTCGGCTTCGGATCTCCCGAAATTAAGACAATCGGTGCGGTTGAAAATAATGAAATTCAGATTACCGTTACAAAGCAGGCTGATGGCTCAACTGTGACAGACGAAATCAGGAGTGTTATCGCTAAAGAGCTTCCCGACAACAAGGCTGAGATGCGTCGCGTTGAAAAGGTTGGACCCAAAATTGGTAGTGAGCTGAAAACTAATACAATAATTGCCGGAATCCTCTCTCTTATTGCGATTCTTATTTATGTCAGTTTTCGGTTTCATCTTCCTTTTGCTGTGGCATCAACAATTCCACTTTTTCATGATGCACTTGTAACCCTTGGAGTCTTTGTTGTTCTTGATCGTGAAATTTCACTCCCTTTTATCGCTGCAATCCTGACAATCATCGGATATTCGCTCAATGATACGATCGTTATTTTTGATAGAATTCGTGAAAATATGCGTGGAGGTTTGCGAGGAAAAGATTTTCCGACGCTGGTTAACAAAAGTATTAACCAGACTCTGGGGCGTACAATTATAACGTCAATTACCACTGTCGTGGTTGTGCTTGCACTATTCATCCTCGGTAGTGAAGCGATCAAAGACTTTGCGCTGGCGTTGCTTGTTGGTATATCAGTAGGTACTTATTCAACTGTTTACATTGCAAGCCCGGTCCTGCTTTATTGGCACAGCAAGAAGCCGATAATTAAATAGTTTTTTATTAGTATAAAAAGTAGAAAATTTTTCTAAAAAAGCCTCTGTTACAGAGGTTTTTTTTATTTTTGATGATAATGGAATCTATCATTTCCTTTCCTCACTAATAAGATAGAGTCAAATGTGTCCAATAACCAACCGCCACGCGGGTTCCACCTGAATATGTTTTGGCCTGTATAAGATGCTTCTTCCGCTCCCGCACTCGGGATGACATATTCGACAAGCACCGCCCAAAAAGAAGCCTTTAGCCCCAGATTGTTTTGTAACTTTTCTGAGAAATTTGTTGGTAGTTACACGGCTACCCTCTGATAGTCTTACGTAATAAAATCGATTTTTTTTCTGATTCTGTAGGGATCAAATATTTATAGAAATAGTAATATTTAGAATCGGAATTCTCGTATCGTAAGATAACATTTTCATTCCGATTGGTTTACAGCATAAATATAACGATTGTGGCAAAAAGAAAAAGCCGCTACAGAACGCAGCGGCAAAGTTGAAAAAATCAGCTTTTAGCGACGAGATATTTTTCTACGGTATCAGTACACTGATTAATAGAGGTGATATTCGGAAATTCGGTTTCTGGAATCGATACTCCGAATTTTTTCTCCATTGTGGCAAGTACTTCAAGCAGAGCCATTGAATCAAGACCCATGTCACTGACAAATTTCGCATCATCAGTGATAGCTTCTTCATCGATATCCATGTCTTCTGCGATTTCAATAATCATCCCGCGAATAGCTTCTTTGATCTCTTCTTTGTTCATTAAAAATGTCTCCTCACATCATTTGAGGTTGTATGGTTAATAGTAGTTTTTATTCAACATTCTTTATAAGGACAGCACTGCAGTTTCCATCACATGAAACAGAGTTTACAATACAGAATGTGTTGTCTTTTTTGATGGGGGAGAAGACAAGTGGGATACTGTTAAAGCAGGAATAGGAATTACCGATTCCACTGATCTGACCGTTTTTGAGATCTGTTATTGCGCATGCAAGGTTCAATGCACCAGATACACCATAACACTCGCCGGTAAATGCTTTGTATGCGGTAACCGGAACATTTGTATCGAAAACCTTTTTGATCGCGGCAGCTTCAATGCTGTCGGTAAGGCGATTACCACTTGCAGATGATGCAATAAACCCGACATCGTTGGTTGAAATACCGGCATCATTGCAAACTTCTGAAAGTACGTGTGCGGCTACATCCCCATCTGACTGACCATTTTGAGCAAGAGAGGGATCAAAGGCTGAAGCTGTGCCAACTACCTCAACAACAGGTGTCCGATTGTTTGTTTTCATTGATTCTTCAGTGTCAAAAAGAAAAAGGGCACATCCCTCACCCGGAACAACTCCATCAGCTTCTTTTGAAAACGGCAATCCTTTACCAGTTGAAGAGATCAGACCCGTACGCTGTAATCCTAACATCGAGTAGTAACTTAACTCCTCAAGTCCACCTGCAACGATTGCTTCTATATAGCCGCGCTGCATATAATTGAATGCATAGATTAACGCATCAATCCCGGAATTGAAACCTGTAGAAACAGTTGTACTGAGATTGCGGGCAACAAACTTGATATTGGTGTTTCCGGTTGGCGAGTTGATAACAGTATTTGCAAACGCCTGCGGATTAACAATGTTAACACCATTTACAATAGAATCGCTGAGAAAATCGCCGATGCTCTGAACACTTCCAAATGCGGTACCAACACAGATACCTGGCCGGTTGTCATCATCTGTATGTTCCATAATTTCTTTAAGTCCCTGCTCGAAAGATCCAAGGATCAGTTTGGTCGCATGATCTTTGAGTCGAAGCCCTTTTTTACCGAGAACAGCAACAGGATCGAAACCATTGACTGTGATGCAGGATATCGCCGGGTCCAGTGAATGAAACTCAAAATCTTTAAATGCACTTGTTACAGGAGGCTTAGACAGACCCTCTTTGAATGCATTTAAACCAATACCAAAGGAACTGATAATTCCTGATGAAGTGATATATATTTTTTTTGAATGCATCGTGCCCATCTATCCTTTGTATTTCCTGAGTACCAGTGATGAACAATTGCCGGCAAATGCGTAAGCATTCGAGATAACTGTGTTCAGTTCTTTTTCTTTTGGAATATTTGGAACACAGTCAAGGTCACATTCCGGATCGGGATCTTTGTAATTTATTGTGGGTAGCATCACATTATTTTGGATCATCAGAGCACACGCAGCAGCTTCAATAGCAGAGGCTGCGCCCATTGTATGCCCAATCATTGATTTAATTGAAGACATTGGGGTCTTGCAGGCATGTTCTTTCAGAATTTCCTTAACTATTAATGTCTCGATCTTATCGTTTTCCACGGTACCGGTTCCATGCGCACTGATATAATCAATATCTTCCAGAGCAATGCCAGTATTATGGATAGCTTTTTTAAAAGCCATGATTCCACCACTACCTGCAGGGTCTGGAATAGTCATTTTATAGGCATCGCATCCAAGACCATATCCAAGAATTTCAGCGTAAATTTTTGCACCACGGGCAAGTGCGTGTTCAAGTCGTTCAAGAATCAGAATACCTGCTCCCTCACTCACTGCCATACCATTACGGTTAAGATCAAATGGACGACACACATCGGAGGTAGTTGCTAAAAGCCGATTAAAACCGGTAAACGCTATTCCTGAAAAAGGATCACTTCCGCCTGAAACTACAACATCAACTTTTCCAAGCTGGATGAGATCGTACCCATACCCGATCGCGTAGTTACCGGCTGCACATGCAGTCGGGGTGATAATTATCGGACCTTTGGTTTTGAGTGTACGTGCAACATTTGCTGGAATAGTACCGCAGGGATATTGACGGGGGAGATCTGATGGTATATCTGATGCGTCGCCCGTTTTGTATTTGATTTTAACACCTTTTTCAAGAATTTGCGGTTCTCCCATAGTGGTTCCCATACAGACAGCAAACTTGTAGGGGTTCTCTTCTCCAATGGAAATACCTGCATCTTCTACTGCCATTTTTGCTGCTGATACAGCGAACTGGCTGGAACGTCCCATTCTCTCAATCTCTTCATCAGTAAGGTAAGATGAAGGATTGAAATCTAAAACTTCTCCCCCAGTTTTCGTTCTGAATTCTGTTGGATCAAATTGAACCAATGGTCGAACCCCATTTTTACCAGCAACGGCAGCTTTCCAGAAGGTATCATTGCCAATACCAATTGGGGTTACCAATCCTAACCCGGTAATAACTACTCTATTTTGACTCATATCCTTTTTCTATCCGTACAGGGATTTTTAGTTTTAGCAGATAGGTAAATATAGTTAATAAAAGCAGAAAAAACCAATATTGTTGTACACCAATTGAACAATAACACAAAAAAACAGGTCATTATTCTGGATTATTTACCACTGAAAACGCTCTATATTATTATCAGGATAGACGTTGCATCCCAAAAAGCAATTCGCTTTTAGCTACGAGGTTTTCATCTACATAAGCCCGGCCCGTAACTGCCATAGTATCACCAAATATTTTATCGACAGTGATCTTTGTAATGAGCTGATCACCAGGGATAACCGGTTTTTTGAATGTTGCTTTGTTTACCTTACCAAGGTAGTACACAACATTTTCATCGATCCCGCCGGATGATTTTGAAAACAGGAAGCATGCAGCCTGAGCCATATTTTCAATGATTAAAACACCTGGCAGAACAGGATTCGCAGGGAAATGTCCCTGAAACTGCGCTTCATTGATAGTAACATTTTTTAATACCGTTACCGATTCATTGGAAACAAACTCAGTCACACGATCGATCAGTAGAAAGGGAAAACGATGCGGGACATTTTTCATTATTTCTTGAATGTTAAACATGCTATTTCTCCGAAAACTTTAAGAATCAGGCTGTTAATCCACCGTCAATCGAAAAGACCTGTCCTGTGATGTATCGTGCTTTTTCTGATGCAAGGAACGAGACAAGATCTGCAACTTCATCGGCTTTTCCCATTCTCTGCATGGGGATCATTTTTACAAGTTCTGCAAGATGCTTTTCGGGCATAGCCCTGGTCATCTCGGTTTCAATATAGCCGGGTGCGATACAATTAACGGGTATACCCAACTTGGCCGCCTCTTTGGCCAGTGCTTTGGTGAATCCGATAATACCTGCTTTTGAAGCACAGTAGTTTGTCTGGCCTGCTATTCCGGAGAGCCCGCTTACTGAAGAGATATTTACAATACATCCGCGCTTATTTTTAAAAAAATAACCAACGATATGGCGTGTGACGTTAAAATTTCCCGTGAGGTTGGTATTGATCACATCGTTCCACTCTGCCTGTTGCATGATAAAAAGACTGCGATCTTTTGTGATGCCGGCGTTGTTTACGAGAAGGTCGACATCACCGCCAAGAAACTCTTTTGCCTGAGTTACGAAATTTCCTGCAAACTGAAAATCGGATACATCAGCTTTGAATGCTGCAGCTTTTGCACCCTTTTCAATCAATGATGCAACGAGTGCCTCAGCCTCATCTTTTCTTGAAGAGTAGTTGAATGCTACATCATACCCTTCAGATGCAAGCTTTAAAACGATTGCAGCCCCGATACCCCGGGATCCACCTGTGATAATAGCCTTTTTGCTCACTCCATTCTCTCCTGACCCGTACCCAATTGTGAGTACTTATGTTTAGTCGTTATTATAAATGTATAGTTTTGTGACTATTCAGGTAGTATAACCTTTTACCGGTTTTTCGCACCCTAAAATCACCCGTAAGGGAACCTGGAGAACAAAAATCCCACATATTAGGTCTTAAAGTCCCCCTGCGGGGGATTTTGGGGGAGTACCTAAATAGTCACAATTTCTTACATCAATTTAATCAGCCAGATTCTTTTAAGCACAAAGAGACCTGCCAGATTCAGCGTTCAGAACATTAAATTCAAATAAAAGTAATCTTATGAGCACAGGTTCATTGAAGACTACTTTTTTCCTTTGGAATTTGGAATAACGTTTTTTTCAACCTTTGGTGTAGTCGTTGAATGGATCTTACAACGGGCCATATCCATCCATTCCGTCGGGACCTGTACGGAATCTCCATCAACGAGAAAATAGATAGCCTGAGCACTTACCGTATCGGTGCTTTTTGATAGGTATCGGTATTTCATTTCCATAGTTATATCACCGTTTTTTACCATGGCTGAAAATGTTGAGTCTGTACGTTTGTAGACTCCGTATCCTTTTACACTTTCATCAGAGGTGTTGCCGACCTGAAGAGAATCCTGAGCAAAAAAAGTTAAAATCAGCCCATCAGATCCAGTGCACCAGGATCCATTGAAGTCTACTGATTTTCCTCCTGAAAAAACCGCAGAAAAGAAACCAGACACCAGCAGAATAACAGTTAGAATTTTCATAGAGACTTTCCTTTCGCGTCGATTGCGCTTCCGATTCCAAAATATCTTATAAGAATAGGTAACATCAAGAGTGAAAAAAATGCACTCACCATCATGGAAATAAATACAAGAACTCCAAAATCCCGCACCGGTGGAAATCCTGAAAAAGCGAGAATCAGAAAACCTATGCCAACAATGAGGGTGTTGAGCAGTATGGGAGTACCTTTACTGCGAATAGTATCCTGGAGCGCCTGAAACCGGCTGGAGGATCTCTTTCTTGTGTAAATGTATCCGCTGACAAAATGTATGGAGTAATCGATTCCGATACCGACACAGGTGTTCATGATGATGACTGTTACCAGATTTATTGTAACTCCCAGAACACCCATCGATGCGTATACAAATCCGGTAGCTGCAATGATCGGAATGACAGCAAACACGCCAGTACGTAAAGATCTGAAAAAGAGTATCAGGCATAGTACTACCGGAAGAAATGTAGTAATGAGACTGCTGATCTGCGTATTGATTAACACCAGTGACATCGCTTCAGTAAGCACGGCCTGTCCGCTGACTACCGCTTCCCATCCTGCACAGGAATCCTTAACAAAAAGCTCGATATTTCTGGCAATGGCAGTCGGCTTGATATCAGGATCATTCGTGCAGGTTACACCGATGCGAACCTCTTTTCGGTCTTTACTTAAGAAGGTTTTGAGCAGGTTGCTGTAATTTTTTCCGAAAATACCACTCGATGAAGTGAGCATCGATACAGCTGGCCTGGAGATCTCTTCACCGGAAAGTAATTTGCTGACACGTGTCAGAAGCGGCAGTAGTGTGGTGACATTTCCAACACCGTCTAAAGACTCAATATGGGAAGAGATGCGGTTGATTGTTTTCCAATCTTCCACAGTACGGATCTCTTCGTTTTTTCGTATGACAGCAGAAAAAAATCTGGTGCCGCCGAAATGCTGTTCGATGAATTTATCCGACTTTCTCAAAAGGTTCTCTTCAGGCAACATCATAATTGGATTACTTTCAACATGAACCATCCTGAATCCAATGACAAAGAATATTGCAAGAACAGGAACGAGTATAACCCATCTTCTGGTTTTAAGAGAAATAGTATCGATGAAATTCCATAACAAACCGAAAAATTTCTCCTCAGGTGGATTCTCAGGGGCAAACGATTTTACGTTCCCGTGTTCGATCGACAGGAAAATGGGGATAAGCAGAACGTTAAAAATATAGGCACATACAACTGCAATGCCGGTAAACAGACCAAAGATGCTTGTCCAGAGGATCGGAGAAAAGACGAAAGAAGCAAATCCGAAAAAGGTGGTCAGTGATGTAAGGAGACAGGGGGTGAGTTGTTCTTTGTAGGTCGAAATCAGAGCCTGTTCAATATTTCCCCCATTTTCCCTGTAACGCAGGATGTAGGTCTTAATAATATGAATGGCATCTGCCACACCAATTGGAAAGAGAATAATTGGAATAACTGATGTAACAACCGAGAATGGTGTATTGGTCAGTCCCATAAGGCCGAATGTCCATATAAGAGCGAATGCATTTACGAGTAATGCAGCGAGGACATACAGGACTCTGCGGAATATACGGTACAGCAGCAACGCAATTATGAGGAAACAGATCGGAAGAAGCATCTTGAAATCGTGCTTCATCGAGATGTCGGTAATGTAGGAGACCGCAGCTTCACTGGTGAAATATGCTTTGACGTTACCGAAACGGTTGATTGAATCGGTAAGTGCTGTCATCTCTTTAAAAAAAGATGTTCTGTTAACCGTGTCTGTGAGATTTATCATCATGCCGAAAACGGTTTCATCATCAGAAACCAGAAGCTGCGTAAACTCCCGGTTTTCCTTGATACGCGCACGTATAATCGTATCATTATCAGCATGTTCTCCGGGAATTATGGCAACACTGTTGATCCCGAGAAAACCACCTTTGACTGGCACCTGCATGGTTGAGATGCTTGATACATTTGCGACATATTTCAGACTACGGTATTTTTCACTCCAGGCGCTGACCGAGTCCACTTTCTGACTGAGTGTTCCTGATGAAAACTCGAACAGACACAGAACCGATATTGAAGTGGTGAACTCTTCTTTTAATTTATCGTATTCGATTTTTTCTTTAAGTGATGCAGGTATCGCCTTATAGGTATCGTTATCTATCTGAATTTTTGTCAGAAAAAAGCCAAAAAAAAGTGTTGTAAGAATGAGCACAACACTCAGCGGTATGCGATACCTGAGGATGTTTTTAACGAGAAACTCTGCCATTTTGCCCCATAGCCCAGATTTTAAAATAGTTTTCTAATATAATATTTCACACCCGGATAGTTCGGGGTTATGTACTATGCCATGTTTGATATAGGGACGTTTTGATTCTGTTGAAGCGCTCAAACAGGGAATCCATCGTAGTGCATCAGAGGAGTTCTGCAATTTCCACAAATTCTGAAAGTATATTCCTGACCAATTCTCAATAATTTTCTAAACGGGGCATCATAACAAATGTGGCTTCTGCTAAGTCTGATTTCAGCATTTTTTCTCGGAATGTATGATGTTTCCAAAAAACATGCAGTTAATGGTAATGCTGTGTTCCCGGTACTTTTCTTTTCGACCACATCAGGTTTTCTTTGCACTCTTCCTGTCCTTCTTATCTCACATTTTTCCCCTGGAACCGCTCAAAAATGGCATATATATGCTGGTACCCAACCCCCCGCTGATCATCTGCTTATTATTGCAAAGTCGGTGATTGTAGGGACTTCGTGGGTATTATCATACTTCGGTCTCAAGCATCTTCCGATTACCGTCGCTTCCCCTTTGCGTGCCACAGCTCCACTATTTACTGTTCTTGCCGCTGTCACTCTATTTGGCGAACGTCCCACAGTTTTACAAACTGGAGGTATCGCACTGATACTTGTTTCCTATTTTCTCTATTCGTTGTCATCTCGAAAAAGTGCTTCATCAAAAACACCTGTAATCTGGATTCTTTTCATGATTTTTTCTGCCATTACCGGAGCGGTCAGTGCCGGGTTCGATAAATTTCTACTTCAGTCCAGAGCCATGCCCCCGATGTTTGTCCTTGCCTGGTTTCTGTTCTATTTGTCGATTATATATGGATGTATATCAATGATTTTCTGGTTTCCGCAGCGAAAAAAACTGACCCCGTTATCGCTACGCCCATCGATCGGTCTTATCGGTTTTTTACTTGTGATTGCTGATACTGCTTATATGAACGCGCTTGCTGATCCAGTTGCAAAACTGGCCCTGGTATCTGCGATAAGGCGCTCTAATGTGCTGATCTCATTTGCAGGTGGTATGCTTCTGTTTCGTGAAGGCGACCTGGGAAAGAAGGCTATCCCATTTACCGGAATAATCGCAGGATTGATTCTGATCATGATTTGATGATTCTTTTTATCCATAAAGTATATTTCAACGAACGAATTGTAGAAAGTGCTACACATTCATACTGTAATTCCCCGTGATAATTTTTAAGCATATGAAAGCGAACTACTGATAAAGCTTTTCTTGCTTGCAACTGTTCCGGAGGCGGGAACGTTTATAGTAAATCACAATTTCAAGGAACATAAATGATTGTTGATAACCTTGACCTGACATTCATCGCCGCGAAACTTGAAGCGCTTGAAGAAACTATTATTGCCAAACTGATTGATAGAGCACAGTTTCTGGCGAATACTGATATTTATAAAAAAGGAAGCAGTGGTTTTTCTGAAGATAGATCACACTCGCTCTTTGAGATCCGTCTGATTCAACAGGAGCGTCTTGATGCACGGTTTGGTAAATTTTGTGCACCTGAAGAGAGACCTTTTACGAGAAATCTGCCAACTCCCAAGCGAATTGTCCGTATGCCGGAAACAGGACTTAAAATCAAAGATTTCGATTTGATAAGCCAGTCAAAAGAGATTATCAAGCGCTATCTTGAGCTTATACCAAAAATGTGTAACGATGGCGATGCGCGTGATGACGGACAGTATGGGTCCAGTGTTGAACTAGATGTTTATTCAATTCAGGCAATTGCACGACGAATACATTTCGGTTCATTATATGTTGCTGAATGCAAGTATCTTGCTGATCCAAAAGGGTATGGAACATTGATTCTGGAAAAAAATGCAGCCGCTCTGATGGAGAAGCTGACAAGAGCTGAAGTTGAGAAGCAGATCATCATTCGAATCAGAGAAAAAACTGCATCAGTGCAGCAACTTGTTAATAGATTGATCAGAAATGTTATAGATCCTGATGTCGTAGCTGAATTTTATAAAACGTGTATCATTCCTCTTACAAAAAATGGCCAGATTGCATATCTTCTGAACAGGGTTATTTAGCTTTTTGAACTGTCATAGCCCTCTTTTTTATATTTTCCAGGAGGTACAAAATGGGCCGCATACACTTTCGCAATGTATTCTTCCCCATATTTTGATAATTTCAGCGGAATTTTTCTGCCTTTTCCCCATGACTTGTAGTCTATATATAAGTTTTTAATCTTAATGCTTCGACATTGGGTAAGAAGATGTACATGAGTTATATTTATCAGAATAAAGACTCTTTCCTGGCACTACAATCATTTAATAGCGTATAACATGGATCAGAAACAAATATATCGGGTACTTGATGCTAATTGTAACCGTTTGAGAGAGGCATTTCGTATCATTGAGGAATATTTCAGGTTTATTCAGAATGATGAGCAAATAAGTGTGTCGTTAAAGCAGATGCGACATTCACTTATCGATATTGAAGCCACTCTTGGGCACACGGTACTTCTTGATGCCCGTGAAACTGAAACCGACTGTTTTGCAAATAAAAACAGACCGGAGGAGATGGTTCGTTCCTCCGGAAAAGACATTGTTATTGCAGGATTTAAGCGTGCTCAGGAGGCTGCCCGGGTCATTGAAGAGTATATTAAAATAACTGATGCTGCAGAGTGGTCTGAGCGGGCAAAGGTGATTCGATTCTCTCTGTATAATCTTGAAAAACAACTTCTTACGACATAATATGGCACGAAAAAAGAAAACCGGAAAAAACGAAAAAAATGAGAAAGTCAAAGACAAGTCTTCATCTGACTTTGGTCACGAGATATGGGGACTGATCTATTGTGCTATCGGCATTCTCATGCTGATCTCTCTTATTTCACATTTTTTTAACAGCTCATCAAATCTGTTAGGCACCTATTTCGGTACCAGTTTTTCGCTCGGATTGATCTGGGTTTTTGGTGTAATCCCTTCATTTTTCTTCCCCTTAGGTGTTCTCTCTTTTGGCTGGCTGCGTCTAAAAGGGGGTGCTCTTAAAATCCGCAGTCTTTTTTTCTGGACAGTGACAACATTTGAACTGTGTGTTCTTTTATCGGTCTTTCATTTGCCGCATATTGTTGAAAATCCGGGATTTGCACCAATTCAGAATCGATTGGGGTTTTCAATTGTTGAGTCGCTTTTCCTGCCGATTTTTGGAGTTCATCAGTTCGGGCCTTATTTCATCACCGGAGCTGCACTTCTGGTGACACTGCTTGCTTTTTTTAGAATATCACCGCAGATTATTACCAGGTGGATCAGTGAGTTAGTGGTGATCCTTTCCAACAGGTTTGCAAGGATGTTTGAAAGTATGAAGGCATCCTGGGAAGAGGAACGACGGCTACGTGAGGAAGCCGCTGCGCGTAAAAGAGAGGAGCAACTTCTTCGCAGGAAGGAAAAGGAGAACGAAAAGAACCAGTCCAGAGAAATTCAAAGAGAAGAAAACACTGCTGTTGTTGAAAAGAAACCGAAGAAATCAAAGAACGTATCTGATAAGGAACCTATTGAAAAAACGTCAGTTACAGGGCCTGATGATCTACTGGGAATAGAAGCGTCTGCTGCTGCCGTGATTACAAATGGACCCAAAAATACTCCTGTTATCGAAAGTATGTCCGAAGAAGAATCGGTGGAAGATGAGGCCCGGAAACGACTTGATGAAGAGCTTGCGGCTTTTCGGGCCAAGAAAAAAGAGCCTATCAAAATAATGACGATAGAAACTGCTGAAGTTGAAGCCGAGGGGACTGATGTTGAGGATGATGAAGGGGAAGTCGACATTGATGAACTACCCGAACTTTCAGGACGTATTCCGGATCACTCTGATTTTGAAGGAGTTACTGCGACAGTACCGGAGCAGCCGCCACAAAAACCGTATCAGCTCCCCGATCCGTCAATCCTTCCTGAACCACCACCAGTCTCAAGCATGGTGGATAAAGAGGCTATTGAACGTAACTCAATGATTCTTGAAAAAACGTTGATGAATTTCGGGGTTGAGGGAAAAGTTGTTTTTGTCAGCCCCGGTCCGGTTGTGACCCGATATGAAATCGAGCTTGCGCCAGGGATAAAGGTAAGCAGGGTTTTAAATCTCCATGATGACATCTCGATGGCGGTGAACGGACAGCGGATTCGAATTGAGGCTCCTATCCCCGGTAAATCGGCTGTCGGTATCGAACTTCCCAACGCTGAGCGTCAGGTTGTTCATTTTAAAAATATTCTGATGTCGGACATATTCAAAAAGTCAAAGGCAAAGCTGCCGATTGTTGTAGGTACCAACATTTCGGGGGCGCCATATGTTACTGATATTGCAAAGATGCCTCATGTCCTCATTGCAGGGCAGACCGGATCCGGAAAAAGCGTATGCATCAACTCATTGATATGCAGCCTTTTAATGACAAGAAGCCCTGAAGAGCTTCGGCTTATCATGATCGATCCCAAGAAGGTGGAACTGGCATTTTATGAACGCATTCCTCATCTGATGTCCCCTGTTGTTACCGAGTCAAAGGAAGCGGTGAAAGCGCTTCAGTGGGGTGTTGTCGAAATGGAGCGCCGCTACCGGATGCTCGCTAAAGTAGGTGCCCGTAATATAGACTCTTTCAATTCCCGGCTCGAAAGCGGAAAGCTTAACGGGATTCTTTCAGATCAGGACAATAAACCACTCCCCTTTATCGTTATCATTGTCGATGAGCTCGCTGATCTGATGATGACTGCATCAAAGGATGTTGAAGGGTTGATTCAGCGTATTGCTCAGCTTGCACGTGCTGTTGGTATTCATCTGATAGTTGCTACACAGCGTCCATCTGTGGATATCATAACAGGTCCGATTAAGGCAAATTTAACTTCCAGAATCGGATTCCGAACCATCCAATCGACTGATTCCAGGACAATTCTGGGGCATGTCGGCGCTGAAAAACTTCTCGGGATGGGGGATATGCTTTTTCTTCGCAATGGTGCTCCCGAGATAGAACGTTTCCATGGGGCATTCATATCTGAAGAAGACGTTGAGAAAATTGTCGAAGATATCAGAAAACAGGATTATCATATTGAGAAAATTGATAGTTTCATGGATGAAGATAACAGCGAAGGAGATGATGATCTTTTTGGAGGCGGCGGCGGTGACAGGGATGAGCTCTTTGAAGAGGCCGCCCGAATTATTGTCAGTATTGGTCAGGGATCAACATCACTGCTCCAGAGGCGTATGAAGATCGGATATGCCAGGGCAGGACGTCTTATGGATGGGCTTGAGAAAGCGGGATTCGTTGGTCCTCCCGATGGAAGCAAAGCTCGTGAAGTGAGGGTGCGACCAGATGAACTTGAAGAGTACCTGATGAGTTTGCGGTAATAACCCTGATTCATTCCATACTTAACAAGATTGCAAGGGTGGATGATCTGTAGATTCGTTATTATATTTGTAAATTGTTCCGGTATAAGGTTTATTTAGTAAATCCGTTGTTTTTGGATTAAAATGAAAAAAAATGTAACCGCTACTATAGTGCTATTGCTTTCAGGTTTACTGATGGTGGGCTGGGCACAGTCAAAAACTGATGTATTATCACTTCTTAGAAAGAAATACTCGTCTGATGTAACGATTAAAACGGATATTCAATTAAAGGTCTGGTGGCAGGTACGGGAAAAAGAAGAGACTAAAAAGGGCACACTTCTGTTATCAGCTTCAGATAAGTTCAGGATCACTCTTGGGAATGAGACTTATGTCAGTGATGGCTCGAGCGTGTATCAATACCATTCTGTTACTAAATTACTTCAGATAAGACATCTGCGTGATGTCGATCGTTCAATGCTCCCTTCGCATGTGATTACTTCATTTATCGCAAATTATCCATTGAAGGAAACATCTCGTACAGACAAGGAGACAATCCTCTTCTGGAGCCCAGATTCTGCCTCTTCATCTGCATACAAGAGCATAGAGGTTACTTCAGACAAAAAAAATTGTATCCGGATATTGAAACTTACCGACAATAATGGAAATGTATTTACTTACACATTTACAAAAACCGAGTTCGGTGGCACTGTTTCAAAAGGAGCTTTTAAATTTGAAATACCATCTGACGCACAGGTTAACGATGCGCGCTGATTTCTGGCTGGTACTTGCGGGTGCGCTTTTGTCTTTCAGTCGTATTCATGCCCAGGAGTGCACATCTCTTAAGGGCATTGCATCCAATCATGCTGTTCTTCTCTCCGGCAGTTCAGACACTCTCTGGGCGCTCACCAGGGAGGAGCCGGATCGTTATGCAATCAATACTGTAGCTGGTGATGGAAATTTAAACGCTAAGATCACTGACGAGAGTAAGTGGAATGCGCTGTATTTGTGTAAAACACCGGATGTGCATTCAATGTCATATGGTGCGGGTATTCTGGTAGTCCTTCATGACACTCTCAAGAACAATTTTTCGACCTTTTCAAGAGCGGCTGACGGTTCTATCAGAAGGAAGGCACACTCATTTCCCTGGTCTGCACGTGTCATGCAGAATGACAGTATTATGCAGATAAGTGCTGTCAGTGTAACCAACGATGGGAAAAGGTTCTTCTTTGCCTGTCAGGATGGAGGGGTTGTCCAGTGGGATCCTGTTTTGGATAAAATGAGCATGCTTATTCCAGGACAGGCAGAAAAAACACTCGAGTCTCTTAATTCAGATACTGTTACATCACCCGATAAAAGGATTAATGCTGTATCGGTAAATAAGAATGGGTTGCTGGTTACAACGCCGGAGAAAGTCTGGAAATATTCTTTTTCAGATTCATCATGGGACTCTTCTATCACCGCATCACTTAACGAAAGTTCTTATACGCTTAAAAAGTTTGTTTCTGTTTTTTCGAGAAATGACACTCTGCGTCCATCACTTTACGGTTTAATTAATGTAAGTGGTAGTGTACATGAAGAAGATTCTGTCATACTTTGCAAGTATGACACTGTTTCCAGCATCTGGCAGGTGTTGATGGATAACGGACCGCAGGTAATCTCGTTTGGTCATGGCGGGGTTGTATATGTTGTATCGGGAAAAAATAAAATAGAAGCATTTCTGGATACTCTTGTATCATCAGTAAGTGAACGTAATCCCCGTGCACTTGTTGGGAGCGCTGTTTTTCAGGATAGTATGATAAGGTCTTTAAGTATTGAATATCCAGAGTATGTTAATGACATAATGTACTCACCGGTTACTGATTCCACCGGAAATCTATGGATAGCAACCTCCGGGGGACTGTTTTTTTCCGGGAATGTCAGTCCGGATGAGGTTGTTCGTTCGTGCTTGATTGTAAAGAGAGCACCTTCGCTGGCATCTGGTCTCGAAAAAACGTATGCACGTCCGGGAATACTGAAATCTGGAATATATGATTCAAAGGCCTCCCGTACTGTTTTTGTTTATAATTTGTCAAAGGATGCGAAGGTAACTATACGAATCTACGATTACAATATGGATCATGTCAAGACCGTGATCTCAGGAAAGTTTAGAAAAGCCGGGAAAAACGGTGGTCCGATGGGGCGTAGTACCGTTGAAGCTGAAGATAGCTGGGATGGAAGAAATGAGAATGGTAAAATGGTAGCACCCGGAGTGTATTACTATAAAATAACCGCAGATTCCGGTGAACGTGCTTTTGGCAAGTGTATCGTTGCTAAGTAAAAGGTGTCCCGTGAGGGGAGGGTTGGTGAAAAACAGCATAAGAATAATTGCTACCTGGTCGGTTCTGTGTATCGTTGTGACGTTTTTTTCTGTTCAGGGATCACAAACCGGAGGATTGCCGGGAGCGTATCTGCAACCATCAATGGGGGCAAGTGCTCTGGCAATGGGTGGTGCCTACTCGGCATCACCAGAATCGTTTACGGCATGGTGGAATCCCGGAATGCTTGCGAATCTGCGTGGGAAAAGAGCTTCAGGTGGTATTGGAATGCGGTCGCTTGGGCGATCCGATGCGTATGCATCATTTGAATTCAGGGTTCCTCCACGTTTGGGAATGGGGTTGTTGTTTCTGTATAGGGGAGATCCTTTCGTCAACGATCTCTATGATGAAAATGAGAAACCCCTTGGTGATGCAAACTTTTCCACTTTTACCGGTAAAATTACCCTGAGTTATATTCTCACCCGGAAACTTGGAGCTGGTATCAACATCAACATGTTTCATCAGCGGTTGCCAACTTCATCCAGCGATGGGGATGTCAATTATTCAAGCGCAACCTCTATCGGTGCAATCGATATTGGTCTTTCGTATAAAGCATCCGATAAGCTTTCGCTTGCCCTGACAGCACGAAATCTTGGTGCGTCTTTTACATGGGAAACAGAAAACGGGTACTATATCTCAGCAGAGGACAAGCCCCTTCCGAAAATTACTGCCGGGGCGAAGTACGATGGGGCATTGCTTAAAAAACCGTTACTCTGGCGTGCTGATCTGATGGGGCAGCTTTTTGATGGAGAGTTTAACAAACTGGATCGCCCACAGGCGCAGCTTTGTCTTGGCTGGGAGTGGCAGTACTGGGAGACGTTTTTTATTCGTGCCGGTGTTGGTGATATTCTTTTTAATGGTGATATGGTTAAAGATTCAAAGGAATACCGGGATCAATCCAGTATGCGGATATCACTGGGGTGTGCTTTTGATGTTTCAAAATATATTAAAGGTATGAAAGTCAACTATGGTGTTTCTACCGACAAGGTATGGGCGGGACTGGATCACCAGCTTGACTGTATTTATACCTTTTAGATTTTAAAGAACAGGACTGTTTGAATGAGACTCAGAAAAAGTGGTTTTGCATGGAATTTGACAGCAATCTGGATTGTATTTGTGCTGTCAATACCTTCATACTCTGGCACCGGTTTTTACGATTTTCTTCAGGAACCGGTTGCATCGTCAATAATTGGCATGGGAGCTGCCGGAACAGGATCTGGAATGGGAGGATATACTTTTTATAATCCTGCGGGTCTGGGTTTGAGGGAAAATTCATTCGTTTCTTTTGACTTCTCAAAGATAGACGATTTCGGCCGTGGTTATATAGAAAGCGGCTGGGTATTTCCAACCTGGTTTGTCGGCGGTTCTTTTCAGACTCAGGCAATAAATGATATTCTGCGTGCTGATATAACAGGTGTTCTTGATGGTGCGTATGCTCCCGTACGCGGTACAATGCTTTCAATTCTGACAGGTATCAAACGGGATCGGTACTCACTTGGGATAACCCTTAATGGCGTTCAGGAGGTTATTGGAGATTATAAATCATATGGTTTCAGTGGAAGCGCAGGACTTATCGTTAATGTAATCCCGGAACATTTAACTTTTGGTATTGCAGGAATTCATGCGGCAGGCCGGCATAACAGTTTCATGGATGAAAAAGAAAAACTTAAATTAGAACGTTTTCCCGCAACAGTCAGAGCCGGGGTGTGTCTGAAGGATTCTCTCCTGGACAGATTCCCGACAACGGTCAATGTTGACGTTGTCTATAACGATAATGATGAAATCGTTACAGTTCCGGTTGGTATAGATTTTCAGATTCTTCCTCCGGTCACAATACGCATTGGCAAAAGGATCAATTTTGAGGCGGAGCCGTTTACTGCTGGAGTAGGTTTACAATGGAAAAACATCAAATTCGATGCATCATTTACACCGTTCAAACTTAGATCTGATTATTTCTGGAAGCGGTCAGTTGCTTTGACCTATTCATTGCCATCTGTACGAAAAGCAGCTGAGAGAGAGAGAGGTGTTTCATCAGGTCAGAAGAGTGAGACCCTTAAAGAGGATACTACTGTCATTGAGGTGATTGTTCCGGATACATCTGTTCCAGAAGTGAAGAAGAATACTGTGATATCTGATACTACTGGAAATCAACAGGAGGATTCGATCGCAGTAACCGATACGCTTTCGAATGAAGATACTGTTGATACAACTGGCCATAGTGTTGCCGATACTTCAGATAACTTGACTGCTCAGGAACAGGATTCAACAGCCACAGTCGCTGATCAGATCAGCACACCGGTTGACGCTGTCGAAAATACACCGACTGCATCAGACAGCACTGTAAATGTTCCTGCACAGGCAGAAGTTCAGGAGACCATTCCAGTTCCTGATCCCGGGGCTGTAAAGAAAACTGTTCCGGATACGATGGTTGTCCCGGTCACTGAAGATACGCTGAAAGTGCCCTGATAGTAAGGTTGCCCGTCTTATCTCCCTGGGAAACGTTGTTTTTCTCAATGGATAATCCGGGTTAAGTCTGAGATTTTTCAGGTGTTGCTTTAAACAAAAAGCTTTTACCCCAGACCGGTGTTCATCACCCTGGTGTTGCCAGCTGGCAACAAAAAATGCTCCCCGAATTTGCTGCATTAAGCTCTCACCAGCTAATTTTAAAGGAGATTGCAGATGTAATTTCGAATTAAAATGGGGGTACCAAAAATTAAAACAAAAGTTGGTTTAATTGTATGCACAATTTTTATGACTAGTTGTACGTCATTCAGGATTGTTTCGCGTAAAGAGGTATCTGAATTTATAAAAAGTCCTCAGATTAACCGCATTGATCCTGGATATACTGGAGAGAGAAAGGAAACGAGGATAAACGGGTATCTACGTTATGCAATAACTCCAACCAGTGGGTTTACCTATAACGATACTGTAAGCAGCTTTTACAGTGATTATCGCCAGAAGGAACCACAACAGGTATGTTATTATAGTGGTAAAGCTCTTGAGCCGGAATTTTCATTTGGTGGTGAATTGACCCATTGTATCACCGATCACATTGGCATTGGTGGTCATTTTGATATAGCCCATTACTGGATTGTTAAAAACACACCACAGGCTTTTGGTGAATATAATGATAATTACTATGGCTTTTACCAGGCTGGTTTCCATATGAGATTTACTAAAACTAAAGGAATTGTTACAGTTGGGTATCGACCGGAATGGTCTTTGGGGCAAATCAGCGGATACAGAACTATCATAAAAGAATACGAATGGAATAACACCGCTGTGAAATCTGATACAACAATAACAAGTGGTAAATTTTCACGATTTCACTCTTCTTTCTGCCACAGTTTATTCTGTCGAGTTGACCCATTAAAACCTGTTGGGGTTTTTGCGGGATTGCAGCACAGGGTAGATCCTTATAAAGCATTTGAAAAAGAACGCATTGTGCATCATTCATTCAATTTTTATGCTGGTGCAGGATTGGAAATTGCTGATCTGATTTCAATGAGTTCAGGTATCCTGATGCTCCGGGTTCTGTCGGTTTAGCGGCAGGATTGATTTTCTGAAGTATTCTGCGGAATTCAGGGTAAATTAAAGGGTGTACTAAGCTTTTTCTGAAATATGCTTCATCCAGCCTTCATACACTTTTCACGTAGCCTTCATCACTTCTCCAAACTGCGTTTGTATTATTATAATGTCCGGCCAGACAAAACTATCCCGAATTTTACAAATGTTTAATGCTCAGACAGGAGAACCGTATGGATACAGTATCACTGGCAGAAAAGATCTCATCATGGATACGTAACTCGATCTTACTTAAGTCGACAGGTATTGGAATTATTATCCTTTTACTTCTTATACCCACATCAATGCTTCAGTCGCTTATTTCAGAAAGAAATGCTCTTCAGAACAGTGTCGTAAATGAAATAAGCCAGAACTGGGCTAATAGTCAGACAATAAGCGGTCCGGTTCTGACTATACCGTATATTGTTGTAATGAAAGATCATAATAACCAGCAGCGTAAAGAAACAAAATATGCACATTTTTTACCTGAAAAGCTATCGATAACCGGGGATCTGACACCGAATACCCGCAAACGGGGTATTTACAGTGCATCACTGTATGAATCATCCCTTTCAATATCAGGTGCCATCGATATTCCGGTTTTAAATGCTGAACAACTTGGCGCGGATCAGATACTCTATCAGGATGCGTTTTTGCAGTTAGGAATTCCCGATATGCGTGGTCTTACAAAAAAGGTAAACATCACCTGGGCGGGTGAAGAGAAAAACGCAGAGCCCGGGTTACCGGTTTATGAGGTAGTACGTTCAGGTATTCATGTGCCGCTACATCTTAAGAGGGCAGTAACAGAAACATCCGTACCATTTAACATCTCACTTACATTGAAAGGAAGTGACACCATTTTTTTCACTCCAGTAGGTAAAGAGACCAGTGTAGAATTATCCTCATCATGGAGTTCACCCTCATTTTGTGGCGCATTCCTGCCGGAAAAACATTCAATTTCAGAAAAAGGGTTTACAGCGAATTGGAATGTACTACACTTTAACAGAAATTTCCCACAAAGCTGGCTCGGTTCTGGATATGATTTCTCATCATCGACGTTCGGCGTCAAAATGATCACCCCGGTCCAGCACTACCAGATGGTAACCCGATCGGTAAAGTATGCTGTGCTGATTATATTCTTTACATTTATGATATTTTTCATGGGTGAGATAACCCGGAAACAAAAAGTACATCCTTTTCAGTACCTGTTAATTGGTGCAGCTTTGATTTTGTTCTATGCTCTTTTGCTTTCGATCTCTGAACATATGACATTCCGGATAGCTTATTTGACAGCTGCTGCAGCGACATCACTGCTGTTATCTTTTTATACATGGTCAATAATGAAAAAAGTGGGAACTGTTATTGTGTTCGGGTTACTGTTTGCAGTCATGTATGGGTTTCTTTATATAATTTTACAATCTGAAGATTACGCGCTTCTGCTCGGTAGTACCGGATTGTTTGCGCTGCTTGGTACGATTATGTATCTGACACGAAAAATTGATTGGTACAGGAAGGGTACTGCAACCACCGGGCAATTTCTTAATGATGATGACTGATCAAAAATAGTTGTGGTGTTTACCTTCAGTCTTATTGAATTCTAATGTGTTATAGTGTAGAATTTATGAACCGAACAGGAGTTTAAAGTGGTTCAACTGACAATACTCATTATAACACTTGTTTTTGTAAGTGATGTCTGGGGGTATCTGGATCCCGGTACTGGAAGCTACTTTTTCCAGATCCTGATAGGGGTGCTGGCAGGCATTGGTTTTTCATTGAAGCTTTTCTGGAAAAAAATCATAACTTTCATTACAAGCAATTCAAAAAGAAATTGCAGTGATGAAAAACCGGAATAATATACGGCTGCCATCCTCTTTCAGAGATCCTTCTGGTTATGTATTCATGACGGATTCTGTGATTTTCAGAGAAATACACGAATCATATATTCCCATTTTTAATCATCTGCAATCCACGGGTATCTATTCTAAGTTGTTTGATCTCAAACTCTTATGTCCTCACGAAATCGTCGAAGCCAGTGACAAGACGATAACCATACAACCGGAAAAAATTCCATTCATCTCTTATCCATATGAATGGTGCTTTTCACAATTAAGAGATGCTGCAAAATGTACTCTTGAGATACAGAAGTTGTTACTGTGTAATGAGATGTGTCTCAAGGACGCAAGTGCCTATAATATACAATTTGTAAATGGCAAGCCTCTGTTTATTGACTCTCTTTCATTTGAGCGATTCATCCCCGGGCAGCCGTGGGCTGCGTATCATCAGTTCTGCAGACATTTTATAGCACCTCTGGCACTGATGTCTTATACTCATGTAAATCTTCACAAATTGCTGATTGGTTTTATTGATGGCATTCCGCTTGATCTTGCAGTGAGTATTCTTCCATTGCGTGCATTTCTAAGGCCCTCACTTTTTCTGCATTTGTACCTGCACTCCAAATTCAGCTTACGATATTGGGGAAGCAAAACTATGCAATCATCGAAAAACATCTCCAGAAACGCATCATTCGGATTACTTGACAGTATCTGTTCAGCTGTAGATGCCTGCAGGCTGCGTCCGGCAAAAAGTTTGTGGAGCAGTTATTACAGCTCCGGTACTCATTCAGATGCGTACCTTTTATCAAAAGAGAAGATTGTCTCTGACTTTGTTACATATGCTGATGTTGATACAGTCTGGGATCTGGGAACAAATACCGGACGCTTTGCAAAATTGTGTGCTGAACTCGGGTTGAATACTGTAGCTTTTGATTCAGACTTCCTATGTGTGGAAAATCTATACAAAGATCTGACCCTGTCAGGAAAACCCAATATTCTGCCACTTGTAGGTGATGTTGCCAATCCAAGTCCATCACTTGGATTTAACAATCAGGAACGCGACTCGCTTACTCAACGAGGTCCAACAGGTCTGGTTCTGGCCCTGGCGCTTATTCATCATATTGCAATTGGAAATAACGTTCCCTTGAATATGATCTCATCATATCTGGCAAGGCTTGGGAAATGGCTTATTCTGGAATTCGTGCCTAAAGATGATCCTCAGGTGAAAGAGATGCTTTCTATACGAAAAGATATATTTACAGAATACTCCCGGGAATGTTTTATTGAAAGTTTTCAGAAAGATTTCATGATCCATAAAGAGGCAGACGCAGGAAATTCCGGACGAACTATTTTTTTGATGGAAAAGAGATGAAACTCAAAAAGCAATATATTGTTATCGCTCCGGTTTTCTTCAGCATTCTACCAGTTTTTTCGTTATATAATCAGAACAGTAACTTTTATGAGCCAGAAGTGGTTGTATGGCCCTTAATTATATCGACCCTGAGCGCGTTTATCATTACAGGAATTCTCTCGCTGCTGACATCAAACGTACATAAGGCATCTCTGATTTGCTCTATCTTTTCGATCATGTTTTTCTCATACAGTAGTGTAGTAAATGTGATTGAAGGAGTTTATTTTAGATTTGGTACTGTTGAAATAGGCGCAAATAAGATTGCGTTTGCATCAGGAATTTTCCTTGCTGCAGCTGTATTCTGGTTTGTAAGAAAATCAAAGTTTAATTTTCAAAGATTAACTTCTTTTCTTCTGGTTAGCTCCACTGTTTCTCTGCTGCTTCCATCAATTACTTCTGCAGTTCACTTGATACAGCAAAAACAGAGTAAGAAGAGCTTTGCAGAAGAAACAGAACAAAAGACGTTGCAGAATCACAAGCCTGACATTTATTACATACTGCTTGATGGCTTTGCCCGTAAAGACATTTTTCAGGACCGCTATGGCGGTAACGATTCTGTTCTGGTTCCATATTTGAAAGAAACAGGTTTTTTCGTAGCAGAATGGGCAACATCCAATTATTGTCAGACGTTGCTTTCACTTTCTTCTTCACTGAACTATGACTATCTTGATAAATTGACTAAGTATGCTGGTACTCACAGTGAAGACAGACGTCTTCTGAAAAATCTGATATCTAATAACAGGCTCTTGAATTTTTTGAAAAAATCAGGATATACAACAGTATCCTTTAATACAGGATACTGGCCTACAACTATTAAAACTACAGATCTGAGATTTTCAGAAAGCTGGTCTATGGATGATTTTAGTAATGGTATACTGCTGCTTACTCCGATTCCGGCTTTACTAAAATGGAAGAATACTGATCAATTCGATCAGCATAGAAAAAGGATTCTTTACACTTTTGATCAGTTAGGGCGGTTGCCAAACTACGTTGGTCATCCATTTTTTGTCTTTGCCCATCTTGTCGCTCCGCATCCGCCGTTTGTGTTCAACAGTGATGGAAGTAAACCGATACAGAAAAGAGGATATTCTTTTTCAGATGATTGGTATACCATGGATGAGTATCGGGCGCAGTACAAGAATCAACATATATTTATTGCCGTAAAGACAAAAGAGATGATAAACACCATTCTGGAAAATTCACCTGAACCACCGGTAATTATACTTCAATCAGACCATGGCCCCGCATCGGGAACGGATTTTGAAGATGTTGAAAAGACTGATATAGTAGAAAGAATGAGTATTCTGAATGCTTTATACATTCCAAAAGGGTGCAGCACCTGGGCTGAGATGAGCCCTGTCAATACTTTCAGGGTAGTTTTAAACACTCTTTTCAATACCGATCTTGAACTGCTGGAGCACAAAAGTTACTTTTCAACCTGGTCCAAACCTTACATGTTTATCGATGTTACAGAAAAAGTACGTGTGCGGTGAGGGCACTTGCCCATTTCTTCCATTGTCTGAACGGTGATTTTCGTGAATAGCCAGATTTAGCGACAGATGGGCATGCTTTGAAACCGCAGATTTGTAGGAACCAATAATCGATGACAGGGAATTTTTTCCGGGGTTTTGAAATCGTCGTTTTCCCGCAGGTAATTGCGATTTTTCGGTTTCCGATTGTTGTTCGATCAATGGTGATGGTTGTTGACCGTTGGTGATGCCGATTCCGCCGCCGACCACGCCCCCGACCACGCCGCCGACCACGCCCCCGACCACGCCCCCGTTTACCGTACGTGACGGTAGAGACAAGGCATGCCTTGTCTCTACCGGGGATAATGGTGGATTATGGCGTAATAGCGGTAACGATTACGTCGCATTGACAATGGTTGATATGGACGTGGACGGGACCACGGAATTATAAAACCGATCGGTTTCAATGGGCCCACCGGCGGAATCGCCGGTTTCCGTTTTTGCCCTGAAGGAGGAGGTACGATAGATGTGGTCCCGGTTAATTATGGGGACACAGTGCCTTTGCCTGCACCACCGTCAAAAATGGAGTTATATTTTCTATTATTTCCATATAACGTGGGGACCTTCCATTGAAAAGGGTGGATCAAGTACTCGATGCCCTGCGTAACCGGTGAATGTTCTATTCAAGAAAGAAGTAATACAATGCACTCATTTAAATGGTTATCTTCATTGCTAGTTACTGTTGTCTCATTTCATTTTATTAAGCCTGCATCAGCAACAGAGACTTATGCAGCATATCTTTTTGCGTATTTTAAAGGAAATGCAACTGTAGATGAGGCTATCCACTTCGCCCTCAGCGATGATGCCCATACTTTTAAAACTCTAAATAAAGGGAAACCAATACTTGACTCAAAGAAAATCAGTTTAGAAGGAGGGGTTCGCGATCCTCATATCCTTCGCGGAGAGAATAATGATTACTACATGGTTGCAACCGATATGGTTTCCGCAAAGGGGTGGGCTTCCAACAGTGGTATAGTCATGCTGCGATCAACAAATCTTGTCGATTGGAAATCCAGTACTGTAGATATTCCTACTGTATTTTCTCAATATAAAAATGCAGACCGTGTCTGGGCACCTCAAACGATCTACGACCCTGAAGTAAAAAAATACATGGTTTATTTCGCAATGCGAATAGGGTCAAATGATATTGATAAACTCTATTATTCGTATGCAGATAGCACATTCACAAAACTGGAAACTGCTCCGCAACTACTTTATAAATATGGCAACAATGCTGCGATCGATGCGGATATCATCTATAAAGACAGCCTCTATTATCTTTTTTTCAAAACGGAACAAAGCGGCAACGGTATTAAATCTGCTACTTCTAAAAAACTTACTGAAGGATATGTTTTGTATAACAAATACCTGCAGCTGACTACTGAGGCAGTGGAAGGTTCCTGTGTTTTCAAACTGAACAATTCAAACACCTGGATTCTCATGTATGATGTGTACAATTCCGGGAAATACGAATTCGCTGCAAGTACCGATCTGAGGAACTTTACAAAAGACCCCAAACCGATCTCTTTTGATTTCAAACCTCGTCACGGAACTGTCATGCCGATTACTGATGCCGAGAAAAAAGCATTACTTGCCAAGTGGAATCCTACAGAAATCGCGGAGAGCAGGTCTGCAATGGTGATACCGTCTTTGACATTTAGTGTACGGGGAGATGTGCTTGAACTGGTGTTTCCGAAAAAAATTACAAGCGCGACAGTGTTGCTCGTGGACCCTTCAGGAAAAACAGTTCACCGGCAGATTGTTTCCGGATTATCGGTAACGTGTGATATATCAGGTGTTTCTTCAGGGGTGTATCAGCTTTTTTGCAGAACTTGTGCCTGCGATATAGCAGGCACAAGGCTGATTGTCAGGTGATCGTTGTAAAAAAAACTAAGTCCCGTTTCGTATGTTGACTTCAACACTGTCTGAAATAATGGAATAGCTGTTGCCTGATTTCAAGCGGCTGGCGATGTAGACCTGAAGCACTGCTGCCTGTTTTCCCATATTTCCCAGAACGGTGCCTGTAAGGGATTTCGGAACGATTTCCAGTGTTTCGATACTGTTTCCAAGAGGTGTATTTGTTCCATTCATCGATCGTACCAGTCCGCGAGGATTTGTGATTGAGTACGTGACACGCTTTGCCGGATAAATTCTGGTCGCTGATGAGAGATTTAAAGCCAGGTTCTGGTAAAGATAGATTGTGTCAGCTCCATTTGCATTCATCCCTACGCGCAATATCTGACGGTATACTGTGTCAGTGGAAGGAATGTTAAGGCACAGCCAGTGTCCCGAATGCATTCCTGAGCCGTCTTTGACTCGAAATTTTTTGTCAGAATAACCAGGAACAGCTTCAAGTAATGTCATATGGCCGGAATCGTTTGTGTAAATTTCCATCTGGTCATTGGCGTTGTTATTGAGTGTAATACGAATTCCGTTTCCTGGTAGATTTAATCCGGACATTCTGATGTCTTTTGTAAGAAAATCGCTGACAATTATTATATCCTTTTGAAACGATGCTTTGGCCGTTTCGTGCATTGTGCCTTTAGTAAAGAACTGATTCGCTTTATAAGCTGATGTAAGAAGAATTGAGCTTATAAACAGTCCCACGGTTATTTCTACCATTGAAAAGCCATTACAGTTTAGAACGTTCCTGATTTTCATTGCTACCTCACGGTTTTGCTATTATTGTTGATAAAGAAATACTATGTTTCGGGTTTTGTGAAGATGCCGGCCAGCGTATCTCCAGCTCCACTTTTTTTTGTGTTGAACTACCTGTTACATATCTGTTAACCAGATAGTTTCCCTCCTGTAAACCGAGCGCAACCTCGATGTCTTCATAGCTGCTGCGTCGAAGCTCTTCAAGTTTTTCATAACCGAAATTAGATGCCGCTGAGATCTCTTTAGACGATTTGTTGGTGTTTACAAGAGAAATAACACCGGCATTGAGTCCCGCAACTAACATAGTAAGAATTACCATGCCAACAATAATTTCAACAAGCGTCATGCCCGCATTGTTGGAAATCCCCAGGCAGCGGGAAACGGATGATTTTTTACTTTCACAGTACCAGAGTTTAATTAAACGTTTAACATTAAAATTATTCATAAAACCTCCAGATTAAATTCCCGAGGGTAATCAATAATTAGTATATCCGATACCAGATACAGATTTCCGGAAATGTGGTTTCCGTTCTGACTTTTTTTAATCAGGATAACAGAAACGTGATAATTTCAGCATTCGATTTGAAATAGCTGTGAAGCCTCTCTTCATGCAGAGACTTTAAAAACTCATCATGCTGCTGTGCGGATTCAAATTGAAGTGTGTGATAATAGGAGAATGCACTGTGGAAAAGAGTATAAAGGTACAGTGTATATTTTGCGCTGGTCCCGGATCCATTGTGCCAGAGATTTCTTAACTGGCGGTCACTGATTCGCATATAATCAGCCCATTCTGTAACGGATGCGGGTTTTTTTTCAAATAAAATCTTGATTGCAAGATTTATTGTATCGATGTTGTTTTCGTTGAATCGATGGTTAATTATACTGATCAGCGTGTTCAAATGGATTGATTGCAGTAATTCTTTCAAGTTCAGAGCGCTGCCTTTTTCGAAGACTCCCCTTGCACCCAGTTTGATGCAGGTCGCACCTTTGTAGGGAGAACTGGAGCCGGTGAGTACAATAATTGAGCAGTGGTGCGCATATTGTTTGAGAATGAAAAATTCATCATTCTGGATATCGCTTAACCCAAGGTCCATAATCAAAAGATGAAATCTTAACCCGGACTTTAGAAGTTCAAGTGCTTTCTGAGATGATTCGGCTGAATAAACAGTATAAACAGGTTCTGCACAAAGGAGATCTTCCAGAAGGTCTTTCGAAATCGGGTCATCTTCGATGATCAGAATATTCAAAATTCCATCCAGAAATGAAAATGGTCTGTTCATAGTATTTATTTTGCTCTGGATGTAAAATTATTTACCCGATATTCTTTTAAATGGTGTTCAAGTTTTGGCAGGTCTTTAAGAAGCTGTTGTCTGTTTTTCAAATCAATTCTGGACCAGATTACACTTAGCGAATCATAAACATCCTGTGTTCGGAGATCTGGCATGGCCGGACGATACTGTTGTGGCAATGAATCATAACGGATAAGCATATCTCTCAAGTAAAATGCATACTGGTTGAATGTGATAGCTTTATTTCTAAGGTCATTAGCTAAAAGCCCAAGTGAATTGATTTTCAGGTTGTCTGAATTGTCAGCTTTTTCACTGGATAAATCCTTGTCCGGTGCTTTAGAGTACAAAATGATAGCGATTATCAGAAATAGCAAAACGGTGGATGCAGAATAAACAACAACTTGTAACTTCTTTTTCTTTCTGGCAGTAGCGATGATCTCAAGGCCGTTGCCTGTAGCGAGTTTGCTGGCCATCGATTTAACCAGTTTTTCGCGATCTTCCATCTTTTTTTGTTCACGATACATTAAACGGTTCCTGCCTCAATACTTAGGATTATTCAAAGATTATACAATTATGATTAAAAAATTGCTACTATCACCGCCTGCCAGAGAAGGGAAAAACAGATGTTTCTAAACTCCCCTTCTCTGATTGGAGAAGCGTTGCTGTGAGTCCCGATTTTGTCGGTATCGAACGGGATTGGGGGATGATGTTAAAACGCGAAGCATAAGGAGTTAAACGTGGGATTAACAAACGTTCAAGCTTGCAGATGGCTTTGAGCTGTGAAAAGTTCAGCCGTAAAATATTGTTATCCAATTAAATACCAGTGAACTGATCAGGTAAAAATGTTCCCGCAGGTTTTATGGACAAATGTATAATTATACAATTGTACGGTGAATATCAAAAATGACGGTATGTCCTGCACCATTACTGTATGCATACTCTGTTAGAAAAAACTGAAAAGACAATGCAATAATACGGCAAATTCTGCGTCTGAATAGTATGTCAAAAACTTCACGTTGGAATCAGATTAAGGAGTTCCTGGCTAATGAGCACAAACAGCTCATACTCTTTGTGCGCGGGCTTATTGATGATACCGCTGACCGTGATGCAGAAGATATTATTCAGGACGTTATATTTCATCTTTTTGAAAAAGGCGATATCAGCGAACCGATTGAACATATTGGTGCTTATATTTACAGAGCTCTTCGTAATCGGGTAATTGACACATTCAGGAGGAAGCGGCCTGAAGTGTCACTTGAAGAGCAGGTGGTTGAGGAAGATGAGTTTTGTCTTGCAGATGTTATAGCCGATACAAAAGATGATTTAACCGAAAAAATTGAACGGAAAGATCTGTTGAAGCAGGTTATGGAATATATAAAAAAGTTGCCTCTACGTGAGCAGACGCTAATAATTGCGACAGAGGTTGAAGGGTATACATTTGCGGAGCTTTCGCAAATATGGGATGTACCTGTCGGGACACTTTTATCTCAAAAATCAAGAGCTCTGAATAAAATAAGAGATGCATTGAAAAAAAAGGAAATAAAATACAATCGTTAACAGAGGAGTCGATTATGGATGCAGAAATGAGACATAGATTCAGAGAGCATCGGGAAGTTAAGGTTTTCAGGATACTTATAGCTGTTTTGGCAGGATTGTCATTTGCTTCGCTTTTCGCGGCGGTGTTCGGCTGGATTGTCATGTTGTTATGGAACTGGCTGATGCCCTCGATTTTTGATCTGAAAGAGATTACCTATTGGCAGGCTTTCGGTATTACAGTGCTGTCAAAGATCCTGTTATCAGCACATAATGGGATACCGCATCATGGCAAATATCACTCAGATAAAATTCACAGCAAAGTAGACGAACGCTGGCATAGATGGCTTGGAGTTGAAAGTAAAGAATCCTGCCTTGACCACTTTTCTCCTGAAGATCTGAAGTATTATAAAGATTTCTGGAGAGAAGAGGGAGAAAAAGCGTTTGAAGAATATGTGAAGAATGTGAAGAATGTGAAGAATGTGAAGAATGTGAAGAAGTGACTGGTTACTTAGTCACTAATTACAATCGGCTCTGTGTCGAATCCTTGATAGTACTCTTACCTGCTATTTCGATTTGTGCAGGTTTTCGGACAACGATTTTTCTTCCTATTTTCAAAATGGTAGTCGATTTAATACCATTGAGTGCACAAATGGACCTTACTGATGTTCGGTAGCGGCGTGCAATCGCGCCCAGATTATCACCTTTGCGAATGGTATGATAAATCGTTTTTCGCAGTTCTGTCAGGTAACTGAAATGATTTTTCGCTAATAAGAGTGTGTCGTTTAAAAGGGATGCCTTTTCAAAGTCAATTATACAGGCTGGATTAAATGGCTCACCACAATATCTCACTTCCAGATGCAAGTGGCTTCCGGTGGAGCGCCCTGTATTTCCTCCAAGACCAATCACCTCACCGGAACAGATGGTATCATTGGTCTTAACAAGCGTTTTTGAGAGGTGGCCGTAAAGAGTTTCCAGACCGTTATGGTGTCTTACAACAACCACTTTCCCATATCCACGTTTGTCATTTTGAATGATTCTCACAAGTCCATTGAAAACACATCTGATAGTATCACCGACTTTTACTTTGATGTCGGTTCCAAAATGCCAGAACCCGTTTCTGGGCCCAAATGGTGACGTAATGTATCCATTACAGGGAAGTGTAAAAACTCGGCTGCAACTGGAGTCGACAAGTGGAATAGCAATAGTTGTATCCATAGTACGGTAATCGAACCACACTGTATTAATCTTTCCATTATTCCAGCTGGTTGTATCGATTCCTGCAATAGAGGGGTCAAATAGCTGATTAACATTTTCCTGAAAAGCCTGTTCGTCGGTATCTTCGGAAGCCGCCAGTAAAGGTTCGGTGCTTTCTTGAGATTCCGCTGTTTTTGATCCATGAATTAAGGTGGTGAAACCAAGAAGTGAAAGTGATATAGTAAATAGAATTTTTTTTATGTGCATAGTATACTTTCTTATTAATGTATTTAAGTGTTTAAATAACTTTAATCACTTTTCCCATTCTTAGGATAACTGTTGACTTTTGATTTATCTGGTAGTCAGGTTGTAATGGTGGAGTGTGGTAGTAGCCCTGAAGATATGAGTGTACCGGGTGTGTAATTGCCATTAAACGTTTAAGCAATAACGTACCAGTTACACCCGAAGTTTTCAAAGATCATCTTCTCCAATAAATATATAATCATGGTCTTTTTCTTTCCTATTGGTTTTTTTAGGCTCAGTGGAGCAAACAAAGTGTGGTTTTTTAATGAGTTTAAAAAAGAATTCTGGAATCGGAACAGAACAAACTCTTTTAATCCGGGTAAGTTATCTTATTGACAATTTGAAATGGCGAAATAAAACATCTTCAGTTTCTGTTTGACTTCAAATGTCACCTGCATTATTTTGATAATCAATTAAAAACCAGGGTTTTCAGGAGCCAGGGAATTCCGGTGTGAATCCGGAGCGGACCTGCCACTGTAATTCACTTTCTGATGTAAACAGTTGTTCATCAGTTACCTCACCCGATCGCACTCGCATGGGAGCGAAAGGGGGGAGCTGTCAAACCAGGCCACTTTTTCTACCGTACCCTATGAATGTTACAATTGTCCGGGTAATGTAGAAATGGGAAGGCGACAGTACTGTGAGAGCCAGGAGACCTGCCTGAATTAAATCCTTTCTGTTGAGCCCTCAGGGATTCAGGGCCCATGGAGTATCTTTGCGTGATGTCAGGTCTATTTTTTAGAAAAGCCGTGTTTTTTGGCTGTATGATACTATTTTTGTCATATGCTGATGAATCGATGATTATTGCATCCGATTCATTGTGTAATGGTTTTGTAAATGAAATGATACTGACCGAAGCTAATAAACAGCCCCGGAATGAACAGGCGTACGATGGGGTTAAGGATACCTCAATTTCACAACTTCAGAAGATCGTGATAACATCGGGCCGGAGAATGCGGCGTTTTGAATCCAATCGTTCCCTTCTGATTATTGGGCCACAAGAGTGGATTGGAACAAATAAGAGTGTCGCTGATGTCTTAGCGGAGCATACCGGAATACAAACGCGCAAGTATGGCGGGATGGGCAGTTTCCAGACGGTATCGATTCGCGGAGTTAAGGGAAGTGAAATCCTTGTGCTGCTCGATGGGGTACCGCTCAATTCTGCTATGGGTGGGGCTGTTGATCTAGGTGCAATAAACCCGATACACCTGCAGGAAATAGAAGTTTACAAAGGCGTAGTTTCATCAATGATGGGGGGTAACAGTCTTGGTGGTGTAATCAATCTGAAAACAAAACCTGTTACAAAAAAGTCATCATTCGATTTGAGTACAGAAATTGGCAGTTTTGGTAAACAGCGAATTACATCAGGAGTATCAAAAGGGTTTAATTCCGATCTCTTTTTGTATGGAGCAGTATCATTTGGCCATTGTGAAAATAATTTTCCTTATCTTGACAGAAACAACACTCTGTGGGGTACATCAACAGATCCTCGCAATGATGATACAATCAGGACGTTAAAAAACGCGCAGTTCAGATCTTTTGATTGTACAATACATCCGACAGTGATCATACCGCAATTAAAAAAGAGAGTTGTAAGCAATATCTATTTTTCAGACATTATCCGTCATGTTCCAGCACAGGAAACCAAAGAGAACGAAACTGCCCGGTATTGTGAAAAAAAAGTAGTTGCATCCTTTTCGCTTCAGAATGAAGACAGTACACGTTTTCAGCTAACCCCACGGATCGGGTATGTATTTACAGATGGATTGACTGAATGGCATGGTAGTAAAAAAGATCAGGGATTCGGGTCATCTCACGGTGAAACAGTTGGGTATACATCATCGGGAATGGCAGAAAACTCTCTTGATGGTAAACTTGAGATGAAATATTATCCGTGCAGTACTCTTCAACTGCAGGGATTATTCTACTGCCAGGCTGGAGATGCGCATCCCCGCTATGCCAGAGGCGATGCCATGCATGGCGACTGGCACAGCCGAAGAGCTCTTGGGGGAGTTGCTGCCGATGTAACTGCGCTTGCCGGATTGTTTGCATTTGCAACTGGTGGCAATTTCAGTGGTGTATACGATGAAACGGATGGAGGCGTTGATGTAGTATCGTCGAAAGTTATCAAATCATCCGATACAATTACGCTCCTCTGGAACGCTGAAGCTGGAATCTCTTTTACCCCTTTTGAAAAACTGAAACTTTATGTAAATGGAGGACGGTACAGCAATCAACCATCGTTGAGAGAACGATTTGGTGCTAAAGGTGCTGTCATGGCCAATCCAGAACTAAAAACCGAGTATGTCAAAAATGCAGAAGCCGGCCTGAAATTCAATTCACGCTGGTTGTTCCTTGAATGCAGCGCATTTTATATTCGTTGTAAAAATACAATTGAATTCAGTTCTGATGGTTACCTTACAAAGCCGGTAAATAATGAAGGTAGCAGGATTTATGGTCTGGAGTTCAGTTCGATGATTGATCTGACAAAATATGTGTCAGTTGATCTTTCTTCGACATGGCAGAAATCAAAAAATCTTGATATAACATACCGTCGGAAAACGCGGATGATGCCTGATGAACCGGAATGTTCAATTAACAGTAGTTTAAAAGTTAAGCCACTTGCCGGTATTTCACTATCGTATTCGTTTGGGTTCAAATCGTTGTATTATCACGACCTGGCTAACACTGATTCATATCGGGTACCTGCTTTTGTTACAACCAGTTCAAAAGAGTATGGGAGCTTCTCGAACGACCTTCTTCTTGTGTGGAAAGTTAACAGAAACTTTGATATAAAAGTTTCTGTGGAAGACATATATTTCGGTAAGAACCATTCTATGGCAAACAGTATCGAGAAAGGCTACGGAACGGTCGTTACACCTGCAACATGGTGGAATTTCGCTGCCGGATATTCATTTTAAAAAAAAGTGACTGAGCATTACAAATATTAATCAGGGAGAAACTATGGCTGATAGTATCAAACGTATGTTGATTTGTGTGTTGATATCAGGATTGTTCCTGCTATGCGGATGTTTGAATGATCCGGAAGATGGTGAGGATCTACCCCCGACGATTCTTGTTGAACCTCAAAGTAAAGCTGCAATGTATGGTGACACAATCGCATTCAAGGTCTCTGTCGCTTACGATCCGCTCGTTGATTTTCAATGGTTCAAATCAGATACCATGATCTCGTATGCAAAGGATTCAGTGCTGGTTTTGACCAATGTGACATTCGCCGATACTGGTGAATATTTTGTGTTTGTAAGCAATAGGAGCGGTTATGTTCTCAGCAGACGGGTACGTGTTTTTGTCAGTGGCGGGCAGCCGGTTGTTGCAAATCTACCAGCTTACAACGCACTTAATGTAAAGGACTCAATCGCTCTGACTGCCCAGGTTGCAGGGTATCCGCCATTTCAGTATCAATGGTACAGGAATCAAATTTCCATACCAGGTGCTGTTGATTCTGTCTATACTATATCCTCCTTTACCGAGATTGATTCCGGGAGGTATTCTGTAGTAGTAAAGAACTCAATTGGTGTTGATACCAGTAATGTCGCCAGGGTTTATAAAGGTGGTATATTATTCATTGCTGAAACAGATTTTAATTCCGGGTATGTAGAATGGATGTCGATAAAAACAAATAAGATTACATCAGGTAGTCTTGCTGTTCACCATGACATGGTAATCAGATCATTCGGTGGTTACGTCTATATTCTTGAATGTCTCGGGACAGATAATGTCATAAAATATGATCCATCGAAAAACAGCATAACAGGTATTCTTTATCAAAAGAAGCTTGGTGACAACTGGAATCCTCAGGACATAGAGTTTGTAAGCGAAACAAAAGCCTATATCTCCAACATGAATGAACCAAAGATTACAGTGTTTGATCCTTCAACGGGTACCTTTTCGGGTAATATAGACATTTCAGAATATACATTTATGCCCGACAGCAATGTCAGTCCGTATGCAGGTGATCTGCAGCTGGTAGGAACGGATCTTTATGTGCTGCTTCAGAGACGTAACGGATTTTCTCCTGGTGGACAGACAGTACTGCTGAAAATTAACACGGTGACTAATGAGATAACCGACTCGGTTACACTTAAATATAGAAATGGTTATGCAATGCGATATAATGATGGGGCACTTTATATTACTAATCCAGGAGATGGTTATACTATTGGAGATGGTGGAATCGAAAAGGTGGATCTGGCAACAAAACAGGTAACGGAGCTTTTTTCTGAAACGTTACTTGGTGGGAACCCGAATGAAATTGTTTACAAATCTAAAGACCGTTTTTATATAACAAATTATATCGGCTGGATGAATGTTAAAGTTCTTGAGATCGATGTTGCTACAAGAACAATTGTGGATACCCTCGATGGTGTGAAAGATGCATTTGGTGGTATCTGTTATGATGCGGTAAGTGAGCGCTTGTTTGTGGGAGAACGGGATGATGTTGAAATGGGAGTCAAAATTTTTGAAAACAACAAGCAGATCGGATCAACAGTGAGAACCGCTAACACACTTGCGCCATCAGGATTTGCAATTGTAAGATAGTCTACCTATATATGTATAAAATAATAGCACGAATAGATAAATATATCTTATTGGCTTTTCTGATAGTATCCTGCAGCAGTCAGAAACAGAGTTCTTCGGATAAGATACCAATGCGGATAGTATCGCTTGCGCCAAGTATTACCGAAACACTCTTTGCACTGGGGATTGGAAACCGGGTAATCGGGGTTACATCGTATTGTAGCTATCCTGAAGAAGTAAAAAAGATAGAAAAAACAGGTGGATATACTGATGCGAATATTGAAAAGATAGTGTCTCTTCATCCGGATATCGTAATTATTACCCGTGAACATTCTCATCAGAAAGAGTCACTTGAAAAATTTGGTGTGCGAACGTTAACTGTTGATCATTCAGATGTTTCAAAACTCTGTAGTTCATTCGTAATAATAGGGAAATTCTGTGGTGTCAGTGATGCATCAGATAGTCTTATCACTATTTTCAACACAATGATAACAACTGAAGATACAACGGGTACTTTGAAGCCAAGAGTACTGCTGTGCATCGGTAGAGATTCTCCGGGATCTGGCACCATAAAGTCCATATTTTCTGTTGGGCGTTCCACAATTTACGATCAGATTATCAGAGCTGCAGGGGGGGTAAATGCTTTCAGCGATTCTTTCCCGATGTATCCCTCACTATCTTATGAGGGAGTGATCGCATTGCAACCGGATATTATTATTGATGCTGCAGCTACCATGAGTGATTTTGACTGTCAGGAACTTGTAGGAGACTGGAGCTCTCTGGATCGTGTAAATGCTGTAAAACTTCACCATGTTTTCTGCGTTCAAAAAGAATATGCAACAATTCCGGGTCCGCGGATACCTTTACTTGTCAATGACTTTCGGAGTATAATCAAATCCGTGTCTGAAGGCCCGGTGAGATGATCGAAATACGCTATGCTGTGGAGATCAGAAATGTCAGGGTTTCTATTGACAAAAATGAAATTCTTGATAGTGTTTCACTTTCTATAAGAAAAAATGAACGCTGGGCTGTAATCGGACCCAATGGTGCCGGCAAATCGACATTAATAAAGGTGATCGCCGGGTTACTACGTCCTGTTAACGGTACGGTACTTCTCGAGGATAATGATTTGCGAAGTTATAATCCGCGAAAACGTGCGCTTGCAATGTCGTATGTTCCTCAAAAGCCTGATGGTGTTATTCCTTATACCGTCTATGATTTTATCATGCTCGGAAGATATGCGTCAATGGGGCTTCTCGGGCAGGCTACTGATGAAGACCGAAGAATGATTGAAACTGCAGCAGGTATCTGCGATGTAAAACATCTGATGATGCGGACGATGAATACACTTAGTGGTGGTGAACTACAGAGAGTCCTTCTGGCTGGTGCTGTAGCCCAGAATTCTTCGATACTGCTTATGGATGAACCCACGACATTTCTGGATCCTGCTCATGAACGGCTCTTTTTTGATGCGCTCGAACGGCTCCACGAAAACAAGCAATTGACTACTATAATGGTTACACATGATATAAACAGCGCAATATATCAATGCAGCCATATAGCAGCATTATGTAATGGTAAACTGTCATTCGCAGGGGGCACTGAAGAATTCAGAAGTAAATGTCCCGAAATTCTTGAAGATGTTTTTGGAATACCATTCAAACGGTTTACATGTAATCAGAAAGCAGAGAGTGTTTTCGGGTCATGGGGTGTTTCATGCCATTGAGAAAAAAAACAGTTGTATCCATTATAGCCCTTGGTGTGGTGACATTTGCCTCAATAATAATTTGTCCTATGATCGGAATTGTCACTATTGGTCCGCAGCGGATACTGAATGATGAAAATCTGAGATTTATATTCTTTATGATCAGAATTCCTAGAGTGCTTGTGGCACTTTTTGCCGGCGGAGGTCTTGCTGTTGCAGGAATGATCTGTCAGGGGATTTTCCGTAATCCACTTGCCGACCCTTATACATTGGGTGTATCAAGCGGAGCATCTCTTGGCGCTGCGCTGTGTATCCTTGCTGGTGTTGGTGGATCGGTTTTGGGATTATCCGTAGTTGCTGCCGGTGCTTTTGCAGGTGCACTCTGTTCAATTGTAATTATATACAGTTTTGCATGGTCACGGGAGTCAAATTCCAGTACAATTCTTCTTGCGGGAGTCATTGTTGCGACACTATGCTCCGGATTGATCATGTTTGTTCATTTTGTCGGAGGCCTTCATAAATCATTCCAGATTGTCAGGTGGATAATGGGAGGGGTTGATGGAGTAAACTATTCTCTGCTCATTATGATGTGTATACCTTTACTGATATTTTTCATTATTGCATGGATATTCATGCCCCAACTCGATCAACTTTTAACTGGTGATAATATTGCTCATTCCCGTGGCGTTGATGTTCGCATGAGCAGAAATGTATTTATAGCAATTGTTGTACTGGCTGTAGGGGGAATCGTCGCAGTATGCGGACCTATTGGATTTATTGGCATACTTGCTCCGCATGCATGTAGAATGCTCGTACCAGGTATCCGTCACCGTTTACTCTTATTTTGTTCATTTTTATCAGGAGGTACATTTCTGGTACTTGCTGATACCCTGGCAAGGAGCCTTGTACCGCCATCGGAAATCCCTGTGGGAATCATAACTTCTTTGATGGGTGGACCATTTTTCCTTTTTGTATTATTCAGAAATAAAAAACATCTCCTAATTTAAGGAAACAAAATAGTGAAAAATAATGAATCGGTATCTGGTTATAATTTTTTCAGCTCATGGAGTGGAGGTAAGGACTCCTGTCTGTCTCTTTACAGGATGATTCAAAAGGGTAACTACTGTTCATCACTGTTTACCATGCTTGATGAGACCGGGCTGCATTCCCGATCACACGGATTAACGCATGAGACATTACTGGTTCAGGCACAGGCTATGGGAATACCACTTGTAATCAGTAAGGCGGCCTGGGGTGAGTATGAGGCTCAATTTAAAATGTTGACAACTCAGTTTAAAAGAAACAATGTTGAGCATGGAGTTTTTGGTGATATCGATCTTGAGCCGCACAGGGAGTGGATTGAACGGGTCTGTAATGAAACAGGAATTGCTCCACATCTGCCGCTGTGGAAAGAAAACCGACGTAAAATAGTTGAAGAATTTATAGACCTTGGATTCAAGGCGTTGATCGTTGTTGTAAATTGCAATTTAATGCCTGAGCGGTTCCTCGGGCGGATTATGGATATGGAACTGATTGAAGAACTCGAAGCTGAGGGTGTTGATGCTTGTGGTGAGAATGGAGAATTTCACACGTTTGTTTATGATGGACCGTTGTTTAAAAAGAAGATTACACTTTCGAAAGGAACTGAAATCCATTTTGACTGGTACACATTTTTGCCCGTTCATGCATCACTTATCGAAGAAAGAAGTAATTGATGAATAGTTATGTTCATGTTTACACTGGTAATGGTAAGGGAAAAACAACTGCGGCGATAGGGCTGGCGGTCCGGGCTGCAGGTGCCGGATTAAAAGTTCTCTTTACGCAATTTATTAAAGGAATGAAATACAACGAAATAAAGGCTCTTGAAAGATTTAATGATGCCATAACAATAAAACAGTTCGGACGTGGCTGTTTTATTGTACGTGAGGCAGAAGCTGAGGACAAAAAAATCGCAGGTGAAGGAATAAATGAAATCAGAGGGGACCTGTCCTGTGGAAAATATGACCTGGTTATTCTTGATGAAGCCTGTATTGCACTTTATTACAAGATGTTTACAGTTGAGCAACTTATAAGTATCATAAGGCAAAGGAACGAAAAAGTGGAGGTTGTGATTACAGGACGCTATGCTCCTTCTGAACTGATTGAATTCGCGGACCTTGTTACCGAGATGAAAGAGATACGACACTATTATAACAAAGGTGTTGAAGCCAGAGATGGTATCGAACGGTAACAAAAATAAATCTAAAAAAGATAGAGCCTTTAGAAATTATTGATGAGTTATGGAGATGCGTGTGATAGTACTATAGTAATATCACACGTGCCTAAAAAATTATAATAAAGAGCTGTTTCTAATCAATTAGCCGTGATAGTTAGAATAATTTCCTGCTGTATTTTAACCCTAACATATATCCTCTGTTGAAAGCGTCACCCTCAATCCCGGATGCTAAGGATTCGCTCCCCCACAGATATCGGCCAACAAACAGCAGCCCATTATTTTTAAACCAGTAACCGGTTTCTAATCCAGCAACCAATACAAAGCCCGTTTCGTTTATATTAACCGCTGGAAGAATGGTATTCTCGTCCACATCTCTACCATCAACTTTCCATTTGATATTTGAACTGTAGGCATATGATGGAATACCGCCACCATGTACGAAAATACTGAAGTTACTTTTTTTAACACCACATTTAACCAGTAAAGGTACGCCAACATAATTTAATTCAGAAAAGGTTTCTAACCTGTGTTTAAATATGTTGTCATTGAAAAAGACACTTGTTTCTTCTGTCTTCTGGCCAAGGTTAAAATAGGTTAAACCAGTACCAAGTGAAACGTAGTCTCCCAGAAAAATATCCATTGCTATTTCGAATACTGGTGCAGTCCGGTTACTACGTTCTGCCGGCTCGAAATAATAGTTAAGCAAGCCACGGCTTTTTATATGGGAATTTGACACTCCGATAAATGTACCCAATGCTAAATGAGTAAAAGATTTTCGTTTGTTTTTAAATACTGATCTATTCGATTCTGGTGTTTTAGTTTCTCTTGTTTCTTCTGTAATTGTTTCCAGGTTTGTTGTTGAATGTACTTGATAATCGTCGTTTTGAAGTTCAAAAGACTCTGAACTGTCGATCATTGAAGAATCAACTTTTGTTTCAATTTCAGCAACAATGTGATCTCTCATTATATGAACGGTATCATTTTTTAAAGAATCAGACGAATTCATCAAATCGGCTGCATCCAAAAGTGTATCGATGTCAGAAGAGTATGTTGCGCTTACAATAATTCCGGTAATGATAAATGAAAAGATTTTCATCTCAAGCCTCCGATATCGATAGAAAAAGTTTGAGTTGAACTTCCGATAAGTATACCCAATAGTTTTCTTTTTCCAAATTTTTGTAAAAGGGCAGCCAATGGAATTGAATATGCACCATTTACTGTTTTGTATTTTTTCAGATCTATTGAAAGAATAACTTTTCCTGATAGATCCATTATTTTTAATATCGAATAATCTTTCACGGCTTCAATAGTCAGTACTCCTTTCCTCAAAATTATGGATGGTTTAAAATGTGTAATTTTTGTTTTAACAACTCGTGTTCGTGGTGCATATATTTCTTCATCACTAAGAAAGGGAATGGAACTTTGATCCAAATCTGAGATGTTTTCTACTGTTGCCTGGAAATAAGTTGCTTTTGTAAGAATTCCAAAGGTACCACCAGGGTAAACCTCATCTTTTTCGGCGATATGATTTTCATCATCTGCCCACAATTTAGCAATTCCTGAATCGGCATGGGATTTAAAAAGGTATGGTTTTTCTTCAATGGTTGCTGTTGAAATACCAGCGTCGTCAAAACCTGTCCAGCTGAAAACTGTATCCCAGAGAGACATTACACGTGCACTTAGAGTATATGGTTGACCCCAGGTGTTCTGATTGATTGAAAAACTGAATGGTTGTATTGCACTTTTAATTCGAAGTTGAATAAGTACCGGGCTGAAGGAGGGAAACATATATCCTCGCCAAAGGAACAAACCTTTCTGAGAGAAAGTATTCTGGAGATCGACTCCATACCAGGCTGCGCTTTTAAACGTAAATGTGACTGAGTCTGTTATCGCATTTAGTTCATCAGAATAACTTTTTAAGGTACCATTCTTTGCGGAACCGGCAGTAATAAGAACAATATGCTTGTACTGAGAGCTGGCACTGTTTGATAGAAGCGATTTTGCGGTAGTAAAAGTTGATAGAAAGTCATTTCTTGATAGTTCCAGAGGTGAACTGTTGCCTTGATTGGGAATCCATGAGGGAAGTATTTCTGATGATTTCTTAACATATGTATCATACAGTGTAGATTCTGTAAAAGAGTTGAGGTAGTCAAAAATGAGTGAGTCGTTTTTGTCATCAAATGCTGATGTTAAATATATTGGTCCACTTCTGCCTTCAATACAGTGAATGAGTCCTGAATGATTTCCAAGCTTTTTAAGTTCTTTGATAATGGTTGTTAATTCCTGAGCCTGGGCAATTATTGACCTTGCATATCCGGATAGGTTTTTCATCTGATTAACATAGGTTATCATCCCTTCAGAATTATTCCACCGCCAAATAAACATTGTCGAAATCGGCTTTGAAAGTTTTGTCACTATAGAATCATTGACACCAGTATTAACCAGCATGTAATGACCTCTGTAGGGGTCAGATGTAAATTCAGTAATGTTCATTGTTGAAGAATTCGATTTTTCAAGCTGTAGATTAATTGCTGTATGATAAGGAATAATATTGGTACTTGTATCTGAAAGAATAATTTTCGATTCACCTGATATCATTACGAATTTATTGTAGAAATTATCTGCATATACCTTGAATTTTATGTTTTTGGGCGTTTTACCATATACACTGTGAAATAGTACAGGAATGACGTATGTCGAACGAGTGCTTCCTATTCGAAGCAGATAACGTAATCGAACATGTGTTTTTTCGCCGAGACCAATCCTTGTAAGTGTAAGCTCATAATGTACATCGGTGTGCTTCTGTAACAAAGCGATTCTGGAATCGATCGACTTTTTCAAGGCTGTACTGTCTGTATAACTGAAATCTGTAATGTATTTTGTTTCATGTAAACCTGCCCTATACATTGTAAGGCCTCTCCAGGTTTGCAGACCAACGATCGTAGCCTCCTGTGGAACAGGAATCGATCCTTTCATGAGATAATCACCAGTTAAACCAAGCAGATTAAGCTTAGTAACATCGCTGCTGATCCAGCCATCTTCTATAACATCAAGATACGATCCTCTCGGAGTAACAGTAATCTCAGAATTTTCCAGTTCTGTGGTGCCAAGCAAAACCTGATTGTACTGAATCAATGAATCATTTACTACAGTTTCTTTGTAGCCGTAAAAATCCATGGAAGCTTTTACGGAAATTGCGCATGTAATAAGATAGATTAAAAACACCCTATGCATCGTTCCTCCTTAATTAAAGACCTTTTTTTTGATGCAGTTCTTAACTTAAAATATACAACGGTATAGTATTCTTTTGATCGTACAATATCGGGAAACTGTTTTCTGACAGAAAACAACCCAGGTAGAAAAAACTGTTTTATATGTGAAGTAAAACGATCTGTCCAAGCTTATGAATAATAGCCTTTGAACGCTGTTTCTTAAAAAAACCTGTTTTTGGCTATTATAATCTAAAAAAATAGAACTCTTGAAAAAACCAATTAAAAGATTTCTTGTAAAAAATATGGAATTTAACGCTTTCAGTTTTTTATGCTCATGATTATTTTTTACTTGCATCAGGTTCAACTACCCGGTGAACCTGAGGACCTTACTATTTTGATACGGATACACGTTACTGGGCCGGATTGAGTAGAGGTTTTTCAGGTACAATTCAAAATTTGTTTAAATAGAGAAATTCATCGATGATTAAATTTTTTAATTATATCTCATATCTGTTTTTACTGCTTACCGAAAAGCTCCTTACGCTGTTACCTAGAAAAGCCGCACTGTTTATGGGTAGAATCGGTGGTTTTATACTTTATATTACTGGTTTCAGGAAAAAAACAGTAATTAACAATATGATACATGTTGCGTTGTGCACACCTGAAATGATGGAGCCATTAATAAAAGATCTGTATTGTATGATGGGCATGTATGCAGTTGACTTTGTAAGAAAGAAAACCCCTCCAATCCATGAAATCAAAGGTCTGGAGATCTTAAGAAAGCTGCTGGAAAACAAAAAAGGGTTAATTCCAATACTTGCACACCTTGGCAACTGGGAACTACTTGCTTCGCTGTTCGGAAAAGAGTTTTCGAGGCTTTGTGTAATTGCAAAAAAAATGAACAACACCTATGTTAATGCATGGCTGGAAAAAAAACGTACAGATTCTCATGTGGAAGTAATTTACAGAGAGCATGCTCTCCGTAGGATGCTGCAGGTACTCTCTGTTAATGGTCTTGTCGCAATTCTTATAGATCAAAGGGGTGGAGGTCACGGTACTGAGGCGCTCTTTCTTGACAAACCCGCGAGCACGGTCAAGACCGTTGCCGGAATAGTCTATAAAACCGGTTGTCCTGTAGTTTCGACCTATGCTCTTATGCGTGATGATCTTTCCTACGATGTTTTCATTGAAGAGGTGCCTGTGATCGATACTGATGGAATGAGTCAGGAAGAAGCTATAAAAGCGTATCAGAATCTTCATAATGCTGTACTTTCTTCTATAATACGAAAGAATCCCAAGCACTATTTCGGATGGTTTCATAAACGTTTTAAAGGTAAAGTCAACTATCGTTTATCGCACAAGTGATCAGGCAGCCTGTTCTAAAATTAGCCGTATTCTTTCAATCTATCCCTCCGGTTTCATATCATAAAGAGCAATTTTTAAAACTGCTCAGGAGTCAGAATCCGGAATTCATCCCAAGCCCGGGAAGAATAAAAAGCATCAAGAAACCTGATATTCCATTATAATAATATATTTCAGCTGAAAATGTGTCCTGCTTTAAGATGGCCTATGTTTATAGCTTCTGGACTCTGTCTTCTGAATTCTGGGTACCTGAGTAGCAGCGTTTTTTTTGGGGGGGAATATAGGGATTATTTTTTTAATTGCCGCTCTATATTTTTATTGATACCATAAATACTGTGACCTTAAACTTTTTCCGGACAAAATATGCCTAATTGTAAAACATGTGCGGCACCACTGCCGCCTTACTCTTCCAGGTGCGAGTATTGTGGAGCGAAGAGTGATGTCGATCTTAAGGGAATTCAGGAGTATACCATAACACAGGCGTATTCTCAGCGTCATTGTCCTCTTTGTTCTCTACCGATGGAAAGTATTACACTCAATGAGATCCCCGGTTTCACTATTGAACGATGTCCGAAATGCATGGGGCTTTTCTTCGATCCTGAAGAGCTCAATGCGCTCCTTGATGCATCAGTTAATCAGGTGTACAGTATCAATCTGCGCAAGATCTGGGAGATGAACCAGATGGCGGGGCAGGATAATGAGCGGACTGCAGTGTACATACAATGTCCGGTGTGCAAGGGGCTTATGAACCGGGTAAATTTTGGAGCCCGAAGCGGAGTAGTTATTGATAAGTGTATTCATGGTATATGGCTTGATAATGGTGAGCTGAGAAAACTTCTGGAATGGCGCAAAGCAGGAGGACAGTTATATCATGAAACAGTAGTAGCTGAGAGGCTTAAACAGGAAGAATTGATTAGAAAGAAAAAGGAGGAAGAAAAAAATAAAGTAGCTTCATCCATGTATTTCACTGATAAATCGTCTCAGAAGAGTCCAGCTGATATTGATCTGGAAAAATTATTTGGAACCGTAGCGAAAGCAATCTGGCGATTGTTTGTGTGATTCCCTTCTTGATGCTAATCATTAGAAAAATGCTGTTTTTTTTCTTGCCGATACTGGAAATCGGAACCTGTGGTCGTGAACAGCTGAGGGTGATTGATGATATCAATCGATACATCTTTGCAACAGTTTTATGAATCGATTATTTTTTCAATATTCTGTATACAAATATCTACACCTGTCGTTTTTCAGGAGCACACCATGAACACCGAACTCTACTATTATTCAGGAACTGGAAATTCGCTACACATAGCACGGGAGTTGCAGAAGAGAATTCCCGGATCGAAGCTGATTCCCATCATCAGTATTTTGGACAACGATGTTATAAAAACCGAAGCCAAAACGGTAGGTATTGTGTTCCCCATTTATCTGGCTTCTATGCCGATTCCAGTATACCATTTTCTTGATAAGATCGATACTGGTTCTGTGCAATACCTGTTTGCGGTGGCGACACGGATCGGCACGTTCCATAGTGCGGATGTCACAATTGCGAAGATTCTGAGAAGAAAAGGCGCAGCGCTCAACGCTTTTTTCAACTTGAACATGGCATCCAATTCTCCCTGTGGACTTGTACCGAAAGTGCCGGGATTCGAAAAAATGGTTAACGGCTGGATCGACAAAATATCGCCTGAAAAGGTAACGCGGCTGGAAACCGTGGTCCAGGAACGCATCGGCTTTATTATCGATACGGTCAGAAAATGCAGGAAACACCGTGACGAGGGGTCGCTCCTGCAACTATTCATCAAACATCTGGCATCGGTAGTTATCAGAAAAACATACTCGGACAACCCCATTCCTTACTATACTGATGAGACATGTACCGGATGCGGGATATGCGAAAAGGTTTGTCCGTCGGGAAAGGTAAAAATTGTTGATAAACTGCCGACATGGAAAAAAGAGATTCCTTGTTATGTATGTTTCGCCTGTTTCAATTGTTGTCCGCAGCAGGCGATTCTCATTAAAAACAGGTATACGATGAAAAAGGGACGGTATATCCATCCGGAAATATCCGTCGATGACATCGCCCGGCAAAAGGCGTGCTGAAGTATTGCGAGCCTACTACCATGGCCGGAGGTCGCGGGCCCTCTTTTTCTGATGCCATTTTGCTCCCTCCCAGTATCATGTTATCCCGCCTGTTTCCATTGACACCCCTGTTCACAGGACTTATTTTGTTTATCATCACAATTACAGTCCGCTGTATTCTCGTCGAAAGAGGTAAGTATGATTTACTTTATTCGTGCATTTCTGTTGTTGATAGTTTTTATCGCTCTCATTTGCTGTGGTTGTTCATCTCCGACAGAAACTAAAGATGGAACTGTTACTCCGCAATTTTCCTACAGCGAAATAAAAGGGGGTTCCGGCAATAAAGTTGACATGTCGGGGAGTGTCTCAGTCAATAATGGCGTACAGACACTTAGTGTTAATAAAACCGACGGGCTATGGAGGAACTGGGAGGAAATCGGGTTCTGTTACACGGAAGTGCCCGTAACCGTTTTTACCATCAGTGCTGTTTACAAGGGAATGTCAGGGGGGGATTCCATCCTGCAGGGTGGGCTCATGGTACGTGGATCGCTTGATTCAATAAGTCCTTATGCTGCATTACGCCTGGTACAAAACAGATATGATCCTGTTGTACGGACTGGTGCAGACAAGGATGCTTCAGCATCGGGCTCAACGTTATCGTATCAGGTTGGTGATGTTCTTTATATTAGTTGTATAGGGGTATCAGTTGTTGATTCTTCACACAGCACTTTAACAGTTGAAGTTGGTGCAAAACGCAATGGAAGTGTGATTGTTTCAAAAATATTTAACGTAAACACTTCCGGAAATAAACTTTACGCAGGATTTTTCGGGGCAAATCACTCATCGACGGTAAGCGGTTCTTTTTCGGTATCAGATTTAAAAATTTTGTATTGAAGATTTTATGTGCCGGCAGTTTTTATAGGAGAAAGATATGATTAAATTGTTTCAGCAGTGCTGTCATTCTTCATTCCTAATTCTTCATTTTTCAAAACCTTCCGGAGATATCAAAAGCTTCAAAGTGTGGTATCACTGATGTTGCGGTGTACCACGATACTCACTAACCCACACTAAATCGTCTACCATCCGTAGTTTTATCGAAGGCTGGCCTCGGGCGCCTATATCCAGCTATAATACTATCGCGATCTATTTATTTCTGCACAAAAAAACATGAGCGGATTTTCAGAATCGGGAAGTCTATTATACGGAAACAGAAAAATAACCGAAGGAGTTACTATGAAAAACACACTTTTTAGCAGTCTTGTAATGGGAAGCGCAATCATTGTGCTTGCATCTGCATCTGTAATGGACACTTTTGGCGATAACCACAAAAATAAGGGTGGTCATGAGCTTAAAAAAAATAATAAAAATACTCACAGGGTATATACATATAGCCCGAAAGGAAAAAGTCACAACCACAATCAACCTCACAAGTATCATGAACAGAAAGTTCATCATCGGGGGAGAGAATACATATACAGAGACAGTCGTTTCTATCACAGGGACAGGGGTGGAAAACTGGTAATTACAACAGCTCCACTAGGTGCGGTCGTATTGTCGCTTCCACGGATTTTTCACAGTGTGACAATAGGCAAAGCTTCTATATTTTTCAGTGGCGGAATCTATTATAAAAGATGCAATGGTGGCTATGTGGTTGTTGACAGACCCCGTTTCAGAAGGCCTCCTGAACATGCACGACGGGTGATTGTAAGAGAACGTGAATACTATGTTTATAATAACACATATTACTGCAAAGATGGAAGTGATTATACTGTTTGTGAGCCACCGGAACAGGTAATTGTCCAGAATTCATCTAATGATGTAACAGTCATGGTGGAGAACAGCAATGGGTCACGTACACCGGTGACACTCAGCCCGATTGGAGCAAACCAGTGGAAAGGTCCAAGAGGAGAGATTTACAATGGCCTCCCTGACAATAGACAATTATCAAGTGTGTATGGATTTTAAAGGAAATTAAAAAAAACGGGAGCTTCATCAACAATCGCAGGGGGCGGGTCTCCTGCGATTTTTTTTGTAACTTTTTTCTGATAAAAATACAGTAAATGGTCGCTTATGTTTCATCCCTGGCACGGGATCAACCCGAGCTTCCAATAAATGTTGATGGTAATGTGCCTGCAAAAAGAAATTTTTTTTAGCAGAGAACAAGGTTGTTTCCGCTCTGTTTAGGCACAAGGTGTCCCCGAAGATCGAAATATTTTAAACATCCGAGGGAATTATTCTGTGATAATTCGATACTGTTTTGGCAGGTGATATTGACAAAATGAGGAGTTGCGATGTCGTTTACACTTCAGATTGGGTCAGATTGAGTTACTACTGCCAGAAACCAGATCCTGTACTTCTGAATATAGAAATGAATGCAGGAACCAGCTTGAAAAAGGGTTAAAGGCACTGCTCTTGCAGTAATAAAAATAAAATGCCTGCACCTTAAAAAGGGGATGCTCATGAAGTTGCGTTGTCCTGCATTTCAAAATGATGGATTAATCCCGGAGAAGTTCAGCTATAATAATGAAAACATCAATCCATCTCTGTTGATATCGAACTACCCGTCACAGACTAAGAGCTTTGTATTGATAGTTGATGATCCTGATGCTCCAAATGGCGTCTGGCTTCACTGGCTTGTGTATGACATTCCAGTGAGAGAGGTTATTGAGCAAAATAGTGTGCCTGGAAAACAGGGAATCAATGATTTCGGTAATCTACGTTATGACGGACCATGCCCGGGTTCCGGTACTCATCGATACTATTTCAGGGTATTTGCACTCGATTCACCGCTTAACCTTTCTGATGGAATGTCAAGAAATGAGATTGAGGATGCCATGGAACATCATATTCTTGATGTTGCTGAAGTTTGTGGTCTTTATTCTGCCAGAGAAAATATGTAATTTATAGAGCTGAATTTACTCAGGAAAAAAAGAGAGCGCTTGTGAAATTTTCATGAGCGCTCTCTTTTTTTTGAGTGTGTTTAGAAGTAATTTAACCAGACTTAAATCGAAATGATAAAATAAACCGGATTGGACATGTCCTGAAGACTGCAGGCTGTAATCAGTGTAGATATCATATATTATTCAGGACTTGAAATGATACGGCACAAAAAAATAATTTTTATAGGTACTGCTAAAGAAGACAGTGGATAATAGTAATGGTTGAACTGAGTAAAAGTGAATTGAAAATCGGAGTTATATCCGACACGCATGGTTTGTTCCGGAATCAGATTACTCATTATTTTAAAAATGTTGATTGCATAATTCATGCAGGAGATATCGGTACACCGGAAATAATAGAAATGCTGTCAGCAATTGCACCGGTTTGTGCGGTATTAGGCAACACCGATCTTCCATTTGTGTTTACAGAATATAATTACGATGAAATCGTTGAGACTCCGGATCATAAATTATTCATAATACACAATCTAAGTGATATCGATTTTGATATTAAAACGGTTGGGTTTACTGTTGTGATTTCCGGGCATACGCATCTGCCGCTGATTACAACAGAAAATGATGTTCTTTATATTAATCCGGGCAGTGCTGGTCCGTTACGGTCAAACCTGCCAGTTTCCGCAGCCTTGTTGCATATAAATAATAAAGTACTCCGCGCAGAGCTTCTCGGATTTGATTGTACGTGAATTCAAAAGTTAGTTCTATCCACAAAGTGAGCTTTCCTGACAAGAACAGCCTTGTCGCCTTCTGAAAGTTCATTGTGAAGAAGTGAAACAAGAATTACTGATGAAGTGGATTTGTTTACGTACAGAGTAATTCCCACTGCGGACAGTTTCCATGTAGTAATTTTCTTTTTTGTAGAATACAAACCGAAAATATCCCCCTTCTGAACACCGTCGCCTTCACCTTTGTCCACGATAACTGTTTGATATGGATACGGACTTGGGGTTGCTTCAGCACGGGTTATGATACTACCGGTGATCGAAATCGATGGTGTTGTAATTGTATCCACAACACCGGGATGACACTGTGCATATTTGTCAACTCGTTCGTTTCCGGTGATAGCATCCCATTGTTCGCTTACAACAGCAGTAATTTTTTTTGGTGCTGTTTCAAGAACTATACACCTGCCCGACCGTTGGATTAGATTTGCTGTTTGTTCATTAATTTCCAAAAAACGGAGTGGTTTGTAAATGTCAAGAGTGTCGCCAACTGAAAAATAGTTTTCCGTAAGCGGTTGAATAATCAGATTTTCATATCGTTTATAGGAAGCGTTAGGTGGTTTTTTGACAATCCCTTTTCCGGGGTAAACATATCCTTGTGGATCACGTTCAAACCAGAGGAAGGGAACTTTTGCGAAGAAACTTCGGTCAAGTTTATCGCTTTCAGATAGATTTGTACTCAATGATGAATCCGAAATGCTGTCATTGTATATATTTTTCAGTAAATTATTAGCGTCGGTAAGCGCGGATGATTCAGAGTTGAGTGAAATTGAGGTGTCCGGAGCTGCATCTGCTGCAGATGCGTTATTGGATGCAAAACGGTCGGGGATAATGAGGACATCACCTGGAAAAATGAGATCGGGATTGGTAATCGATGGATTGGCATTCCACAACTTCGGCCACTGAAAACTGTCACCCCAGAGTGTGTATGCAATATCCCAGAGTGTGTCGCCTTTTTTTATAACCAGGGTTGCATCTGAAGGTGCCTGGGAATTCCAACCGAATAATTCGGTTGTAAGAATGCTGACAAGAATTCCGTGTCTGAAATAAGATTGAAAAAGAGATTTGTACCACATATTCAAATGGTATGGTTAAAACAGATGAAAGTCAATCGGTAATAATTGTGAATCGGGCAGAAAATTGATTTGATTCTTGTTAAAATCTTTCTTTGTTTAATTGAGATGTGGTATTTTCTTTTTTTAAGTCGGTGGTAACCGGTGATGAAGAATCCTTAAGAATGCTATCCCGAATCAATCCCGATATTTTAATTCGGGATAGGGACATTCAGTCGCAGGAGTCTGAGGAAATTCGTATCGGGTTATCGAGGCGTTCAGGAACACGTTTCATAATGAAGGAGCATCGTTAATGGCCACATCAGAACAATCCGGCTCAATCAAAAAAACTTCCGGAGGAGTTACTGCAGCCAGAGGATTCAGGGCAGCGGGTGTAAAAGCTGGTATCAAAATCGCAGACCGGACAGATCTTGGATTATTGTTGAGCGATACACCCTGTGCTGCGGCTGGTACATTCACCAGAAATGCTATCAGAGCATCAAGTGTTGACTGGTGTTCAGAACATCTTCCATCTTCCTCAGTGCGCGCAGTTATTTGTAACAGCGGATGTGCCAATGCATGTACCGGTGAACAGGGTGAAAATGATACAGCGATGACCGCTGTACTTACCTCAAAAGTGTGTGAAATTCCGACTGACAGTGTTCTTTTGGCTTCAACCGGAGTCATCGGAAAGTTTCTCCCGATGGATAAGATTGAAAAGGCTCTTCCAGAGGCAAAAAATGCTTTATACAGTGGTGGTGGAACTGATTTTGCAGCGGCAATCATGACAACAGATCTTGTAAAAAAAGAATCATCTGTAGAGGTTATGACCGGAAAAGGGGTCTATTCTATCGGGGGATGTTGTAAAGGATCGGGAATGATTCATCCGAATATGGCAACTATGCTTGGATTTATTACAACCGATGCAATGATTCCCGCTGAGTTCCTTAATCCAATTGTAAAACGTGTTGTAGACCGGACTTTTAATAATCTTACGGTCGATGGGGATACATCTACTAATGATATGGTTCTGGTCCTGTCAAATGGGGCTTCAGGGATTTCTGTTGCACAGAAAGAGGAACTGGAAGCGTTCGAAAACGCACTTTATATCATCTGTAGTGATCTGTGCAAAATGATTGCGGCTGATGGCGAAGGAGCAACCAAAAGAGTCGAGATTCAGGTCAAAGGCGCATCATCTGAAGCTGATGCTAAAAAGGCGGCCAAATCGGTTGCCGGATCAAATCTCACCAAGTGCGCGCTCTTTGGTAATGATCCTAACTGGGGACGAATTGCCTGCGCGGTTGGTTATTCAGGTGCACCATTTTCAAATGAATCAATGACTATCAACCTCTGCGGAGTTACCGTTTTCAGAAATCTTCAACCAGTACCTTTTGATGAAAAAATGCTGCATGAAAAGATGAAAGAGAAGGTTGTTACAATTGAGATCGATCTCGGCATTGGAAACAGTACTGCAATCGCTCACACATGCGATTTAACTTATGACTATGTAAAAATCAATGCGGAATATCGAACATAGAAAAATGGCCTCGTCAGAAGAATTTGTGGGTAGATTCCGGTAAAGGAAGATTTCCAGGCTTATGAGATAAAGCATATTTTCACGTTTCATATTGACGAAAACCACACAATTTTCTGATAGTGACTTTAGCGTTGTTGTTTAGAAAACTTCAACCAATCCAGAAGAAAGGTTATGTATGTTTTAAATTATTGTTTTTTGTCCCATAGGGACAATATATTTATAGAAAAATGTATAACATAAGGAGATCCTTGTCCCATAGGGACAAAATATGAAAAAAAGGTTAATTGTATGGCAGACACATTCACACAGAAACACATTTTATGTGATGTACAATAAATATGTCGTCTCTACAAGACGAGAATTTAGTTTCTATTATTACTGTTTCTATAAATATTTGCTCCCTACAGGACCAGGAAAAAAATCACCAGATTACGTAAGACGATCAGAGGGTAGCCGTTTAACTACCCATAAATTTCTCTGAAGAGCCGGAAAATTTAAAGAGGAAGAAGTTAGAAAACCAACCGTAGTATCTTGCTGGACGAAGTAAAGTCCCGAAAGCTCGCGGGAATGATTATCTTTATCAGGAATATGCTGTGTCACCGCAGCAATAAATTCCAGCGACTCATAAATTCCGAAATTCCTTCGATCACCAGCAACCAGCTCATTATCTCCTGTTTTGGAAAAAGGGATGTAGTCGGGGACGATGCCCGATACAAAATCTTGCCATCATCGGTCCGGCTGATAATTCTGGGAAGCGAAAATGGGCACCGAGCGATGTATTCCACCAATCGCTGCCCCTCTTCAGGGATTGCGATGCATCACATTGCGGCATTATCATTAGCTTCGATGCGAACTGAATTATCAACGCTATTGAGCAATGCGAAATCCCGATTGGAACTTTGGGAAATCCGGAGTGTCTCCATGTTTGCAGTAAGAGAAACTGATTATAGCTAATCCGGACGATTAATTTTACGTATCGGTATCAGAATGAAAAACCATTGCGAATCCCTTACCTGGTAACAAAAGACTTTCTTGAATGGCTAACTTCGCCGTCTGGCAAAGTTATTTCAAAAATTAAGAAGCATATGGATTCATACATGGTCTTCAAATATGCTGAAAATACGATCTTTTGCAGGAACATTTTCTTCAGCAATCTATTTTCGTTTGGATTGCTTTATGCATCGAGAATTGAACTGTTACTTTCCAGTATGGAGTCTATTTGATTATATTTATCGTAATACTCACGTGCTACAGCGTGATCGTTCATTTCGGTGAATAAGAACTGTGGCTTCATTGAATATCGTAATCTCATCAGGGGTGCCCTTTCTACGTTTATTTTTAATATCTATTTACAAGCCTGGTCTGTGGCGTCCTTTTTAGTCAAGTTAAATCTCAAATTTTTTGTATTCTGAAAAGAAACTATTTAGTATAAAGTATTTTCGACTGAGTATATTTTCTGCACCTTGAGCTTTCTCTGCAAATTCAACTAGCTGTTTGATGGTATACTAACCGGTAAGCACTGGTACGGAAAATTTCTCAAAGATTATATAACGATCGATTGGTAAAATTAATGACGAAAGAACCTTCATTGTTGACTAAATGTTATAAATGCTTCAGGCCTGTCAAATCATGCTATTGTTCGGCTATTGTTCCGATTGATACCGGCATAAAGTTCGTTTTTCTGATGCATCCCCGAGAAGCGTACCATCAGAAAACCGGAACCGGCAGGCTTGCATCGCTGTCACTTATCGATTCTGAAATTATCATCGGTGTTGATTTTACAAAAAATAAACGGTTCAATGCGTTGATAAGCGGACAGGGTGAGTTTGCAGAGTATTATCCTGTCGTTCTGTACCCCGCCACTGATGCTTTTTACACTGATACTCCGGAATTTCGTACTGCTATCGGAAATAAAAAACTTATGGTAATTCTGATCGATGCAACCTGGTATCTTGCTCAGAAAATGATAAAATTGAGTCCGAATATAAGAAGTTTACATACACTTTCGTTCAGGAATGAGTATCGTTCGCAATTTCAGATTAAAAAACAGCCAGATCCTGTATGTCTTTCAACTATCGAAACATCGTATTATCTGATTGATGAATTAAAAGCTGCAGGTATAGCACATTCTACTGCTGATCATTCCGGTTTACTGAAAGTTTTTAACCAGATGGTATCTTTTCAGAAAAGTTTTAAGAATTGGCCTCGAAGGGTAGAGAAAAAACGACGTGCCACTCCAATTTAAATGTATATGTTGACTGTATTACCTACAGTCATAACCCTGCTGCGCTGCATAAAAAAGGGGTCGGGCCGAGATAACTCACTGGTATACAATACGATACAGCTACTTCCGCCCCCATCACCCGGAAAATATCAATGACTTACATCAAATGCGCAAGAGGTTGTTACATCGTACATGTAAAAACAGGAACACATTCCGTTAAAAAATAATCTCTATTCCGGGGTGCGATTATAAGAGGTAAAAATCCTGAAGTTAGACAAAGGACATTGATACAAAGCAGCTTGGATACACGGTATATGTTCCTGATCATCATACAAAAATTCTCCTTAAAAGTACAGCTGAATGATTATATGTAAATTTTATCGTTCTCCAATGGAACACCTTTTTTATATTCGACATTTGTTTATCTCTGGTGATTGTGGTACATTAGTACTACAAGGAGAACTTCATTATGCCAAACATTTTCACGTACCACGATTACCGTCAGTATCTGGGAGACTACTATACTGAAAAAAAAGCAAAATGCCCTGCTTTTTCATATCAGAACTTCTCCCAAAAAGCGGGATTTTCAAGTAAATCCTTTATATTTAATGTAATAAAGGGTAAAAAAGCTCTTTCACGAGCTTCAGTTGTAAAACTCAGTCTTGCGATGGGATTGTCCAAAACTGAATCTGCATACTTTGAAAATCGTTTTCTGTGACTCCAGTACAATGCAAAATCAGGTATATACATATTCAGTGACTGCAATTGGCGTGGATTCAATGGAGAGTTCAGCTTCCAATAAAGTGTCAGTGACTATTACAACTCCTTTTTCAACAGATACCTTGATAGAAAAAGAATTAAGCTACTATCATGAATTAAAGGGGAACAACCCCAGAAAAATTCTTTATAAAAATGGAATGTTTTATATTCTGACAAATAACGAAGTTCGTACTTATGACACTCTCTTTAATCAAACTGGCACTTTGCCTGATTTACCATCAAGACTTTTTGAAATCGCATCGGATAACAGTGGGCGAATTTACATATCTATTGCTAATTTTAACTTTAACGAAATTCCAGGAAATATTACCTCTATTTATATTTGCAATAACAATGTGATCTCCGGCAGATTGAATCTTACGGATACTCTCGATTCAATACCAGCTCTCGGAATTGAAGCCACACTGTTTACTGTTTCTGATAATGGAAACATTATCTTCGTTAAAAATACAAAAGACAGTATCTATATCTGCGATTCGACAGGATCTGTTCTCAGAAAAGTGGGTGGTTTCAGTATAAGAAATACTGAGGGATCAGACCAGATATTATATGATGGAATCACAACTCTTACAACAGACAAAAATAACAATGTATACATATACGAGAAAGAAATTGGAATCAAAGTCTTTGATTCTGAAGGTCTCCTGAAACGAGTAGTTCAAATACCTTCTGGGCAATTAGTGAACAGTTTTACTATTGCTTCAAATGGGGATATTTACTTCGTTTGTGGTGGACTTTATGTGTTCTCTTCTGATGGTCAGAAAATCACCAGCTCAGAATTGCCATTCATAGATGCGTATCCTGTAATTTTAAATGGTAACAAATTGTATGCATTGTTAGGATCGTTTGGTTTTAATCCGAAAACTGGATCTAGCATGATTGGATCCAGTTTTATCAAATTAACAAACAGGCTTTCAGGGAGGTAATAACCTCAGTTCGCGTAAGTAGGGGTGTCCTGTGTGCTTTCCTGCATGCAGGACTACTTATTTGTTGAGATACAACTATTTCAATGAATTTTTGAGGTAAAGCAGCAAACATATTTTTGAAAAAGATAGTTGCTGCAGTACCTGTAAAAAGCCACCTTTAAATAGTCAAGACAATACCCTGCCCATGGCTAAAGTAATTATCGTAACTGAATAACTTGTGACCAAGTGCCTGCAAAAAGGTTGGATAATACACTTTGTACACTTTACGGACGGTGTCAAACTATCAGGATAAGCTTTAGAACAGATGTTTCTGCAGGTGGTAAATCTTTAAAGTAATTCAGCTATATGCACATCTAAGTAGTTATTTTGACTCCGTCCCAAACATTAGTGTGCACTGTTTGGTAACGATCCCAACTGGAGGAGGATTGCTTGTGCAGTTGGTTACTCTGGCGCACATTTTTCACATGAAACCATGACAATCAATCTGTGCGGTATAACTGTATTCAGAAACCTTCAACCAGTGCCATTTGATAAACAAGTACTGCATGAAAAAATGAAAGAAAAAGTGGTTGTTATTGAGATTGACCTTGGTGTCGGGAACAGTACTGCGATCGCGCACACCTGTGATTTGACATACGATTATGTAAAAATTAATGCGGAATACAGAACTTAGGAAAGTGTTTGTAAAATATTAAAGCCGGAAGGCGGGGATAATAAAACTTACACCAGCCGCTAATCCCCCGCATTCGACTTGAGTATCTTAACTTCTACCAAATGAACCTGGTGATCATCGATGAGATTGATAGCACCATCCTGGCATGTGACTCCATCAAGGGCCACACTCTTTTTTGTTTTACTCTCATTAACCTGAGTTATGGTGATATGGTAAACTGTTTCTCTGTATCTGTAATGGATTTTAAAGGTAACCCAGTCGTCTGGAAGACAGGGTTCTATATGCAATTTATCTGTCCTCAGCTTTAGTCCTAATAAAGATTCCATAATCAGCCGGTACATCCATCCGGCTGATCCTGTATACCAGGTCCATCCACCTCTGCCAATGTGGGGTGAAAGGGCATAAACATCAGCTGCGACTACATAAGGTTCAACTTTGTACCGTGCAATTTCTTCAGGAGTTCTAGCATGATTGACCGGGTTGATCATGTTTAAAATATCCCATGCTTTTTTGTTATCTCCAAGTTGTGCGAATGCCATTGCGGTCCATATCGCTGCATGCGTATATTGACCGCCATTTTCCCTGACTCCGGGAACATACCCTTTGATATAACCGGGATTCAAATCTGATTTATCAAAAGGAGGGTCAAGCAGTTGAACTAACGAGTACTCTTTACTGACAAGTCGTTTATCAATTGACTCCATGGCAGTGCGCGATCGTTCAGGATTCCCGGCTCCTGAAAGTACAGACCAGCTTTGAGAAATGGAATCAATTTGGCATTCAGCGTTTTTTGCAGAACCAAGCGGTTCTCCATTATCGAAATAAGCACGTCGATACCATTTACCATCCCATGCATGTTTCTCAATGCTCTGAGATATCTTTTTTGCCATATTCTCACAAAGTTCAACAAAGGTAAGGTCATTTTTTGCCTTTGCGATTTCGGTAAACCGGGTAAGTACTTCGAAAAGGAAAAAAGCAAGCCAGACGCTTTCCCCTTTACCCTGGTTTCCAACCATGTTCATACCATCATTCCAATCACAGGTACCAATAAGAGGCAGTCCATGATCACCAAATCTAAGCCCATGCAGTATCGATCGTTGACAATGCTCGTATAGTGTACCTTTTTCTTCCGATCGGTTTGGAAGATCGTAATACGAATCATCTTCAGGGTTTACAGGACGTCCTTTCAGGAATTGAATATATTCATCTAATACACCAGTGTCGCCAGTATTTACTACGTAACGACTCGTTGCTAATGGTAACCAGAGGTAATCGTCTGAGCAGTGTGTACGTACACCCCTTCCGAAAGGTGGATGCCACCAATGCTGGACATCTCCTTCAATGAACTGTCGGCTTGCAAAAAGAAGCAGTTGCTTTCGCAGAATACCCGGTTCTGCATGGATCAAAGCCATCGCATCCTGTAATTGGTCGCGAAAGCCGATTGCTCCACCCGATTGATAGTAACCACTACGGGCCCAAATCCGGCATGCTATCGTCTGATACAAAAGCCATCCATTAGCTATAACATTCAGTGATGGAACGGGTGTTTCTATTTGCACTGCACCAAGAGTGTGGTTCCAATATTGCCAGACTGCTTCCAATGCAGTGCGGGCAGAATTTGACCCCCGGAAACGACGTATTATATTGTTGGTTTCATCGATGTTTCGTCCTGTACCAAGCTTAAATGTTATTTCCCGTTCCTGGCCGGGGGCAAGATCAAAGGGAACCTGGATTGCTGCGCACGGATCTAATGCAATCCCTTTTTTCCCTGAAAGCCGCGAACGATTCATTGCAGCAGGATTCTTAAGTGTCCCGTTTCGCCCCAAAAATTCAGTGCGATCACAGGTAAAGGACAGTATTGGATCGTCGACCTGAAGAAACGCAACCCGGCTGGTAAATTCTGAATTGTAAGGGTTCGCTGCATAAATGACATTATCATTAAAGCCGAAGCTGGTATTAACGTGCATTGCAGTTTTATGCCGTAGATCACCTAACACCCATTCCACATAATTTATAGCCGATAATTTGCATGGCCGGCCGGACTTGTTTTTGACTTTTAATAAAGAAAATTTTATTGATGCATCTAACGCAACATAAACCCAAAGCTCGGTAACAATGCCACCTTCGTTGTGTTCAAAGACGCTATATCCAAATCCGTGCCTGGTCAGGTAAATCGTTGATTCGCTATCGGTCAATGGTGCAGGGGACCAGAAATGGCCTGTTTCTTCATCGCGGAGGTATAAGGCTTCTCCGCTTGAATCGGTTACAGGATCGTTGTTCCATGGTGTGAGGCGATACTCGTGAGAATTTTCAGCCCAGGTGTACGAAAGTCCATTTTCGGAAATGACTGTTCCAAATTCCGGGTTTGCGAGTATGTTTACCCATGGAGCAGGTGTCACTTTGATTTTGGAAGTGGTCATTACATATTCCCGTCCGTCTGGTGTAAATCCTCCGACTCCATTGAAGAAGATCAGATCATGTCTGGATAAACCCATTTCTGATTGAGGGTTGGCCTTGTGGGTACGGGTTGGTTTAAATGGTGAAACTGATAATTCTCCGAAACCTCGACGGTTTATTTGATCCTCTAAAGCACCCCGGGTATCACTAAGGACGGCACAAGCAACTGTCTGAAAAAGAATTCTATCTTCATTTGAAATCTGGTCTCCGGAGCGTACAAATATTCCGCCTGGTCGATCAATGACATTCGCCTCGATTCCTGCAGCGATCAATCCGAGGATCTGTTCCTGAAGTAACTGGCGGTATCCCGCACGGTCTTCATTCCAGATTACCAGATCGACAGCTAATCCTTTCAGTTTCCAATAGGCATGGGCTTGAACAAGCTGTCGTGCAAGATTGATATTTGCCGGATCTTCGATTTGCAAGAGCACAATTGGTAAATCACCAGAAATGGAATATCCCCAAAGACCGGATTGTCCGCGACGGTTCTTAATAAGAATTCCAGGTTCAGCCCTCAGCAATGAATTTGTAAAAATAATAGAACTTGCAAGATGTCCATACAATTGAGCATCCGATTCAGTAGCATTGATTTGTCGTAATACCACCTGGCTGTGTGTCCAGGCAAGTTCAAAAACCCGGTTTGCAAAGTGCCTGTCCTTGTATTTCTCAACAAGATTTAATGTGCCATCACGGTGTTCACTTATTCCTGTTACAATGTCAACTATAGCTGTCTCTTCAGACTCAATTACTATTTGGTATTGGATGGCAACAACAGGATCGAGCACAGAACCCTGAGTTCCTGAGAGCGTGGATCTTTTCATTGCGATTGGTGATTCAAGGGTATTTCCACGTCCAATGAATTGCATACGGTCTGTTTCGTAGGAAATATTCCTGATTTCGGCTCCATGAACTGCCATCAGGTGAAACATCCAGGGGGTTTTTTCGCCTAACGATCTGGGACGCCGATTACAGAGGATTGCCTGCCGCTGGTCGATAATTTCTGTCTGAACAAAAAGATTACTGAATGCCGGATGGGCCAAATCAGCTGCATCAGGTGCCAATACGACTTCCGCATAACTGGTAATATCGATGGTTCTTTTTGATCTTGTTCGGTTAGTCAATTTGACTCTTCGCAATTCGATATCGTCTTCAGGCGAGACTACGATTTCGGTATGCGTGTCAATGTCAAAATCACGACGGCGGAATTCTGCACGCCCTTCTGAAAATATAGCTTCATATTTTTCGGGGCGAATAAGCGTCGGTTGATATGCAATGGACCAGAAATCTCCACTTTCTGCATCACGTAAATAACAGAACGCTCCCCAGTTGTCGCGGGTGCGGTCTTCCCGCCAGCGTGTTACAGCAATATCTCTCCAATGACTGTATCCACCGCCTGCAGCGGTAATTAGAACCCGGTACTGATCTCCGTTTGACAATAAGTTGACTTCTGGATATGGCGTGTCGGGAGTATCGAACACACGGAGAGGCATCTCCTGAGTCGTTGTATCAGGGCGAATATTGGTAACACTTGAAAGTGTTGAAAAGTGTGATGAAGCTCTGGGAATCCTTTCCTGGAGTAGTAGTAAAGTGGCCTGGAATAATGGATCCGACTCAAACCTCTTTTGCATTGGACGATTCAGTAAAACGAATGCTAAAGAGAGAAAACTCATACCTTCGTGATGCGACATGAAAGATTTTATAATTGCCTTTGATTGACCTCTGGGTAATCGTGTGGCTGTATAATCGACAGCCTCATAAAAACCATATTTACCCATAAATCCTTCATCGGCAAGACGTTCAAGATTAGTACAAGCTTCTTCAGGCATAACCATCAGAGCAAGTGCAGTTGCATAAGGTGCAATTACCAAATCCTCAGAGAGCCCTCTTTTAAGCCCGAGTCCCGGAACACCAAATGCGCGATATTGATAGTTTAATTGAGCATCTACAGCATTGTAGCCGGATTCTGAAATACCCCATGGAACACCTCTTTGCTTTCCATATTCTATTTGTCTTATCACTGCAGCCTTACACGTTTGATAAAGTAACGTGTTCTCATACGCAGGCATAACTAAAAGGGGCATAAGATATTCAAACATTGAACCACTCCATGAAAGGAGAACCGGTTCACCTTCGACAGTTGTAAGAAGACGCCCAAGTGCAAACCAGCTTTCCTGTGATACCTGACCCTGAGCAATGGCGACAAAACTTGCCAATCGAGCTTCTGACGCCAATAAATCATAATAACTCAAATCACGTTGCCGATTTTCGAGACTGTATCCTACTGATTGTAAATGAAGAGATTTATCATATAAAAAGTTATAGTCCATTTTAGCAAATTGAGCTGATTGTCCGGCAAGAACCTCAGTAAGGTCTATTCTTTTCTTTGCAAAGTTAACTGCTTTATCGAACAATGTTTTGAATTCGCCACTCATTTCCCCCGTATCAGTTCTGGCGATATCACGTAATGTTGGAATAGTTTCAAACTCCGGATGGTTGTGCAATAGTTTATCGGAAACCGGAAGTTCTATCCAGGGAGCCACACAAGTCAATTCATCGAAAGCGATTTTGCATTGCCTGAAAAGTTTAGTTGCCCATACTCCTGATTGTTCGTCAGTATCTAAAGTAAGTGAATTCGCAATGTCTCCGGCGAGGGTTGAAAGCTTTTCCAGATGTTTCCAAATGTTGATGAGTGTTGCCGGATTCTCTTTTAAAATTTCAACCATATAGGTGCGCAACTGAGTGATTCTCTCAGGTAGAGACTTCCCTGCCAGTGAAATGAAAATTTGTAATGTATCATTAATGCCTTCGAAGAGACGGGGGCCTGATATTTTTTGATCGGGAAGAGTGAGAAGCCCCTGTTGCAGAGTCAAAAGATGGCCGGCAAGGTTACCGCTATCAACAGATGATATATAAAGAGGTTTCAGTGGTTCTAAAGTCCGCGTATCGTACCAGTTAAAGAAATGTCCCTGGAATTTTTCCAGCTTATGGAGTGTGTCAAATGCGTTGGACGTTCGCTCAAGAAGCTCACCGCTAAGGATGTAACCAAAATCGTATGCAGATAGATTCGCCAGTAGTGAAAGTCCAATATTTGTAGGCGAAGTGCGATGTGCTATAACCGAATTCGGATGCTCCTGAAAGTTATCAGGAGGTAACCAGTTGTCTTTTTCACAAGTAAAAGTTTCAAAAAATGACCAGGTTTTACGTGAAAGATCTTTTAGAAAGCGGTATTGCTTAGCTGTTAATTTTGCCGCATGTGGGTAAAGAGGCAAACTTATCCACCATGCAACGATTGGGAAGATGAGCCACGAGACAATAATCGGCCAAACCAATGCAAGCGTCTCTGGAAATAATATTGAAAGACTGATTGTGGATAAGATTGAAATGAAGGGAGATATCCACATAGATAAAATATAACCAGGAAGATTGGATGTGCTGTGTCGTTTAACTTTCACTACTGGATTCCATTCAAGAAGTCTTTTTTTAGAGAAAGTTAATCTCCAGCATGTTCGTATTATGGCATTTGAATTAAAAAAAGCTTCATATGGCAGGCTTATAATCATAAAGGCTGCTTGATACAAATGTAATGCAGCCGATTTTCCGGTGCTCTTAAGATGCTGTGAGAAAAATAGATCCTTTGGTTTGTGGAAGATATTAAAAATCAAAATGACCAGTGAAGGAGTGAGGATAATCCCTGCTACAGCTAACGTCCAGAACCATGGTGATGTTAAAATTGTCCATCCAGTCAGTAAAAGAAGCAAAAGTGCCAGAGGAACAATGCTGCGTCTGAGGTTATCAAAAATCTTCCACCAGGATAAAAGAGATAAAGGGTTTTTCTGGGTTTTACCATTTAACATAGGCACAATTGGCAGCAGCCAGGGGATCAATTGCCAATCACCCCTCACCCAGCGTGCCCGGCGCTTCACATCGATTTTGTAGCCGGGAGGATACTCTTCAAATAAAAGTACATCACTTAACAATCCAGATCGGGCATAACAACCTTCCAGAAGATCATGGCTAAGAATTTGGTTCTCGGGAAACCGTTCTTTTAGTGATTTCTCAAATGCATCTATGTCGTATATACCTTTACCAATAAAGGATCCTTCTCCAAAAAGATCCTGATATACATCCGATACCGCACGGGTGTATGGATCTATTCCGGGTTCACTGCCAAACAGCTTTGCGTATCTGGAGAGGTTTGTGCCGGGTAAACTTACAGCTACCCGGGGTTGAAGAATGCCATAGCCTTCTGTTACCAGCTTTTTTACCGGGTCGAATCGTGGTTTGTTGAGAGGATGCGACATGGTTCCGACAAATTGACGCGCAGAATCGCGTGGTAATTGCGTATCAGAGTCGAGGGTAATGATATACTTGACATCTTTTAAAACTTCAGTATTTCCGATAATCACCGAAAACACACTCCGTGGTCCCCCTCGTAAAAGGGAATTCAAATCGGAGAGTTTTCCCCTCTTTCGTTCATACCCCATCCATAGCTTATCTTTCGGTTCCCATTTACGCGGACGATGAAAAAGAAAAAAGGTATCACCCTTTTTTCCCGGGTATTTCTTGTTTAGTTCTATAATCTTTTTGCTGGCAAGCTCAATAAGGGGCTCATCTTCTTCCAATTTTTCCGTTGTGGCATCTTTGTAATCAGTCAATAAACCGAAATGTAAATAATCGTCTTGATTTGCCAGAAAACGTACCTCCAAAGCTTCAGCCAGAGACTCTATTGTTTGTGGATTTGATAGGATGGTGGGCACAATTACCAAAGATTGGGATTCAGGAGGAATTCCTTTTGAGTAATCTAGTCGTGGCAGTGGCGATGGACTAACAAAAAGAGTAGAAATCCAATTAACAAGAGCTACTGCCGCATGACTTCCGGAAAAAAACAGGAGACTACCAAGCACCCATAAGTATAAGGTGCTGATTCCATCATAGTGGGCTTTTTGAAGAAGTATCCAGGTAAATGCTGATGTCAATAAAAAAATTGAACTCAAATAGGAAAAATGTGGAAATCGGGAAACCGTTCTTTTTATTATGAATGGTAATGCATGATTTATTTTTGCCAGGTGTTCAAGTTGAGGCAAGCCCCTGTCAATAAGGAAATATCCGACATGGGCAGTACGCTCCTGGGCTCCATTGGATTCGGCCCTGTTCTTTGCGAGTTCGATTGCTTTGCGTGCTACTTCAACCTCAGAAATATTTCCTTTTTTTCCCAGCATTTCTATAATGTGGCGATAGCGGTCACGGGTATTAAAGTCCATCGATCCGTACGCCCCGGCAGGGTCCTGCTGAAGAACATGTTCCACATGGCTTGTAGATTCAACAAATTCACGCCAATCCATGGCACTTAAGAAACGAAGGCTCCCGATACTGTTTCTGACCGAGACCTGATTTGCGGCTTGTTGCTGGGTTTCATATTGAATTAACTGAATTGTGGTTCCATTTGACTCAATCAGGCGCTGTTCAATCCATGTCAATGGAAATGCCAATGCCGGGCTTTGTCCTTGTAACCGTCTGACAAATTCAGATACAAATGATGAGGACATCGGAGGGTCTGATCTGGCCATATCAGCAATCACTAATATCAGGCTTTTAGGATCCTTCTCTGCCATTTCTATCATTTGTTCGGCCCAGGAATCAGCAAGTTCACGTTCGATTCTATTTACTGCTACTCTGGTAGCAACACGACGAAGATTCTCTATGAGAGCAAGCCGTAACATAATGGGAATAGCCCATAATTCACCTAAATTCAAAGTTGTAATAGTTTGATAGGCTGTTACAAAACGAGTCAGGCTTTCGGGGTCAACTCTTCCATCTCCATGAGATATGATCTCTTTTGCGATATCGTAAACCCGGGGTAGCCCGGCAGATAAACCACTATGTAAACGTGGTAATTCCTTGCTGTAACCTTTTGGTAAGTGCCTTCTTCCTGTTTGTATCTGTTCCTCGATTAAATAAAAATTATCGAGTAACCATTCTCCGGCTGGTGTTATCTGTTGTTTGGCTTCTACAGCTTTTGTTATAAGTTTATGTACTTTGTGGAGGACAGATTCATTTTCTGCCAAACGGGAAAGCAGCTGCTGGTCGGGTTTTACTCTCGGTCCAAGTTCATGTAACCTTGCCAGAGTTTTACCATGCTGCTCCATTTGTTCTGTACTGAACAACTCTGAACGCAGGGGGGGCTCGCCATCGATGTGTTTTTGGGAAAGGTCATTTTCCCAGAGATGGGCTTTCAAACGATGTAATGCGTTATCAGTTATAGTATTGCCTACTTTTGAATCTAAATTGTTAAAAAATTGTAACTTACTCAGCAGTTAAATGACTGGGATTTGAGTAACGAAAGGAATAAACGATGCTATAATATATATATATACATATATCTGAGCTACAGCATATTTCTTTTTAGAGATGGAGCTTCTGAGCCGATTGAGAATCTGATTTCAACCAATGATTTTAACCTTCGGGTAAAAGGCAAACCGCATGTGTTTGAGATAATGGATTTTGTCTGTTTGAAACATCAAGCCGCGCGCGGTTATCTCTCCCGGTGGTGGTGCTGCTGCCTACGCTAAAGTAATCATCGATTACAAAACTGTGGAGTTTCGTATATACTGATTGATTTACTAAAAAGTTTTGTGGAAGAGTGATGGATATAAAGAATGCAAGATCTACTTTAATTCACGAATATAGGCTTTTAGATGAGGTATACGGAATGCTGATATGCTGAACTGATCGATACCACAATCCATAAATTTTTTAAGGCAGTGTTCTTCATTCACAATTTCGCCGCAGACACTGCACTCCTTACCTGCTTTTTTACATGCATTTGCAATGTTTTTAATAAGAGGCAGGATATAATCGATACCTTTTTCATAGTAGTCTGCAACATCAGGATTCTCGCGACTGGCTGCCATTACATACTGAATCAGGTCATTGGTCCCTATGCTTATGAAATCAGAGACTTGAAGAAATTCATCAATTGCCAGTGCCGATGCAGGCGTTTCGATCATACAACCCAGTCTGATATTCTTTTTCTTCAAAATGTGTTTAAGATCTTTCTGACAGCCTTCTATCATATTGTAAACAGCGCTGACTTCCTCAGGAAGGGTAACCATTGGCAGCAGAACTCTCAGGTTGAATTCCTGATGAAGTTTTAAAAGAACATTTATTTGCGTTTTTAAAAGAGCAGGATTTCTAAGGAGAAGCCGGATACCCCGTAAGCCAAGAAACGGACTCACTTCATTATTGAGTTGAAAATAGGGGAGTCGTTTGTCACCGCCAATATCCAGGACTCTCACCGTAATTGGTATGTTTCCTGCCGGCTCGAGTGCGTTTTTCAGATGTACATACAGTTCTTCTTCATCTGGCAGTGATTTGTGTTGCAGATATATCCCTTCAGTACGAAACAGGCCAATACCATCACAGCCGCACTCCTCCGCGTTCTGTACCTCTTGAAGTGTATTTGCGTTTGCCATGAGTTTGATCGTTCTGCCGCTTACGGTTTTTGCATAACCCTTTACCGAACGAATTTTTTTTGAAAGTTCATTGCCTATTGCTGATTGACGGTTTCTGTAAATACCTGCTGTGGAATAAAGAGGATTGATTATAGCTTTTCCCGAAAAACCATCGATAATAACCGTTGTTCTGTCCTGAATTTCCTGAAGCATTTTTTCATTGGTGACCAATGCCGGGATACCCAGGGATCGTGCTATGATAGCACTGTGTGCATGAATGCTTCCTTCCTCGACAATAATTCCCTTTACATGATTTCTGTCAAGAATGATCGTATCGGATGGTAGTAATCTTCGAGATATAATTATTGAATTTTCCGGCAGTCTTGCAAGGATGTTTGTATCGATACCAAGAAGATGCCTGAGCATTTTTCTGAGAATGTCGTGAAGGTCTTCGGTTTTGGATTTTATTATCTCATTCTCCAGGTTTTCGAAACGGTTGATATATTTACGGAACACATTTTTTGTGACCTGCTCAGCATTAGTTAGTTCATTTCTCATCTCAGTCTCAAACAAACCTGTAAACTCATTATCATCAAGCATAAGACGCTGTGCTTCAAAAATACTACCCTCTTTTGAGCTCATGGAGTGAGAGACAGAACGGCTTAGCTTGTAGAGGTCTCTTTTTACTGATGATAGAGCTTTGGTAATTCTGCGAAGTTCATGCGTTACATTTTTCTCGGATATATTGTATGAGGAAATATCACGCGTAAGAATATCACGGTATATGAATGCCTTACCTATGGCGATACCGGTAGACATCGGTTTACATTGAAGCGTAATATCCTGTTTATTTTTACTCATAATACTGATTACGTTTTGATGATAAAATTATTGTAGATTAAAAAATGTAGTCTGATGAGAAACCTAAATCTATCCGGAAAAACACAGATTATACAGATAAAAAATGCTGCAAAAAACATGATCTCGAATCCATTGATTGGATGCAAAAATCTTTTGCCAATATCCATAACCAGATTATATACTGCTAAGATGTATTTTACAACGGAAATAGCTGGTAAAAAAACTGCCTTTACCGCATCCGGTAAAGGCAGTTCAAACTATTCAAAAATAATCTGATTATCAGAACGATGCGCCCACCCTGAAAATCGCACCGATATCTCCGGCTGTCCTGGAACCCAGAACTGTTGGATCGGCACCAACATTAAGATTAAGGGTGAGCCCCATGACCTTTTTCTGCAGGAGGATCATCCATGCCAGGTTGCCCTCGGTGGTCGGATCATTATTGCGATGATTCTTGATTTCGAATTCAACCTGAATATTGTCAAGTACTACTCCGGCTTTTGTCTTGAAGCCAAGCAGGAACCACATGTTGTCGGAGGCTTCGCTGAAATCGGTGATCGCATATTCACCAAAGAGGCCCAGGTCGAGGTCCTTGAGAATGGTGTAGCCGCAATTGACGACAAAACGGTTAATGCCATCTGCTTCACCGGGGGTTTGAATCTGAAAGTTACCGCCTATATTGAACTTGAGAGCGTCGATCGGATTACCACCAAACATCAGCATAAGACAGGTATTCTCGAAATTGAGATCTTTGGGAAGGTATGCAACCTGAAACGTACTCTTGATCGGATCGATATTGAGCTTCAGCTTAAGCCCATCAACAACGGTGTAGTTGGTATTCATGTTACCGCTTCCGGTTGCACCGACACCATGCAGGTAACGTCCGAAATATTTGTATTCCTGACCGTATGCATCATACCAGCGGCCTGCCATGATTTCGAGCATCGAAACGGGCAAATTAAAGTAAATCTGGCGAGGCTGCAGGTCGATATCTTTTACTCCACCGGCAAAATCCGGCTGAACTCGAAAATGAACCATACCGGTAAGCGGGCTGTTCGCCAGCGATCCTTTCGCCTTCAATTCCGCCCGAATCCATGAACCATCAATGTTCGCTTTTGAGGCATTCTGGCACTTTTTCGTCAGCTCAACTTCCGCTGATCCGCTGACTGCCAGATCCGCATTGACAGATATACTCATCACACTTACCACAACTGCAATTGCCGTAACAAATCTCATGTACGCTCCTTTAAAGAAAACAGGACTCCGCATCATTCCGTTTTTGTGGTCCATATACTTTTAATAAAATGTGAATTACACATTAAATTTAAAAAACATGATATCGCCATCCTGAACGACATATTCACGACCTTCAGAACGGATTTTACCGGCTGCCCGAAGTGCCACTTCTGTTTTGTAGGTTTCAAGGTCTTCCAGCGAGTAAACATCAGCCTTGATAAACCCTTTTTCGAAATCAGTATGGATAACCCCGGCTGCCTGGGGCGCTTTGAATCCTTTTTTAATAGTCCAGGCGCGATTCTCCGTTTTTCCTGCTGTAAAGTATGTTTCCAGGCCCAGAAGGTTATACGCAGCCCGGGAAAGCACTGCAAGGCCCGGTTCTTCATACCCCAGTTCCGCAAGAAAAACATCCCTTTCCTCCTGAGAGAGCTGGGCAATCTCCTCTTCGAGTTTACCACAGATCTTGATACATTCAGCGTTTTCATCTGCAGCGATTTTACGGACTGTTTTAACCGCGTCGTTATCGGTTGCGACACCATCCTCATCCACGTTGGCAACATACAAAACAGGTTTTGAAGTTATCAGGTGAAGCTCGTTAAGCAGCTTCTGCTCATCGGGGTCAGTGATCGCTTTTCGTATAGGAATTCCCTGAGAAAGAGCATCATTGGCTTTCTTAAAAACAGCAACTTTCTGAATCGCTTCCTTATCACCCGATTTGGCCGCTTTTTCAACACGCGTTACGCTTCTTTCAACTGTTCCCAGATCAGCAAGAATAAGCTCTGTATCGATAATAGAGATGTCTCTCTGTGGGTCGATAGATCCTTCGACATGCACAATGTCATCATTCTTAAAGCATCGTACAACATGAATAACTGCATTAACATCCTTAATATGACCAAGGAACTGATTGCCAAGACCTTCACCCTTTGATGCGCCTTTAACAAGTCCGGCAATGTCGACCAATTCCAGAAATGCAGGGACCACCTTATCTGTAGGAATGCAGGTGGTGATCCGTGCAAGGCGTGAATCTGGTACTGCGACAACTCCATGGTTTGGATCTATTGTACAGAATGGGTAGTTGGCAGATTCGGCTTTTCCGCTCGATAACGCATTGAAAATAGTTGATTTACCAACATTGGGAAGGCCGATAATTCCAGCTGCAAGACTCATAGGCTCATCAATTCCTGAAAATAGTAAGGGGTATTATAAGTAGTAAATAAAACTGTTTCCCGGAAAATCGCCGGTATACAAAAAATTTTATTCAAGCCTTTAAATATAACTTTTTAAAGTGCTCAATGGTTTTAATTTTTTTGTTTTACTCAGCAGGTATCAGGAATGCTCCTAAAACGTTGCTGTTAATCCAAAAACTGCAAACCCGTGATAAGGGGGCGAAGTGCGAAACCCGAGCATATTTCAACAGCGAGCGGAGTTGCAAATAGATTGGTTCGGAGTAGTTGCAACAAAACTAACAGAAACCTGACAAATAGATGTAAAACTATAGTAGATTTATTAGTGAGGGTCGTTTTAATGTAACAGCTGAAATGTCTGCAGCAATAAAGACTGTGGCAGCTGATTAATCAAAAATAAAGGAGATATGGAAACATGCGATTTTTACAGCTTGAGTTTTTCCTGATCTGCCTGACCTGTTCTTCAATTGCTCAGGTCTCCATTACCGGTATTGTAAAAAATATGGCTGGAAAGGAGATTTCAGGAGCGGATATCACACTCGTTAATAAAGCATCGCTTTTGGCAAAAAGCCGCACTGATGGCACCTTTGCTCTGACTGAAACCGCTGTTCAGTTTAAAAAAAAAGCAGCAAAGAAAAAGATGTTCAGGGTATTGAAAAATCGTATTGAATTTTCATCAGATCTTACAGAAAAGAGAATTGCGATAGGGTTCCATACTCTCAATGGTAAAAGAGTCTTTCTCAAACATTTTGATATGTTGCAACAACACGAATGCAGTATAGATATATCCTCTTTGACATCTGGTGTTTACATTGTTACAGTTCTTGCAGATGGAATAGAGTATTCTTTCAGATATTCTAATGTTACTACCAACAACTTAACAGAAACTTTTGTCACTAAACAAACACAAAGAAAAACCACCCTATTAAAAATAATGGCAGTAGTGGATACTTTGGTAGTTACAAAATCGGGGTATGAGTCAAAGAAGACACCGTTAGGCAGCTATTCTCAAAAAAACGTTGAAGTTGTCCTTGACACATCGGATGCTGGATATAAGGACAGTGTCAGGAAAGGCCTTACAGTGTATTTTATCAGGCATGCAGAAACTGTTGCGAACGCATCAGGAGAGCAGGGTGGCAGTGGACCGATTGAGAATCATGATACATTAACAGCATCAGGTGAAAAACAGGTACAGGAGTTAAAAGACTATCTGATAAAAGAAAATATTAAGCCGGATCTCATTATTGTAAGTCCAGCCTTGAGAGCACAGAAAACCATTGAACCCTTTCTTACTGCTACTAAATCGACTGCGCAGATCTGGGTAGAACTGAATGAGTGCTGTGGACAGGAGCCAACAGGCGATCCACTTCCCACAGAGAGACCAGATGCGAAATGGAAATTAAAAATTAATAAATACACAGAAAACTTTTCCTTTCGAACCAGTGATGACATCTATTTCTGGTATCCTCAATCGTATGAAGAGGGATTGTTCATGGTAATGACAGCGCGTGACAGGTTGCTTCAGCTATTCTCTCAGAGTGGCAAGACGGTCATTGCCGTTGGACATGCGGTCAACGGTGGAATTTTTCTTGGACTGCTCAGGGGGTATGATATGATCACTACAGAACCATCGAGACCTGTTTACCTTATGAATACCGGTATTCATAAGCTTACACAGGATACTGTTGACGGTACGTTTACGCTTAAGCAGAATATAAATAATCCGCTGACCAGGTGAAGAAATTACAGGTACAAATGGTTGCCATGTCCCTATACAAAAATAAATACCGCATAGAATCAGCTCGTTTACCGGGATGGGATTATTCCAGTCCGGGGTTTTATTTTGTAACGATTTGTACCCATAACAGGGAGCATATATTTGATAAAATAGAAAACGGGGCAATGATTCTGAACAATTACGGAACGATTGTCGATGATGAATGGAAACGGACATTTGAAATACGGCCATCATTGGAACCGGATGAATACGTGGTAATGCCAAACCATTTTCATTGCATCGTACATATAATGGGTCGGGGAAATAACGTCCATGGACGTTGTATTGACGTTGATACCGATTATAACGGTAATACCACCAACGTTCGTGACGGTGGTGCCGCCCACCCCGTGGAAATGAATATAATCCCCCGGGATACCCAACCACAATTGCGTAAAAACCAACAACCCCAAAACGCCAAATCGCAATCAACTAGTTGGAAATCCGGGGTTTTAGGTGCAATTATCGGGCAATTCATAATAAAGGTGACAAAAGGGATACGGAATAATGGATATCCAGGTTTCGGCTGGCAATTTCGTTTTCATGACCATATCATCAGAAATGATCTGGAATTGCACAGCATACGTGAATATATCAGAAATAATCAATCAAATTGGCAAAAAGACAAATTTAACGGGTGATATACGAATTGTGTAAATGAAAAAACGCCGAATTATGAAGGTGAGATCTGGATGGTGTAATTACAATCCGATCGTGGCTTATTTATTGCGATAGTCAAACAATTTTTGTATGTGTCATTGAGGCAGATTTTTATACCCTACCTACTGCTGAATTTGACATTCAGAAATGTTCCTGCCGGCATCTTTTGAGCAAATTCTATATGAAAAGGTTGAGCTGGCTGGTTTGAAACCTCTTACGATAAGATTATGTACATTCGCATATATGTGTATTGTGTTCAAGGAGAATTGACCTTACTGTTTAAGGTTAATAATCTGATTCAGCAATATCCTAATATGGAAAGTTATGTACCAGGCTTTTTACCATACTTCCTCTTGCGTCTCTTGCAATAACCTGGTAATGATAAATATGTTTTGGATTATTTGCGTTCAACTTAAACTTGTATTTTAATTGATATCCATCAAGAGTAGCATCTCTGAACAAATTGCTCGTTCCGAATGTAAAAGTTGTAAGTGAATCGTCATCTGTCGGGGCCGCTCCGTCCTTGATGAGTATTTTGTATTGAGTATTTATACCGTCTTTAAAATCTCTTCCATTCCAGAAGATCTCAATTGAATCTTCGACTATTGCTGCATATACTTCTGGGACTTCAGGCGGCCCATCCGGGAATACAACAAACGTATAAGGAAGCGACCGTACTGAATCATTATCCTTGCAGGTCACTGTCACCCAGTTTGTATCATTTATAGTTAAACCATCCCGTTGGAGCAAGGGATCGTCTGTAGTATTAGACAGTAACCCCGGTTTTTTCCAGGTCCAGTAGTATTTCAAAATTGTATCATTATCTATGCCTTCAACCGCCATGGTGGTCATCCCGCCTGTCCATCTGAAAAACATTGTATCTGGTCTCCCGGAACTTCCGGAAACCCACTGGATAGAATCTTCTGGTGAATTTTGACGTTGCGTAACGATTGGACGTCCAAGTTTAACATTTAATGTACAGGTTTTTACCATCGTTAAACTATCCTTGTCCAGGACTTTTACTGAAACTTGACGAATGCCTGTCCAGCTGGTGTCATCAAAATGTATTCCCGGAAAAGATCCGCTTGTGTTCTTGATCCAGTGTTCATTGGTGTCAAAATTTATGAAAAATGAATCCAGAGCTGTATCATTAATATCGTGTGCTATAAGAGTAAAATTCGTTGTGTCTTTTATATACACTTCTGAAGGTGATATGGAATCGATTACCGGACGTCCGGGAAGGACAGTAATAGGAAATAATGAGTCTTTTGGTAAGTCGGTAGCATCCGTAACCTTGATTTTTATATCTGTCAAAGTGGTGTCGTTACGTTCAAACCGGTAGAATTTCTGAGCCTGATTGCCACTAAGTTCCATATCTTCGAAGATACCGTCATTCTTCCACGAAACCTTTATTGATTTAACACTATTATTGACGTCTGCGGCTGTAACTTTTAACAGTATGGAATCGTTTACATATAATACCGGATCTGACTCAATAGTAATGGAACTGATTTCAGGTACTCCGGGATCAATGTATAGAGAGCATGCTTTCCATTGAGAAAAAAGTCCGTCGTCATCCTGAACCCGCATCTTTATAACAACGGTACCGGTGTCGGTTCTACCGGATGGATACTGGACCCTTTGGGTACTATTTTTAAGCGTGTCCTCATTTGTGAATGTATGGAGTGCAGCAGTATCTCCATTCCAGCTTATCTGAAGCTTCTTAATGGTACCGTTTGTATCTGCCATTGAAATGGTGAACGAAGGAGTTGAACCTGCAAAGAATGTAGGTGTATCAACCGATATGGATCTGACAACCGGTAAACCGGCTCTGACGGTAATGGAGTCTTTTTTGAATATAGAAAAAAGAGAGTCGTTATCCATCACTCTTACGTATATAATCTGTTTGCCGCTGTTTGTAAAAGTGTCATTAAAAAAACTGTTTATTGTGATTTCCGGTTCTGATAATGTGTCATTAAAATAGTACTGATATTCAATGACTTTGCCGTTGTAGTCAATGCCCGAGATTTGAAGTTGAATGTTATCATTGATAAATATGTTGTTTCTGTTTTTTATTGTCAGGTTTTTTATGACAGGACGCCCTTCATCAATGATCAATGGGGCTGAAAGTAAAAATGTATCTGAAACGTGACCGGAGTCGTCTTGTGCAAGGAGCGCAATCCGGTACGCTCCCGCTGATAAAAATTGTAAACTGAATGTGTCCTGTCGGCCTGTGTTTGTGGTTTTGAAAAGTGAGTCGTTACAGAAAATCTTCAATGTGAGTATACTATCGTCGGGGTCGGTTATTGAACAGTTAAAAAACACCTGCTTTCCTGTATAGATCGTAGAAGTGTCTTTTTGAATGCAATTGTTAATCCTGGGTATTTCGGAGTATACATGTATGAACTTTTTTACACTTATAGAAATATTACCACTTCTGTCTTTACAGGCTATTGTAATTGTATCCAGAGTTGGTTCCGGATACCCCGGAAGTTCTATGAGGATTTCATTGTGAACTCCCGGTGCAATCGAACAGTCCCAGACATTGTCGTTATTTGTATCAAGTAAAATGCTGTCAATTGGAATTGCTGTTTTTCCTGCATAGGCAGTATCACCGGTAATAGTAACAAGTCTGTTTATTGGAGCGATAACTTTATCTGATATCAATCTTATATACGGAAGATCAGAAGATGTTGTTACTTCAGCGGTGTCGTAGTTTGAGACCGATCCATCAGAATCGACACACCACATGATAAGCGTGAATGTACCGGTTGTGTTGAATCTTATTCCGGCAGCTGTATCATAGATGGAGGGAACTGTACTCAACTGGGGAATTTTGTAGTAAACTTCAGTAATAGGGCTGGATTCCGGATCAGTAATTTTTGAAGTATATTCCGGAAAAAACGGGATGTTAACTGTTTTTTCGAATGATGTACCAGTAAAACTGAATATCGGGGTGAACCACATTGTTTTAAGAATAAGCTGCGCAGGGGCAGCTTCAACATTGTCACAGATACCTCTAACTTCGATCCTGAAAGGTGGCAGTATCTCTTTGAAATTAAAAAGTGCAAGAGAGTCTCTTAAAGGATCTTTTATGGCTATGTAATTAGAAGCAGCTCCTGATGGGATCGTCCATCTGTACGAAATGTCGCTGTTTGCGATGATTGTATCGTTATTCAATAAACCGGTGTAAAGAGTGTCCTGTTTATTAACTTTTATAAAAAGTGTGTCATTGCCGGTATTTTTGAAAACAGTCTGGTAGTTATATTCTTTTGTAATGATTATACATGATTTCGGATTTCCAAATGTGTTAACAGCGCTTTCCGGTTGTACTTTCAGAATGAACGTATCGATTGAGTTCAATGGTGCTATTATAAAGTGATCGTCTGTTGTAAATGCGTTCGCAATGTCTGAATCATTTTTTGTCAAACTCCAGTGAAATTTTGAGCTGTTAACAAAAGAGTCGATTTTAACGATATACATACTATTAAATGGTATTTCCAGAGTGTCTGGGATAAAAACTGCAGGTGTTACCTCAGTCACAGTAACTTTTCTTATGAAACTGTTCTGATATCCGTCTGCATCAGTAATTTGTATTCTAAGTTCCTCCTCCGTACCATGGTTTCTCATTCCAGGAAGAATTAAAGTGCAATTACTGTCATAGGGATTTACATGTATCGAGTCAATCAGCATACCATTTTTGTCTTTCACGATCAACTGATACGGGTTTAAGTCTGGATCGTTAATTTTAAGATGTACCTTAAATGGTTCAGCCTGATATAGTTTCTGTTGCAGGGCATCGTCTGAAGGAAAATCAATATTTACACTCCTGATTGAAGGAGCCCAGCCTTTAAAAGTGATTCTTTTTTTACCAAGAGGATATCGCTTTATACTATCGTAAACAAGATCTGCCGCAATTTCTAAGATAGTGTCCTGAACCGTTTCGTTCCACTGAAACGTAAAGAAAGAATCTGCGTTTGTTTTGCCCGTAAAGGATCCAGCTGACCAATGTATTTGTTTTTCTGGAATACCATCATTAACAGATCGGTCATTTTTAATAAGCAATGAACAGAGTTCATTTTTTGCAAAAGTATCTCGTCCGGCAACGCTGTAAGGATTGACAACTTTTACAGTGAACTGTTTTGGATCATTGTTTCCGTTGTAGCGAATGCCATTCACGTGGATAAGCGTAGTGCATGCATTATAAAAGAAAATTTGGAATGTGTTATTACCGTCTTGCGTAATGTGGGCAACATCTTCTTTTTCGGCAATGCATGAAAAATCATAATATCTGTGATAGCCGGCAGAATCATCCAGGTTTAATGTGTATGTTTGAAAAACAGAGAAAACAGAAGATGTGTCAATACCATTTATCGTAAAGGAATATTCCAGATTGGATTTTGGATCGTAGATACTGTCATATTGAGCGCAGAAGAATATTTGAAGTAACAACAGCGACGAAAAGCAGAGATGCGTTCTTTTTTGTTTTGCAGATATAATATTGTGTGTCATGAAGGGAAACACCTTTTTAGGAAAATTCGTTGAGACTGAATTTTAAAAAGCGAAGGAAATTGTCAGACCTATTACTGATAAACCTGCCAGTCCGGCTCCGCCGATTCGCATACCCTCACCAACTTTTGATAGTTTTCTATATTTTGTAACCATCTTAACAGGATCTACAGGGGGATTTTTTTCAACATCATTATAATCTTTGTAATATTTTGTATGAATAAAATGGCCACTCACTCCTATAAGACATCCTGCTGCTATTCCGGTCCACATTGCAGTGCGGAATTTGCGTATGTTTTTCGATTTTTGTGGCATTTCAGTTGACAGGTCTAAGGTTTTATTGGCGGAAAATAAATTGGCAGCTACAGGCCGCGTTCCGGTAAGGTTCCCGTTTGCCTGAAAAAAAAAGTTTTTGTATGGAGTTACCTGAATTTGTTTCTGAGCAATTTTGAGGTTGCTATATCTGTTTTCATAAAACTGCACAGAGTCAATAATGATATCGCCAGTAGGTCCCTCATGGGCAATACCATATTTGGAGTTGGATATATGCGTATACTGGAATTCAAGACGGCCGGAATCTTTAACAATGACACCATCCCATTTAGTATCAACCATGGAATCTAAAGGTGTGCGGTAATCAGAGTTTTCAAGTTTGCAAAATAGTACCGGATTGGATTCTTTACCCTTTGCGATGATAGAACCTTTAACGATCAGGCGGGTATCCTTTTTGAAAAGTAGTGTGCTGCCGGGGTAGAGGGTCATCACTTTTCCACGAGGGATGGTAATGTCATGAGGAATGAGATAAGTCATGCGATAGTAGTCACCATCCTGTTCACGGTCGATAAGCGGGACTATTTCCATAGAACGAAAATGCTCCGCCTCTTCTTCAGTGAAATCATCCGTTTGCGCATTGGCCATTGAACAGAAGACCATTACCAGCAATATAACAGCAAGGGAACTTGAACCATTACGTTGGGTAGTCATTTTTTCAAAAGCCAGATTTTCTTTAAGTATCATAATGTCGCTTTATATAAAGTTACAAGCTCAATAATACAGAAAATAAACTGTTGCGGGAAAGTTTTGAGGAATTTAACCGATTATAAGCGATCTTTTTTAAAAAATTCAGCATGTCGCGTACATCCTGATCCCGTCTTAGTGCGAATAATAATAATGACAGGCGAAAATTTTCAGCAGATATTGACTAATATTTGCCGGTGATAGTAATGATAAAATAGACAAGTAGCCCAAGGGCTGCCACTCCGGCTGAAACTCTTATGATGAGTTCAGTCTGGTTCATCTTTTTTTCTTCCCTTGAGCTTGCAGAAAAATTTAATCTTGGCCTGGTAATTGGAGATTGATGTACAGAATCAGGGTCGGTTTCAGATGTTTCATGAGAATCATTCGAGAGGATCTCTTTAAGTCCCTGCTCGAAAACAGTATCTGATGGTGTTTCAATTTTATTCATATGCTTCCTTATAGTGATGATACTATGGAAATTACAACAGGATCAGGGATTACACAAGAAGTATGGAACACGATTTCATCACAAAGGAATACACTTTTATAAAATATTTCAAAAAAGGTTCAACAAAAATGAATGAGTACTTGACCTTAAAAACAGGTTTGGTTATTTTTCATCTTCTATCAAAATTTATTAATCAAATAGAACAATGAAAAAGGATGCGCCCAGAAACCAGTTCTAGCAGAAAATTTGTTGATCTTCATATTCATACAATACACTCCGATGGGACCTGTACCGTCAAAGAGGTCATTGATAGTGCACATGAACAAGGGTTGAGTGCAATGTCAATCACTGACCATGATTGTACGGATGCTTACCCTGAAGCTATTGAGATCGGAAATCAGTTGGGTATTGAGGTCATAACCGGTGTCGAACTTTCAAGTGAAATCGATGGAACCGATATTCATATACTCGGGTATTGTATCGATCCTGAAAACTCCGCGTTTGTTTCAAAGCTTCGGGAGATGAAGGATGCACGGTATTTCAGAGCTAAAAAGATCGTTGAGAATCTCAACGGCCAGGGAATCGATCTAAGGTTCGAAACCGTGTTGAGTATCGCGGGTGTTGGAGCCATTGGCAGGCCGCACATTGCTGCTGCAATGTTACGGGAGGAGCTGGTCTATTCATTCAGAGAGGCTTTTGACAAATACATAGGGTATGGACTACCAGCCTACGTTGAAAAATTGAAGCTTCATCCCAGAGAGGTATTTGATCTGATCAAAAATGCCGGAGGTGTTCCTGTGCTTGCTCATCCCGGTGTAACTCAGGTTGATCAAAGAATCCCTGAGTTTATCAGGGAAGGATTGAAAGGCATTGAAGTCTACCACACTGAACACTCTTCAGCGATTGAGCGTCACTATCTCAGGATAGCAAAAAAACATCATCTCGCGTTCACCGGAGGGTCAGATTTTCACAGTTTTCACCATAATAAGTCTGTAATCGGTTCCCCAAGTGTACCATATTCAGCAATTCAAAGCATAAAAGAAAAACTTTGTATACATTCCATTTAAGGATATCTCTATGAAAAAAGTTGTACCGGTCATATTAGCAGGCGGCATCGGTGAACGTTTCTGGCCAATGAGTAGATCGACCATGCCAAAACAGCTCCTGAAAATTATCAGTGACAAGACAATGATTGAGGAAACTATCGATCGAATCAGGAGTATCTGCAGTGATGGGGTAAAGCCGCTGATTGTAACCGGTCAGGCTATTGCAGATTCGATGAAAGCAGTTCTTCCATCATCGCTACGGTATGATCTTATCATTGAACCTGTCGGTAAGAACACAGCTCCTGCTGTTGCACTTGCAGCAAAATGGACCGAATCAAAATATGGCGATTCAACGATGCTTGTTTTAAGTGCAGATCATGATATCCGACCAGTTGACCAGTTTGTTGATGCGGTTAAAGCAGCGGTTGATCTGGCTGATACTGAAAAGTGTCTCGCGGTATTCGGCATTAAACCATCACGGCCTGAGACTGGTTATGGATATATTGAGTTGAAAGAACTCATTGCAGAAAAAGGGGCATCAAGGTGTTTCGTTGTCAAGCAGTTTGTTGAGAAGCCGGATTCACAGGCTGCCAGAAAATTTCTTGATTCAGGCAATTACATGTGGAACAGCGGCATGTTTGTCTGGAATACATCAGTTATTCTTGAAGAGTTTGCATCACATATGCCTGAGCTGTTCCAACAGGTTAATGCTGCTGCCGCTGCCGGATTTACTGATGCTGCGATCAGGACATTTTACACCGTTTGTGTCAAGGAGTCCATTGATTTTGGTGTCATGGAACGTTCCAACCGTGTTAACGCAGTTGTGGGCAGTTTTTCCTGGGATGATATCGGGTCCTGGGAATCGTTGAGCCGGATACATCCTCAGAATAACGACGGAGCAACTGTTCATGGTCCGAAAGTTTACGAAAAAGATTGTAAAAATACTATTGTATTCAATAGCTCCCAATTGTCTGTTGCGTGTGTAGGAACGGATGATCTGGTTGTTGTGTCTACCGATGATGCGCTGCTTGTTATTGATAGAAAAAAGTGCCCGGATATAAAGAAATACATTTCTGAAATGAAAAGCGGGGGAGTCCTGCCGGCAAATCTTTTTTAGGACAGGTTGTTATGGTTTCACCCTCAATAATGTTTGTTGCCGGAGATCCTTCAGGAGACAAGCATGCATCCCGGATAATTAAACGTTTAAAATCCGAATATCCGCAAAGCGATATCTGGGGAGTTGGGGGGCCGGATATGCAGTTGGCAGGTATGCGCTGCCTGCTGCCATTTCAAAAATTCAATAGAATGGGCTTTTTTGAGGTCGCCCTCCATATTACTTTTTTTCTTAACGCTAAAAAATACCTCCTCAGCGAAATAAAAAGAAACAGACCCGACTGCATTGTTTGTGTTGATTATCCAGGGTTTAATATGGAACTTTTGAAAGCTGTTTCTTCAATTAATATTCCTGTTATCTGGTACATTGCTCCGATGGTCTGGGCTTGGAAGCAGAAACGGGCAGAAATTCTTGCTCAAAAGGCTGCTCATATTGCGTGTATTTTCCCTTTTGAAGTAAATTATTTCAAACCCTTTACCAATAATGTCAGTTTCGTTGGAAATCCGCTTGTTGAAGCTATGAATTCAGAAAAACTTCCTCCGGTAAAATATTGCAGTAAACCAAAACGGGTTGCTCTTGTGCCAGGGAGTCGAAGACAGGAGATTCGTCACCTGTTAAAACCGATGATTGATGCATTTACTATTCTCAAAAGCAGATATCCCGATCTGACCGCCGAAATCTCACAGTGCTCTTACATCTCAAATGAGGAGTTTCAGAAATTTACCGGTGGATCAGAACTTAAATGTTTTACCGGGTCTCTACGGGATTTGTACGCCCGTAGCGATCTGGCAATTGTGACATCTGGTACTGCGACACTGGAAGCTGCACTGATGGGTGTTCCCCATGTTATAGCATATAAAACTTCATCGTTGAATTACCAGATCTTCAAACATTTTTTAAAGATACCCTTTATCGGATTACCTAATATCATTTCGCAGGAGATGGTAGTTCCGGAATGTATTCAGGAGTATTCCTCTGCTGCATCAATTGCTGATGCGGTTGAAAATTTTTTAAAAGATGATTCATACTACAAAATAACAGCCTCCAGGCTCGTTCGTCTTAAGAATCACCTTGGAGCGTTCAAGCCATCTGAAGAAATGGTCAAAATTATTGTAAATAACATCACAAATGCAACAGAGCAGAAGAGGTGACTGTGAGATCTTTACAATTTGTTTTTCTGTTTAATCTCTGTCTGGCTCTTTCTGCCGGAGCGGCTTACCGGGATGGTGATTTTACCATACCCCAGGTTTCACAGGGCTTTACTCACTGTATACAACCATCAAATGACGTTATCCGTAATGAAGTATCAGATACACTTTTGAGAATCGACACGATTAATGTCATCCGTCCGGGGCAGCTGATCATGAGGAAAAAGTGTGTCAATGGGTACAGCTTTTTCACTGGCAAACTTGATACTGCAGCGTTTTTTAAACGACCCCTTCTTTACGCTTTTTCGATTCCAGGGTGGGCACGGCTCAGTGATATCATTCAATATCGTTTTTATCGCGAACCGACAGATAAACCCGGAAGAGATGAGGATGCCGTCTATTTTGACAATGAGAGAATTTATGTAAAAAATTACAGCGTGATCCATTATTATCGCAATGGAATATGGTTTCACCTCGATGGAATGGATTCTCTGCTTACAGGCAGTATTTCTGTTATATCAGAGCCTCCCGGTGCTGCAGTTACCATAGATGGAGAAAATACCTCCGAAATTACCCCTTGTACGGTAAACCGATTGCTTCCGGGTATTCATAAAATTGAGCTGTTTCTTGATAATTACCATTTTTATTCCAAATCTGTCAAGGTCTCAGCTGACAGTACGGTTAAAGCATCTTTTCAACTCCTTTCGGATATGGATACTGTTTACATTACTGGAAATGTACCGTATGGTCTTCTTCTGCTTCCGCAGTCGCCGACAGACTCCATGTTTATGGTTGATTCACAAATCGTGAGATCCAGCAGAGTTCAGTTACAGCCCGGAATGCATAGAGTTACATGGAATGGAGCACAATTCTACGAATCGGTCGACACAACGGTAACTATTGTTGAAGGAGTTGTATCATATTTTGATTTCTTGTTTCGACGCAGATACGGGATGTTGAGAGTTCATCCTGTTCCAGCTGATGTGCAGATCTGTATTCAAAATGATCCCTGTAGATTTGGCGAACAGATTGTCGAAATACCAACCGGAATTTATCGGGTTACCGCACACCGTTATGGTTATAAAAGTATCATGAAAGAGATACTTGTTCAGCCTGATACGATCATTACATGTGAAATAAATCTTCTTCGCTCACCAGACAAAGATGCTGATGGATTCGTTGACAGCGTTGATCAGTGCCCTGATGTATACGGAATGTATGACGGATGTCCCAGACAACGGGTGAAGGATGCAGTTGCAATTAAGAGGTCCGAAGTAAAAGAATATGTGAACAATGATCCGTTTTCAATCGACTTTTCCACCGTTGGTTTTATTTTGCGTTTGCCAACCAGAAAAACATATGCAAATTTTCTTTCCGCATTTTCAAGCGGAAAAATCGGGGGTATCAATAATTACCGGGGTTTAAGTTTTTTTAATTCTCTCCAGATGTCATATAGAGGTTTTTTTACGGCGCTCGAACTGGGACAATGGGCATCAGGTATTCATTATCAAAGGAATGATACCATGAAAATATTTACAGAAAAGGGACATCAGTATAGTATCTATTTTGATTCTCTTGCAAATGTGGAACCCGTGATGCTTATTCCAAGTACTACCGTTGCACTCGGGTTGCACTATACCTTTTCGTGGGTTAATGTAGTTTATTCGCTTGGGTATCAGTGGGAAGATATTATCATCACCGGATTATATAATACAGGGGAGGCTTCATTTGAAAAGGTTACATTCGATAACGACTGGTGGTTTCATCAACTTCATTTCGAAACAAATTTTCGTACTGGTGAAGTAATCGCGCCGGTTGCATACTTCAAATTTAAGTTTCCTTTTGGCAGGACTTTGCGGACCCGGTGGCACGTAATGCAGGCTGGTCTTTTTCTTAAAATTATCCCTTCTAACAGAAGGGGAGATCCAAAATGAGAAAAATAGTGACTTTTTTCATCTACCTTTTTCTTCTGCAGCTTCTGATACTTATGGTATCGTGTGGAGGTGGTATGGGTACTGATTCCTCCAATGCAGATGATATTGGAAATGAAATTTTTGGTTCAGATTCAACAAAATAATCCCTGATTCGAACGGATTTCCCGATGATGAGATGAGCAGCAGATCTCGTAGAGAAATCATCCGATTCAGGGAATGGTTTTTGTTTGGCGTTGAATTTGCTTTTAAATAGTATTGGCAGCACCCGAATGCCAAGTGAGTTTGTATGTTTCAGGGAGTAAAAACCTTTTTGTAAAATTTGTAAAAGTAGAATAGTAAAATCTCCCGGAAATGCAGAAATGTCTGAGCTATTTAGATACCGGATTAAACCTCAAAAACGCAGGTTGGTGGCGATCCCGAATGGAATTCGGGATCTGGCTCTGAATTCCGAAGAGATTTCGGGATTCAGAGCCTTAAAATGATTCTCGTCAATCTACAGCGGTTTTACCTTAACTGACAAAAGCAAAAAGCACACCTGATTCCCTATCGAAGAATATTGAAAGAATAATTCTTACAGATTGGAGATATCAAATGGCTGCAAAACAGGGAGATACTGTTAGTGTCTTATTTACAGGAAGATTGCGGGATCGTACTGTGTTCGACAGCACAAACGGAGAACCCTTTAAATTTACGTTAGGGAATGGCGCAGTAATCCCGGGATTTGAGGATGCAGTAGTCGGAATGGATATCGGACAGGAAAAAACTATTACAATTCCCTCTGAACTCGCATATGGTCCACATATCGATGATTTAGTTACCACGGTCAAACGTGACCTTTTTCCATCAGAAATTATTCCGGAAAAGGGGAAACAGGTTCGTGTTGCAAATCAGGCAGGTCAGACATTCATAGTTACCATAACTGAAATCAATGATGGACATGTAACACTTGATGCAAATCATCCGCTCGCAGGTGAGGATTTAACTTTCAACATTACTTTGCTCGAGATTATACCCGGAATCTCTGCTTTCGATGGCACGTAGTTCCTTTACGGGATCAGATATGCCGCCAGGCGTCCAGTTCACAGTTTCGGAAAAAAGACCTCGCAGAACAGATTCAGTTGGGATATAATCCGCTCTTGCGGGTAGTCTGTATTAAAAGTCGGGGTCTTTTTGTTTTTTCTGTTACAATGCAGCTATGAATTGTATCAATGTCAGGTAGCATCCTCAGGATTTTCAGAAGCAAGTATTTTGTCTGCAAAATCCGGGTATAATTTTCGGATACAATCGGGGCAAAGGCCATGAGACAGTTCGGCTTCTGTATTTTGTTGAATATATTCCTCAAGTACCTGCCAGGTGCCATCAGGTAACCGGATATTTTTACATCCGGCACACAATGGGACTATACCTCTCAGTGTTTTAATTTCTTCTCGGGCAAGTTTCAATTCAATATGTGTTTTTACCCTCGCAAGAAGTTCCGATGGATTGAAAGGCTTTGTTATATAGTCAACAGCTCCAGCCTCAAATCCATTAACAACATCTTCAGACTCAGCACGGGCCGTGACAAAGATTATTGGGATGTTTTTCAGGTTAATTGATCTCTTCAAAAGTTTACAAATGTTTATTCCGCTTTCATCAGGCATCATAATATCGAGTAATATAAGGTCGGCGGATTCTTTTTCGAGAAAGGTAATGGCATCTTTGCCACTTTTAGCCATTACTGTCTGATAGTTGTGTTCTTCAAGAATTCCACACAGTAATCTTAAATTTTCAGAATTATCATCAACAACGAGAATCAACGGTGAATCATCTTTTGTCATAGTACCTCAATCCGTTTACCTGCAGAAATCGTGACATTTTTTAAGTAGATTTTTTATTTTTTCAATATCGTATGCCTCAACAGCTTTTTCAAGTTTTACAGCAATTGTATCAATCTCATCTGAGCTGTGTTCATTTGAAAAAAGATGCAGTTCGCCAATAAGAGACCGTATCCGTTGGATTCTTATTGCACCTGAAAAGTTTTCAATTTTCTCCTCAAACTCTTTTTTAAAAAGGCCACTGAGCTCTGCAGGTAACGTACGTTTTTCTTTACACTGACGCTTTATAGCTTTTCCCTGTCTGGATGCTTTAGGGAGATATTGCTCAAGAGTTGTCATTAATTTTTCTAAATCAAGAGGTTTGGATAAATAGTCATTAAAAGAGCATCTTTCAGTTTTACCTATCTCCTCAAGGTCGTTTGATGCACTGAGTGCGATGATAGGCACTTCTTTAAAGCTGTCAATATTTCGTAGCTTTTTCATTGCATCGACACCATTGAGATGCGGCATTCTTATATCCATTATGATAATGTGCGGTTTGTTTGTCAACGCAGATTTTACAGCCGATTCACCGTCACCAGCCTCAAGAACATCAAGGCCCGCATTAATAAGGTGCTCTTTTAACATTTGTCGGTTCGAATCGGTATCATCAGCAATTAATACTGTATTTTTAGTAAAAAAATGTGTCTGTGTGGAATCGGTATTTTCCTTTTTTACATTTTTTTTGTATTCTTTTCTGGTTTTTACATTGCGCAATTTCAGAGTAAAAGCTGTTCCTTTAGCGGGTTCACTTTCTACAGAAAGCTCTCCATTCATCAGTTCTGTCAATTTTTTACATATTGAAAGTCCAAGGCCTGTTCCCCCGTATTTTGCTGCATTTTGTCCTGAACGCTGGCGAAATGGCTCAAAGATAATTTTTTGTTCCTCAACAGGTATACCGAAACCAGTATCTGAAACTATAATTGAGATATCACATATTACTTCGCTATTTTCACTTACACCTACATTTATACGGCGTGCCTCAATTTTCACAACACCAGTATCCGTAAACTTGACCGCATTGCCGGCCAGATTAATTAAAACCTGCCGTAATCGTATCTCATCCAGATATAAAATCTCAGGTAATTCCGGATCAATTTCAAGAAGCAATTTCAGGCCTTTTTCATTAATTTTCTGATTGAAAATCTGGCGGATCTCCTCAAAAACAGGTGAGAGCTGCATAGGTTCATTCCGAACCTTCATCATGCCAGCTTCTATTTTTGACATGTCGAGAATGTCATTGATTATACGCAGCAGACTCTTTCCAGCAGTAATAATAGAATTTATATACTGTTTTTGTTTATGATCATTAGAGAGCGTTTCGAGTAGTTCAGAAAACCCGATAACTGCGTTAAGAGGGGTTCTTATTTCATGACTCATATTTGCTATAAATTCACTCTTGCTTCTATTGGCGCGGTCTGCTGTATCAATTGCATTTCGCAGTTCAATCTGAATCTCCTTTTCCATCGTAATATCCCAGTTCATGCCTATCATGCGGACTGCGGTTCCCAGTTCATTTCTGAATACTTTTGACAAAACTCGAAGATGTTTCATTTCTCCACCGGTATGCAGGATTCTGAATTCACCGTTGAACTCGATGATTCCTTTCAATGCAAGATCAATTTCTACCATTACGCTTTCAAGATCAAGCGGATGTATGGTTTTTTTCCATGCTTCTACCGTCGGTAGAAATTCAAGCTCACTTTTGCCATAGAGTTCAAACATCTGATCATTCCAGATAAGGGTATCGTTTATTAAATCCCAATCCCAGATACCCGCCTGTGCTGCTCTGGTCGCCAGAGTCAGCCTCTCGGTAATATCCTTTATTTCAGCTTCAGTTTTTTTGCGCTGGGAAATGTCCCGTAGAAACATTACAAAACGAGTGCTTCTTGAACGTAAATGATTGATGTTTATTTCAAGGTCAACAAACTCACCGTTTTTGCATTGGTGGCGGGTTTCAAAGCGATCGTAACCTCCGTTAGTTAAGCCATCAAGTCGTGCGTGCAAACCTTCAAGGGATGTCGAGGCTTCAATATCAAATAGCGACATATTCAAGAGATCATTTTTATTATATCCTGTCAGTTTACAGTATGCTTCATTTACGTCAATAAATTTGCCGTTTATATCGATTAATGCAAAACAGTCCATGACAGTATTAAGAATAGAGCTGTATTTGTCCTCTGCCTGAAGATGTTCCATTTCTGCAGAGGCTCGTACGGCAATGATCTGAAAAACCTGCTGCGCCATTGATGGTAACCGTAATTCTGATTGCGTCAGAAGGCAGAGAACACCTTTGATTTTATGAAGTTTATCATAAAGACATATGCCTGAATATCCTCTGAATGAGTAGCTTGTGACCAGACTGCTATCATGGCATATAACATCGATATTATCGGCATAATAACAGTATTCTTTTTCTATGGTGAGATTTATAAGAGTGTCTTTGATTTTAAAACTATTAACAAAAGTGATTCTTTCACTGCTTGAAACAGAAACAATACTTCCGTCATTATCTTCGTCGATTTCAATCATCAGGCATAAATCACAATTCAGCCAGCTTCTGAGCCATACACATACAGCACCAAAAAAACCTTCACTGGGAGTCTTGACTGTTACCTGGACAAGATCCCTGAGAATATCTTCATCATTTTTTCTTTCTGAAATGTCTCTGGCAGCTCCGTAAATCCACTTTCCAAATCTTGTTAAACGCCATTCCAGCCATTTCCAGGATCGGTCTGCAGTTCTGAACCTGCAGATAAAATTTGCAGAATCAGTATGCTTTTCGATGCTCTGAATAAATTCCCCTGCACTGCTTACATCATTCCGGTGAAGATAGCTGATAAAATTGGTATCTATTAAGTCCTGCTTTTTATATCCGAAGATCAATTCCCATTGCTTATTAACCATTTTAAATGTTGCAGAGGAATCAAAAACACAAAGAAGATCAAGTGCCGCAAAGAAGAGACTGTTGAATTCTACATTGTCCTGATCGTGTAACAATGTGTGATTACCATTGTTATTGCTGTTTTTGTCGAGATGATTCTCAACCAGATCAAAATCACAGAGTTCTACAAAATTTGGTGCAGGCTGCTTCGGGGGCAAAAGTTCTTTATCTATTGAAAAAAAATCATTCTTTTCAACTTGTTTATTTAAGACATTTTTGATGATCCTGTTATGTCTATATAGAGTGATAATAAAGAAAAGTGAGGCACTTATAAAAAGAACTACGTTTAATATCATCAATAATATCATAACTGGCAGGTTTCTTTTTTACAGACATTTGAAATTAATTACGACAGATCATAAGAGATTCGGTATGAAAGGACATTGTACTAAGGACTGATTGTAAAGTCTATCATTATTGGTGAAAATTGTTAAGATAGTTACGTAATAAATCTGTTGATAGTACAATTCACACCGATATATCTTAGTGCTGTGATAACTGTATCGAAACAATTTTTAGACCGCTATGCTCCTGTTGGGCCTGCAGATAGCACAATTCCTGCTTTTATTCATAAGACATCAGACGTTTTTGAACTCTGGGAGTCTCTTGAGAAAGAAATCGGGAGGAGGTCTGAGGTACCATTCTGGGCTCTGCCATGGCCGGCAGCACGAGCTCTATCTGTATTCATTCTGCAACATCCTGATATATTTAAAGATAAATCAGTTCTGGATTTCGGGTGCGGATGTGGTATTGCAGGAATTACCGCCGGGATGAATGGAGCGATAGTTACTTTAAATGATATTGACCCGCTTGCTGTATATGTTTCTTCAGTAAATGCATCGCTGAATAAAGTTTCCTGCGAGGCCTCAGGGGAAAATATGTTGGAAAGCTCAAATACCCGACGTTTTGATATTATTCTGATTGCTGACTGCTTTTATGAAAAATCTATATCTGTGCAGATTGAACACTTTCTGTTGCAACAATCTCAAATGGGTACCGAAATCGTCGTTGCTGACGCTCAGCGACCATTTGCACCACATCACAGGGCTTCGTTGCTTCAGACCGTAACGCTTGATGTCGACTTTTCAATTGAAGGTACCACAAGGCGTGAAGTAACTCTGTTTAACCTCAAGCCGGATTTAACAAAAATAGATTCCGTAAATTCTGACCTGTCCCGCTTCGATTCTTTGAGATAAACTGATTCTATCATTCATGCTGTACGTTTTTGTGTGTCCCAACGTTTAAGAACCGCTTTAAGGGAATCGATTGTTACCGGTTTAAGAATATAGTCGTTCATACCGGCAGAAAAACATTTTTGAATTTCTTCCTGCATTGCGTGTGCTGTAAACGCGATGATAAAAGTTTCATGATCTTTAACGTTTGATCGTTTATCTCTGATCGTTTCGGTTGTGGCAAAACCATCCAGTTCCGGCATTTGACAATCCATAAATATGAGATCGAAGACCTCATTTTCAAGTACCTGTAGTGCTTCTTTACCATTGTTACACGTTGTTATGTTTGGACAGCCGATTTTTTGAAGAAGCTTTGTCGCTACAATCTGATTGGTGGGTGAATCTTCTACAAGTAAAATGGAATATCTGGATATGTCGGAGGTGTTTGCTGTATTGTTAATGATTTTAACGTTCTCACCGGAAAAATCATTTTCAAAGCACCTGTGCAAAACCTTTTCGAATTCAAAAATTTTTAAAGGTTTGTTAATAAGGATACAATTATCCGAAAGGGATGTTTCTCTATAATGTATTCCCTGCGAGGTTCGTATATAGATTACTTTACGATGAGCATGAAGACAAACGTTAAGGAGAGGGACCGGGTCTGCATTTTCAAATCCGGTATCAACAATACAGATCGCATCCCTATTGTGCATTTTATGTTTTGAATACACCTCGATACCATTTTCGAAACAATTTCCGCAGTAAAGAACCTTACCTCCTGAAGAAATCGCTTTCGTTTTGTACCACTCACGCTCAAATTCGTTCTGGGATAAGATAACAATGTCAAATTCAAGCAAAGTACCGCTCTGATGGCAGGTCTGGGATGATCCGGTTTTTTTGAGCGGTATTGTAAAAGTAAATGTTGAACCAGTTCCGGGTGTGCTTTGAACAGAGACCTTTCCTGACATTAATTCCGTAAGCTGTTTTACAATCACGAGCCCAAGGCCTGTGCCTCCGAATCTACGGGTTGTTGATGAATCTGCCTGCGCGAATTGATTGAACAGTTGTGAAATTTTCTGTTCTTCGATTCCGATTCCAGTATCAGATATCTCAGTAGAAACATGCTGCAGAGCATCATCACCACTGATTACTTTTATGGTAAGATGAATCTGACCTTTTGCAGTAAATTTGATTGCATTCTGAAGCAGATTCAGAAGAATCTGCTTTAATCTGAATGGGTCACCAGTGAGTTTTTTTTCAACAGATGCATCGAAATCAACAATGACAGGGACTTTTTTGTCATTAGCCTGAGCATTTACAATTGAAATGACATCATCAATAAGCACGCTGTATTCAAAAGGAATTTCTTCAAGTCTTATCTGTCCTGATTCTATTTTTGAATAGTCCAGAATATCATTTATCACTGCGAGAAGGTGAACACTGCTTTTATGAATTATCGAAACAAACTGCATCTGTTCTTCATTGAGTTTTGTTTCTTTGAGTAACTCTGCAGAGCCGATAACTCCATTTAGAGGTGTTCGTAACTCATGACTCATATTTGCAAGAAATTGACCTTTAGCGATTGTTGCAGCCTCAGCATCATCACGTGCTTTTTTTAGCTCTTCGATTGCAGTTTTAAGGTCGTTGTTTTTACTTTCTATCTCTGAAAAGATGACCTGCCGGTCTTTTTTTACAAGCTCAAGTGTTGTTTCAATCTGCCTTAGCGGACTACATGGTTTAAAGAGCGGTTTCTTAGAGTCTGCATCCCAGGCAATAAGACTGACCATCGATATGAGAGAGTTTACATCAGAATCTGTGATGGTGTATTTTTTTTCGGAACGTTTTTTTCTGATCCGTGGTTTTCTGATTGCTGCGACCGCTGTTAAGGGGTCTTTAACAAATAAGAGCTCGATTTTGACTGATGGCGCTCCGATTAGTAAAAGCAGCTTCAAGATAGGACTATTGTTGCAAATGTATGCCCTGGCACAATAATAATTGTATTTCCTGTGAAGGTCGTTAAGGATCCGGGTATACCCTTTCCTGACAGAAAAAGAACCGGCGGAAAAATTAACAAACTCGGATATTCTGGTATACCCGCTGGAAATGAACTCATCCCTCATGAGTATGTCGAGAATTCGTTCGATATGTACAAGCTCCTCGGTGGATCCTCTTCCGAAAAAACGGGTAAAAAGTATGTTGTCATTACTAACCATAAAATCAATCCCGGTTCCTGATTCCGGATTTTTAAAATGCCACTCCTTTTTACTGAAAAAACCTGCAGAACTAAGATCACTAATCGAGGTGTCCTGGATTTTCATAAGGTTCACTGCAAAAAGAACAGCTGCTTCGTAGTTGCTGAGTGATTTTGCCGGATAAGGAAGTTTGCCCATCATTGCAACAGCTGTTTTAAAAATAAGATTTACAAGTCTGGATTGACCATAGATGAGATATCCTTTACACCTGTGAGCATCGTTAAGAAGATGTCTCATTAATTTCTGACGTTCTTTGAACGGCGGGGTGCCGGTAAGATTTACGTAACTTTTTATATCTACAAAGCAGCCACCTTGTGGAAATGCTTGTTCAATGACACGGTTTCTAAAGTCAAAATAACGGTCAGAATCATAGTAGGTCATGTTTCCACAGGGAAGGTTCAGAAGTATATCGTTACCAAGTTTTTTGAATGTTACATGATACTGTTCAGCTATACACAAGTCAGTCCATTCTGGGTGGGACTGGACGGGAAGGCTGGTGACAGGGCATATTTCATTCATCGTTTTATCCCAATGCTCAGGTAGCTGGCAGTTGATCTGTTCAAAGAAACGTATTGTGGTATAATATCCGAACGGCCAATACCCAACAGAACAGGTGTACGGTGCGACTTATGTATGTTCTAACAGCTTATCGGTTTTTACCTGCATTGCGATAAGATGTTGTGCTGCATTTCGTAACATAATTGACTCCTCTTCGGGAAGCTTTAATTGAATGATTTTTTCAACACCATTTTTCCCTATCACAACCGGTAGACCGATATAGACCTTATCAAGGCCATAATCCCCTGATGTTTTCACAGAACAACATAAAATTTTCTTTTTATCATTAATAATACAATCGATCATCTCGACGATACAAGAGGCTGCAGCGTAATAACCCGATCCATTGCCAGAGAGCTTTACGATCTCTCCGCCTGCATTGCGGGTCTGTTCAGAAATGCTGTGAATAGTATCTTCAGAAAGGATACTTCTTACCGGAAGGCTGCGGATATAAGTATGACTGATAAGCGGTATCATGAGGTCTCCATGGCTTCCTAATACCATAGTGTCCACATTTCCCGGATCAACATCTGCCGCGACAGAAACATAGTACCTGAATCGTGAGCTATCCAGTTCTCCGGCCATTCCGATTATCTGCCCCGGAGGCAATCCGGTAAATCGCCAGAGTGCGTAACTCATTGTGTCAAGTGGGTTTGTGACGACAATGACAACTGCATCTGCAGCATGTCTGTTTATTTGTATCCCTATCTCCTTAACTATCTCAAGATTAACATTAAAGAGATCGTCACGGCTCATACCCTCTTTCCTCGGGAGGCCTGCAGTAATAACGATTATATTACACTTTTTAAGGGCGGAATATGAATCGGCCGCTGAAATTTTAACAGGTGAATTACTGATCGGAACACTATGAGACAGATCCAGTGCGCGAGCCTGTGCAAGGCCAGTTGATGTATCAAAAAGGATACAGTCTGCCAGACGATTTTGAAGGATTTTATTGGCTGTTTCCGAGCCTACTCTACCCGCTCCAATTATTCCGATGCATGGTTTGATGTTCATAGTACCTTCCTTTTTCGTAGTTTCAATTATTGGACTACGAAAAAATGACAAATTCTATTTAAATTAAAACTAACATTACGCGAGTGGATCTGTTAATCACAACTTTCAATTCGTATAGTCCATACAGGGGCAAAAAAGATACTGTTCTGATTTTCCCTTCAGAAGTAAGTAATGTAGTGTAATAGAATTTATTAATGAAAGAGCAGCTTCCTATTTCTGGAATCAGGATTATTAGCTGACAGTACAAGATATATGCAAATGTTGATCACAAGGTAAAGACGCTTAAATACCAAAAGCGCTTATCTGATGGAGTTATTCCATTAACACACGGGTTATATGAGTGATGGCGATCAGTATCAGTACCTGTTTTGTATGAGTCAGTTTTTTGACGTATTTTAAACAGATACCAATAAAGGGAACAAGCTACACCAACCCGGCGGTTTCTTCAAAACCGCAGATTATGTTCATATTTTGAACTGCAGCACCTGATGCACCTTTTCCAAGGTTGTCAAAGCGCGCCATAACGATGATCTGTTCCTTATTTCCACTTACAAACAGTTCAAAATAGTTTGTTTCGTTGCAGGATGTCGGTTGTAAAAAACCTTCATCCAGGGCCTTCTCATGTTCAAGAGGAAGAATTTTAATAAAAGGCTCATCGTTATATCGTTCTGAAATGATTTTATGGCAATCTTCAACGGTAACTTGTTTGGAAAGCAATCGTTTATGAAATGGTATTGAAACTACCATGCCATTATAAAAATTTGCAACTATCGGCATAAAAAAGGGTAAGGTTGATAATCCTGCGTGTTTTTTCATCTCCGGCAGATGTTTATGAGCCAGATTAAGGGCATAGTGCAAAGGCGCATTTAAAATGTTAGCCTCCTGCTGTGAGTTACGAAAACGCTCAATCAGTTTTTTCCCCCCTCCGCTGTAACCGGTTATTGATGTCGCAATTACAGGGTATTGGTCTGTTATCACACCTGATTCGATAAAAGGCAGAACAGAAAGGATAAAACCGGTAGCATGGCATCCGGGGTTGGAGATCCTTTTTGCGTTTCTTAATTTATCACGTTGATTTTTATTGTGTTCCGGCATCCCATACACCCAATCATCGTGAGTTCTAAATGCCGTGCTCGCATCAATGATACGGGTATCTGGATTTGTAACCAGTGCTGCAGATTCCTTTGCTGCAACATCAGGCAAACAGAGAATCACAACGTCTGCATTGTTCAAATACTCAGATTTAACCTTGTTATTCTTCCTGTCCTCATTTGGTATCTCAAGGAGTTTGATATCACTGCGATTTATTAACCGATCCCGAATTCTTAATCCGGTAGTTCCTTCCTGCCCATCAATAAAAACAGATTTCATGGTCAACCTTTTCTAAAAAACCAGGTAGCTTTTTCTGCAAAGTAAGATACAAAAAGTACATTTTTTCGATTATAAAATAATTTATTTAATACCCAAAGTTCGAATATTATAACTTATTACATCGGCAATTAAATAGTACCCGTTCAAAACGTAAGGGTGGCCTGTTCTTAAGGACAGGATTCAAAATTATAAGCTTTAGCGAGATTACAGTGAGTACTATTTAGTTGCCGGAATAATAGTTGCTTCTCAGGTTCTGAAAACCGCGTTTCCCGCTCATCCTTATCACGAGTTCGGGGTCGAAGGGTGGACGGAGTGCGTAAAACGCTCATTTTTTTCACGCAAACGGGATCAACACGAGCAGTCCCGTAAACATTGATAGCAACATACCTGAATAGTTGCATTATTTATTCGGATCGGGTGTTTCCTGACAGATCGTCTTTGTCAATATCGATGTTGTTTGACAAGTACCTTAAAAGATCTCTCATTGCAACAGTGCCTGCCAGCTTGCCGCCACTATCGATTACCATCATAACATTGTTTCCGGTTTTATTCATAACTGATAAAGCTTTAAGTGCATTTTCATCAAGACTTACCGCTGTTTCATTTGTAATGTCGTGTGCCAGCTCTGCGACCCGGTGAGATTTCCATTCCTGTCTTGGCATCATTTTAACATCTTTTAAGGTTACATATTTCGGTTCATCATAATCACTGATAACCGGGTACATCTGGTTGTCATATTTATAAAAAAAATCTTCTACCAGTTCTTCGACTGAATCTTCCGGAGAAATGGCGATCACCTCTTTTTTCATGAATTTTGAAACAGGTTCACCATCAAGGGTATCACGGATCAGCGCTGACTGATATGACATTTTTGAGGCTCCTCTGATAAAAAGTCCTATCAGTACCCACCAGATACCACCGATGATTCCTCCACCAAATACTGAAACAAAACCTGCAAGTATTAAAAATAAACCAAAACCAGATCCTACTCCGGATGCGACTTTTGTGGCCCAGCGGAGATCCCGCTTCTGATGCCAGAGAAAGGCTCTGAATATCCTGCCACCATCAAGAGGAAATGCCGGAATGAGATTAAAGAGTGCCAGGAAAATATTAATAGTGCCAAGATAGCTGAATATCATCTTCAGAGCCGAAGACCATTGCGCAGATTGTGCTATACCCAGCAATATGAAACAGATTGAGCCGATAGCAATACTTGCCAGTGGTCCTGCAAGAGCCATAAGAAACTCAATCTTAGGTTTTGCTGGTTCTTCATCCATCTCTGCAACTCCACCAAAAATAAACAGAGTAATCCCTTTCATCGGTAGCCCATATCGTCTAGCGACAATCGAGTGACACAGTTCATGGAAAATGATTGATGCAAACAAGCCGATTGCACCAGTGAATCCTAAAATCCAGTAAACCTGTTGCGAAAGGTTGGGGTCATACAGAGGAAAAACACTCTCGGCCAGGGACCAGGTGACCAGAATTGCAATTACCAGCCAGCTAATGTCTATTTTTACTTCAAATCCGAATATATTCATCAGCTTAACTCTGTTTTCAAACATCGCGGGCCTCCTTGATGTTTATTGTTGGGATCGGCTATGAGGGAACCAAACCCCTTTGAGTATTTAATTTCAGGGTTGAATCAAGTGCCATTGATGCTAATGAATGAAAAGGGGTACTAAGTTAAAAACAATTTTTTAGCTACAGATCTTTTGCGTTCGGCAAACAAAATAGTAGAATTCCGCAAAATTGATCATAATGGCTAAATGGGTAAAAGTCACGATAGAGCACTATTTTATAAGAATCAATTAACATACCAGTGTAATTTGTTTAAATTAAATGTCCCAAAAAAACACCGGGTATTTAAACCTTAAAAAGATTTAACAGTACTAATGAGATACCTGTCTCATAAAATTTTGTTGCATAGGAATTTTCAGAATCAGTTACAAGGCAGCTATTTCATGGTGACAGGTGAATAAATAACCTGATTAAAAATACCAGACTCTGGAGAAGAAAATGCTGAAAAGGCTCGTAACATCTGTTTTTTTGATTTCTCTGTTTTCCATTACTCAGTCATCTGCTCAGAAAGTGTATCTCAAAGGACGGGTAATTGATAATAATAACAGCCCGGTGCAGGGTGCGCAGGTGAAATTGGTTAAAGCGAATAAAACACAAACAACAGATTCCCAAGGAAGATATTCTATTGAAACGGTCCTTATGAATGTTTTAAAGACCAGCATGGTTTCCGATATGATCACCTGGCAAAATGGTGTTCTCTCGTTTAAAATGTCCGGAGTGCAAAAGCCGGTTCGTATCGATGTCTTTGATGTTAAAGGTCAAAAAATAAACAGTCTTGTGCAGGAAATTTCCGGAAATGGAATTTGCGAAACAAGAGTTCTTCCTGATGCTCTTCCGGAGGCGGTATACCTTGTAAAATTACAGATTGCAAATAGTACAAATGTATTCAAGGTAATGAACATAAAAAACAAAAGCTATTCATTCGTTACGCCAGAGCTTTATTTTGAAACCTCACTGCAGAAACAGGCCGGCGCGGCATCATCAGGAGTTCTTGACTCACTCACAATAAGCAAAAATGGTTATCAGACAGTTAAACAGGCTGTGTATTCCTACAATGCAAATGTAAATGATATCATATTAAAACCCGACCAGTCAAACGACGAAGGGCTTCCAAAAATTACTAATGGTCAGCAGGCCAGAACTACCCGCTACTGGGACTGTTGTAAACCGCATTGTGGCTGGCATTCCAATATGAGAATGTGCGATATTTCCGGTAATGATTTGAACGATAAAAATGCGAAGAGTGGTTGTGAAGGGGGGCCCGCATTCCAGTGTATGGATTATGCTCCTATCGAAATTAATAGTAAAGTTTCTTATGGATGGGCTGCATTTAATAATAGTCATGAAGCGCAATGTGGGGATTGTTTCCAGCTTGATTTTCAGGGCTCAATAGCTGGTAAGCAGATGATCGTACAGGTCATAAATATCGGGGATGGTGGACAAAATGCTTTTGATCTACTGATTCCTGGCGGTGGTGTAGGTGCCCTAAATGGTTGTTCCCGCCAGTGGAACAATGCTCCTTTAGGAGAAAGGTACGGTGGTTTTATGAAAACATGTGGACAAAAAAGAGATTGCATTTATGGGATGTGTCAGCAGGCGTTTGGAAATAAACCACATCTGATGCGTGGATGTAACTGGTTTCTGGATTGGTTTAATATGGCAGACAACCCGAATGTAGTTTACAAGAAAGTTTCCTGTCCGCAGAAGATTAAAGATATTTCAAGAATCGGGAATTAGTGGTTGTTTCGCATTTGGTTTCCTTTTTGGCCGCTTGACCCACCCCCTGCCACCCTTTCAATGGACTCCAATGGAGGGGAATTGAGGCAATCGCGAACACACTCCCAAAAATTCCCCTCCTTGGAGGGGTGCCTGAAAGGCGGGGTGGGTTGAGATGTCTGGAAACCTCTGCGGTCTCAATAAAAGATCTCCAGCGTTACGGAGTATTACAAAAAAACAAGGTACTATATCGCAGGTTCACTCGCCTATTTTGTGCAATCACCGGAAAAAACACACATTCACTTGCCCTAAAAATCTGATTACTGGACGAAATCACGATCACCGGGCAAAAAAGAGGCGACTGAAACGGTTTTCATCCCTTTGAAGGCGAAAATGCTTCAGTGTTTATTCTGTGTAAAATCAGTGAAATTGTTTTTCCGGCTTTTGATTGCGATTTTCGGCCCGGTGATTCAGATTTTTTCCCCTTTGATTTGAAAAACGGGGCTTTTGAATTGATTTTTTGGCCCGGTGATTTCGATTTTGGGGGTAGTAAATTGAGAAAACCGGCAAGTGAAATAGTGATCAGGGCAAGTGGAACGATGGGTTTGGGCTGGTGGAGCAGGGGAACTGGCCGGTGTTTTACCATTACAGAGCGGTGGATCGGATAGTTACCCGGGTGATAGGGAGAATTTAACAGGGGCACGTTGCAACGTCCCCTTATCAATAGATTCAAACCGATTCAATCAGGTATTCTGTTCCTGAAGAGCGGTATTTGCCTGCTGAGTTTTACGTTTGCGAGCGGCTTTGGCGGCAGCTTCACCGAGTCGAACGTGGTAATCGCTGTAGTAGAGATGATGCCGTGGATCATCTTCATCAAAAGTATATTGTCCGGCTTCGTAAATTTCTGTAATTGCTTCCCTGAGATAGGTCCAGGCCTTGTTGTAAATAAGTTGTGCTTCAGCCATTTTTTCTGGATCCGTCATAATAAAAGGATAGATTGCCACAAAACAATGTAGCAAAAGACTAAGCTTTTGCAAATAATAAAATTTTGTTACTGAATTATTAACAAAATCAATAATTACTACAAAAACAGTGACAACATCAAGCAATTATACAATAAAGATAACCTCCTTAAAAAATCTTCCTGTTAAGAATATAATTTGAAAAAGTATACTTACCATCTTTTTTTGTAACTATTCATGTACATTGACACCAATGTTTACGTGACCGCTTGTGTTGAGCAGTAATCGGGGTCGCTGTCGGTATCGGAATAGGGATCGATTCTCAAATGCGGAGTTTTTCGATGTCGATACCGATTGCGACCCCGACCCCGACTTCAAAATGTAAGCCTCTGCATTATTCGGTCGTTGAAGTTGAGCTGATTTGGCATGTAGTATCTGCTGTTGTATAAAAACGGTACACAGTAAAGAGAAATATAAAAAATATACCGTTTTTTTTTAAAAAATTTAGAAGGGGCATGTTTCTACAAGTAAAATGCAGAATGTAAAAACTATTGCGACCTTTGCGAAACGATTATATATTCACTGTACCTCTTGTATTTCTACAAAAGCAAAAGCCTTCCTTGCTGCAAATGAGGATGGGGAAAAAACAACCAATGCGAAAAAGCACTACAACTAAAAAAAAACATTGAAATTAGATGGTTTCGCTGGTTCATTTAAGTTCAAAAAAAGAATCTCCGTAAAAAGAAAAAACTTGCTTCAACAGTACTCACCAAATGTATTTTGATAAAGCTCATACAAATTGTAATCGGACCATACAAGGTCTTTTAGCTTTCATTCGAAAACCGTAAAGGAGAATACCCCATCATGCTCTTAGGACATAACGAAGTACCGTTTCCAGATAATCCTCACTGCAAGCGTTGCTTGTCAAAGAACTGCCGTGAACTGCTGGTGCAACCACTTTTTCCCGGCAAGGTGATTTTTGTCCATCGCAAGAGGTTTTGTTCTATACCGGATTATGTTCCTTCCTGGCGAAATCAGGAGAATGGTGCTCCTGCACAGGAAGCTGCGCTTACTGATGATCTCGAAATTGTGAGTGGGCCGGTGACTGTCACTAATCCGCGCTGGGAGCGGAAGGAGAAGGAGAATGAGGGTGAGCAGGGAGAGAAGGTTAAGGGTGAGGTTAAGGTTAAGGTTAAGGGTGAGAATACCGAAGAAAAAGTATCATTTGGCGATACTATAATTCTTATGGCGGATGTTACTGGTATGCCTGAGGGCTCCGGAATTACCTTCGATATTTATGAAATGTCAGAAGATCCGCCGATGTGTGTTGCTACTGCAAAGGGTAAAATTGCCAGTGGCATTGGTAAGGGTGAGTGGGTGGTTACCGATAAAAGCGGTAAGGGTGAAGAGTCGAAGCTTGCGTTTGAGGGGATTGCTAAGAGTAAGGCAAGTGAGAAGTGTGAGATCAGGATTGTTGCTTCTGAAGATGAGTGTAAATTCACATTGTATGTCGATCCTGATGATCCGGAATCTTACGATGACAAAGCAATTTTAAAGGGTGTCAATTTCGACTACGAGCAGATTAAAACTATTGCTGATGACAAGGTGAAAGGTGACGGTCTTTTTACAGTGCGTTTTACCGGCCTTGAAAAAGGTAGAAAATATCAACTGATTCACGATGATGGGCAGCAGAGGCATTTAGTTCTGGAGGAGTATTACTATGGGAACTAAAGAGAATGCTGCCGGACTCTGCTTGGTTACATTCAGAGAAGCAAAGCTTGGGTTTGAGGTTGAGCGGGATTACCGTGAAGAAGAAGGACAGTTGTTATGTGATCTTGAATATATTGAGGATAAGCATGTGTATGTATTTACAACAGATCCGATCAGGCCTGAGAAATACCGGCTTGCAGGCGAGTATTTCGGTCTTGGAAAGGGTGAGTTTGCGATTGCACTTATCGACCACTACAAGGGACAGGATACACGTCCCTATAGTGATCAGGCTTGTAAGCATGTTATCATTCCATTTATCGTGAAAGGAAAGGAGCTTGAAATTTACGCCTGCCTTTCGCGAATTCAGCTCCCCTGGAAACGAATTGAAGAGATTATGAGGGATCCATCAAAGCGATGCTTCAAGATCGGTAATCCTTCAGGTGGATTGTGTTGGGTGCCAAATTGTGTTGACAGAAATCTTGCGGGTTTCAGTGGTGTCAATGATCCTCGGATTTCTAATCCTGGTAACAGCGTTGTGGTCATCGGTCTTTTCGATCATCTGCGTGAAGCTGATCGGCGGGCTGATAAATTTCGAAGTAAACTGGACCTTTATCTTCAGAGACGATTTGACTGTAATGAATCGGGGGAATCTACTGAAGAGCAGTACCGCTTGCAGATGAAAAAATATGCTGCCGGATTGGTATTTAATCTTATAAACAGCTCGCATCCTCATGCTGATCGTTACAAAGCGGCACTTAAAAACAGCGGCAGGAATCTCGAGGATTTTATCCATGAAGAAAATAAAAAGGAGGTTATGGCTTGGCAGGGAGCCGAAAAAGCGGCGTATTTTCTTGCACGATGGATTAACGATTCTGCAGGTATTTTCGAGCAGGTGCTCAATGATTATACAGCAACGAAAGATAATCAGGATCATTGGGATATGGTTACTGAGTTTTATTGCGGGCTGTTGAACCGGTTCAACGAACTTTCCATAACACGGAAGTATATATCCGATAAATGGGATAATAAGGAGTCATGGCTTAACAAGTACCTGCTTAATGAGAATGCGTTCCAGGGGTATCGTAAGGTCACCGATGCAGTAACAGCGTTTCTTGTCGCAATGTCCACAATTGCCCATCGTAAGATCAAAATCGAAATTATAAAAGATACAATAGAAAAGATCTACAGTACATGGTTTCGAGGTGTACAATTTGAGATTTTCCAAATAAAGTATATGCCCAAAGATCATAAATTTTTAAAGAGTCTGTTATCAAACAGGTCTGAACCAGATTTCTATTTAAATATTGAGCTTAGTAAAAAATGCAGGCCATTTGAGGAATTGGGTAATATTGCGGATGGTAAAATTCTACAGCGAGTGATAATTGGTTTGGAAATTATCAATGTTGCGATTGCAAGTACAAAGTGGTATGAATCATCTCGAAAAAAGCCTGAAAATTTTATAAATGGTGTCAATACCATTGGAGCCATGTTAGATTCTGCAATAGCAATTCTTAATGCAAGCAAAAAGGTTGGTAAATTCCCTTTGGCTGTCTTCGGTGTACTTTCTGCAACAATTGATTGTGGATTAGCTTTTTATGAAAGTACGGAGGAAGCTGCGAAACAAGACCAGGATGCAATGATAAGTAAAATCGTCACAGGTACCGGGGCAGCAACAACAGCAGTTGGTTCTACAATGGTTGCAATTGCAGCATATAGTGCAGCAATTGCTTCTATAGTTCCTGGTGCTACGATGGCAACTATTGTAAGTACACTGTGGAGTTATGGTGCTGGGGCCACTATTACAGGAATCGGTTGTCCGATTGGGACTGCATTGATTTTTACCGGTGTAGTGATTTTTGCTGTCGGAACTGTGGCATATTATTTCACAAATGATTCAAAAACTGAGGAATGGCTCAAAGGTTGCGATTGGGGAGTAGAACCTGTTTGGCATTTCACGGAATCAGATGAATTCAACAAACAATTAGATACAATTCACAGCCTTCTCTATTCGTTTACAGCAGAACCATGGTATGATCCGTGGAAAAAAATTGTCGGGATTCGGATAAAAAGCCCCCATTTTCAACCTGAAACAAAAATTAAGATTCAGGAAATTACTTTAAAGGGAAATAACCAATCAGAGAGCATTGTTTCCAGTCCGATATTGGTTGATGAGACAATGCTGGCACCTGGTATTACATGCGAAGTTAAGAGGGAGGTTGAGGTTGATGTTGTCATAACCATTACACATAAAACACAGCTTACAGATCGAGATAGTGTAGAATCGAAAATTCTTATAGATCTTTTTGGAAATGGCAAAGTTATCTTACCAGAAAGAAACAACCCATTTTTATGTAAAGGGAAAGTCCATTTTTGAAACAAAAATTATTCAGAATCAAATCTTCAATGTTAGCGGTACTTCATATTGAGTCAGTTAGATCAGGTTTCTATACTATTGCTATTGTTTTGTTTTTGATATTTATCTCAATGATGTTAATGACAATCCTGTTTGCAGTAATAGATAGAAAATCATTGTTTTCAAATACAGATATGATTTTTGGCAACATTGTAATAGTGTTTATTGGATTAGTATTACCTGCTATTATCTCAATATACGCTCATCGTTTCCCATCTGCCCCGAGAGTGCAATTCAATTGTGAAACACAAACAGTTACCTGGCAGAGTGGTCCAAATGAATTAGAAATTTCTTATGATAAGATTGCATTTGAAAAAAAAATGTTTTTAGTTAAAACAGGTACAGCATCTCATTCTGTTCTGATTCGTGCAATTTCAACAACACCTTTTTCCACTGCAGATAAACCGGAGGAAGACGCGAGACAGTTGTATATAAAGGACCTTTGTATGTATAATGCAGGTACCAGTGAAGAAGCGGATGAATCGATTGAAATTATAAAGTTGTTCATGGCTGGAAAATATGACGATTCACCATCGAAGTTTGACACTATTTGAGTTTCCCGACAACAGCGATCCTAATATTAAAAAGTTATCCGCATTCGACTGGCCCTGATTAAATTCCTTATGCTTAATGAGAAGGTATATTGTATTTTCTTTTCGAACCTGAACTAAAAAAGTTGCTTTCAGTTCGTTTGTTTACCTTACGAAATGCACATTGGAAAAAGAGATACCATCCTGAATGTTGATGGTAGACGTTTAATCATCACAGGTTAAAAATTACTTATGAATGCCCATCTGCAGACAAATTATTCTCCAGTCAGATCTCTTGTGGAAAACAGCACATGCAACGTGTTGGTGAAA
>JAFGIN010000050.1 GCA_016929595.1 Chitinispirillaceae bacterium
AATACCTTTTTTCCTGAAAACAATTATCTGGGGATTTGAGCTTGCGATGAATTGGGGGCTATTTGGGGGTTTTTAGTGAGTTCTGATAATATGGTTTAAGGAAATGGTTGTGTCTAATTTATTTGATACCTGAAAAACCTGAAAATTCAATAACAGAACCCGGATGTGGGGTGATCGCACAGGTGGTGATTCAGATATTATTTTTTAGTATCACAGGAAGTCAGGATAGAGAGTAATTGTTACTTATAGAAAGCAATTATACGAAATTCTTGCGACTGAACAGGCGAAGTGACAGCCACAAAGTGTGGGCTTACCGTCATTTCGCCGTCGCAAATACTGTCTCATACCCACACTTTCCGCTTTTGCGGTCCATAAAATTTAAAAAGATATGAAGTTTTTATCACAGGAAATCCCTTTTAATTAGTTTTAAGCTGATTATTTCTTTGACTTTTTTATTCCTATATCTTATTTTACGACATGCCGTTCGGATTTTTCCGGGTAGAGCCTTTCTATATTATATATACGGCCAGGCATCCCGGAGCCGTCGGATGGATACAAGAAAAAATAGTTCGGGCGTTTAGCTCAGTTGGTTAGAGTACTACCTTGACATGGTAGGGGTCACTGGTTCGAGTCCGGTAACGCCCATTTTTGCCCCACCCTCCGCCTTTTCACAGTGGACAGCTAAAAAGGTTACGGAGAGTGGTTTATTTATTTAAACAATAAACCGGGTAATACCGGTAAGGTCAGATTTCTTTATGAAAATCAATCTTCCAGGCGGCAATGTTAAAGAGCTTCCAGAAGGTGCAAACGCTTTTGATCTTGCTAAATCGATAAGCCCGAAACTGGCTCAGGCTGCGCTTGCAGCAAAAGTCAATGGTACCGCTGTCGACCTCTATCGTCCATTATCTGATAACGATTCTGTGGAAATTTTGACTTTTGATTCTCCTGAAGGTGTCAGTATTTTCAGACATTCTTCATCGCATATTCTTGCACAGGCGGTACAGGAACTCTATCCAGATGCAAAGATCGCTATCGGCCCTGCAATTGAGAACGGTTTTTACTACGATTTTGATGTTGAAAAGCCATTTACCCCTGAAGATATTCAGGCGATTGAGGCAAGAGTAAAAAAGATTATTTCAGAAAAAATTCCTTTTGTCAGATCAGAACCATCTACCGAAGAGATACAGCAGTACTTTTCGAGTAAGGGTGAAATCTACAAACTCGAACTCCTTAATGCTATCAAAGGATTGCCGAGTGTCTACACTCAGGGTACTTGGAAAGATCTCTGCCGTGGCCCGCATGTTCCGGACACTGGTTATGTCAAAGCATTCAAAGTCCTCTCTGTTGCCGGTGCATACTGGCGCGGTGATGAAAAAAACAAGATGCTACAGAGAATCTATGGAATCTCCTTCCCGAAAGTATCGATGCTTGAAGAATATATTCATCTGCTTGAAGAAGCACAAAAGAGGGATCATCGAAAACTGGGACGTGAGCTTGATCTTTTTTCGTTCCATACTGAAGGTACCGGTTTTCCGTTCTGGCATCCTAAGGGAATGCTGGTTTACAATACAATCGCAGATTTCAGTCGTAAAGCTCATCTTGCAGCAGGATATATGGAAGTCAAGACGCCGATCATTCTCAACGAAGAACTCTGGCATAAGAGCGGGCACTGGGATAAATACAAAGAGAACATGTATTTCACAACGATAGATGAACAGACTCATGCGGTAAAACCGATGAACTGCCCCGGACATTTATTAATTTATAAAAACACGGCTCATTCCTATCGGGAATTTCCGATGAGATTTTTTGAGTTCGGCCTTGTTCACCGTCATGAAAAATCCAGTACTCTTCATGGATTATTCCGGGTACGTCAATTTACCCAGGATGATGCGCATATATTCTGTACTCCTGAACAGATAGAGCCACAAATAACCGAAGTCATGAACTTTATCATGAACATGTATAAAGTATTTGGTTTTGAGGATTACAAGATTGAACTTTCTACCCGCCCCGAAAAATATATCGGTTCGCTGGAAATGTGGGATAAAGCAGAAAAGGCACTTCAGTCGGTTCTGGAGCAACAGAAGATTGACTATCAGCTTAATCCCGGTGATGGGGCCTTTTATGGTCCGAAAATCGATTTTCATATTAAGGATGTGCTGAAAAGAAGCTGGCAATGCGGTACAATTCAGCTCGATTTCAGTATGCCGGAGCGTTTTGATCTTGAATACACCGATATTGATGGGCAGAAAAAACGTCCTGTAATGATTCATCGGGCGATGTTCGGATCGATGGAGCGGTTTATCGGTATTTTGATAGAGCATTTTGGTGGTGCGCTTCCAGTCTGGCTCTCTCCGGTACAGGTAAAAATTCTGCCGATATCAGACCGGTTTATTGAGTTTGCATCCAGGGTTGAATTACAGCTCAAAGAAGCTGGTATCAGAGTTGAGACCGATATACGGGCAGAAAAAATCGGTTATAAAATACGTGAAGCAGAAGTAAATAAAGTTCCTTGTATGGTTATAATCGGAGAGAAAGAACTGGAGTCAGGTTCTTTATCAATCCGTCAACATGGGAAGGGTGATATCGGTTTGTTATCATTGGATAATCTTATCAGCAGGCTTTCCGATGAGACCCGTAAAAACCCTGTTTTTAATAATAATTAAAGGAGGTTTCCTATTAATAGATTTCGTCCGCAGACAAAAGATGACTCGACACGAATCAACCATGAAATTCGAGTTCCACGTGTACGTGTTATAGACAAAGACGGTGAAGCGCTGGGGATCATGACCGTTGCAGATGCTCTGCAGCGTGCAGAAGCGTCAACTCTTGATCTTGTTGAAATAGCACCTACTGCTGATCCACCGGTCTGCAGAATAATGGACTTTGGCAAGTTCAAGTATGAGAAATCTAAAAAAGCGAAGGAAGCTAAAAAGAAGCAGCATGTGATGCATCTCAAGGAAATCAAGCTTCATCCCAAAACGGATGAACACGATTTCCAATTTAAGAGTGAACATGCCCGCAAATTCCTTCTAAAAGGGGATCGGGTAAAGGCAACTGTTGTTTTCAGGGGACGAGAGATAACACATCTTGATTTCGGTAGAGAAATACTCAAGCGCCTTGATGAACAGCTTTTGGATCTTGCTATGGTTGAAACCGAAGGAAAAATGGAGGGACGTAATATGATTTCCATTTACGTACCAGACAAGATAAAAATCAAGGAATATAACAAAAAACTTGATTTTGGACGTAAGAAAGATGAACAACAGAATCCAACTGATCAGCCTTCGACCGATGGTGAAGAACCTGAAGAAGATGAGCTGTAATAGACGGGGAGATACAAAATGCCAAAAATGAAAAGCCGCAGTGCCGCACGTAAACGTTTCAAGCTTACTGCAAACAATCATGTGAAGAGAAAAAAAGCTAATAAAAGCCACATTCTCAACAAAAAAACACGTAAAAGAAAGCGCGAACTTCGCAAAACGACACTGGTTTTCAAAGGTATGGAACAGAAGTTCCGTCTGATGATCGGTTCTTAACAGGTACAATTCAGAAATAAAGAAATTATTATAAAGGAGTAAGGCTATGCCGAGGGCAAAGAACCGTGTAGCATCACGGGCAAAACGCAAAAAGATAATGGCTACTACGAAAGGCTACTACAAAAAACGTAGTAACTGTTATTCTATTGCCAAAGATACGTTTTTCCGCTCCGGAAATTACGCATTCAGAGACCGCAGAGCTAAGAAACGCAATTTTCGCACATTGTGGATTATGCGTATCAATGCAGCAGTACGTGAACTTGGAATGACATATGGCAACTTTATTGCCGGGCTGAAAGCAAAAGGGATTGAGCTAGACAGAAAAAGCCTCGCTCATATTGCACTTCATGAACCTGAAGCGTTCAAAAAACTTGCTGAAACTGTAAAAGTATAGGTTTACGTAATGACATCTGATCCTAAATCGCCGTCATTGAGTCTGGATGATCTTGACCGGCTCCGGAATGAAGCGGAGTCGGAATTCTCCTCAATCAAAAATGACGCTGATGCTGAGACGTTTCGTATAAAATATCTGGGAAAAAAGGGGATACTTCGTGAGCTTGTAAAAGCGGTTCGCGATATCCCTGCCGAGTCCCGTCCTGCATTTGGAAGTAAAGCGAACGAACTTCGGGTTCACTTTGAAACCAGGTTTGAAGAAGCACCATGGAAAGCAGGCGCAATAGAGGCTGAATCAGCATCTTTCGATCCGGGGCTTCCGGGATTTCCGATTCTTCAGGGCAGTCTGCATCCCCTTACGCAAATCAGGAACCAGATACGGGATATTTTTCTCAGTATGGGTTTTACTGTTTCGTATGGTCCCGAAATTGAAACTGACTACTACAATTTCGAAGCCCTTAACACGCCCAAACACCATCCTGCGCGAGATATGCAGGACACATTCTATATCACCGAAAATCATCTTCTGAGAACCCATACCTCGCCTGTCCAGATCCGGGTTATGGAATCGATGAAACCTCCGATCCGCAGTATAATGCCCGGACGTGTTTATCGTAATGAGGAGATCAGTTCTCGCAGTTACTGCCTGTTTCATCAGATTGAAGGTCTCTATGTTGATGAAAACGTAAGCTTTGCAGATCTCAAAGGTACATTGCTTGCTTTTTCGAGGCGATTCTTTGATGAAAAAACCAAAATAAAAATCAGACCAAGTTTTTTTCCCTTTACAGAGCCCAGCGTTGAAATCGATGTTGAATGTTTTCTGTGTAAAGGGAGTGGATGCAGCCTCTGTAAGCACAGCGGCTGGCTTGAGGTACTTGGAGCCGGGATGGTTCACCCGAATGTTCTCAGGAACTGCGGTGTTGACCCCGAAATTTACTCAGGATTCGCATTTGGTATAGGTATCGAACGCATTGCCCTTTTAAAATATGGTATTGAAGATATTCGATTGTTTTACGAAAACGATGTGCGCTTTCTGAAACAGTTTTGATGTTACATTTTTTTGAAGAGTTATTAATTACCTTTGCTACTACAGTAAGTAAACACTCCCCGTTCTGCAGGGGTGGAATCAGGGGTGAGCGTTTTTTATTATAATAAATTGAGAAATTTCTACTAACCCACTTAGAAGTGTCCTATGAAAATTGTTTACAGTTGGCTAAAAGATTTTGTTGATATCAATGTACCGGTTGAAGAGCTTGCGGATGCACTGACAGCTGCAGGGCTTGAGGTTGCTTCTTTTGATTCGTATAAAATTCCGGCGGGAGTTATCGTTGGTAAGGTGCTTGAAACAGAAAAGCACCCTAACGCAGACAAACTTACTCTTTGTAAAGTAGATAGTGGTTCCGAAGTACTGAATATTGTTTGTGGCGCCCCAAATGTCCGCGCGGATATCAAAGTTGCACTTGCAACCATAGGAACTGCTATTACACCTGATTTTGTTATTAAAAAATCAAAAATCCGTGGTACCGAGTCCTTCGGGATGCTGTGTTCCGAGAGAGAACTGGGACTGTCCGACGACCATGATGGAATTATCGAGCTGCCGGAGTCATTCAGGACTGGTGATGCACTTTCGGTTTACTATCCAGATGATGCTGTTATTGAGATAGAGATTACACCTGACCGTGGAGATTGTCTGAGCATGATCGGTGTCGCACGTGAAGTCACTGCCCGATATGGTCTTCCGCTGAAAAATACTGTACCGCCGGTTATTGAAAGTGAAACTGAACAGGTTGAGAGTTTTATCAATGTTGAAAATGAAGCACCACAGCAGTGTCCCCGTTACTGCGGAAAATTTATTAAAGGTGTAAAGATACAACCATCACCGTACTGGATGCAGCGAAGATTGAAGCTGGCGGGAGTACGGCCGATTAATAACGTTGTCGATGTTACTAACTATATTCTTCTTCATTTCGGTCAGCCGATGCATTCATTTGATTACAGTCGTATCGAAGGAAAAAAAATCGTAATCCGTCATGCTGAAAATAATCAGATATTCAAAACTCTTGATGATAGTGAACGAAAGCTGCTCAGTTCCGATCTTTTGATTTGTGACTCAGCGAAGCCAGTTGCGCTGGCTGGAATCATGGGAGGTGCAGACTCTCAGATTCTCGATACAACTACCGATGTATTTCTTGAATGTGCATTTTTTGATCCGGTTACGGTGCGTAAAACCTCCAAAAGACTTGGTCTTTCAACCGATTCTTCATATAGATTTGAGCGTGGAGTTGATCCGGACAGCGGACTTATCAGTGCAGTCGAGTACGCTGCGGAACTGATTCGACAGACTGCGGGTGGAACAGTTGCAAAAGGGCGAATTGATCGTTATCCATCCCCATTAGAACCGCGTATGATCACTATCAGGCCGGGAAGAGCATCAAAAATTCTTGGAATGCACTTTAAAGGTGAGCAGGTTCGATCATTTCTCGTATCATTGGGAATTAAATGTTCAGATAACCTCGAGGCAATTGAATGTACCATTCCGCTGTTCCGTCATGATTTAGCCATCGAAGAGGACCTGATTGAAGAGGTTGGCAGACTTTATGGCTATGACAATATTATTCCAGCTGAAATGGCATCGATATCTCTGAATACTCCCCTGCCCCAGGTTGAAAACATGACCGATACAATCCGCAAAGCACTTGCGTTCTCGGGGTTACGCGAAATCATCACCAACAGTATGATTTCTCAGAAAATGCAGCAGTTGTTGACTCCGGAAAAAAAGCCTGTCGCAATCCTGAACCCTCTGAATCCGGATATGGCATTAATGCAAACGACTCTGTCCGGAAACATGTTAGGTGTTCTGTCATATAATCTTAATCATAAAAATAGCAACAATCGCTACTTTGAAATTGGAAAAGCCTTTGAATACAGTAGTTCCGGAGAATATAGAGAGCGCACCGTTCTTGGCATTCTTGTTCAGGGCGATTATTATGAGAAAACATGGAATGTTGTGTCGGTTCAATCAGAGTTCTACGTTTTAAAAGGTATTATAGAAGCGTTTTGTGTACACATTGGTGCAGGATCGTTGACATTTACAAAACAGGATACAATGTCGGTCATGTTCAACTGTGAACAGGCACGAATCATGGGTGAAAACATCAGTGGTTTTATGGGAAGAGTATCAGATAAGGTATCTGAGGCTTTTGATCTTAAAACAACTGTATTTTATGCTGAACTGGATATTACCGATCTGATCAATGCACCATCACAGCTTAAACATTACCATTCACTTCCAAAGTTTCCTGCGGCAGAACGTGATTTCAGTTTTGTTCTTCCAGACCAATTGAGTGTATCCCTGATCAGTGATGAAATATTCTCAATTTCTCCCCTGATCGAAAGTGTTTATCCGTTTGATGTCTACAGGGGTGAAAAGATCGGTTCGGGGCAGAAAAGCGTAACATTCAGCGTAAAAATCCGTTCAGCTGAGAAAACACTGACCGATAAAGAAACGGAAACAATCTGTAGTTCGATAATTAAGAGACTTCAGGAAAAATACAACATCACACTGCGAACTTAGAAAAAAACTTCCTATGGGGGCTCCTTACCGAAAAAAGCGTCTTTTCATTCCTTGAAAATAGCTGTTCTCTGTAAGAGATGTGCTGCACCTGCAACAGTACTATTTGTGTGATATCCTGCAGATCAATTTCTTCGCAGGCTTTGTTCTTTTATTGCATCACCTGATATAAAAATATAGCAAATCCTTATAAAAATGTATATGGTTTTTATTTGTGGAATCGTATATATTACAATTTGGGGGGTTGATGCCTGTATCTTGATGTTTTTTTGCAAGTAATGTACAATAACTCATCAGGCTCTTGAACCTGACAGTTGCAGCATTGAGACCGCTCAAGCTGTGAGCCGTACCGATAGCAGCATTGTAAAGTTTATATTATCATCATTCGGTCGTGACAGGACAGTTCCATCATTACTAAAACAGCAATTTCTGTTCCTGTGAGACTACCAGAATAACACTTTTTTATATAGATTCCGGGAGAAGGGAGAACTTTTGGAGATTGAATTTTTAAACAATCTGGAAAATAAAGTCACATTGTTGTTATCAACGCTGGAAAGTGTTCGTAACCAGAACGTGGATTTGTCAAAAGAGCTTGAATTAAAAGGCAGCAGGATATCCGAACTTGAAGCCGACAACGAGAATTTAAAACGGGAACTTGAGCAGATAACGTTAGTATCTGCCAGTCAGCAGGAGAAGCTGAATTTGACAGCCGAGAAAATACAGGGAATGTTGGCCCGTCTCGAGCCGGTTCAGTGAGGTATTAAGGTACTGATGGGCTGATCGGGGGTTATATGGGCTCTTCTATCGAGAGTGTGCGAGTTACTATTTTCGGCAGTGAATATTCAGTTAAAAGTGATACTGATATCGAAACTACCAGGCTGATAGCACAGTTTGTTAATTCAAAAATGATGACCGTTCAGGAACAGTCATCACTGCGTGACAATATCAAAATAGCTGTATTATCTGCATTAAATATTGCCGGTGAACTCTTTGAGGTAAAAGCCCGACACGATGAAAGTGTAAGTAAAATAAAAGAACTTGAGGAAAAAATAGCATCATTGAGTGAAAAAATAGATGGTGTATTGTAATTTCTCTTTTGCGAACTTATAATTTCAGACTGCTTTTTATACTCCTCCTCTCCTATATCCATCAATACTTAAGATTTTAGTCTTGAAATCTACGGCTTTGGCCGTTTTAGCATGTAGTAAAGGCTTTTACAAAAGGTGATCTTTTCGCCGGAGTTTTTACTACTATAAATTAACATAAAGTCATTTTTCAGGAGGTTTTGATGGGTTTAACACTCATTTATGTGCTAATCGCAGTGGCAGGAATTGCCCTTGGGTTTTCCACCGGCTTTTTCTGGCGTGTGGTCATAGATAAAAAATACAAGGAAGAGCATCGGAAAGAGCTTCAGAAAGAAGCGGATCTCATACTCAAAGAGGCCAGGAGTGAAGCTGAGATTCAAAAGAAAACAGCAATTTTAGAAGCCAAAGATGAATGGTTCAGAGCAAAATCAGAGTTTGAACGTGAAGCTGCAAAGACTCGTGACAGCATCAGACAGGATCAGCAGCGAATAAAAGAGGGAGATCTTGACATTAAGCGTCGCGAGGATGTAATTGGAAAGAGAGAAACCGAATTTACTGCACGTGAAAATTTCCTGAACTCAAAAGAGAAGACACTGCGTACGAAAGACAATGAATTAACGCGGCTTATTGCGCAGGAAAACGAAAAACTTGAAAAAATGTCTCATATGACTCAGGATGAGGCGAAAAAGATCCTTCTTGAAAACCTCGAAAGCCAGGTTCGCTACGAATGCGCTCAAATGATAAAAGAGATGAAGGATCAGGCGAAGGCAGAAGCTGAGCGTGAAGCCAAAGAGATCATCGTCCAGTCGATTCAGCGGTGTGCTGCTGATACGACAGTTGAGTCAACAGTGTCGGTAGTTCACCTTCCCAACGATGAGATGAAGGGCCGCATTATTGGACGTGAAGGTCGAAATATCAGATCCTTTGAAGAGGCAACAGGTGTAGATGTCATTGTTGATGATACACCCGAAGCAGTTATTCTTTCAGGGTTTGATCCAATCCGCCGCGAGATAGCCCGTCTGGCGCTTGAAAAATTGATCACCGATGGGCGAATTCATCCGGGACGCATTGAAGAACTTATCAAAAAGAGTGAAAAAGAACTTGAAAAGAAGATGAAGGAAGCGGCTGAAGAGGTCATTTTTGAACTTGACGTACATGCACTCAAGCCCAAAGTGGTAGAAATGCTCGGTCGTTTGAAATATCGTACATCCTATGGCCAGAACGTGCTTCAGCACAGCAAAGAGGTCGCAATTCTTGCCGGGCTTATGGCATCAGAGCTGGGACTTGATTCCAAGGTTGCTATACGCGCAGGACTTCTTCACGATATCGGTAAAGCTATTGACCGTGAAACTGAAGGAACCCATTCCGAGCTCGGTGCTGATATAGCATCAAAAAATGGTGAAAATGAGATCATTTGCAATGCAATTGCCGCGCATCATGAAGATGTTCCTCCCATTTCAGTATTCCCGATTCTGATACAGGCAGCTGATACAATCTCCAGCACCCGTCCGGGCGTTCGTCGTGAGACTCTTACCAATTATATCAATCGCTTGACAAAACTGGAAGAGATCGCCGATTCATTCCGTGGTGTCAGCAAAGCATATGTGATACAGGCGGGTCGTGAGATCAGATGTATGGTTGAACCGGAAGCTATAAATGATGCACAGGCGGAGGAGTTAGCCGGACAGATAGCAGTGAAGATTCAGGATGAGATGGAATATCCAGGACAGATCCGGGTAACAATCATTCGTGAGAGTCGTTTTACAGAGTATGCCAAATAATCATCAGGCACCAGATCAGATTTACATCAACTGGTGCTTGTAAATTTTTAAAAGCAATAACTCTATATCTCGCTTATTATTATTCCCCGTCAAAAACGATCGTTCAACGACGGGGTTACTTTTTTACGTCACAAAAAGACAGAAATCGCCCGCTTTGGCTCTACAGCTCAGCCGGAACACCTTGTGATCTGAAGGCTCACAGAACGAAACCGGAGCGAATTGATTTATTAGAAAAACATTATGAAAGATTCAGGAACCACTATTCGCATCCTGTTTATCGGTGATATTTTCGGAATGTTGGGTAAGCGTATACTTGCAGAGAGACTCCCCTCTCTTCTTGAGCAGGAGCGTATCGACTGTTGTATCGCTAATGGAGAGAACGCTGCAGGAGGTAATGGTTTAACCAGTAATCTTGCCAAAAAATTCAGAAAATTTGGTATCAATGTTATTACCGGCGGTAACCATTCCTTTTCTGTTCCGGATAAGGATTTTGAGTTCATGAATCAACCTCATATTCTGAGGCCGCTCAACTATCCCGAAGGTAATCCAGGACATGGATCGACTATTTACGAGTTGCCCTCAGGGATCAAGGTTGGTGTAGTAAACCTCATAGGACGAACCTTTTTACACGAGATTCCCGATTGTCCATTCAGATCAGGTAAAGCTGCAATCGAGCAGATAAAGGCTCAAACACCTGTAATTATTGTCGATATTCATGCCGAGGCAACAAGTGAAAAAATTTCTTTTGCCTGGTATGTTGACGGAATAGCCAGTGCAGTACTTGGAACGCACACTCATGTTCAAACCGCAGATGAACGGATCCTGCCTGGGGGAACCGGATACATTTCCGATGTTGGAATGACCGGACCGGAAGCATCTTCGATTGGTATGAAACCGCAACCAGTCATTAAAAAGTTTTTGTTTCAGACCCATTCCCGATTCGAACCATCAGAAGAGGGCCCGATGCTCAATGCTGTGGTGCTTGAGGTTGACAGTACTACAGGAAAAACAACCGCAATAAAACGTATCTATGAACGGATCACTTTCTCACATGAGTGAAAACACGATATTTCTTACTCCTCAGGAGTCGCAGCGTCCGTACACTATTTCGGAAATTAATCAGGGCATTGCACTTGCAATCGAGTCTTCAAATAATCTTGTCTGGATAGAAGGTGAGATATCCAACTGGAAGCCATCATCCAGTGGTCACATCTATTTCAGGCTCAAAGATTCAGAGAGTCAGATTCCAGCAGTAATCTGGAGATCGGCAGCCGCTCAAATCAAATGCAAGCCAAAAGATGGTATGGCAGTGATAGCGATCGGATCGATCCGGGTCTATCAGAAGGGCGGCTACTATCAGCTTGACATTCATAGAATACAGGAGGTTGGCAGTGGTGCACTCAATGAGGCGTTTGAAAAGCTTAAAAATCGCCTGCATAAAGAGGGACTCTTTGCTCCGGAACATAAGAGACCTCTTCCTGAAACGATCCGGCGGATAGGTGTGATTACATCGAAACGCGGAGCTGCATTTAAAGATATTGTCCGTGTTGCAACGTCCCGATCAACCCAGGTGGAGATAGTTCTTATAGATGTGCTTGTTCAGGGGGAAAAGGCTGCTCCCGAAATTGCAAAAGCAATCAGAACAATGAATGAATATAACAATGTTGATTGCATCATTACGGGCAGAGGTGGAGGATCGATCGAAGATCTCTGGGCGTTCAATGAAGAGATTGTTGCGCGGGCGATTTACGATTCCCGCATTCCAGTGATCTCTGCGGTGGGCCATGAGATCGATTTTACGATTGCCGATTTTGTTGCAGATTTCAGGGCTCCTACCCCATCTGCCGCAGCGGAAATCGCAGTGTGTGATCAGAAAGAACGCGAAAGATACTTTAAAACGCAATTAGAGCGGTTTTCATATTCATGCAGAAGTTATTTTCAGTCAGTTATTAAAAATTATGATAGTTGTATCAGCAGCTCTGCGCTGAGAAGGCCTGTGAAATATTTTCTCGAAAATATGCAGTATCAGGATGAACTTGAATCAAAATTCACCGAACGAACCGCACAGCTGTTAAAAAGCTACAAAACACTTATAAATGGAATGGGTTTACGATTGAACGCACTCAGTCCACTCAATATTCTCTCACGGGGATATAGTGTTGTTTCGACAGCAGAGGGTGTAGTCGTAAAAGATGCAGATACCATTCAAAGTGGTAACAGTGTAAAGATCAGATTTCAAAGGGGTTCAGCTGAGGCTGTGATTACCGGAATTGAACCAATAGATAGATAACAACAAGATTTTTCTTTGATTAATTGAGAATACTATGAAAACAACTGCTAAAAAGAAAATTGATGAGGTTACAGAAAATCCGGAATCATCGCCCGCATTCGAAGATGCCGTAGCAGAACTTGAAAAAGTTATCGGAATTCTTGAACTGGATACAATAACTCTTGATGATGCGTTGCGGAACTTCGAACAGGGAATCCGGTTAATCCGCATCTGCGACAATCACCTTAACGCGGCACGTGGCAGAGTACTGGAACTGGTTAAAGGTGAAGATGGTGATATCGTTGAGAAAGTCCTCGGCCGTACACTGGAATCATTTCTTGATGGAGAAAAAGGCAATGATTGATATTAAAGCATATCAGAAAGAGATCTCGGCAAAAACAGATGCAACGCTGGAAAAAGTGTTGCCCGCTTCTGATACCTATCCCGGTTCGATCCACACTCTGATGCGTTACAGTACATTTGCTGGCGGTAAACGAATCCGTCCCTGCCTGCTTATGGCAACCTTTGATGCGTGCGGCGGGAGGAATAATAATGAAGAGAAGGCACTGTTAACCGCCGCTGCAATTGAAATGCTCCACACATTTTCTTTGATTCATGATGATCTTCCCTGCATGGATGATGATGATTTCCGCAGAGGAAAGCCAACAGCCCATAAGGCATTCAATGAAGCACTTGCGGTACTGGGAGGGGACGCACTCTGTATCGCGGCATTTGAAATTCTTGCAACAACCGGAAGAATCGACATTATCAAAGATATTGCATCAGCACTGGGAACCAATGGAATGCTGGGTGGTCAGGTTGTTGACATTGAATCTGAAGGTAAGCAGGTCACCCGGGAGATTGTTGAATATATCCATCGTAAAAAAACAGCTGCTCTGATTTGTGTCAGTATAAGGGCAGGAGCTATCATCGCTGGTGCAGATCCCGTTGCCATAGAAAAACTTACACAATTTGGAGAATTGATAGGACTTTCATTTCAGGTTGTTGACGATATTCTGGATGAAGAAAGCACTACAGAACAGCTTGGAAAAGATGCCGGAAGTGACCGGGAGAATGGAAAAGCAACCTATCCATCAGTTTTTGGTATGAACGAATCAAAAAAATATGCCCGTGATCTTATAGAAAAAGCGTGGAAAGAGATCGAGTTTCTCGGTGAACGAGGTGAAATTCTAAACAAACTGGCAGAATATATCGTAACCCGGATCTCCTGATTTCACCTTCACTGAGGCACGGACATTAAGGCACATGGCAATTATCGCAGGGGCACATGGCAATTATCGCAGGGGCACGTGGCAATTATCGCAGGGGCACGTGGCAATTATCGCAGGGGCACGTGGCAATTATCGCAGGGGCACGTGGCAACGTGCCCCTACAGACAATTATCCAATTCATGTAAAAAACAATTCTCCTCCCAATAAAAACTGCTACGCAAATAAGGCATCTTTTGATGCCACACCTGTAACACTGCGGCGAATCAAAACGTTCCTATTAATGACAGGATTCTTCTTCAAGGTGTATTAACGGGACTGCGGTAATGCTTACTTTAAATATCATTACTGATGGATTTTTCGCATGTGTTCATAAAACCCTTAACCATCAACAGGAAAGGATTAATCGCGATACGAAAAGGAAGCATTCCGTTTAGCACCCGTTTTTACTTTCATTCCAATCATTCCACCTTTTTTTCAAGTAAGTTTTCACCTGGTAGTTATGATACATAGAAGAGATGGTCAGCATGACGAATTGGATAGGATATAATGTTGAAAAACCGCAGTAGCATACCGTATTTTTGTGGATAATACTTCACATTTAGAAAATAAGCCATAAGCTCCTATTTTCAGGTTAATCGCTTAATACATTACGAGAACGACAAGGTGAACGTTTTTTTTACAAAAAAACAATTGAACTTTTAAGATACATTATTGACTATTATATTAGAAAGCTCATATTATTGCTGGTTTATAGTTTTGGGGATCTGAATAATTTTTAGGGTTATTTTCCTTGTTTATCTTTGTAAAGATACAGGGTTCAATGATATAAAAGGTTTAAAGCGGTTTGTTTCCCGCTATAAATATGCTGGATAGTAAAACATAACACTTTGATGGAAAATCAGGACAGGTTCCGGATTTTCCATCAGAGATTACTTACCTATATATAATCATATTCATCATCCACAGGGAGGGGTAAAATGCGAGTAAAAGAAAATACTTCGCAGATCTCGAAACGGTGTCAGTCTGTCATACCATCTGTTTTTTCCTGTCGTTCTTTACAGCAAGATTGTCATAAGCAATTTTCATTCAATTCATTCTTTATTTCAATATTGAAACATGGGACCCTGATTTTCCCGGCCGTTTTATTCTTTTTTGTTGAAATCAATGCCGAACGTATTGAACGCATCGATTTTTATGACGCATCTAACAACTATATCATGTTTATCAATTATGAATATGATGCCGGCGGAGCCAGTATCGCACAATCAACATACACGAGTGATTCCACTTTTATTAAGAGGACAGTCATACAGAACACAAACAACGGAAAGAAAGAAAAAGCTGTATCCTTCAATTTCAATCAGGATACATCATTTGTCACACAGTTTTCCTACAATGGTGATAATACGGAAATGACTATTAAGGACCAGTTCGGTATCGATCAGCTTGGCGGTGCTGTAAGTTACAAACAATCCGGGGATAATGGTTTTAATTTTTACCAGGATGGTACACTGTTTAACAAACTAAAGTACGATATAGATAACTATGGCAGAACAAAAATCGATGTACTCGATGCATCAGGAGAACTGCAGTACTATGCCCTTCTGTTAACATCCGGGACTATACACACCAGTCTCAAAGCACATACTAAAACGCTTCCGGCCATGAGGGCCAAAGGCAACAACATTTACGAACTCAATTTCACCATGCAGAAACCCGGCGCTGCCCGATGTGAATTAATTTCTCTTTCAGGTCGGCATGTTGCGACATTATTTGACAGAAAATATGACACCGGTGAAGCAAAAGAGATGGTACGAATCGGCGAAAAGACGTCTTCTTTTGCAAACGGTATCTACCTGATGAGTCTATCTGTAAATGGTAAACGGGTAGCAAAAGAGAGAATCCTCATTCAGCACAGCAGAGGGGGGTTATAATGAATACTTTAAGGAAAAGTATCTTTAGTGTTGCTGTATCGGTGCTTCTGATACATTCTGCAGCTGTTTCTGAAAGTGGTTTCAATCCCGTTGTATCACCTGATGTTATAATGGAAGCACTGGCATTGAATAAGGATGTTGCAACTCCGGCAAAACCAAAATATCTCTCTCCTGCAGATATGGCAGTTTCACCTGACAAATCAAAACTATACATTGCAGAGCAGACTGCAAAGCAGATTGCCGTGATAGCTGTTGA
>JAFGIN010000051.1 GCA_016929595.1 Chitinispirillaceae bacterium
ATATCGGAAATCTCATTTGCTGCACCTTCAGCAATCGTTATCGCTGCAATACCATCCTGGGCATTGCGCATCGCCTGAGCAGTACCCCTTACCTGAGTTCTCAGATTTTCGGACACACCAAGTCCGGCAGCATCATCAGAAGCTCTGTTTACGCGAAGACCTGTCGATAAACGTTCAAGGGATTTACTCATGTCACGATTAACTTTAAACAGCGAACCCTGAGTCGTCATTGATGCAATATTATGATTGATACGCATAGAAAACCTCCGTGTTTTGAACGATACCCTGCGTTGTGATATCATCCGTGGTGAATTATTTATGGCATCCTTGCCACTTTCTCCAGAAAAACTGTTTATCTATTCTCTTGCCGTGTTCCTCCTTGTTGCTGTGTGTTTGCGTTTTCATTTTATGTATCGACGGATTTATTTTGGCGCTTTAGTAATTTTATAAAAATGTATCAAAAACTGGAACGAATTGTCCGGATTACTACAGAGCAGATCAAAAAAGAAGCGCCAGGAATAAATCCCGGCGTTTCCGCTTCACCCAAATTGTAGCAAGGAGGGCCCTTGCTTGTAGTAGGAAAATAAGAGGTACTTAAAAAATATAACCTGTCTGCAATGTATGCAACATTTTTATATACGTGAGAAGATAAAACCAGAAGGTGAAAAAAAATGGATATAGAACATATTACAGCCTGATTATGATGACCATTTAAGTCAGGTATTAAAAACCAGTGTTAGAATTCATGAAAATTAAAATTGAAAAGGGTCAGCCTGCCAATCTGGAAGAACAGCTGTCCTCATATTCTATCTTCTCTTAGAATAGATGATCCAAAGCGCTGTTGAGGGTGAAACGGGAATATCCACTGCCGGAATTTTCGAAAGCTCCGCCAATCGTTAAGCGAATGTTATTTTTGAGATATCGTTTGTATTCACCTGAAAATGTAACTCCGACACCGGCTTTTTCCCCATTTTTTGCATTGAATTTATAGAATACCGGACCGAGCAATCCATGTATCACCATTGTTCCAGCATCTTCATAATAATACTCAAAACGGGGATTATGACTCAAGTACGACTGCGGGCTGAAATATCCTCCGGGACCAGCAGAATTATCAGACATCGAAAAGCCTGAATTATCATTCTTATATCTTTTCCCACTAAACTGATATGTTATAACTCCCCTGTGTGTTTCTTTAAGCGGAATATTGATTCGTCCTTCACACATAATACCAGCCATAGCATTATTATCAGCGGCTTCAGAGGTAATCCAGCCAAAGAATGGATTGACATGTAGTTCCAGGAACTGTATTTTTTTGTATGCATTGATAAAAAAGCGATGGTTCTTTGCAGACCCGATCCAGGCAGTGCGGTTGTTAAGATATGTGTCATGGCCTGCCAGTGATGCAATTGATTCGTAAAGTAAATCGCGGGAGAAACCGGCTTTGACTTCAAAGTCGGTTATTGATAATAAATACTGGAGAAGCAGCTCCATTCCATCACCGGTTCTGATGAGTGAATGATATCCAAACATCATTTCAGCAGCATGAACTGTTTCAAACCGGTACAGCGCACCAGCTTTAAACACACCCCCCTTTGCCGTGCCCTGATACTTATCACCTGCAGACCATGTTTCATACCCGATTTTCCCCTTCAGGGTCATTTCCGGAAGTATATCATAGCGCCCCTGAGCACCAATGGCCACCCCATTAATTCCGTTCCAGTCCCCGGGCTGATACAGGTACTTAACAATTCCACCAATAAACGGTTCTCGTCCTCTTGTCAATTCACGTTTCAATTCAATAACTTCTTTATTTTTCGGAGCATATTTTGCCGCGAGTGCAGAATGACAGGCTGCTTTGTCCCTATTCCCCATCCATGCATACGCTTTTGCGAGCCCTGCGTGTGCATAACCATTTTTTGGCTGGTATTTCAATACCATTTCATATTGACGGATAGCTTCGGGTACCGTTTTTTTGTTCGAACCAAGGAGCCTGGCGTATTTCATTCGAATTTTTACATTTGATGGATCATTCTTTACGATAATTGCATACTGTTTCTGTGCCTCACTTCTCTGTGATTGACGGGTTGAAAGGAGATCGGCATACTTTTCACGGATTCGCAGGTGGCTGTTCTTTGACAATACAAACTCATACTCTCTTTTTGCATCATTAAACTTCTGTGGATTTGCAGCAAGCACATCAGCGTATTCCTCCCGAAGGGCTACATCGGATTTTCTTTTTGCAACCAGTGATGTGTACACCTTTACCGCTTCATCATTGTATGATTTGTCTCTTACACACAGTTTGGCATATTCGTATTGTATGTGGTAATCATCGGGATTTTCCTGCGCCAGTTTCCGGTATTCCGTAACAGCTTCATCAAGATGTTTGTCATCCCAGAGCAGCAGCGCACGAAACTCTTTCTGATACGTTTTATTCTGCGGATCGGCCTTCATAAGTTTTCGATATTCAGAAACAGCCTCCGATGACGTTTCCTTTTTCGCTGCAAGAAGTTTTGCCAGTTTATACCGATAGACATTGTTGTTCTCAAGCGACAATCCTTTCCTGTAATATTTAACAGCATCCCGCTTTCTGTAAGAATACCGTTCCCATTGTAACAGGTCCCCGAGTTTGAACGCAATCGAGGCATCATCGGAAAATTTATTGACATAATTTTCATACGTCGAGATCGCCTGATCGGTCATTCCCTGAAGTTCACAGGATTGCCCGAGCAGTTTGAGAGCTTCCTTATTGTTGCCATTAATCTTAACAGCAGCTTTGAACGCTTCAATGGCTGCAGCGTAGTTTTTAATTTTCAGATTCGATTTTCCCCTCATCAAATACCAGCCCTCTTTAATGGACTGCGCATTCAAAGGCGAACTCAGCGCTACCATAGCCACAAGTAAACACGTAACAATTCTGTTTATTTTGTTCATAATTGCCATTTTGTGCTCAAACATCCTGCTGTAGCTGGAATGCTACGCTGTAAACTCTTAGTTCCCGGTACAACATTATTCTCTTATCTACTCACCTTACGTTCAAGTTTGAAGGGTGAAGGGTGAAATAAAGAAAAACACCTGTCATCCTTCATCCTTCATCCTTCACCATTCACCATTCACCATTCACCATTCACCATTCACCATTCACCATTCACCATTCACCATTCACCATTCACCTCTTTTTACAACCATTGTAGCATCTACGCCAGTACTTGCCCCAGGGAGTAGCACCTCTTCTTTCTTCGCAAGACCTGCGCGCCAGAACGAGGTACCGGGGATGAGTTGTTTGACATATTTAACATTCATTTCCTCTTCATGATCACCATTGACGAGTATCCAATCCTTTTCAGATGGCGGTTCATCTGTTATCAACAGTAATCCACATCCTGAACTGCTCCTGTCCAGTATCCGGACGTCATATCCGAAATCGGCAACCTTGATCAGTCCGCGGGTGAAATGCGAGGTTCGCAATTCCATGCGTCGACTCTGACGCTGCGGGAAAAAACTCATCATGACTCCCCGCAGATAGAAAAATGCCATCGTCAGACTGCGCTGAGGTCGCCTGTCATGACTGTGTTCCCAGGTCTGGGGGTCACTGAAAATGAGCAGAAACAGCTTTTCTTCAAGAGTTTTATCGATACTTTCGAAATGATACGCACTGCGAACCTGTTTTTTTCCGCATTTCTCACAATAAACCATCTGCGCACCAACACGGATTTCATGGTTGATATCTATAACTGCATAACGCGGACATCGCTGATTACGCGGCAGAACAAACGCTGCTCCACTCACACTGAAATCAATTGATTGAGCTTCAAGAATACCGTCTTCACTGATAATTCTACATGGGAACGGCCTGTTGACCCTGTCGGTCTCCCGCCGCTGAGGTCGTTCCCAGGCGACAAGTAGTGCAGTACCAAGCAGAAACAGATTATACAGTGCCCAGCCCATGTTGAAAAAGTAGGCATCCCGCTCAATTCCAAAATAATTAAACTCAAATATCCCCTTTCCTATCGCAAATAGTGAGAGTCCGAATGCGATCAGCGGTAACTGCGCAGATTTAAAATCGAATGTCCTTTTTGTCGATTTTATTCCCTTAGGTGTAACCTTAAATCCGAGTTTTTTCGGTAGCAGCAGATCAAACATAGATCTGAACATCTGAAAAAATATGATATTCTCATACGCCTGGCCCCAGAGCATTCTGGGCCAGGTGGGAAGAAGTGATGAGTTGACCATCGGCAAAACGATCATATAGGGAATCAGGTATGCCATCAGTATGGTAACATCCGCAAACAGCGGATGCAGATGGAACAGAAGATAGTATAACGGAGTTGCCCAGAATATGACTTTAGGTATAGGATAGAGAAAGTAATACAGAGATGCAAAATACCCGAAGCGGTGGCGTAACGGTAACCCTTTCATTACCAGTGGATTATCTCTGAAAAAGATCTGGAGACACCCCAGCATCCAGCGACGTCTCTGAACTATAAATGACGAGAGGTTTTCAGCTGTCAATCCACCCAGAAGATCTTTATTCACAAATACGGATTTCCATCCACGGGCGTGAAGATGGGAGCTTGTATGAATATCCTCTGTGATACTTAACAGTTGAATTCCACCGATCTGCTCGATTGCACACCTTCGAAACAGCGCACCACTGCCGACAAAAAACGATCCTCCCCACCCGTCACGCGCACCCTGCACTCCGTGATTAAACTGGTCAGCTTCATCAGGAACGCAATGTTCCGAAGAAAACGCCCGCTGGAAAAGATCCGCATTGTAGAAGTGATGAGGAGTCTGAAGCATTCCCACCTTTTCATCTGAAAAAAACGGAACTGTTTCATCAAGGAATGTCTTTACCGGAATATGATCAGTATCGAATATAAGGAGAAGTTCACCATCGGTTTTACTGATGGCATTGTTGATATTACCTGCTTTTGCGTGCTTTTTTGGTCCTCTGATATACTGGACTCCCAGCCTTGCAGCCAGGTCTATAACTTCCTGACGGTGACTGTCATCGCAAACATGAATCTTTATATTTGTGTAATTCATATTCTTTGCAGCTAATACTGTTTTTTCCAGAATTTCCGGCGTCTCAGAATAGATTGGAATAAAAATATCCACTGATGGATTGTAGTCCGGAGTCTGAGGCTTTTTACGTCGGTATTGCGGATTGAATCCGCTCTGTACGAAAAGGAAAATCAGTGTCGAAAAGCAGTAGATTTCGGCTATCAACAGAGTGATACTGATAAAAGGTCCGGCGGGTTCAAGAAAGTTAAGGGTGAACAGACGAAACAAGAGATATCTGCCAGAGATTACGGCTGCAGCAATAAGAAAACCAGCTTTTGCAAAATTTTTTAAAGGAAAAGCTTTCATCCGGGATAAGATATATAACAGTACTGCTCCAAAGCATAATACCCATGGAAACCGGTGAGAAAAGTCCCTGAATTCAATTGGCGAAAGGAAATCCATGAATTCGTTGTAATTACGGATAGATTTCAGTTCAAACGCCCGCCCGAACCAGAGCCAGTTATGAAAATAGTATGGTGTTGGAGAACCCTTGAGTGTCTTTTTCCATAACGGATCAAGTTTTTTTGTTCTGATCTCCTTCGCCAGCGGTTCATTGACAATTTTTGCAAGAGAATGCACTGTCGAATAAAGCGGTAGCCCCTCAAATTCAGATATGGCAGTTCCGTCAAGCTTATAGGTATCATAAAAGGCTTTATTCTGTTTCCACTCCGATTGAAAAAAAGTGACCATTTCTTTTCGCAGTTTTTCTTCATTACGGCCGTACCATCGGTAATCTACTGCAACTCTCCAGAATATCGGAAAAGCATCATAACTAAACCTTGACGTATCCTTTTTGCCTGGCCGCTGTAGCAGAAGTGTGCCAGTTTTTTTGTCGATGTAAACCAGTTCAGGTGGAAGTTCAAGTTCCTGATCATCGTAAATCCAATGGAGGATTTCATAGGAGGTTTCAACAAGCATTTTCCATGGGTGGTCGGGATCGACTGCTGCAAATGTCTCGTAGGCATACGGGGCAAGATAGGCCACGTGAATCATGGGGTAACGTTGCGAAGGCGCCCAGTTGCCGCCAGTCAGATAATATTTTTTATCAACTTTTACAACTTCATACCTCCAGATATCATACATTATTTTTCTGGCTTCCTCAGCATAATCTTCGTTTTTAAACTGCCGTGATGCCAGCAGCAGGGCAAGCGCGATATCAACATCCGCATCTGTCGCTGCATTGTAATCAAGAACTTTCCCATTATTATATTTCCAGGCAAACAGTTTATCATTCTTTCGCCTGAGATTTTTCTTTGTCCAGTTCCAGACAGTATCGAAAGTCGCTGGATCGCAAGCCCATACTGCCCGAAGCATCGCGTAACTCTGCCCCTCACTGGTAGTCACCCCGTTTTCATCATGGCTTATCACCCTGCCGTTTTCGATAAAATTAAACTTGTAAAAAGTCCAGAGTGCGCTGAGTTCATCGAGCATCCTGACACGGTTAGCGAAAGCAGGGACAAATGCAACGATGAGAAACAGAATAATTATAACTAGTGATTTAAACGTTCTATGGTTTGTATGCATTTGATGTCCTTATTTTTTTTCAAATTTATTAGCCGTTTTACTACGTGCATTCTGCATTCTCTTTGCCCCTTTCCCCTACCCTTTCCCCGATTACAGGGACAGGGAGCCACTGCATTTTTTTTACCCCACTCCATATTTTTCATGAAGAGGGATGACCAATAGGGTGAGGCGAAAAGTGTTTAGTATCAAAAGAGAATCTGTACGTTTTGATTTAACCGCAGGAATTACCGGAGAATTTTAAATGCATGGCACACTCGCTAAAGAACAGATATTAAACAGAGTTATGATATCTTACTGAACCTGAAGTGCCAGACAACGCTTCAGTTCCTGTATACCCATATTTTTACGTACGCTGTAATCCTTCAACTGCTCTTCTGAAACTGGCCCAATTGCAAAATAACGTGATTGCGGGTGTGCAAAATAGTAACCGCATACCGATGCAGCAGGATTCATCATGTAGGAATCGGTCAGCGAAACCCCTATTTTACCAGGAACATCCAGAATTTTAAAAATCTGTTTCTTTTCAGAATGATCCGGGCATGCCGGATACCCTGGCGCTGGCCGGATACCCTGATACTTTACATGAAGCATGTCATTTAATTCCATATTTTCATCGGTTCGATAACCCCAGTATTGTTTGCGAACCTGTTCATGAAGATATTCTGCAAACGCTTCAGAAAGCCGGTCTGCAAGAATTTTAGCCATAAGGGAAGAATAGCTGTCGCTGTCCTTCTCATACTTTTTAACCAGCTCATCAAGTCCGTATCCAGCTGATACAGCAAACATTCCGAAATAATCAAGTTTACCAGAACTTTTTGGAGCAATAAAATCTGCAAGAGACACAAATGGCGCATCTCCCGACTTCACCGCCTGCTGACGAATACAGTGAACGGTTCCGGCAATAGTGCCAGACAACTCTTCTTTATAAATTTCTATATCATCATCGCCTACTGTATTGGCTCCAAAGAGGCCGATCACCCCATCAGCTCTCAAGCCACAGTTACCGATAATCAACGAAAGCATGACATGTGCATCATCAAGCAGTTTTGATGCCTGCTCTCCAACCTCTTTATCCTTGAGAATATGTGGATACTGACCGTTAAGTTCCCATGCTTTAAAAAAGAATGTCCAGTCTATATAACGGGACAATGTCTCAATTGAGAAATTTTTTAGAACCGTTATTCCCATTTTGTTCGGTTTTACCGGAGCATACTCTGTAAAATCGATTTTCAGTTTGTGCTGACGCGCATCAGTCAGAGAAACCAGTTTTTTATTTCCAGCATTTTTATTGAAACTGGTTCGGGCATCATCATACTCTTTCCTTATCTCAGCAGCAAATTGTTTTGATGTATCTGGTGAGAGCAGTTTCCTGCACACCTGTACCGCCAGTGATGCATCCCTTACCTGTAACACTGTCCCTGAGTAATTTGGTGCGATTTTTACTGCTGTATGGGTCTTTGATGTTGTTGCACCACCGATAAGCAGTGGCATTTTCATATGCAGCCGTTCCATCTCTGATGCTACAAAAGCCATCTCTTCCAGTGATGGTGTGATCAGCCCGCTCAACCCTATTATGTCAACTTTCTCCTTAATCGCTCTGTCAAGAATATCCTGAGACGGCACCATCACACCCATATCGATAACTTCGTAGTTGTTACACTGCAGAACTACTCCGACAATATTTTTTCCTATATCGTGAACATCCCCTTTTACGGTCGCAAGAAGCACCTTCACCTTTTCAGCCGCCTTTGAATTCTTCTTCATCTCATCAAGATAAGGTGTCAATATATCAACAGCTTTTCGCATGACACGGGCACTTTTAACAACCTGCGGCAGGAACATTTTTCCATCACCAAACAGTTCTCCAACTGCATTCATACCATCCATGAGCGGCCCTTCGATCACTCTGAGAGGATCACCATAGTTATGACGGGCCTCTTCAACATCATTATCGATAAAATCAGTAACGCCTTTAACAAGAGCATGGCGCAACCGTTCTTCCACTGTTTGCTGTCGCCACGACAAATCCTGTTCACGAACTTTCTTTTCTGTACCTGTATCAGTATCAGCATATTCCAGAAGACGTTCGACAGAGTCGTCCCGTCTATCAAGAAGTACATCCTCGACCCGTACCCGAAGTTCAAGCGGGATCTCTTCGTACACCGCAAGCTGTGTTGGATTGACAATACCCATATTCATACCAGCTTTGATCGCGTGATACAGAAATGCCGCATTTACGGCTTCCCTCACCGTATTGTTTCCACGGAATGAAAATGAGACATTGCTGACGCCACCCGACACATTGGCATGGGGCAGATTTTTACGTATCCATGCAGCAGCCTTGAAAAAATCAATGGCATATTTACGATGTTCATCGATGCCAGTCCCGACAGCAAATATATTCGGATCAAAAATTATATCCTCAGGTGCAACACCCGCCTTCTCTGTAAGTAATTTATAACTTCGTTCGCAAATCGCAATTTTACGTTCGTACGAATCAGCCTGTCCCTGCTCATCAAAAGCCATGACCACCATCGCAGCTCCATACCTTCTGACAAGACTGGCCTTCTGAATGAACGAATCTTCGCCCTCTTTCAGACTGATCGAGTTGACAATACATTTACCCTGCACGCACTGAAGGCCCCGCTCGATCACCTCCCACTTTGATGAATCGATCATTACCGGCACTCTGCAGATATCGGGTTCTGATCCAACCAGATTAAGAAAATCCCCCATTGCTTTCACGCCGTCGATCATGGCATCATCCATGTTTACATCGATAACCTGTGCTCCACCCTCAACCTGATCCCGCGCGACACTGAGTGCACTCTCATAATCTCCACCAGCGATAAGCTTTCTAAATTTTGCCGACCCTGCAACATTGGTACGCTCACCGACATTTACGAACAAACTTTTTGCATCTACAATAAGTGGTTCCAGACCTGCAAAAACAGTCACATTTTTTCCAGCTTTTTTAACACGCGGTCTTTTACCTTTGAGAGCATCAGAAATAGCCCGGATATGTTCAGGTGTTGTTCCACAGCACCCCCCGGCAATATTGAGCATCCCTTCATCGGCAAACCCGGCGAGAATTTTTGCAGTTGTTTCCGGGTCTTCACTGTACCCACCGAAGCCATCTGGCAGACCGGCGTTAGGATGAACGCTGACAGAACATGTTGCAACATCGGCAATCTCTTTTATAAACGGCCGCATCTGTGATGCACCAAGGGCACAGTTAAGCCCTATACTGATTGGATCTGCATGCATTACCGAATAATAAAATGCTGTAGGTGTCTGACCGCTCAATGTGCGACCTGACCTGTCAGTAATTGTTCCGGAAATCATTACCGGAATAGCAACACTCTTTTCCTGTGCGCAATCTTTTATGGCACAAATCGCTGCCTTTGCGTTCAATGTATCAAAGATGGTCTCTATCAAAAGGAGGTCAGCACCGCCATCGATCAACCCGGAAACAGCTTCATAGTATGAATCGTAAAGTTCTTTGAATGATATACCCCGAAATCCCGGATTGTTTACATCTGGAGAAATTGATAACGTTTTTCCTGTCGGCCCGATAGATCCGGCAACAAATCGAAGATCACCCTGCCCGCTTTTTACATAATCATTCACCACTGATTTTGCCAGAACAGCAGATGTACGGTTCATCTCATAGCAATACTTCCCGAGTCCATATTCCGCCTGACTCACTGATGTGGCTGTGAAAGTGTTAGTCTTTAAGATATCCGCTCCGGCATCAAGGTATTTCAGATGCAGCTCTCTGATAACTTCCGGATTTGTAAGTGAGAGTACATCACTGTTACCTTTAAGTTCCTTCCCATGATCCAAAAAGCGCTTTCCTCTGAAATCCTGTTCTGACAGTTTCAAACGCTGCAGTGCTGTTCCGGTTGCCCCATCAAGTATTAATATTTTTCTGGCGATAAGTGTTTCTAAAGTTGTGCGAACATTATTCATCAAATTTCCATCCATTTTTACCTGAAAAAACGTCCTGTATAAGAGAATTTGCAATCAATCCCTCATCCGGGCGCTTATCAGACGAAAGGTTAATTTATTTTATAAAAGAGTATTGCAGTGAATTATCCACTACCCCTTCAAAAATAGTTACTCCCGATATGCTATTTCATCTTTATGTTTTTATATTATAAGTATCCGGCGTGTTCCGAAGGCTGCTTCTTAGATGCAGAGCTGTTCTATGGAACATTTTAAACAACAAGTGTTCAAGCCTTGTGCATGAAACGAAGGAGACTATTCTGTGATGATTGATCTGTTACGTACCAGACGAAGTATCCGGAAATTCGAAAATACCCCGGTTGAAGCTGAAAAAATTGAAATACTGAAAGAAGCCCTCCTCCGCTCGCCATCATCACGCGGAAGAAATCCCTGGCAGTTTATTTTTGTTCAGGATGCAGCAATTCTCAAGCGGCTCGCATCAGCAAAGGACCATGGCGGGGAATTTCTTGATGGAACTCCGCTTGGGGTGGTAATCCTGGGTGATGAGACGGTGAGCGATGTCTGGATCGAGGACTGTTCGATCGCCGCAATCATTCTTCAGTTGACAGCACACGACCTTGGCCTTGGAAGCTGCTGGGTACAGATCAGAAACCGCAACAACAAATCGGGAGAAACTGCAGAATCAGTTATACAAAAATTACTTGGCATCCCGCCTCAGATGAGAGTACTTGCCATAGTTGGTATCGGTAAAGCGTCTGAGACTAAACGCGGGATTCCCCTGATGATGTTAAAAAAGAATGCTGTTCACAATGAAGGATGAAGGGTGAAGGGTGAAGAATGAAGAATGAAGGATGAAGAATGAAGAATGAAGGGTGAAGGATGAAGGAAGAATGAAGGATGAAGAATGAAGAATGAAGAATGAAGGGTGAAGGATGAATGAAGGATGAAGGATGAAGGATGAAGGGTGAAGGGTGAAGGGTGAAGAATGAAGAATGAAGAATGAAGGATGAAGGATGAAGGATGAAGGGTGAAGGATGAAGGATGAAGGGTGAAGGATGAAGGATGAATGAAGGATGAATGAAGGATGAAGGATGAAGGATGAAGGGTGAAGGATGAAGGATGAAGGGTGAAGGATGAAGGATGAAGGATGAAGGATGAAGGGTGAAGGGTGAAGGATGAAGGATGAAGAATCTAAAGAAGATATTCTTAGTCACTTAGTCACTTAGTCACTCAGTCACTCAGTCACTCAGTCACTCAGTCACTCAGTCACTCAGTCAC
>JAFGIN010000052.1 GCA_016929595.1 Chitinispirillaceae bacterium
ACAATAGCATCATATCCAAAATACTGATTCCTCACAATGCCGGAGTCAAGTATGGGTAAAGACCTCTATCAGAGAAGGGGCGATTAATACTTCTGTTTTTCTGATTTCTCCCTTCTCTGGCAGGAGAAGGGCCGGGCGATGCACTGAGCGAAGCCGAAGTGGATGAGATTTATAAAAGCCAGGGAAATGAACCTGCGATTATGCGTCGCTCTTTTCCCATTTTTAGTGAACCTATTCCTCACCCCATCACGACCGCTGCGCGATTTGCCCGTTTCTCTCCTGTCACTATCTCTTCGACCATCTCGCTGAAAGTGAGTGTGTCAAGCAGTGATGAGTCACTTTTTCCAAGCTGTTTCATCAATGAATCGATATAATCCCGCGCAAAATCATCGGGTGAAATCGGAACTTTGCGATTCTGATTATCGATCGCTTCAAGTACTTCACGGACAGATATCAATGAAAAATCGTGAGTAGGAACATACGCTTCAACTCCGCCGACCTGATGAAGAAAATTTTCGTGAACCAGCCAATTTACGATCCCGGATGCCTGCTGTTCGGTAAGGTCGTATTTACAGCTCAACTGTGCAACTGTCGGCGGGATCTTTCTTTGTGTAAACGCAGTAAGACAATCGATGAACATTCTAAACGTAAAGTATGTCTTGTAATCACCTACACGGCGATCCCAACGTCTTTTCGCTCTCAGGAGCGGACGGAAATTCTGCAGAACATAGGTGACCTGGGCCCCTATCAGAATAAAAAATGCGACTAGAAAAAGGGATATTAAAAACAGAGGCAATATTGCCAGCGCTCCATACATCGCACTGGTCTGCATCGTAAATTGTACATAACTTGAGTAACCAAAACGTTCTAATTCAAAGAGTAATGCGGAAACCAATCCACCTGGCAAAGCGTTTCTAAACTTGACTTTTGTATTCGGGACAAACCAGATAAGCGTAGAGAACGCAAGGACCATTAGTAAAAACGGAACCATATCCAGTAATAGCTGCGCGCTGAAACCGAATTGGATTGAAATCGATTTCCTGAACTGTACCGATGCAAAAAATAGTATTGGACTGTATACGACAACCATTGTGAATGTGCGTAAGCGGATGAAAAATGAGCGCGAACGATGCACTTTCCAGATATTATTAAGTGACTCCTCAAAGGTCCCGAATAATCCCAGACTGACCAGTATCAGCACAACAATTCCGACACCACGTAACTGTTTGGCATTATCAAAGAAGGTACTTAAATACGACAAAACCACTTCAGGTGCAAATGGAAGAAACACTGAAAACAGCTGCTTGACCTGTTCAGAATTGATATCGGTAAGACTTGCAAGCATAAAGGCTGCTGTAACCACAAGTGGAATCAGTGTCAGCAGCAATGCATAGGCTATTGAAGAAGCCCTCGAAATGCAATGATTCAGAGAAAATTCTGAAATACAGATACGAATAAAGAGGAGAACGTTTGTTATATAATAGAGAACTTTTTTTCGCTGCCGACGCAGCGTAATAAGTAATTCTGCCGGATTATTAAAAAAACCATCAAAATACCTGCTTTTTATTGCTGCCAATTTTCCCCCTGTAATACTTTTGTATCGTTTATCAGACCAGGGCTGCAAACTCTAAGTATACCATATATCCCGATATTGTTCAAAATTTGATTATGAGCGGAATTTTTATCCTGGCCCGTCTATACCTGTGAAAGCGAAGCAAAGAAAATTGATGAATTTGAAAGGGGAGATCATGAAATTACTATCAACTATCACCGTCGGAAGTATACTTGCAGGATTGATGACAGGATGTGCAATCATCGAAGTTCCTACTTCCAGCAGCGGCAATGGTGGAAGCATATGGGAAGTTGATTATCCAATTGATGCGTATGTAGATATTCCCTACGATGTTCGGGAGATTATTTATGATGCGGTTGATGGGTACAGCATGCCACCAGTGGATAGATACGGTTACGAAATTTATCCCGTGGACTCACGCAAACCATATAATTTGCCATCCTATGTAAGAACTGATTTGAACGGAGATGGCTACTACGATTATGCATATATGTTCTCTGCAGTTTCCTGGAGCGGCGGATATTGGTATCTCGATACAAAGATGCTGATCGTTACATCAGACCCGTTTGGATACACACTCTCTCTTGAACTGGACCTTGGCACAGTAAGCGGGAGCAGGAACATACCTGTTGAAGAGTACTGGGGAATCAGATTACTCAATCCGGGTACTCACACGATTACCGATTACAATCGGGGAAAAGCTTATGAAAAAAGTGTTGAATTACCCTACGGTGGAATTTACCTGGCAAGTATCGATCCTGAAGAACGATCAGTATTCGTTGCAGAGGATAGGGAAATAAGTGAAATCGTAGTAGATTTTGGCGCGATTGCAAAAAAAGCTTTCAAAAAGGGTGTTTCGAGAGAAAGAAAAAATGTAGTCATTACAGAATCAACACTTGGAAAAAAAGCGGCACTCCCCCTGTAAGTTGATAAAAAAGATCGAATCTGAAAATAAGGCCTGATTTAAAAAAAATCAGGCCTTAAAATTTTAATCGTTTTTTTATTTACTTAATACATATCTGACATATCCATGATTGAACCTGATTTGCAACCTGCATTAAAAATACTCCTGGAACTGTGCTTTCTGATACAAGCCTGACATTTCAACAGCATTCATCCATCCTGAACACTTAATTCCATTAGTGTATATCGTTTAAAACGAAGTTACGATGGGAAGGATATTCACAGGCACAGAAAATAAACTTATTTAAAAATTTCGATACTATTTTAGAACAAAACCAATCACTTCTCCAGGGATATTCCTGGAAGAAAGGTATGGTGAACAGCGAAAAGACATCAAGGTATACCGCTTCTGATTATCTACCAACAATAAGTTAGTTGAATACCATTTTATTTCTGTTCAAAAAAATGCATTATTCTTTCAAATCATTATAAAAGTATGATTTTATCAGCAAAACAAAGGTGGTATCTTCGATGCTATTGATTAAATACCCTAAAAAAAGAAGGGCGCCGGCTGTGCACCGACGCTTTGCTTCACTTTGATACTGCAAGAGGGCCTTGCAGATAGGATAGTAATTGCTGGTACTTATAATATACCTTATCAAATTTTTAATTTCAGCTATTTTTTAGAACAAAAGGAGATAAGTGTTGACCACAATTTCTACACTTTTTTTTATTTAATTAATTTTTATTGATCTTAATTCTACCCGGGAACAACGTTCAAGTTGTACATGTATAGTTACCACTTTGTTTGTGAGATACTTTTCGGGAATTACCACATTTTGAGTGCGGTTATTGTAACGCCCGCTCCATAGACATTTTCCACTTAAGTCGTACACCATGACACCTCTCACTGGCTTTTGGGAAACAAGCGTATTTCCTGACAATCGGACATTCTCTGCGCCGGAAGTTTTTACGTACCGGTGACGTATGCTGGTGGTTGCAAGCCAGTCCGGCTCTTCGGAAAAATTCTGAGGCACCGAAGCCCAGAACCATGACCATTTCAAATTAACTTTTGAATTTTGTGATGTATCGGTGACTGATATAACCGGTAAAGCAGCTGATGTTTTTAAATTAATCAGATAGATATGCTCTACCATCTGTCTGTCATCATATTCATCAGGCCTGGCAGCTTTCCAGGTTCTCTTTACTACAACCCCCGCAACTGCCAGATACGGATGATTACTCCACTCCGGGTATTCCCATCTGCTTCCGTACGATTGCCCTTTTGTATCATCCCATGATAACTCCATAAATGCATCATCATCGAGCTCCGGAGTATATTTTTGTTCTGTAAACTTTAACACATCACCATTTGACCGGGTGATCCAGAGATATTCATGCTGCATCCATACTGTCGGTATTTTTCCAGATGAAAAACCTGAAGGAAAGCCGCGGTCGTATCCAAAATCAACAAACATCATTGCATCAGAATAAGTTCTGCTGCTTGAAATAGATGGATTGCATGCCCCGATCGCAAGTATGGTATCAATACCAGTTTGCTGATTATGCAGTTTAAGAAACGCACATTCTGGTGCCGGATTGGGCGCATTGAGGTTAAGCATATACGCTTTGCCATTTCCTAACCAGGCAGTGCAAAGATATGTTCCATCGTAAGAAAGACCGCCAAAATAGCTTCCTCCGGACCACACAGTCTCTGCATCTCCGACCTGTCCATTTACAAAAGAACGTGCATAAACTCCTCCGCACCCATCATACGCAAACCTGGAAGCATCAGCATTCGACGCACATGTTGAATACAACACTTTTGGAGTAGTGCTATTCTGAACAAACCGTGGAACGTACGCTGGTTCTGCAACAAGTACAGGACTCTTATCTGTTGCAAGTTCAGCTATATAAGCGCTGCTTTTCAGTGTAGTTTCCCCGTCATCAGATACCCCCTTTGAGTAAACAACATAATTACCATCAGGTGATATGACCGGTAATACTGCGCCTTCAACGTGTACAAGCTCCCGTATCGATGGCTGATCTTCCGAAAAATCAACAACGTACATCTTCCCGCTTTCACAAAACACCAGCTTTGCCTCAGGACCAGCCTGGGCATCCTGAAGAAACGTGGTAATCCGTGATTTTTCGGCAACAATCCGCGCTTTCAATTCAGCAAAAGTACTCTGAATAAAAGAACCAAGCAGAATCACAACAATATAAGTGAGCTTCATACATTCTCCTCCACATTGATTATCCCTGAGATACTTTTTTAAAATAGATTTTCTTCAAAACTTATTCAATCAGCTCATCAGCCTTCGTGGATGCATTTCTTCAGTATCACGATTAACTCTTATAACTATATTATAAAAAGTAGTATTCAAATTTCCTTATTTATTATCTTTAATAGGTGAAACGTTTAGTTAAATTAAAAGTCTCAACAACAATATTACCCTGGAGACCGGGATGACTTCAAAATTCAGGTTAGGCCTGTTTTTTTTAATCTTAAACATCTTCTCTTTATCCTGTGAGTACCCTTATAAACCCGTAATTGAGGAACCAGTTACTACTATTCCAGTCTCAAACAGCGAATCTGGGGTACTCATCAAAAAAATTGTTCCTGGAAATCAAATCTGTAATCCTTCCATTTCTCTTGACACAACAAACTTCCCGGCGTGTATGCTCTGGTTAAACTTTGGCGGTGAATTGCCCGTTAAAACTACTGCAGTAACATCAGGCTTTCCGCCATGGGCAAACATGCACGACCGTCTCACCATTTCAGACAGTTCCAATACAGTACGCTGGTACATGATGAATAACAGCATCACTGAAAAACCTGCTTTCAGGTTTCAGGATCCGGAATGGTCCGCACATCCGGAATATATTGGTACCCTCTTTGGGGATAATAATGTATTCGATACATGGAGTTTTTATGCAGTTCATCCATTATCCAATGCTTATATCAAAATCATCGATCGTCGACTTTATGAAATTTCAACACCACACTTGTGGGTTGAACCAGGTATTGCTCCTTTAAGCCACCATGTTCCCATCGACACGAGTTACGACAACAATGGTTTTCTCAACAAAGATGCAATTACATCGTTTTTTGGAACATCAAAAGTAAAAATTGCATATTCAATCCGTGAGAATGGTTATCTTTCTATTTATTACATAGATTATTCTGCAGAAGTTATTGCCCCGATAAAGCTTCCAGCTCCAGCAGGTGATATTCAATACAATTATGAAAGTCCCCTTATATCCCCGGATGGTAACTGGATCGTTTATAATGCTTTTCAATCTTCCAACCACTACCGTGCTTATATTCAAAAGTTAAGTTCACAATCAAAGCCAGTACTTCTTAAAGATGGCGCAGCAGATCCTCACTGGTGGACAAGCCCGGTAACTGGTCAGCTGCATATTCTGTATACTGAATTTGAAGGTAACTACAACATCAGCCCAGATCTCTCAGCTCCGCAATATATTGCATCCGGAGAGCTGGGAAGTACTTTCCTGCAAAAAGTCTATCTTAATTATGGCTTACCCTCTGCACTTTCAGTGGAACTGGACACGCCTGTAAACATTCTGCAATTACCATTCAAAGGGGGGCTGTCACCGGATGGACATTTCTTGTGCACGGGTTACACGTATGCATATATTGTTGAACTTCAGTAATCTTGCAAAGGTCTGAGATGAGAATAAATAAAGGTATATTTCTATCAATAATTTGCGGTATTGTAACAAGCCTTGTTCTGTTTTTTACTTTGTATCAAGACACTGAAAATTCAGAACTATCTCTCATTACCGCAATGGAACTGACACCATGGTCGGGAATTGGCGGATGTGGAGCCGGTGCCGGAGGAGGAGGAACCAATGATGGTATCCGGTGGATCGGAAGTGGTGTAAGCGGTGGTCTTATCGACCTGGAGATGCTTTCCAGATTCAGTATTGGACAGAATTTCCGTTATTTTACTTTTTCACCCAGGTTCAGTTATAAGCCATCCTATACAACCACAATGAACGTTGCGATCCCGGTGCTGTCAAAAACCGGAACAGCTCAAAATCTGTCAAACAGCCCTGAGAATGAACGCACCACCGGCGGTCTGGGTGATATCTCATTGGATTTTGCAAAATCTATTGGTATGAACGGGCAATACCTTATCACCCTTGGGCTGACATTTCCAACCGGACAATACGATATAAAAAGAGTACGAGATAAAGAACCGGAGTTTCTGCCGGTACACCTCCAGAAAGGCACAGGCCTTTACAATGCATCAATGGCTATCGAGCGAATGGTTGACATTGAAGATGGTATGTGGACATTCAGTGTTTCCTACAGTCACCCTCTGGCACTGCGCCCTTTTTCAAAACAGAACGAGTTCCTTGACTCTTATTTCGGGGATTATAAGGATCGCAAAAATAACCGTCGTTTTTATTATCGCAGCAAACCTTATGGAGAAAATGATCTTGGCGATTACAATCCACCATCATTAACAGCAAACGTTTACTTTACATCTCGAAAGTTTGAACACCATATCCATTCCTGGGGTGTGATGTTCAGTGCTCCTTTGGGTGTTGCCTGGGTTCACTCACCAAATATTTCTTTATACAATCCGGCTCCAGATCCGGACCATAAGTCCTGGAACGCTACATTACTGTATGGTGTTGAGTTCTCGCGGGAAAAGCTGCCCCTCTATCTGGCTGTTTCGCTCCCGATTCACGACAAAGCTGATCCTCGTGGTATATGGGATGCTCCCGACTGGGAAGATTTTATGCAGCAGTGGACATTTGCGTTCGGTTTCAAAACCACTTTTTTTTAAATGAAAGGTACTACCATGCTATTTAAGATAAGTAAACTTACACTCTTTTCAGCAGCACTGATTTTAAGCTGTGGTCCTGTGGATCCCGAAGAATCATGTTCACCAATTGATGCCGCTGAAGCACCTCGTTCCATACAGATTACCTACCCTGTCGCAGGCGATACTCTTTCATTAACCAATCCTGCTGCTGTCCAGTTCAAATTTGAGAAACTTGTAACTTATTCCGACAAAGTTGAAATTGGTGCAGTTCTCACAATAGTTAAAAAAAATGTTGAGTACCAGCTTACTCAGGGTGAATCACTCACGGTACCTGTTAAAGGCAACTTTACATGCGCAGAGATTCCATGGACCATCAGCAATGACCGATTAGCCCTTTCTGAGAATGATATTATAGCAGTTACTTTAAAGGTTTACAACTATTCTGAAACCGATGTTTTTCATGAAACCGGCACATTTTATATCAAAAGGTAATTTAACTGATGTCACAAGAGAAAACAACGATACTCATCACCGGTGGAACAGGTGCTATCGGCAGCACTCTTGTCCGGCGACTTTCTGAACTGGATTTCCAGGTAAGACTGCTTGCCCTTCCAGGTGATGCAGCGGTAAAAACACTTTCTGCATACTCTTCTGACATTCGATACGGGGATATTTCTGATAAAGCCTCTCTTTCGGGAATCTGTAACGGAGTCTCAGCTGTACTGCATATGGCTGCAATCATTCTCACCGACAATGATGAAGACTATGACCGGATCAATATCAGGGGAACACGAAATATTCTTGATGAAGCCCGGGAAAGCGGTGTCACTCATTTTATTCATATCTCTTCGGCATCAGTTGTATACCCCAGAACAACCCCTTATTCACTATCAAAAAGGGTATGTGAGCGGTTAGTCCGGGATTCGGGCGTCCATTATACGATTGTGCGGCCAACGCTTGTTTACGGTAAAAAGGGAGGTCAGGAGTTTGATATTTTCCTTTCCAATTTAAAAAAATATCCTGTGATACCATTTATTGGTAAAGGAAATGCTGTTAAACGCCCGGTCTATGTTGAAGATATAGCAGATGGTTTAATAACACTTGCAAAAAAATCTGTTGGAGATGGTAACGTTTATAATTTCAGCGGTGGAGAAGCGATCTCGATGATACATTTTGCAAAATTGTGCCTTTTTCTTATGGATTCACGGTATCAGACCTTTATTCACGTGCCAGTCTGGATATGTAGTCTCGCGTCTTTCATAATGAAGAAGGTAATGAAATATCCACCTCTGCGCTGGAATATGATCGCGGGAGTTACTCAGGATGCAGACCTTGATCCGTCAGATGCAATTCGTGACCTGCAGTTCAAGGCATCAGGAGTAACCGAAACTCTTCCGCGCTGTTTTCCCCGCACCACCTAAAACTACAGGAGTTACAATGATGTCAAAATTATTTTTTGTTAGTATACTTTTTTTAATGAGCGTGTCAGCATTCTCTCAGGAAAAATCTGCAGAAAAACCGGATACACTGACAGTTACATCCTCCGGTGATGTTAAAAAAACCGACACACTGGTTATTCAGGCCCGCCTGCTTGAAATTCCTGGAGCATTTAATCTAAATGAGCTCTATGACTATCTTTACATATTTAAATACAGAGTTCTTAGAGTCGAGAAAGGTGCGTATAGCGATAAGGAGATTCTTGTAGGGCATTATAATCCTCTGGTTCGGCGATCACAAATCAAAAACCGCAAACTCAAATCGATTATCAAAGGTACTGTTAAAAAATTTGAAGCAGGCGGCCGGCATCGCCTTACGCTGATATCTCTTGACGATTTTGGATGGAATAAAGCAGTGGAAGACAACTATGAAATACTTGATAGGACTTCGGTGCGCTATTTTGCCATTATTACAGATGACATTAAGAATTAAACTTCAGCTTCTACAATTATCAACAAGAATGCGTCACAGTTAACCTTAATCGAGACGATTACTTTACGCGATTTGCTTCACATCTCTGGTATCTTCGAGCTTGCGCAGACGCATGAAACACCTCCACACTGGTGAAGACGCCAGTTAAACACATTACCGTGAGTACACTTGATATACTTTTTGATATAATCACCCATTTATGCGTTTGCATTTCTTTAGACACAATGATTATATTTTAACGGTTTTTTTTTGTACTTAAAGGGAAATTCAGTCTTTTTTTCATAAGCTGACTCAAATTTTGCGATAAATAAATTGCTTTTTAATTCGAAAGCAAGCAAAGCCACTGTTTGGAGGTTTTCGACATATGATTCAAAATACGACAAATGTACGTCACCAGCATACCTCTCAGGAATACCCTCTTTCATGGTTTCAGGAGAGGATGTGGCTCCTTAACCGCAAAACCCCCCATGATCTCAGCTATGATATTCCGGTGGTTTTTCTCCTTGAAGGAGAAATCAGTGTTGACTCTCTCAACAGAAGTATCACTGAAATTCTCGACCGTCATGAAACTTTACGTGCAAGGTTCATTCAGAACAAACGCGGTGAAGCGGTTCAGGTGATAACGCCAAACCAGCCATTTTCACTTCAGATCACTGATGTTCAGGAAACTGACATACCTCATTACATAGAAGAAAACATGCGGCATGTTTTCGATCTGGAAAACGGTCCCGTTTTTACAGGAAACCTTTTGAGAATCAACCCGAAACGTTACCTGCTGCTTCTCAATGTTCATCATATAGCAGCTGATGGCTGGTCAGTGGAAAGTATCCTTTTTTCGGAACTTCAGAAATGCTATGAAGCATTCTCAAGTGGCAATATTCCCTCCCTGAAACAGTTACCATTGCAATATACGCAGTTCGCCCAATGGCAGCGTAAAATTGACATGACAGATTCTCTTATCTACTGGCGGAAACATCTTTCAGGATACGAAGCATCACTGGAACTCCCTTCAGATTTTTTAAGAACACCTCAGTCCGGAAGCACCAGCGGCCGATTGGAATACCGGTATTCTGCTGAATTTTCACAGGAGCTTGAAAAGTTTGCTCAGGCACATGGCTGCACGATGTTCATGTGTCTTCTTGCAGGTCTTGCGCTGACAGTCAATCGTTATACCGGCAGAAATGACCTTTGTATCGGCACGACGACATCAGGACGAATTCTTCCCGAAATTGAGCAGCTCATAGGATTCTTTATCAATATACTTCCTTTACGTATAACTGTCGGTGAGGAGATGAGTGTCGGTGAATTCATGAATAGCATCCGCACCACCGCACTTGCAGGCTTTGATCATCAGATAGTACCATATGAACGCATTATCTACTCATCAATTGTCCAGCGCAGTGACGCTTCAGGATCGCTCGTACCGCTGGTCATCCGCCATCAGAATTTCCCCCGCACACATCTGGAAACGCTGCTTCCGGGCGGTGTTAAATTCGGATCCTATCCAGGATATGAAGGATACCGCACAGCTACGGGTAAAGATGCAATTGCACGATGTGAAGTCGAGCTGTCATATACCGGAGACCGGAATAAGCTTGACGTAGAAGCGATCTATGCCACCGATCTTTACCATGCGAAAACGGTAGAACAACTCCTCAGACATCATGAACAGCTGCTCCGTGAGATGATGACCAGCAGCCAGAGGCGGCTCTCGGACCTTACCATGCTCACCGATACTGATCGCCGCCGCCTGTTTATAGACTTTAATCAGACAAAACGGGACGTTGACCATACTATCACCTTCGTTACCCGGTGGGATGAACAGGTGCGAAAGACTCCCGATGCTGTTGCCTGCTATGATTCCTTTGGCTCATGGCGGTATCGTGATGTAGCAGATGTATCAAATGCACTCAACCATACATTAAAAAGCAAAGGGGTGAAGCCCGGTGATCTCATTGGAATTTGTATAGAACGCACTGCCCCGCTTCTTTCAGCCGTTTTCGCAATATGGAGGTCTGGCGCAGCGTATGTTCCCCTTGATCCGTCATACCCTGAAAATTACTTGAATCAAATCATAAACGATGCTCAACCGAAGTTCATTATCTGTACTAAAGAGCAACAGACAAAACTCGGGTTCAATGAAGAATCGTGTTGCATTATCGATGCTAAGCTTCCTTTACTACCCAATACCCCCGCTACACCCACTACTGCTGTGATATCACCGGATTCTCCCGCTTATCTGATGTACACTTCAGGCTCAACAGGGATTCCAAAAGGTGCCAGAGTTCCTCATCGCCAACTAACCAACTGGCTCAGTGGTCTTGAATCGAACTGGCCATTCGCTGAAGGTGAGGTTTTTGCACAAAAGACGACCATTGCATTTGCAGTATCTGTCAAAGAAATTTTCTCTGGCCTTCTCAATGGGTGTACGGTGGCATTTATTGATACGGAATCGGTAAAAGACCCCGTTCTTTTTGTTGATGCACTACTTAAATACAAAGCAAGCCGAATACATCTGGTTCCATCACACATGATGGCGGTTCTTTCCTATATCAAAAAAGAAAACATTGCACTTCCATCACTACGGATTTGTTATACTGCCGGTGAACCGCTTACCGCTGAGATGGTAACCCTGTTCAGATTGGTACTGCCTCATGCCCGATTGATCAATAATTACGGCTGCACGGAACTTAACGATATGTGCTATTACGATACCACAAACTTTGATGCGACACAGCAGGGGTTTGTTCCGGTCGGGAGGCCGATCCAGAATACAACGATGTATATTCTTGACAGAAATGGAAGGCCGGTACCTCTGGGTGTTCCCGGCGAAGTACATGTCGCTACTGTCGGAATGGCGCTTGGGTATCACAACCTTGACGAATTAAACAAAGAACGTTTTATACAGAACCCTTTCAGCAGAGACTATGGCGGTATTCTTTACAACACTGGCGATGTTGTACGTTACCTGCAGGATGGTAATCTTGAATTTCTTGGCAGGTGGGATTTTCAGGTCAAGATTCGCGGTTTTCGAGTTGACGTCCGCCATATCGAAAAAGTGATGGGGGACTATGATGGAATGGGCATTCGGGCTGTTGTCGGGGAAAACGGACAATTACTTGCTTTTTTTGTTCAACAATCCGGCACAGCAATAGACATCAAAAAATTACGTGAATTTCTTCAGCGAAAACTTCCTCCTTACATGGTCCCGACTGCATTTATAGCAGTTAACGAAATGCCAAAACTACCTAATGGTAAGTTAAACCGGCGTGCCCTGAAAGTCTCTTCCGGAATGATTCAGCAAAGTGGTTCCTACGAAGCACCATCGACTGAAATCGAGAAGAAACTTGCGGAACTCTGGTCAGAGGTTCTTGAGATACCTGAAGAGCGTATTGGAAAGCGTTCCCACTTCTTTGAGCTTGGTGGACATTCGCTCTCTGCAACCCGCCTTATTGCCAGAATAAAAGAACGACTGGGAATCGAATCTGGTTTGTCTCTTGTGTTTGAGCATCCTCGTCTCAATGAGCTTGCATCAAACCTGCCTCTTTCCACAAAGGCACAGGACAGTGATGATGATTCCATTATTGTAAAATCACTGAGCAGGCCCTCTGTAAAATGTCAATCGAGGATACCAGGTTTACTTGAAGGTAAAGTGGTACTGGTTACCGGAGGTAGCAGAGGTATCGGACGTTCGACAGTCAGACTTCTTGCCAGCCATGGTGCATCAGTAGCTATAAATTACCTCAAAAGCAGAGACGGAGCAATGGCAGTCAAAGAGATAATAAATGAAGACGGTGGAACTGCAGACATTTTCCAGGGTGACACGACCGATCCCGCACAGGTTTCTGACCTTGTCAAAAATGTCCGGGAGCGCTTTGGTAAAATAGATGTACTTGTCTCCAATGCTGCCATCGGTTTCAACGTCTCTCCTTTTATGCTCAGTAAATGGGAGGATTTTGAGCGCAAACTAAGTAATGAGCTTAAATCAGTTTTTCTGCTTTGTCAGGCTGTTGTACCCGAAATGATCGACCGTAAAAACGGAAGCATCATCGCCATATCAAGTACTATGTCAAAGCATGCTCAACCTGGCTACAGTGCGCATGGCGCTGCAAAGGCCGCCCTGGATTCCTTTGTCCGTTCACTTGCTGATGAGCTGGGACCTGATGGCGTACGTATCAACACTGTCGCGCCGGGACTCACATTAACTGATGCGACTGCACCAATGGCACAACAGATCAAAGAAACTGCTGCAACACGCTGCCCCTTACGCCGTAATGGCCTCCCTCGTGATATTGCAGGCGCTATTCTTTTCCTTGCAAGTGATCTTTCACAATTTATGACCGGAACGTATCTGCCTGTTGATGGCGGGTATACGACGCTGTAACAGGAGTAACATTCATGAAACCATCGCTCCTTGTTATAGACAACTACGATTCATTCACTTATAATCTGGTCCAGATGTTCCGACACTACCCTCTTGAAATTTCTGTGTTCAGGGCGGATAAGATAACTGTTGAAGAGGTTGAGCAACGTTCACCTGATTATATTGTCGTCAGTCCGGGTCCAAAAGATCCTTCCGCGGCAGGTATTTCAATCGCGCTTATCCTTCATTTGTACAAAACAATCCCGATTTTTGGTGTTTGTCTTGGGATGCAATGTATCAATGAAGCTTTCGGTGGCAGAACCGTAAGAGCTCCTCTACCCATGCATGGAAAGACCAGCCTTGTCGAACACTGCGGTAAATGGGTATTCCAGAGTGTGAACCAACCAACTACCGTAGCACGTTATCATTCCCTTGCGGTTGAACAGATACACACCGATCTGGAAATTACCGCAAAAACCTCTGAAGGCGTTGTTATGGGGCTATCCCACAAACAGTTTCCTCTTCACGGAGTACAATTTCATCCGGAAAGTTTTCTTACAGAAGAGGGGTTTACAATGATAGAAAACTTTCTTAGACTCGGTCCTCTTCAGGAACATATTTCATGACTTTTTCTTCCTTACTTAACGACTGCAGTTTTTTACCGGAAAAATCAGATGATCTTTTATCCTCAGAGCTTGATACAAATCGTTCATTTCCGGATATAGCCGCTCTCTTTGCCCATAATACAGGCACAGTTGCCCTGGCCAGCGGCACTTCTGCGGACTGCGCCCGGTACAACATTTTAGGTGTAAACCCATGGCTCTCTCTCAGGACGACACTGACTCATGCTGTGGTCGAATGTGGCAACAGGACAATAAGTGTCGAAACAGACCCTTTACAGATAGTACAGTTTATCATTGATCGGTACAGGCTTTCGAACGGAGAATATCCACTTCCCTTCTGTGGTGGATTGATGGGCTATTTATCATACGACCTTAAAGACTGCATCGAAGAACTGCCACGAACCAGTATCGACGATCTTCATCTACCCCATTTATATATGGTTGCCCCATCAATAATTCTTGTTGAGGATCTTCTTGAAAAGAAAAAAACGATATCCGTTTCATCTGTCGGTGGAGATGCTCTGCAACGTAAAGAATGTTTTTTAGAGATAATCAACACTGCTGTGCCTGAAAAAAACAGGGAACCATCAGTAAACCAGTCATCAATGAGCTCCAGCTTTGAGAAGGAAGAATATATGCGGGCCATTGAGGAAATCCATGATTATATTGTCCGCGGGCATGTATATCAGGTAAACATGTCCCAGCGATTCGAAACCTCCTTCCATGGAGATTCCTTCGATCTTTTTATCTCCCTGTTTAAGAGTAATCCTGCTCCTTTTTTTGCTTATATCAATGCTGGAGACCATCACATCGTTTCAACGTCCCCTGAACGTTTTATCGAACTTCGGGGTAAAAATGTTGAAACGCGCCCTATCAAGGGTACACGACCAAGAGGAAAGACCCCTCAAGACGATCTGAAAAACCGCAACGACCTTACAACCAGTTGTAAAGATGATGCTGAACTCTCTATGATTGTTGATCTGCTGCGGAATGATATCGGTAAAGTCTGCAGGGCCGGTTCTGTAAAGGTACGTGAGCATAAGCGAGTTGAAGGTTACAAAAACGTTTTTCATAACGTTTCAATTATCGACGGAATACTTGATTATAATAAAAACGCTATCGATCTTATCCGGGCAACATTTCCCGGCGGCTCCATAACAGGCTGCCCGAAAATCAGGTCTATGGAAATTATTGACGAACTCGAACCTGTTCGACGGCATATTTATACAGGATCTATCGGATATATAGGCTTCCATGACTCGATGGATCTTTCTATTGCTATCCGTACGGCAATAATCAAAGACAGCAAGCTTGTATTTTCTGTTGGCGGTGGAATTGTTTACGACTCCAACCCTGCAGATGAATACCTGGAAACTCTTGTCAAAGGGGAATCTCTCATAAATGCCATATGCGGCACACATATAAAAGACTCTTCCACCCTCTCATATGCCTGGTATAATGGAAAATACAAACCCTCAGATGAGATAACCATATCTGTTGGAAATGAAGGGTTTCTTTACGGGTATGGAATTTTCGAGACAATCAGAGTGACTAAGGGCACCCCTTGCCGTCTCCAGCAACACCTTAACAGGTTCAGTAAGTCCTGGGAATATTGTTTCAACACACCCTATCCTGATATCACCTGGGAATCAATCATTACGTACCTCATTGAGCGAAACGGTCTTTCATTCGATGTTGCCGTTGTTAAAATTCTGGCTGCTGCTGGAACACCTGATAAACCTGAGAGCATGACACTTCTTGTTACAGCAAAACGTTATGTTCACCGTTTGAACACAGCGGGAAGAGACGGGTTATTTCTTGCAACCTGTCCTGATAAACGACACATATCGCTCGCATCACATAAAACCATGAACTACATGTTTTGCAAAGTGGCAAATAACCGTGCTAAACAGCAGGGCGCCGATGAGGCGCTGATTATCAATACAGACGGGTCAGTCTGTGAGTCTGCAACCGCTAACATTCTATGTATCATTGGTGGTTCATGGTACAGGCCCAAAAGCGACTATGTTCTTCCCGGAACAATGGAGAGTGCGGTTTGTGAGTTGCTTGCAAGCCGTGGCATAAAAGTGCAGACGTGTTTACTGTCTGTTGATGAGCTTAAAGAGGCTGATCAGGTTTTTCTTACAAATGCATTAATGGGAATCGTACCGGTACTTCGAATAGATTCTGTTACTCTGAATAATCCGGGTACCGAGTTATGCAGGGAGATTAATTCAGTTTTGCTTGATTGTTAATTTTTTTAGCTTGTACTGATTGATCAATTATACAGTACCTGCGTTCTTTACGTTCCATAGTAGTGGTCATAATGAGTATAAACGTACCTGGAATATTTTTTTATTTTAACAACATTTTTTGAACATCGGCAAAACCCTTATTCCGAATGTATTAAAAAGTCCCGGTGCCTCATCAGGTGTTGCGCAAACAACCAGCAGATCATTTTTTTCAACTCCGGAAAGTCTGAAATCGTCTTTACATCGGTACTCATCCTCGACAACCCAGTTCCCTTTTTTGCCTGGTGATTGCAGCAACCACCGTTCCCCCTCTTTTTTACCACTTACAGAATCTCTATAAGCCACTTTTTTTACTCCGTCAGCCAATGCTGCAGGTCTTTTTATACCTATCCCATAAGGCTCATATGACATTTCATGATAGCGGCTCCGCCACCGCATTAAAGGCAGGAATTCATCAGGACGCTTACCTGTAAATGAAACGCACCGCTGTTTTCCGGGCATATGCCTTGACGATCCAATTATGACACCAGAATCAATAATATGTTCCAGAGTTTTTAATGCTGTGCGGGCATAGCTGTTTGAACAGATAATTGCATCATAATAATCGCACCTGCGTTCATCAGGCCAGGAATCATATGTTGCACGTGTCCAGTGGAATAAATATTCTGTCGAGTCCTCTACCAAATGGTCATTAATCACCATTCCATCAGTGTATCTGAAATGCAATGGTTCCAATCGTGCCTGATATTGTGTGACGAACCGATTCTGTACTCTTGACTTTTCAATTGTTGAAAGCAGCTGCATCAATGAACCATTCTTCCTTAGCGCTACAGGAATTAGTATATCAGATGCTCCAATTGCACATTGATCACGAATCGATTCAATCCTGACAGCTTCGTTACCGGTTTCAACCGGCAGATACTCTGTTATGCTGTCATCAAGATTAAACTGTCTGGAATAAAAACTGCATAGTGATGAAAAACTCTCCTTCCCGGAACATGGGACCAGGACTATACGTGGAATAGAATTTTGCACTGCCAGAAATAAAACCACCTCCCAGGTCTGCATCCCCACCGAAGTAACCAGGGTATACCCCTGCCGGGCGACCCAGCTGATGGCTTCAATTGTGCTTTTAAGCCATAAAGAGCTTCCGGACGTATCGAGCGGCTGTCTTGAATTGAGAACTAAGGCTTTTTTCCGTTCTTTTATTTCAGGTGAAAACATCTCTTTTTCTGGCTTTCTGTTGCGCATTAATCTATATATCCACTATACTAAAATAGGATCGGGTAACGATCGAATACTCTAAAAACAGATACCTGTAGTGATTTTCTCGCCCCCTCACCAGGCCGGTACTTGCCTGCAAATCACTTGAAAATTTATATTGTTACAGAGTTTTTACTATTTTTGAAACTAAATCTGCAACGTTTGAATGCTAAAAGGTGTATTAATGAATAAACAGGATACGACGCCCGTTTATGATGAAAGTAAAATTAAGACATTAAGTTCTCTTGAGCATATTCGATTACGCACCGGTATGTACATCGGAAGACTTGGTGATGGAACAAGCCCTGATGATGGTATTTACATTCTTTTAAAAGAAGTGATTGACAATTCAATTGATGAATACATTATGGGGTTCGGAAAAAAGATAGAGGTATCTATTGAAAAGAGAGTCGTTACCATTCGTGACTATGGCCGTGGAATCCCTCTGGGAAAAGTCATCGACTGCGTATCGACAATCAATACAGGCGCCAAGTACAATGATGACGTGTTTCAATTCAGTGTTGGACTTAACGGTGTTGGAACGAAAGCGGTCAATGCATTATCGGTACATTTCAAGGTAGTGTCCTATCGTGATGGTGAATATTCTGAAGCGGTGTTCAAGCGCGGACAGCTTCAGTCCAAAAAGAAGGGTAAGACCACTGAGGTAAACGGTACTTTTGTTGAATTTCTTCCGGATCCGGATATTTTTTCGGATTACACTTTCAATTTTGAATATGTCGAAAAAAGGCTCTGGAATTATGCGTATCTCAATGCAGGGTTAAAATTATTTCTAGGTTCTCTGAAATTTGAATCTAAAAATGGTCTTCTGGACCTGCTTACTAACGAAATTGGTGAAAATACCGTGTATCCTATAGGCTACTATCGTGGAAAGCAGCTCGAATTTGCATTTACGCATACACACAACTACGGAGAAACGTATTATTCTTTTGTTAATGGACAGAACACTTCCGACGGTGGTACGCATCTGAGCGCTTTCCGGGAGGGAATATTAAAAGGGGTTAACGAGTTTTTCAAGAAAAACTATAATGGTGTCGATGTGCGTGAAGGTATCGGCGGCGCAATCGCGATAAAATTAAAAAATCCGGTTTTTGAATCCCAGACAAAAAACAAACTGGGAAATACTGAAATTCGTGGATGGATTGTATCTGAAGTTAAATCCGGTGTTGTTGACTTCCTTCATAAAAACATTGATGCCGCAAAACTTCTTGAAAACAAGATAGTTCAGAACGAAAAACTACGTACCGAGCTCAATGCAGTAAAAAAAGAGGCGAAGGAAGCCGCGAAGCGCATTGAGATCAAAAACCCCAACCTGCGCGATTGTAAATACCATCTCGAGGATAGCAAAGATGGAGAAGCATCAACGATATTTATCACCGAAGGGCAATCGGCTGCCGGTTCCATCATCTCATCCAGGGATGTCCTTACACAGGCGATTTTTACACTCAGGGGCAAGCCTCAGAACATATACGGCAGAAACAGAACCGCCATTTATCAGAATGAAGAATTATACAACCTGATGATGGCTCTTGGCATTGAAGAGGAAAATGCGAACCTCCGCTTCAACAGAATCGTTCTGGCAACTGATGCCGACGTTGACGGTTTTCATATAAGAAACCTCCTTATGACTTTTTTTCTCAATTTTTTCGAGGAAATCGTAGTCGCAGGACATGTCTATATTCTTGAAACACCACTTTTCAGGGTACGTAACAAGAAAGAAACGCGCTACTGCTATAACGAAAAAGAGCGCGATAGCGCAGTAAAGCAACTGCGTGATCCTGAAGTCACCCGGTTCAAGGGCCTTGGTGAAATTTCACCGGGTGAATTCGGTCAATTCATCGGTCCAAATATACGCCTTGTTGAAGTTAATGTTCAATCTGTAAAAAACATCCCGGAAACGCTCGGATTTTACATGGGGAAAAACACCCCCGAACGCCGGGAATACATTATGGAGAATCTACGCTGATGGCTTACGTCAAAAATCTTTACGATAATAATTTCATTGAATACGCCTCTTATGTCATTAAAGACCGGGCTGTTCCCCATATCAATGACGGGTTCAAACCGGTACAACGAAGAATCCTGCATACACTCTGGGAAATGGATGATGGAAAGTTTCATAAAGTTGCAAATGTTGTCGGACAATGTATGCGCTACCATCCTCATGGTGATGCATCAATCGGTGATGCCCTGGTAACACTTGCAAACAAGAACCTTTTTATTGATACGCAGGGAAACTTTGGAAACATCTACACCGGAGATCCGGCATCTGCGGTTCGTTATATCGAATGCAGACTTACACCACTGGCAAAGGACACCCTGTATAACCCGGAGATTACCGAATTCCTCGATTCCTACGATGGAAGAAACAGGGAACCGGTAACCCTGCCTGCCAAGATTCCTGTACTGCTGGCGCTTGGCGCTGAAGGTATCGCAGTCGGAATGGCAACAAAAATTCTTCCGCATAATCTGATCGAACTTCTTGAAGCGGAAATCGCATGCCTTGAGGGAGATCAGCTTCTTGTATATCCCGATTTCATTACCGGCGGTTATGCTGACGTTTCCGAATACAATGATGGTAACGGAAAAATTCTTGTCAGGGCTAAACTTGACACAAGCGATCCAAAAAGAATTGTAGTCCGTGAGCTACCGTTTGGTTCGACAACGGAATCTATTATCAATTCAATAGAATCCGCCACAAAAAAAGGTAAACTGAAAATCTCCGGAATCAGTGATTATACCGCTCAGGATGTTGAAATCGAGATCCGCCTTGCACGCGGTGTCCATACAGATGAAACGGTTGACGCACTATATGCTTTTACAGAGTGTGAAAACTCAATTTCTGTAAATCTGCTTGTTATAAAAGATGATAAACCTGTTGTTACAACGGTGACAGAAGTCATTAAACATAATGCTGAGAAGCTGGTACAGATTCTGACTGCAGAACTGAAAATTGAAGAGGGTCACCTCAAGGATAGGCTTCATGCAAAAACACTTGAACAGATTTTTATCGAAAACCGTATCTATAAAAAAATAGAGGACAAAACGACTTCAGATGCTGTTGTAAAGGCTGTCTTTGACGGGTTAAAACCGTTTCAGGACCAGATCAGACGTGAAGTCACCGATGAAGATGTTGAAACATTACTTAAAATACCGATCCGCCGCATAAGCGCCTACGATATCAACCGGGCAAAGAAAGAGATGCAGGAGATCCGTAACAGACTTAAAGAGATACGGGAAGCGCTTGCTTCGATTGTCCAGTATTCAATTTCGTTTCTTCAGAAAATTATCACAAAATATGGTTCTGAATACAAACGTCGAACCGAACTGGTCTCTCTTAAAAAAGTAGATGTCAGGGAAGCCGCCCAACGGAACCTCAAATTACGTTACGATAAGGACACCGGGTACCTTGGCTATGAAGTTAACGGTAACCTGATCTGTGATGTGTCAAATTATGACAGGATTCTGGTGATCAGGAAAAACGGATTGTATTCTATTGTCGATGCCCCGGATAAACTCTTTGTCGATAAAGGTATGCTCTATTGCGGCATAGTCGATAAAGAACTGGTATTCAATGTCCTCTACCGTGAGGATTCCACAAAATACCCTTACATTAAAAGGTGTAAAATCGATCAGTTTATTCTTAACAAGGGATACAGTCTTACTCCCGATGGCTGCACTGTTCTGAAAGTTACTACCAACTCAGAAGCGATTGTAACCGTTGAATACAAACCAAAGCCACGTCTTAAAATGCTGATTGAAACTTTTGCTTTTAAAAATTTTCTTGTCAAAGGATCCAAAGCCAGCGGAGTGCGCCTGGCGAACAAGGAGATGAAGAGTGTAAAGGTTTCGGGGTAACGGGAAATTTCGGGGATTCCGCTCATCTTCCCATGTAGCAGAATCGGTGGATGGCGGTCCGTTTTTCAGGTAATTCTTCAAAAGAGGAGTGAACTTTACTGCAGAAGCTCACCAATACCGTAACAGGGACCGTAGTTTCCTGCTACGATCTCATTAAAATGGCTGGTCTCTTTAAATCTATTAAAACTCTTTTTTAATATACTTCACCTACATTATCCATATTTTTTGAACTCAAAACCTCTGTAACGTAACTATATTTAATGGTTGCAAATAATCATAGTATCTAAAAGATTCGCTATTATATTGTAATTGTAAAAATATTTTATATTTAAGCGCTAAAAGGGGCAGCATAAATGAAAAAGAATTTACTCGCTATCTCAATGATCTGTGCAGCTTTGCTCTGCTCTGGTGTGTCTTTATCAGCCGAAACACCCGTGGAGCGGCATGGAAAACTTAAAACCAAGGGTGGATACCTGCTCAATGAGCATGATTCAATTGTTCAGCTTAGAGGAATGAGCTTTTACTGGTCGACTAATGGGTGGATAGGTGCCAACTGGTACAATACAGGAACATTGGACGCGCTCGTCGATTACTGGAAATGCTCGGTTGTTCGAATTGCTTATGATGGTAAGGATAACTGGAACAAATGTCAGGAGTTAATCGATCATTCTATCAAAAGGGGCATTTATGTAATTATTGACTGGCATTCACATACTGCACATGAGAGTGGGGAGGCTCCACGAGCTGTTAGTTTTTTTACAGACAGGGCCAAGCAATATAAAAATACTCCGAATGTGATATTTGAGCCGTATAATGAACCCAAATGGGCAGGTGGTGCGCAGGCTGAAGTTGGAACTCTTGAAAATGCTCTAAAAACCTGGAGTGCGATAAAAGGATACCTGAAAGATGTAACCAAAGCGATTAGAGCCCAGGGTGCCGAAAACCTTGTTATCCTTGGCACTCCCTTTTACGCGCAGTACGTTAATGTTGCCGCCAATGATCAGGTTATGGATGATGGTAACAAACCATTTACGAATGTAGCCTACTCTTTTCATTTTTATGCTGCCAGCCACGGACCTGAGGCCTATTTTGTGAAAAATGAGAACGACGGAGGTATGGAACCCAGCTATTTAGGTCCTGCGATCGGTAAGGTGCCGATTTTTATCACAGAGTGGGGAACAACCCACTACGACGGTGGACAGCGAGTCGATTGCGCCAATACCGGCTGGTGGTTTACAAATTGGGTGGACAAAAACCATATCAGCCACGTTAACTGGTCAGCCTGCAGCGGTGAAACATCGAGTGCATTTGCCGGAAGTGCTACCAGCCCCAGTGAATCCGGGACTTGCGCAAAAAAATACATCGCAGTCTCCACAAAAGATTACTGGGCTCGACCAGATCTGATTGGAAAGAAAAATGAAGCAACTAAAGATTCTGTTTTTGACATGCCGGGAACCAGGCCCACCGTTGGTTACAACATGTACTCGGGAGCCAACTTCATCCCCGGCAACGTTCCATTTAAATTAAGAGACGATAAAACCAACGTACGCACATCGGCAAACACAGCACTAAATGTTCCCAGCAATATCGGCTCAGATGAATGGGTTGAGTATAATATCAAATCGTCAAAAGCTACGACCCACATCATTTTCAGATATCTGGCTGTTAAAAGTAGCGGAACGATAAATATTCTTCTTGATGGTAAAAGTCTTGAAACAGTATCCTTTGCTACAACAAAAGCAGACTCAAGCTGGGAATTTAAAGTAGTTCCAGCCGCTGCCAGTTCCGGAAGCCATAAACTCAGATTTGAATTCTCTGGTTCGACTGGTGATGGATACTACGTTTCGTGGTTTGAGATGACCGACAATCCGGTTGCAACGATACCTGTTTCATACATTGAAAACGTAAAGGTCTCAACAAACATTGCGATCTCACAATCAAAAAGCGGTATCACTCTGCAATTGCCTCAACGTCACCCGTTCCACTCATACACACTTTTTGGTGTTAATGGCCGTGCTGTCGCTTCTGCTCAGTTATCAAAATCAACCAATACTGTTTCGATCAACGCCTTGTCATCAGGAACCTGGTTCGTTCAGTTTATTGGTAAGGATATTTCAACTACACAGAAAGTGGTTTTTAACGGTAATTAATAAACATTGATGGAGGAGTAACGAACAACGCCTTACAGCGAAGTGTAGACAATGAAGGGCGAATTTGGGGTTGTACCCAGGCGCACCGGAGTTTCGGAGAACAGTTTCTCTACCGTTATGACTCTGTAAACAAAGAACAGAAAATAATTAAACTTTCACTCATTTGACAGGAGCAACAGACAAATGAAAAAAAGGATAGTATGTACAGCGGTACTGCTGGCTGCTCTCCAGATATCCGGAACATCACTGGATCTGGGAGCTACCCATAAAAAGGTTATCCAGTTTTATGGCTACCAGCGCGCCGGACTTAAAACAGGCAGCGCATACAATCTTAACTCAGGTTGGGCTAACGCATCTCATAACGGTGATCGTTATGATGACAGTCATCCCCTTGATGGCGGATGGTATGATGCTGGTGATTATGTAAAATTTGGAATGAACCTGGCCTACTCTGTTTATTGCCTGCTCAAGGGTTATGACTATTTTCCTGCCGGCTATTCTGATGAGTATAAATTTGACCATTCATCCGGCGCAAATCAGATCCCCGACATACTTGACGAAGTTAAATTCGCCACTGACTATCTCTGCAAAGCAGTTATCAATGAAAACACTGTCATTCTTGATGTTGGCCATGGACCCACGGATCACCAGCAAGGTTTCAGCCCTCCTAACGACCCTGATGGAAGAAGCGGTGGTGAAATTTATACTTGCACCGGCGCAGATATACCTCTTACCTATGCAGCATGTCTTGCCTGTATGTCAACTCTTTACCGTAAGTATGATGCAGCTTATGCAGATCAGTGCCTTGCAAAAGCAAAAATGGCATTTACATTTGGTAAAAAAAAGATCGCTTCAAACAATCTGTATTGCACACCGCAGGGTGAATTTTATGATTATGAAAAAGATGAGCAAACAAAACAGTACATGAACAGAGACATTTCAGATCGTATGATGCCTGCGGGTATAGAGCTCTACCGGGCATCAGATAAGTCTGATCCCAATTATGCCACCTACAAGGAATGGGCAAGAAAAAGCGCCGGTGGTTTCAACTGTGTCGGCTTCGAATATATCAGCCCGCTTGCAGCTATCGAGGTGTGGAGGCAGGGTCTTGGGGGCTATGGTTCACTCTCCGGTAACGTTGGTTTTTTGAAAAATAAAATACAGGAATCGGGCCACTTTAAAGGTGTTTTCCAGAACAATGGCTGGGGAACAGCGGCTGATGTAGCTACTGCGGCGTTTGAATTTGGTCTGGCTTATGTTGTTACGGCAAATCAAGCCGACAGGGACAACTATCTGAGCCTTTGCAAAACCCACCTGGACTGGGTTACAGGAAAAAATTCAAAAAATCAGTCATACGTAACTGGTGTCAACGGCGGACCTTCCAACATTCACTACCGCACCTCTTCAAAACGTGCCATCCCCGGAGCAGTTGTTTCAGGCCCTGATCCTTCTGGCAATTGGGCTGACAATGCTGAACGTTATGAATTTACAGAAGTGGCGATCAATTACAATGCGGGTATTGTCGGAGCAATTGGTTTTCTCAGAGCACTCAGTAATACATCCGATGATTATGTAAGTATGTCTACTGCATTCTCTGCAACGCCGACATCTGACGTTGACTTTTCAAAAAACACAGTCAAATTCACTGCCGGTTTCTCAAAATCTGTGGAGTGGAGTGTAAAAATAAATGGGCTCATGGGTTCGAAAACATTTACAAAGACGAGCAACTCGGTCAGTGAAACATGGGATGGTAGTGCGGATGAAGGGCAGTTTCTCAGCGGTGAGCAGGTAACTGCAAGCATCACTATTAACGGTAACCTTGTCGCTCAGGATCTTATCAAAACTGCCGGTAAGACAGTTGCAATTGCAAAAGCAAAATCTGTTGCCACATCTGATAAGGATCAGTTGCTTGATGACTTTGATGATGCCGATCTTACAAACAAAAAAGGGGGGCTCTGGGCCAACGGTGGTAACATTACAGGCCTCAGCGCAACAAAATTATCCGCAACTAAAGTCGATGATAAATCGTTACTTAAAATTGCAGGATCAGTTTACGCATCAGACAATTCGACATGGCTCTGTGCAAAGTCATACCTTAACAAGGACACCTCTGCAACAGACTTGAGTGCTGCGAAATCTGTTTATTTCAACCTCAGAGGCAGCAAGGAAGTTAAAATCCGGGTTGAACTCGAACAGGAAGATGTTACCCCGGGTGAATATCACGGTGTCGACTTGCAGGTCACAATGGCTGAAAACAGCTACAGGGTAAACCTCGCAGATTTCAAGCAGCCTGACTGGAAAAAAACTGAGAAAGCTCTCAACCTCAAAGCAATCAAAACACTTCGTTTCGCAGTCTACGATTCCATTGGTCTTATAAACCTCTTTCTTGATGATGTCAAGATTGACACCAGTGGTACCTCTGTTAAGGCTTCTGAAATCCATCCGAATGCACATTTCAGGCAGGTCTATTCCCACGGTGCTCTTCAGTTCGCCATTCCTCAACTTGAAAGCGGCGTTCTCGATTGTACCATTTTCAACGTAGCAGGTAAAGTTGCACTTAAACGCTCTTTCAATACAAAAAGTGTTAACAGTATCACATTACCACTTTCAGTGCTCCCATCAGGGATGTACACAGTTGTCAATACCATCAACGGTAAACCTGCTGCCACACACCTGAAAATCTTTCATACACGATAAGGCGATTTTTAATTTTTTATACTTTAAGGATGTCATTTTGACATCCTTTTTTTATTTGCCTTGTCAGAAAAATTTGCGGGTAGATTCCGGTAAAGGAAGATTCCCAGACTTATGATATAAGCCATATACTTTAACCTTTCATGTTTACAAAAACCATACGATTTTCTCATAGTGACTTTGTAGGGTTTATCAATTATAAATTCCGAAATATCATTCATTCATGAGTATGCACATTGTTGGGATTAGCACTATTCGCTGATCGCCTCACCCCTTTGGTCCCCCTCTCCATGCGATGGCCTGACACATCCCCATACTTGACTCCGTCATATTTGTGAAAAAATTGCAGCGAATAGTAAATTCTTATGGCTCAATCATTCTTGAGATATCCTGCAATGTTTCATTTATTGTGATTTGCAAGGTTATTACGAAGATGGGCTGTAGGCCATTCGATTATTGTAGTAAATAATGCCCTCCAAAACACTCTTATTCCCTCTTGATACGCGTTCCCCCATCCGCCTTCGGCACCATCCCCCGTAATCGGGGGAAGGTGCCGAAGGCGGATGGGGCTGCAAATGTAATTGTATGTAGAGTAGCTCTTTTGCTACAATTTTAAATGTTCTACAAACATTTATTTTAAAACCGGATCATACCTGAAATATTCATTCTCACAATGGTTCGCGAACCGCAACCACATTGTGTTTAAACATCAGCATTTTTAGTAAGCTTCGATACCGATAGCGATACCGACCCCGACACCGATTGTCTCATGCGTTTTTATATCTTCAGGAATTAAAAATATATCCATCAAAGAATAATTTAGCAAGACACATCTGTGTCAATTTGCGGGCGGGATGTCCTGTATAAAATGGAGAAATGAATTTAACTTAAAAACCTCAGTAGGTGTCGATGGAAATTCCCGAAGAAATATCGGGAATTAATCAGCCATAAGATGTTGATGCAGAAAGGGTTGTCCATGCAAAATGCATAACTAAAGTACAGTACGAAGTACTGGAATACATTGCATAGGAGAACGAAGTGGCAACACTTGAAGGTTTTATCTACAGGTGAAAAGACCGAAAGAGCTGAAACCTTTTATGCGCAATCCCGAACTCGGGATTATCCACACCTAGCTACTGCGGTTTTTAAGGATAAATTTCCTGTATGGAAAAAATGATACTTATTCCTAGTAAAAAAATATATTACTTTTGATTATAAAATGCCACAACAATACAATGTGTGATTTACAACAAGCAACAAACCACACCACTATAGTGTGACCGACTGTTACCAGCCTATTGGAATGAAGTTTGAGAGATTGAAGCAGATCTTTTCATCGAGGGATTCAGCTGGACTTTGAGACGAAATAATTCGACACGTATAGTAATATATACCTGCCTCGTACGATTTTTTTGAAAAATTGGAGTTGCAGATGCGAATAGCAGAACTATATTTGCATGTTCAAACATCTGCTAACCAAAGGTTCAAAGTAGATTTAGTAAAACTCGTTTTATTAATGTATCAATCTTTTATAAGCCTTATCGACAATCCACATCCGATATCGATAGAATTGTTTATCCCGAGATTCTCAGTTTTATTGTCTAAATTACAGCTATACGCTTTTGTTGTAGCTGTTTCATCAGATGTACTTGTCCACCAAATTGCACTATAACCTCGATTCTGGAACATTCCAAGATAATCATATCTATATCCAGAAGGAATACCTGTAAACCCAGTACGATTATTTGTCGGAAGCCAATTTCCAGGCGTTCCTTCAAACTCGGACTCAGCCCAATCTGTTCTTGCAGCCAAGGATTTTGCAACTTTATTATCTACATCAGTATTATCCCAATTGTATCCACTTTTAATAAGGTAATCCAATAACGTTTCCCACTCAGCCTTTGTTGGAACGTGCCAACCTACTGGTGCTATTTTACCAGAATTTACAGATCCCCAGTTATAAAGAGCTCCATACTTTTTTACGCTGTCCTGTTGATCTATATTGTTGAAATAACAATATTTACCCGTAGTTCCACCGCTCCAATTTACTGAAGATGTGTCATATTGAATCGAAGAACCATCGTTATACTTTGTACACCTATAATTCTCAACAATCCATACTTGAGTAAATATTTGAACAGTGGAATAAACATTTTCATCCTTATCGACAACAGAATTATAATCTACCCAATAAGCATAAACAGTTATGTTTTTAGATATGATAGATGATGCGATAATACGTTCTCCACTCCCGTTTTCCTGTGTATACCATCCAGCAAATTGATAATTTGATTTAGATGGTGGTTCAGGCAAGCTTCCTAAAAGAGCGTTTTTATCAACATCAATTGTAGAAGGGATAGGTTGAATAGTAGCACCTAAACTATTGAAGGTTACTGTACAAGTATTTCGAGTCCATACCGCATACAACGTAACATTCCCGGCTCCCATCTCAAAGTTTCCATTCGGTTGGTATGTATCCCCTCCCCCATTACTTTCTGTATTCCATCCACCGAATGTAAACCCTCCCCTGCTGAGACCGCCGACAGTCTTTACAATAACCTCATCCGTACTGCAGTAGCTTTTTTCATCAACTGGCGGACTGCCCTCTGCGCCATTTGCATTGTAAGTAACCGAATACAGCGGTATCCATTTCGCGTATATTGCTTTATCAGCTGTTACCAGTGCGGTAAAATTGTATGGAGCACCGCTGCCATCACTGGCTGAGTACCATCCGTCAAATGCAAATCCTGTGCGCACAGGAACCTGGGCAGGAGCGGTTGCAGTTGAATTGAAGGCAATCTTCTGAGATGTAAAAACTTCAGTGCCCGTAACAATAAACGTTACTTTAAACGTATCGACAACCCATTTTGCATACAGAGTCAGCGGGCTGGACGGCATTGTGAGCGTATCGGAACCGCTTGTCTTGTACACTTTACCACTGCCATCAGCCGTCGTGGTCCATCCGTTAAATGTGTGACCCGTTTTTGCAAGCGGTGGTGTCCCGGTATTGCCTTTAACAGTGACTGTACTTCCTGGTGCATATCCATTTATATCGACAGGTACTGACCCCGTTGCACCGTTTGCTCCATACGTTACACCATTCTCTGCAATAGTGGTAAACTGGCCGATCTGGCTCCGTACTGTATCGATATACTCCTTTGTCCAGCCTGTCACCTGATAGAAATACCGGGTATTTGCAGCAAGAGCTTTTGCCGTATGGACGGTTACTGTTGGTGATGTAACAATATCAGTTTGAGCAGTCATTTCTGCAGCACTGCTTCCATAAATGACTCTGAAAAATACCGTGTCATTATCAGGATCTGTTCCCCCCGTCCAGCTGAACGTCGGTGTTCTCGATACACCAGCGGCATCAGCTGCCGGTGAAGTGACAACCAAAGCCTCCGGAGGACGATTATACCTTACTGTTACAGCAAACGTTTTCTTGTTTTTCTGGGGCGAGTTATCGGCCACAATGAACAGTGCTGTGTCGCATTTCCCCGCAGTAAGTGATGCGATAGTTGCTGTGTATAACGAATCATCAGTATTGATAACTGCAACGCCGGCATTCTTATGAGTACATGTTACCTCAGCGATCCCGTTGTCATCCTTACAGACAATCTGTATGGTCAGCGGCAGCGACACTACACGGGACTCATTTGCCGTAGGAGCTTTTAGCGTTACTGCGGGAGCAACGTTGTCATTCATTGTCGGATCGTAGATCAATGTGAACGTTTTTGATATTGTATTTCCCTGCAGTGTTGAATCTTTTGCTGTAAATTTGATCAGATTGACACCAGCGGTCAGACCGGTAATGGACGCGGAAAAGTCGTTTCCGAGACTTCTGGTAACAGCGACATCCCGTGTTCCCACCGTACAAACAACCGAACCGACACCAGACTGGTCACTGCAGGTAATTTCCATAGTAAAAGAGGAGGAGCTGATTTTTACGCTGTCCCGTTCCGGAGATGCCAGCACAATAAGTGGAGGCTTGAGATCGGCGAGTGTGGGGTCATATTTAATATAAAAGCCAAGCGAGTCACGATTCTGGTTCACAGATGAATCTGCAGCAGTGAATATTACTTCTGTAAACATTCCAATGGGAAGATTGTCGACAACTGCTGAGTAGATTGAATCGAGTGTACGGGTAACCTCACAAGTACGTGTTCCAATGCGACAGGTTACAACGCTGATCCTGCTGGCATCAGTGCAGATAACCTGAACTGTACAGGTCGAGGAACTGACCGTTGTGCTGTCTTTCAGAGGAAGTTGCAGTTTAATTACCGGCTTTACAATATCTTCCGTCAGTACAGGTGATCCCTCGACCGTGAGCTGCACTATCAGAGTATCCGAAAGATTTCCCTGATCTTCTGCAATGATTTTAACAATGAAAGAAGCTGTATCGGTTATTGTTGTGGTATAAGAATAGTTTTTCTCAATGATCGTATCTTTTAAAGGCATGCCATCGAGAAGCGTATATGTCAGGAAATCTCCGTCGGGATCAGAGCTGGTGTCCTCAAGATTGAGTGTATACCGGGTACCTGAGAGTACCTTTACTTTCAGTGTGTCCGTATCATCCCATGATGGAGGCTGATTGGCTGAAAGATTTCCCAGAACAGTGATCAGCGCAGTATCTGAGCTGGTAAAATTATCGGCTATTAAAGCATAAGCGATTACTTTTTTCTCCCCGGGAAACTGCATTACTTTATTGACCCTCAAGGTATCCATCGAACCGTTCGATACACTTACTAAAGTCGTATCAAATTCAGTGACACCTTCAGATGAAACAATTTGGAGGCTGGTGCTTTTGATGTAACTGGGGAGGAAGTAAATTACCGAGATTTCAACCTCCCTGCCAATGCTGTCAACAATTATGTCGCGGTTGGTGAGTCCGTTTGATGATTTCAGAGAAAGAAAAACAGCTGAGTTTGATGGATTATCAGGATCAGGTGGAAGATTACAAAGCAAAAAAATTGCCCCGACCAGTGCAAAGTACGATGCTAATCGTAGCATTAAGACAAATACATTAGAATGATGGGAAGAACGCATTGCAAAACCTCTTTTTTTAAAATGTTGTTTATTACTATAAAAAGACGTTGATTGTTTTTTAAATGATATTCATTTATATACAATCGAACACCTAAAATAATAATAAAAACATTATAAGTATGTGATCGTCGTCACAATTCGCAAAAAAAAGTTATTTTCACACTGGTAGCCCCTATGCTCCGTCCTTTACACACCATTCCCAGGGGGGTACACATTCGACCAGGCTCAGTACACCGCCCAAACGAAAGCCTTTAGCCGCATATCGTTTTTGTATTAATAATATGCCTCATTTTTCTGTAGAAGGATCATTACTTTTTTTAATTAGACTATCTGGGATACATTTAACATCGCTAACTAAAACCAAATGAAATTTTACAACAACGATCTTATGATGTTAACGTATTCCCGATATTTGTCACCTGCCGATTACAACCGGAACACTCCCCCGCTGCCTGCCTGAGTGAAACAGTAGAGTATACATTCCTGGAGCACATTGGGTGTTGACAAGACTGCTCGTATGGAATCCGCTATTCTGGAATTGACCTCCTAGCAGATCGGTAATCTTAGTGCCAGACAAGGAGTAAAGCGACAAAAAAACTTCACCACCATTTTCTACATAATATTCGATCTTCCCCCTACTAAACCTGACTGCAGAAAATCCGTTACGCTTTATATCTTTACACAAAGCAACTTCTGAAGACGGTATTAGTTTCATATCTGCCCAGACCGGATTGCGGTTTGATGCGCTGTACGCTGGATTTCCGGCATCAACAACGCTCCAGCGCGATAACGGTCTATAGAGTATGTGGTTTATTTTCTGGTTGGACGATGTGTCAAGTATAGCTCCATTGGCCCCTTTTACGTAATTAAATCCGGCAGTTTCAAATTGTTTCATCGAGCTCTCTGTCGGCGCAGCATTGAAATCTGCCATAATGATAACCGGATCTTCAGTTCCCGCGCTGTCGATCCAGGAGAGAATCGTTTTAATTTGCGCAGTGCGATAAGTTGCCCCTTCATGCGCAAGGTGGGTTACAATGACCCTGACTTTTTCTCCTCCAACTGTACAACAAATCTCCAGTACTCCCCTATCCTGCTCGCTTTGTGTATGCCCGATCCACAGCCGCCTGACCGAATCCGGTGTCTCATTTGACAAAAAGCCTATTCCATAAGCACCGGAACTTCCCTGATACTTTTTTACCGCTGGTGCAAAGGTGCTCTTTTTTCCGGTTTCCTCAGCGATCCATTTTAAAACATCACTGGAATTCCTTGAATTGCAACTATCAACTTTCTGGAGCCCGCAAACAAACGGCTTTATCTCTTTTATTACATCTGCAATATCAGCGTATGATCCTGAGCCATGCTTTTCAGCATTGATATTATAGGTCATGACCCGAATAGTTGAAGGATATTGAGCGTAAGATGATATGGCGAAAATAGAGAACATTATACTTGCAATCAGCTGAAATACTGATGTTTGCGATAAACACAAACATCTGCATATTTTAGTACCCTTATTACACCCTTCCTCCCTTAACATGGGAAGATGCCGAAGACGCATAGGAGAACGCAAAATGTGGAAAAAATGCAGCACAACAAAAAATTTCATTATTAACCTCTCTGCAGAACACCATTTGTTAAAGATAAAGTAATATGCAGTATGTTACTGAATGGTAACCTTTCTCGACTGAATAAATGATCCGCTCTTTATCCTGTAAACGTACACTCCAGGTGAGTACCCCTGTGCATTCCAGCTTATCCTGTGATATCCTGCGTCCATTCTGGAACTCAGCAGCGTCTCAACAAGTCTGCCCGCGAAATTGTACACTGAGATAGTAACATCCTCCTTACGGGGCAATGCAAAGCTGATAATGGTAGTCGTTCTGAACGGATTAGGATAGTTCTGAGAAAGAGAGAACTGTCCTGGAAGCATCGCTTTTATAACCCCATCAATAACTGGTGCAACTACATTAACTCCTCCCGGAGTACCTCCCTTTTTAGAAACGCCCCAGTTTGAGGGCATATAATTGAGAAGCTTCGCATTTTTTAATTCGTAGCTCACACCCGCCTTGCGGTTTGCCCACGGTGTGCCTTCCACGTACGAAACAGAATTAACAAGAGAGTCTTTGTCATTAAAGAGGTGTATTGTCTCTTTATTCCCCATTCCAAAAGGAAAATTTCCGATGCAGTTCTTTACATCTGGATAGACTGTCCTGAATGCATTAAGATCTGCACAGAGTATTACAAAACCGTTTGCCGGAAGAACTGTGTTTGGCGGAATCGCAAAAAAATCTTTCTCATCAATGGCTGTAATGTCAACTATATTTTCCCAGTACTCGATATCGTTACTTTCTGCGATTTTCCAGTTTCCAATTGCAATCTCAGATGCGGTCGGATTGTACAACTCGATCCAGTCACCACTTGGCTTTTCCTTACTGTCATCAGTCAGAAGTTCGTTGATAACCACTGATGGCTGGTATGGTACGATAATATCTGCCGGAAAATCATCCTTATTGTAAGTATATTGGGCACCGATATCAGCGCTGGAACCATCACTGTCTTTTGGACTTGACGGATCACCGGCATTCAAACAGGGGGATTCTTCCCTGACCTGAAAATTAAATCCCATCAAGTCGGTAAAAAGAGGATCTGCAAGTTTGTTTCCTGTTCCTGGAAGTACATCTTTATCTGAGAGGCAATATGAAAAGGTTGTAGAAGAAAATTCATCAGCGTAATATGATGGCCCCCGTGATGCCGAAATAATACTGTTTTTTACAATCGCAGTACCGCCTCCGCGCCCGAAAGCTTTAGTATAAGTTGCAACAGCGATTCTGTTACGTACGAATGTATTGTGCTCAAGCTCTGCTTTTGACCCCTCATCTTTTATACCGATACCCAGATCACAGCCTACAACAATATTATTCCTTACTATACAGGTTGAAACTCCACCAACAGAAATACCTTTGTCACGGTTGCCATAAATAAAATTCCTTTCAACAAGGATATTCTTCGCTCCTTCTCCAAGATCGATCCCATCACTATTGGACCCATTGAAATTATAGAGTCTGTTCCCGCGAATGATTCCATCAGTAACGCCTTTTATATCAATCGCATCGGTATTTATAGTTTTCCCGGTACTCACCCAGTAATTGTTTTCTACGATAGTGCCTCCACGTCCGATATGAATACCACCATTACAGATGTGATCTATGGTAATTGAAGAATTTTTGAGAACAGTATTTCCATATTCGAAATAGAACGGATAAACAACATTGCTTACGGTCAAATGATCCATTATCACATTGGAATAGTTACCGTTAATTCCGGCTCTCTGATTAAGTGCATCACTTCCCAGCGTAGTACCAGTTATAATAACATGCGTCATCCTGCAGGTATCGCTTGCATTATTGAAGTTAATTGCAGCCCAGTTTGTTGCCCCACCTTTTTCGTTATAGGTAATTTTCACAGGAGCATCGGCAGTACCATTGATAACAAGACACCCTGCGACATTGAGGTTTGCCCCCTGTGCCATCAGAACCGTTACCCCTTTTTCGATTGTAAGGGTTACACCTTTGGCGACATTGATATCTCCACTGCCAACATAGGGATGATCTGTCAAATTGAATGTGGTATTCTCTGAGATTACCGATGGTATTACATGATCCTCAGCCTTAACGAATTTTGCCTCTACAGTCTTATCTCCTGACAATGTCAGCGTGAGAGGACCATTGCTGCTGCCTTCAGACCATCCTTCAAAAACATACCCCGGACAGGCAACTGCTACAAGTTCAAACGGCACATTCTTGAAAAATTTCATTTCACTGAGCCCCTGATTCATTCTAACCTGGTTTATCAGTATCTCGCCGCCCTTTGGATCTGAAAGAGTCACTGTGAGTTCAGCAGTCCCTGATGGGGCGAACGCTTCTTTCGACAGGTGCTCAAACACATATTTTGGGCGGTTGGCAATGAAGGTCTTGACACTATCAACTGCTCTTTCCCACGCATCAACCGATTGTAAGGCACCTTTTGATGATTTCCAGGCAGCAACATACTCTTCCATCTCAGGACTCATATAATTGACAATACTGTCGACGGAGGCATTTACACGCGCTGGTTTGAACGTGCTGTTAAGATGGGCCGCAGTACGTTGAACAAAATATGCCTTAAAGTTTTTATTGTTCATGAGTTTGCTGAACAGCGTATCCTGAACCATTACACTTTTACTTAACCCCTTACCACCATCATTAAGAATGTCGGTCTTTACATCACCGTATCTCGTTTCCGTAAAACAGCGGTCGAAATCGGTAACCAGCCATTGCCACCTGGTATGCTCTGTTTTCCAGATATCTTCATTGTGTCCCCAGCTCACATTTCCGCCAAATTCCTGTAACGCAACAAAATCGATCAGGCTGTTGATATTAATCTGATTTTTAATCTCTTCGTATTTGGATTCATCAGTCATCGATTCTTTTTTGACAAAATCGATTACAGCCTGCCAGCTGTTCCATGACCCGCTGACCAGTTCCCAGCCTTCCTTCGCATCTGGCGGTAAAAGAATCGTCCGTACCTCCTGTTTTGAGGTCGGATCGACATTGTAATTATTAGTAAAATACTGATCATCGAACTGTTCGCGTAAATCCTGTATCCCATAGTATTTTCCGTTAATGTACAAGACCACCGGCCGGTACGCCTGATACCCGAGATCCATCTGGTTTTTGCATATACTTTCCAGAAGCCCGTCAGCAATCAGATTGGAACCCCACGCATCACCGCCCTGACGAAGTCTTACCCCGACAAAACAGGCGGCTTGTCTGTCAAATAGCTGATTCCAGATACAATCATCACCGTACTTTCCGCCTTTGAGTGCCACCTGAAGAGGTTTTTGAGGACAGGTAAAATTAGTAAGACTTCCCAGTCGTAACCCGGCATTGACTTTAACTATCTGCTTACCTTCAGTAGTGAAAAACTCCAGTGCAACAGGCAACTCCCTGCCTTTGAGACTGTTTTCAAACACACCGTTGTCTTCATTGTAGAGCCATGATGTATCGGTTGACAGATTAACTGCCATAAGAGAACGTTTTTTCTCACCGATGAAATAGGTGTTTGTCGCTACCTTCCCGGCGAACTTTCCGCTTTCAACAACCCGCGCGCGCAAAGATGTCGTTTTATCTATCGTAAGCGGTCCGGAATATTTCTGCGATCCCTTATTCGGTATCGAACCGTTGGTAGTGTAATAGATATCACCAGTCCCGGCACTCAGTGTAACAGTCTGAGCTGCATCATAAAATCCACCCGCAACAGAAACGGACACAGACCCTGAAAACATTCCTGTATTTTTTGCATCACTGGTGTTTGCAAATCCTGGAGTTGGCAGATCAAACTGTGCACCCCATTTACTATTGGCCTGATCTCTTCCAATGCTTATATCAGAATACTGCTCCGGATACGACACAGAATCCTCAATAACCACGGTACCACCGTCATCCTTGCTTAAAATTACCCTGTCCCCATCAGCACTGAGCTTAAATTTTGCATGATAATTTCTCGTCTGGAATTTTATATCCCACGGATAAAAATCCCGTGTAAATGTCTGTCCCGGTTTCGCATCAAAATCATCTGCAATAATGATTAAAAACCCACCTGCGGCTATTTTAGCCCCTGAAGGAAAAGCCCACTGCTTCAAATCATTAAAATCATCACTGAGATAATACCCACTCAAATCGACCTGGGCACTGGATGAATTATGAAGCTCAATCCAGTCTGGAAAATCCTCGAAATCCCACATATCAGCGTATGTGGAGACGTTTGATGGCATGAGTTCATTTATCACGACCTGTGCAGAAACACTCATAGCAGTCAGAAATGAAAACAGGGCCACATAAAGTAACATTTTACGTCCCCCAAAAAAATAAGGGACAACAAGCTTTATTGTCATTACAGCCTCCATAATGAAACATGATAAGTAACAATTCAGGTACATTGACATCAATGTTCACGGAACCACTCGTGTTGATCCCGTTTGCGGGAGAAACATGAGCGTTTTCCGCACTCCGCCCACCCTTCGATCCCGAGCTCGGGATCAGGATATGCGAAATCGCGATTTTAAGAACCTGAATAGTTACCATACTGATTACTAAAATCAACATGCAATGTATATAAACGATTAACCAATTTTCTTACAGTTAGCTAACACAAAGCTAACAATTCCATTATTTCTGATGTTTCAGAACCGGATAAAGTTCATTTTTTTTAAAATTGGTTCTGTAACACCACCGGCTATCAGATGTAAGATTTTCCGCGGCACAATTTTCAGCTTCACCAAACCGTAGATTTTCTGGAAGACCGGGGTTAAAAAAGGGGTGAAACCTATGGAAAGCGCTATGTTGCTTCTTCTATCGCTGACAGGAACTCTTCCCTCAACAAATCTTGATACCGCTGTTTTTGCCGGAGGCTGCTTCTGGTGCATGGAACCGCCGTTTGAACAGCTTGATGGTGTTCAGGATGTCATCGCTGGTTATATGGGTGGTACAAAACCTGCTCCTACTTATGAAGAGGTTTCCAGCGGAAAAAGTGGTTACCGGGAAGTAGTACTGGTTATTTTTGAAAAAGATAAAATATCCTACGATACGCTTCTTGAAGTTTTCTGGCGTAACATTGACCCTACCGATCAAGAAGGCCAATTTGCCGACAGGGGAAATCAGTACGTAACTGCAATATTCTGCACCAGTGAGCAGCAGAAAAATGCTGCTTCAAAATCTCGAAAAACTCTGGATGATTCGGGAAAGTTTAAAAAACCTGTAGTCACCGAAATTCTTGATGCTACAAAGTTTTATCCGGCGGAACGTGAACATCAGAATTTTTACCAGACAAATCAGTCTTATTATAAGCGATATAAAAAAGGTTCCGGGAGAGAAGATTTCATCAACCTGCACTGGGGAGCTGGCGTGGAAAAAACAGATGACCTTCGGGAAAGATTGAGTGCCGTTCAATACCATGTAACACAAGAGTGTGGTACAGAACCTCCGTTTAGTAATGAGTATTACAACAACAAACGAGAGGGTATCTATGTTGATGTTGTTTCAGGTGAACCGCTTTTCTGGTCAGGAGATAAATATGATTCGGGTAGCGGCTGGCCAAGTTTTTCAAAACCGATAGAAGCGCAGAGTGTAGTTGAATATACCGACAAGTCACATGGAATGGTCCGCACTGAAGTGAAAAGCCAGAAAGGACGAAGCCACCTTGGACATGTATTCCCCGATGGACCGGCTCCATCAGGTCTGAGATATTGTATCAACTCAGCATCATTGAAATTCATTCCAAGAGAGGATCTTGAAAAAAAGGGGTACGGCAGGTACCTAGAGCTTTTCAGCAAATAGTAACAAACATTGTGGGTATGCATTTGGTTGGTATGAGAATACTCATCGATTCGCATATCGCCTCACCCCACTTCGACTCAGCTCAGTGACCGCCTCG
>JAFGIN010000053.1 GCA_016929595.1 Chitinispirillaceae bacterium
AATTATTTTTGGAAGAAAATACAGGAAGAAGAAGTACAATTTCAAACTGATGAATCTATTGCAGTATTAAATTGGTGGCCGCAGATATTCCATCTCCGATGGTTCCGTCCCAATTATACCCATGCGTAACTAAATACTGTCGCAAAATATCCCATTCCGCAAGACTTGGCAAATGCCAACCTTCAGGAGCAATGTTTGAACGATATTCAAAAGTATGCCAATTATATAAAGCGCCATAGACCTTTCCGCTATCGATGTTATCGTCTGGCCAGCAATATGCATCAGTTGTCCAGCCTGCCCATGTGGCAGAGTCATTGATTAATTGAATGGCCATTCCATCTCTGTATCGTGTCGTTCTCAAGTTTTGTGCGAGCCAGGTCTGGTTGCCAATTCTAACCGTATCATAAATATTCCCGTCACGATCCATTACTACCCATTTTGCATAGAGTGTCGTATCAGAAACGATCTTGCTGCAAGAACCGCTTCCACCGTTGAAAATCCATTCCTTTGTGCATCCGGTATCAGAATACCACTTGTAAAATATTACGCCATTTTTGGTCGGGTTTGTCGGTTGGATGACACAATAATCATAGTAAACCGTTTTAGCTGGTATAGATGTTCCTCCGCCAGCATCAAAAGTAACTGTGTATTTGATCGGATCCCATTTGGCATAAATCATTATATCGGATGTGATGGATGTGGTGGTGAACGAAAATAATGTTGCTGCAGTCTGCGACGAATACCACCCTGCGAAGGTAAAACCAGCTTTAATCGGTTTAGTTGGTGGCTCTTGTATCTTTTCACCCTCTCTCACTGTCTCTGTAGCTATCGTAGGACTTCCACCATCAACGTCAAAAGAAACCTGGTAAACCGGTTTTTTTGTGACTGTCAAAATTCCGGCTTTGCTGGTATCCTTACTGAATGCGTTACTAACTACACAAGTGAATCTCTTTCCATTGTCTGTTGTATCTGCATTAGTAAAAGAGTACTTTGAGCTTGCAGCTCCGGTAATCAATTCTCCATTTTTATACCACTGGTAGGTAAGAGGGGCTTCTCCCCGGGCCTTTACAGTAAATGATCCGTTCCCGCCTTCCTTTATAGATGCTGCAACCGGTTGCTGTGTAATTTTTGCTTTAAACCGAATGGAGACTGCTGTTTTAGTTGATATTACAGGGGTTCCAATACCATTACTTACGACAACATGATACAAACCGGAGTCGTCTGCGGTAACATTACTTTTACTGAATTCCGGACTAATCTGATTTTCAAGCACCTCATTTCCTTTATACCATTGATACGTCGGAGCGGGGCTTCCTGATGCAACGACATTCAGAGACAATGTTTCGCCTTCTGTTACCTTGACCGTTGCGGGTAGTGGTGTGGTGATTGCGGGAGCAACGCCATCAGCTGTCGAATCAAAAGTAACAGTAAATTTCAGTGCAGTGGTGTTCTTTTTCATCGACTTGTCGACCGCTGTAATGGTGATTTCAGTTGGTATTTCGTTCTGGAGACCACTGACAACACCGGAATAGGTACTGTCTTGTTGTAAAGCTGCAGGTGTAGTGACCGTACCGCAGGTAATTATAACACTGTCGATCCCTGCTTCACTGTCTTTAGCAATAGCCTGCACTGTGATCTGCGGTGAGCTGACCTTTTTTCCATTAAGTGATGTGTCAATGAGTGAAAGCTCAGGTCGGGTTGTATCTGATGGTGTTATTAACAATGTACATTTGAGCTGGGATACAATTGTATCATTTGTTGCAGAGATTGTTACGGGTACCGTGTCTTTTGAACCATAGGGAGGCGTCCACTTCAAGATGGTATCTTCAATAGTTCCGGGATCAGCACTGAATGTTACTGATCCAGCCACAGGTTTGATGAAATACTGGCGGAGATCGTGTTTTAATGAAGTGCCCTCGGTAGCATCGATGGAGATCTCTTTCTTATTCCAGAACGTTGAATCCGTGTTTGATGTCGTATCAATAATGGTTGTGTCGATAGTCGTATCGATTACTCTAAATATGACTGGATACCATGTTGTATCACTATGCGTGCTGTTAGAAATAATGACACCGATCTTTGTTGTACAAACCTGGACTGGTGTTACTGCGATGCGTAGTGAATCGGTTCCGGAGGCAAGTACCGCAAATATTGCAGAATCGTGTGGTGCAAGGGCGGTATGTTTAATGGACAACTTTTCAGAAATATTATTGTTGTCAAGAGTGAATATAAGTGTATCTGTAGTCCCGATGTAAATTGGATCCGGAATAACAATCGTTGATGGAAGCAGAGTTTTTGCTGAAAGTACTCGTAGACCTGTAAAAACACTATCCTTCACAAGTGAACCGCCATAGAGCGCGGATGCAAGGACCTTTACGGTGAACGAATCGGCAACTGATGCGAGGGTGATTATACGTATTGTATCCATTTTTTGAGAATAGTGTGGAGTGATGGTAATTCCCTCTGAAGGTACGGCAGTAATGGTGTATTCGGGAGGAAGGACTGTTCCGCTTGCAGCTCCTGTTACAAAAAGCAGTGTATCGTTTTTTCCGGTAACTGTTTTAATTGATGCCTGTTTTGTGGAAAAATATATACCTGTTTCGTCAGGAAATATATACAGAGACAGTGTATCGCATTTGTCCCGTAATCCGTTGTCTTTGAATTGAGCGTTTACAAAAACTGTACAGGGGCCAGTGATGTCGAATAGGGGGCTGAAATAGAGTGTGTCGTACTCTTCAAGTGAACCGGTTGAAAAAGAAGTATCAAAAACGTTACATGAAGTTCTTAGTGTTACAGTTTGAAAGTGTTGCGTAAAATAAACTGCAACGCCGATCTGCGGGGCATCACCCCGGTGTAGCATAACATTGTCAATAGAGAGTGTGATATCTGCGTACTTGGGGTTTCCAGCCGGACTTTCCGGAAGATTGATACAAAAGAGCATTGTTGCTCCAACTACAAGTGACAGTGTGAGTGAAATGAGTGACAGACGCTTCATAGTCCTCTTCCTTATAAGTGTTACTGTTAAAAACTTACCAGATACAGGCGCTTCAGGGAATATAAATAAAAATTCCTTCAAAATTTGTGACGGTCATCACATTTGTGCATTTTTTTCAAAAAATTTCTATGTACAAGGAGAAAATCTACAACTGTTTATATTTTCAGAACTCATTAAAATCAGTAAAATGGCAAATGAATAATCGCAGATTCTATTCCTCGCTATTATAACGACACTGATAAATCGGTATTTCAGCTCCCCTCTCCACGTTGGAGCTGGTCGTATGACACACTTGACTCCGACTTATTGGTGGGAAAAATTGAGTAGAATGTATTTTATTGTCACTATTCAAATGTTCTGGAGATAGTTTGCACTATTCAATTTATACGAAAATGGGCTGTAGGCCCTTTAATTATTGTAATAAAAAATGTGCCACAAAATCCATTTATTCCCTGTAGGGGAATCATTATAATGTTTCCCCTACAGGGAAAGAGAGTATGTAATGTAAAATTTTTACTACATTAATAAATGCTCTACAAGCATTCATTAATTACAATAGTATCATATCCAAAATACTGATTCTTCACAATGCCGGAGTTAAGTATGGGTAAAGACAGACGTTGGAGAGGGGCTGGGCGGTGCACTGAGCTTTTTGTCGAAGTGGGTGATGTCAAAATAATCAAAAGACAAGGGTGTTGGTCTTGCGAATAAACAGTACCACATATATCATTTATAGCGAGCTCAGATTTTGTAGTCCATAAGAAAATAGTTTTCTCTACAATACCCAAATGTATATTGATAGTGCTGAACAAATTGTTTAAATAGTCTAAAGGAGAATACCCCATCATGATTTTAGGACGCAATGAGGTACCGTTTCCTGATAATCCGCACTGTAAGCGATGCTTGTCAAAAAACTGCCGTGAGCTACTTGTGCAGCCGCTTTTTCCCGGTAAGGTAATATTTGTTCACCGCAGGAACTTTTGCTCCATTCCCGATTATGTTCCATCATGGCGCGATGAAGAGAACGGGGCAGCGGTAGAGGAGGCTGCGCTTACTGATGATCTGGAGATTGTGAGCGGGCCGGTGTCGGTTACTAATCCGCGATGGGAACATAAGAAAAAGGCTGAGGAAGAGGATAAGGATAAGGCTGAGGCTGAGGCTAAGGAAGAGGAAAAGGAAGAGGATGCAGAAAAAAAGGCTACATTTGGTGATACAATAATTCTTATGGCTGATGTCACGGGGATGTCTGAAGGAGCCGGGATTACGTTTGATATTTTTGAAACGTCCCGGAAACCACCGATGCGTGTCGATACGGCTAAAGGGAAAATTCAGGGTGGAGTCGGCAGGGGAGAGTGGGTTGTCACCGATAAGAGCGGCAAAGGTGCAGAATCGAAGCTTGAGTTCGAGGGTATTGCGAAGAGTAAAGCTAGTGTGAAAGCTCCGATTAATCTGGTCAAACAGAATGTCTGGGGAATTTGCAAGGATATTGATGACATCGCGGTTGCCAACCGACCGTTCAGGATATTGAAAAATGATGAGAACGTTTATTCCGGTATAACCGATGGAAAAGGGCGGATTCTTGCGCCTTTTGAATATACAAGTGAACACCAGTTATGTATGGGAGAGTAGGAAATGAGTGAACCAAATGTATTTATTATTTATGAGGGTATGATACAGGTGCAGTATGCGTACTGGAGTAACGATAAAAAGGCCATTCTTCCTGATGAGACTGCTGGAGTCCTTGTTTTTGGAGATGTTGCTGACAATAATCCGCTCTATTTCCATATCCGTATTCAGGACCTTTTCATTCTGAATAATAAAAAATGGGGAATACAGAAAAATGCATCTATTCATATAGACCTTTTAAGTATTCATCATTCGATGTACCATGAATTGCAAGTCAAAGAGGATTTTGACAATCTTGCCTCTTATGTCAATTTGCTTCACAGTTTTAAATTGAATCTTACCACAGACAAGACGATCGCCATTGGGGAAGGTGAAAAGATTAATGGCTATGAACTCGGGGCTACCGTTGTTGGTTTGAGCGATTCACCAGCGCCTGCATATCTAACCAAAGTACCTGGCAGAAACGCGACCACAGCATTAAACGCTTTTGATTACGATCTTTGTTTTGAATTCAAGCCTGATGACGCAACCAGAAAAAAGTTGTTTACAGAAAAAGCTCTCCGCAAATATGTTTTTGCCTGGGTATGGGTTGAGCATGGAAAGAGCAGGGAAGAGTATAAGACTGCATTTAACATCGATATTACCAGTGCAGAAAACCGGATCGATTTTCTCAAAAAACCAGATAAAAATTTTTTCGGGGCAATTGATGTACTCTTGTCGCCGATAAGTAAAAATAAGCGGCATACGCGTTCGATGCTGTATATGCATAAATACAATGATGGGTTTCCCTACGATGAGCAGACAATGAACTATATCGAGATGAGCAGGTGTCTGCCATTCAAATCGTTAACCGTTGGCGCGCAGCCGGGACCGGTTGGTATCAGTACAATGCCCGCCTACTATTTTGACCGTTATCTTAAACACCATCGCAGTTACTCAAGTATTTTTCTTGTTGACGGGAAACCATCACTGCATCTTAAACTCGATACCGATCAGGATTTCAAGCCTGATTTTGTGCAGGACTGTGGTGTTACGATTCATGGATTGGCAAGTAACCTGAATGAATTCTATTCCCGCGCTGATAATCGTTTTTTTTTCAAAGAAAAATCTGTTTCGCACTGGGTAAACTCACTTGAGAAACAATTTCCATCAACAGGTTCAGAGAATGGAATGAGCGCTATCAGTACGAAAGAAACGAAATATGCGTTTTCAGATGGTAAGCTCGAGATAGTAACCCACGATTTTATAAAATATTATAAGGCTGAAAACCCTTCATTGAACCGATATCCGGGATCAGAACGCTTTATTGAACAAAAGACGATTGATCTTAGTTCATTCGAGAGTATACATGTTGCGCCTGCTGCGGAAATAAAAACAGATGATGGAAGGCTTTTCGCAAAGGTTGGCAAGGGATTTCCGGGTCAGGAAAAGTTTACTGAAACAATGCACAGTAAAGTATTCTTTTCAGGATCTGACGATACCTGGCAGGGGCATGCGATTTGTCAACGCCCCCTTATTATTACCTACGAACTCGATCGCGATCTTACAGTCGATGAGCTTAAGCTTCTTGACACAAACCCGGTACAGTTACTTTTCTGGTATGGAACTTCAGATACAAAGAAATCTGTAGAACACCCGCTGAAAATTGATTATGAAAAGGGATCGAAAAAAGGAATGCATGCGATTCTGGTATATCTTCTTACAAATGTTCTTCAATTGGAAGTATCTGTTGATGAAGGTGCAATTGTGCAAACGGATAATATCATCCTTCGTAATGGAGGCCATGCACGTGCGTTTGATTGTTCTTGCGCACTTCCGGAATCGTTTATGTATTACCTGCCGGAAAATAGTGGCCTGTTTACTGGTAACCCGATTATTTCGGTTGATGATTTTCAGGAAGATGAGACAAGAAATGCTAAACTTACCAAACTCAAAGCAGATTACCGGAAAGCACTGGTAAACAAAAATGTAACCTTTCTGCTAGGTTTTTTACCTGCAAAAGATCTACTTCAGACCGGATGGGAAGTGATCGGCGAAATTGCGGAGAAGGGAAAAGCGTCTGCCGAATCATGGAAGAAATTATGTGAAGAAGGGGTGAAAGTATTTTTCAAGGATATGCTTAAAAAGCAGGATGTAAATAATACTATCGCTCAGGACAATGATGTTGGCAGAAAGGCTGGCAAGGCCGGGCATGAACATGTAAATGATATAGTCACAAACAGTACTAAAAATGTAAAATCAACGGCGACCAAGTTTTTAAAGTTTGCCCAGGAGATACAGGAGCTCACCTCTACGTACATCGATAGTACATCATTGATCAGCAGTCCCCTCTTGAAGGGAATTGCGTTCAGTGAAGGGCTTTCAACAGATTCTCTGTATTCGATTGCGGTAACTGCAAAGACAATAAAAATCGATCGGTCAACAATTACCGCAGTAACTACCGAGAAAAAGGAATCGTTTGAGATATTCAAGAACCGGGAAATTGTTAATAAGGGTAAAGCGCCGTGCAATTACCAGTTCGGTTCTACTGGCGGACTTCTGGCACGGGACAAGGCGAAGTATGATCAGATCGATTCTGTAAGCTGCTACAGGATAGATTTCCAGAATAGAATAAATGACCTTCGTGAGGATCTTGGACGCGACTCTCAGGCGACGGTCGGAGGGTATATGCGGAGGCTTTCATCTGGGCAGAAATTTATGGATTTGCTGAATAAACACTCCATTAACACAGCGTTAAGCACCT
>JAFGIN010000054.1 GCA_016929595.1 Chitinispirillaceae bacterium
AGTGACTGAGTGACTGAGTGACTGAGTGACTGAGTGACTGAGTGACTAGTGACTGAGTTGCGGGTTCCATTGTCTTCCTTACCTTTAGCCTTTGAGAATAGTACCGGAGAAGTTATTGGAAGTAATCCTGACAATGCACGGATCTCACGCCCCAGTTCGTCCCGAGCACGGGGATTACTGCAACGCCTAAATCCCTCGCCCCAGTTCGACAGGCTCACTGCAACGCCTAAACTCCCCGGAGGGGGACTTGAAGACAGGTATGCCTCTCATGGAGCAGGGGATCGCATAGAGGAAACATTGACATTAAAAGTAACCACCTCCCTGCTATCGATAATAAGAACGATACTGCTTGCGACAGCAAACAAGTAGATGCCGGAAAGTACGCTCGCTTCAATGCTGGATAAACTCCGTCTTGAGGTGAAATCGCGTAATTATCGTAAGCGAACCTATGAGGGATATATCTCTTCTGTCAGCAGGTTTCTTGATCGGCTTACTCCGGAATCATCGTAAGACTATTTGTATGCATTCAGTCTGGTGACGTAAAAAGGTACAGAATTCAGTATCCAGAATGCGAGACAAGAATAGTAACTGGTAGCTTTAATCTTTGTTTAAATGCAACCCAATATTTAGTTATCAGAGTAAAAACGCCAGTACATTTGTCCATGTATTTATTTATACATAATAGTGATGGCAGCTACAGTCTATTACCATGTCATACTACCCCATTTTTACACTTATTTGAACCAAATTTCCAGTAATTTTAATAATTGAGAGAAAATATTTGATATAATAGCTATTTTTTCTATGATAACCAGCCATTTCAACTGACGACGAAATGTGGGGATCACGAACTGTTCGTGATCCAAGGAGTTGTGTGCAGTGCCTGTTTGCCCCAAAGGCAATAAAAGGCGGGCGCGAAGAATGAATACAAAAAGAATTAATATCTGTTCACTGCGATCAAAACACTTTAATTGTTTATGAATATTATTAAAAAAACCAGATGGATTATATGTTTATTTGTATTGATATTTATTTCTTGTGCAAAGCATTGCCAAAGAGCTTTTTATATACCAGATGCATCTCTAATAAACATTAATGATGCTAGTAAATTAAAGGATGATATAGAAAATATTCGATTGCATTTTAAACAGAAGCTTACTATTCGACATGAAATTGATACTGGTGACAATATTGTCATTCTGATTTCAAACCTTCGGAGTGTGGCATTAGTCCGTGATGTGGATACCTACAAATTAATTTCAATTGAACTACCAATAGAATCATTGGGAACTGAAGGTGAAATATTAATAAATGATAATTCAATGAAGAATATTAAAAATGCAGTTACTTCTGGAGGAATACAGTGGATTAAGAGTTCATGTATTGGAAATATTAAAAATGGCAGCATTAAATATAAGGCAAGAAACGATTCAATTTATGATTTTAACTTGAATCTAAATATCAATTTAACTTCAATTGAAGACAGTATTGAAAGCTATGATATTACTTATAAGAATAAAATACAGTTAATAAAAGGCAACCTTGATAATTACCAAAGAGTTCCTGAATGCCCTTGTCCTAAAATGTATTTATCTCATTAGTGATTACTTAAATCGCGCCCGAAGACAGGGGGCAAACAGGCACAGACACATGAAAATATCGGGATTCATTCGGGAGCGGGACACGTCGGGAGAGCGTCCTCGTTCCGCTTTATATCGGGATGGCCGGGCGGTTGCGCAATCAACCGTCACTACGCCAATTTTACAATTGCTGGCAGTGCAAAGAGTGAAGCCGGCGCAAAAAAGAACTACTGCACGTCCTATGCAGCAAGAAAGGATGAAGAATGGATAAGATAATTGCATTCATACTGCTAATTACCGCAGTACAGACGTATTCTAATCAACTTGAGTACCTCGGTAGAATCCCGGATGATTCAGCAACAGTAAATGGCTTAGCAGGTGCGCAAAGCGTTTTAGTATCAAATGATGATCGACATATCTATGTTGCGGGCCTCAACGATCATTCTATCTGCTGGTTCACACGATTGTCAAAAGATGATATTGAATATTCTGGGCGAGTTAAAAATGATAGTAATAATGTTTCTGGCCTTGAATGCGTGTATGATATAACTTTCAGCAAAGACGAACGGTTTGTCTATGCAGTTACATACTACAGCAATACTCTCGTCTGGTTTTCTATAAATAAAAACACGGGATTGCTTACATTCGAAGGAAAATTATTTCAAGGTACGAACCATGTTAAAGGTTTAAACATCCCGATAAAGATTGCTTTAAGCCCATGTGGTAAGCATCTTTACACAGTATCATACAATGATAGCACAATCGGACTATTTGCTCTCGACTCTGCAAGCGGTCTACCATCATATCAAAACTTTTACAAGGATGGCACATCCGCAATAGACGGGCTTGCTGGAGGATACGACATTTGTTTAGTTCCAGCTGGAAATAATGCTTATGTAGTAGCAAAAAAGGACAGCTCATTGTCAGTATTTAACAGAAGCACCACAACCGGTGAGTTAACTTTTATTGAGAAATATGTATGGTCAGCATTACCCTGCTCTACATTGATTTACCCAACAAAATTAATTTCGAGTAGTGATGGTAAATATATCTATGTTGCTTCAGCTGCGAGAGGAAGTATCTCTTGGTTTCTACGAAATAAAACAACAGGGAAACTATCTCTACAAGGAGAAATCATTGATAATCAAAATGGTTTTTCAGGACTTTCTGATGTAAATGATATAGCAGTAATTGATCATGGGTATAAATTTGTTGCTACAGGATATGGAGGAGTAACTATACTGAACTTAAATGAGGATAATGGTAGTTTATCATTTGATGAAACTTGTCGGGTAGCCGCATCAAATGGCATAGCATTCTTTGGAACATCTGTAGCATTTACATCAGACTATAAATATATATTCGTTGCTGATTTTGGAGATAGACTCCAGATTTTCAGCTATTCTAATGCACTTGTTAATTATAATAATGTAAAAAATAATATAACTTTAAATATGAACAAGAGAACAGCTTTTTATGATTTGCGGGGAAGAATAATAGTAAGCGATCCAATAACCAAAAATATTAGCTGCAATCTTATAATTTCAAAAGGGAAAAAAAGTAATAGTAAATATTTTGCAGGCGTTCTAACTGTAAAATAAAAAGCACCGGTTGGAACAAAAATGCATTGACGGTTCCTGTCTCAAAGCTGCCCTGCATTCTGGCTTCTGTGAAATGTTTTGCGCTGATCCAAAATGTGACTGTAGAAGAGTGATTTTGAATGTGACAGATTCAGGTTTTAATACTTTGGCAATGATAGGATATGGTTGGGAAACAGAAGAATTTTACAGGAACTGGTTTAATTCAGACCATATCACAAAAGATGATATAAAAGAATTCATAGGCCCAACACATCACAATGGGATTATTGAAACAAAATATGCCGATTTTTTTCTGAACTTTTTTAAAACTACTTTGCTATATGATAAAGAGTATATTCAAAGAATTAAAAAACATTACAGAATGGTTAAAAACCTTCAAAAGAAAAAACGATTACTATTGAGAAGATAATAGAAAGTTATACAGTGATCAACGATACGAAAGTTGATGAAAGTTCCCGATAAAAAGAATCGGGGCTTCGAAGACTCAGCTTTAAAATCTGGAAAGGAGTAACCCTCCTTCGCATAAAGCTACGGAGGGTAAACTAACCACCAGTACCTCGGTTCAGCTAACGCTGGTCTCGAAGACTCGGCTGCTTATCTGTTGTAGGTAGCACTTATATTGACCCTACCCTATTACGGGAAGCCCTGGCAAATAAGAACTGAACAAAAGATAAGAAGTGTAGATCCCGATTGAAATACGGGACATCGAAGACCCAGCAGTACTTTGCAGGCCCCTTCGACTTTGCTGCACAAGTCCGTGGCGGGGCTGTTGATACTACCGGAGAATTGGTGCTGGAAAAAAAGTCCAGCCGGAAGCTCTCACCCCCAAATCGGGTATTTGCCCGAATCCAATAAATAGTTTCGGCTTTAACCTTTTTTATTCTTTTTAAGCAAAATAAGGCTATATTTTATATATACAAATTTCGTGGAGGCATTACGGTATTTTGTAACACCATAGTGTGAGAATTATTATGAAACCTGCTATCAATTGTTTTTTCGTTATTTTAGTGATTCTGATCCTTTCACAGTCATCTCAGGCACTCATAGTCTGGGATGGTAAAATCGTTGATGCATGGCCGCAGGAGGTGCATCAGGTTGTGCTTGGAAAAAGGGCTGCATCATCAGATAGTGAACCTTACGGCTTTTTTCCCCGGCCCCGGGACACAACGTACGGGGTTGTCATGATAGTGGATTTCAGTGATCAGGAAGCAAAATTTACTAAAGAACAGGTGGAGGAGTGGCTGAATAAAACCGGTTACTCATCTACGTATGCCAAAGGATCGGTACACGATTATTATTATCAGATATCAAACGGAAAATTCAGTCTGTTCAACGATGTTTTTGGCTATTACCGGGCAAAACAACCCAAATCGTACTATGAAAACTCATCGGGATATGAAAAAGCAAGTGAACTTGTTAATGAGATGCTGACTTATTTTGATCCTGTGATTGACTTTTCAAAGTACGATAATGACAAAAACGGAACGACCGAATCCATCAGTTTTGTTTATGCAGGAGCCGGCAAGAATTGGGGAAAAGGCTTGTGGCCGCATTCCGGATGGATCAATAAGAAAAAAGACGGGGTGACACTGGGGACCTATAATATGAGCGATATGGGTTCAGGACTCGGACTTTACGTTTTCTGCCACGAAACGGGTCATATGATTTTCGGATGGCCGGATCTTTACTGGTTCGGTGATTATTGTATCATGGGCAACCGGATGAGTGATAACAATCCTGTGCCAGTCAATGATTTTTTCAGAGCTGATCAGGGCTGGATCCCGACAACAACAATCTCCGTGACAGACAATGCCAGATATACCGTTGCCCCCGGGCAGATGGTTTATCGCTATATCAATCCAGCCAATAAAAAGCAGATGTATCTCTGGTCGTTTATTCAAAATACCAGCAGGTACAGTACTCTAAAAGGTAAAGGGTTGCTGGTATTCAAGTTTGACAATTCCATAAGAGGAAATTCATCAGGAACATCAAGACAGCTCTATATTGTTGAAGCTGATGGGAATAATGCCATGGCTGAAGAACAATGGCCCAATCCGGGGAGTGCTGCAACAGATTTCTACTACAGCACCTATAAATCAGAGTTCTCTTCAACAACGAAACCAGCGTCGCTCTGGGGACTGAAAATCTATAATATCAGCCCGGTTGCCGACAGCATGACTTTCTATGTCGGAACAGGTACCGTACCCGCTCACGGAGGGCTCTGTCTCCTGCCTGTCACTAATGCATCAGAAAAAATGCCGCGTTCACTATTCAATCTTAAAGGACAAAGGGTCGGTAGAGCAACGGTGTCTGAATCGGCAGATATTCTTCAAAGTAACGGTTTTTATATTATGAAAAACTTACAAAATGTACAACAGAGTATCATCATTCATTAAATTTTATGTATCAAAATTCATTCAGTAATTTCCGAATTTTCGATTGTCTTTTTAGTATCGCTGTGCATCGAAATTCCCGGCAATATGTACCATGAGCCTCCTGTATTATTCCGTATAGTCGAGTTTTCTATATGAATATTGCCAGAGTGATCATTAGTGACAAAGAAAACAGCCGACCCGTGCGCATTTACCTTATTATGCTCTATCAAGGTCCCATAAATTGCAAGTGTCATGGTATTTCCATCATTGTAAATCGCTCCACCACTCCCACCGCCCGGTGTACCGCTTTTTTTTGGATTTGCACCGTTACCGGTCGCAGTATTGTATGAAAAAAGACAATTGTAAATACTCCACGATACCCCGATGCTGCTGATACCACCTCCATTTGAACCGCTGTTTCCATATCCGTCAGCGCCGCCGAAAGTACAATTTACAAGATATACCGGTCGTCCCTCATACTGCATGAACACCCGTATCGCACCTCCTCCGACATCAGGTCCGGTCGGATCACATACATTATTGAAAAACCTGCAGTTTACAGCTTTGAACTGTCCTCCCTGCGCAAAGATTGCACCGCCACCTCCATTCTCCTCCCCCATTCCCTTTGCCGCACCATCGATAAAGGTTATATTCTGCACAGTCAAACGTGGAGTAGCCTGGTTGTCACAGTGTGGTGTCGTCCAGTGCTGAGCCTGATCACAGGTATTCATATATAAAATTCTTACCGCGCCGCCTCCACTCAGTGTAACAAGCCCTCCGCCATCAATTACAACATGATCACTGGAATCATTGAATATTTTTGCAGTTCGTGGAAGAGTAATTGTAACAGGTTTATTGCCGCTGTTAAACGTAATAACTCCCCCTCTTTCTACAGCTTTTATAAAATCTTCAGCAGTACAGCTTTCGGGAGTGCCATTTCCAACGACATTATCCGGTATGGAAAAATCTTCCAGGCCACCGTCCTGAGGAACGGGATACTTACCATTGGGGTTCCCGGCAGGCGGTCCATCAAGTGGATTAGTGAGAGGATTATTAACGATTATACTGGCCGTACCATCATCTGTACAGCCCCCAGAGAATAGCATTATAAAACAGATTACCGCCGGTATACATCTGCTCATCTTGCGAAGTCCTTTGAAATGGTATTATTTGTAGTATTACTGAACTGCTGCCTGATTTGATTTCGAAACAATGTAATCACGCAACCGATCAAAGTCCGGATCATCTACTATCATATGTTTATTTTTTTCGCCGAGAGCTTTCAGTGTTAACATGTAAAGATCAGCAGCCATAGTAATATTACCTTGTTTCAATAATGCCTTACAAGCCCCGATTGAAGACCTGAAATCGCTTTTGTTACGTTCAAACGATTTGATATAATTTTCGATAGACTTATCGTAACTGCCCATATCATAATAGATTTCTCCCAATACCATAAAAAAACGCCAGTCCTGACTGGGAAATTTCAAGTCACGGTACAGAATAAGAATAAGCAGTGCAAGACCAGATAATAACGCCATTGATGAAGACCGCCTGAAAAGAGCAGGGCTTAGTTTATGTGCACGATACAGGTTCAGGATATTCCAGAGCCCGGCACTACTGATTATAATAAAAAGCGGCATCGTTATAAGAAAAAAACGTGTATCATAAAAAAAGATCAAAATATTCAGGCTGTTAACAATAAGGAAAAGAAGCAGCAGATAATATTTTTTCCATTGCCTCAAAGCAGTAACAAGTCCGACGCACAGAAACGGAAACAGCAGGTAAAAATTTACAAAAGGTATTTTCAACGATGACGTAAGGGTGTTCTTTTCAAACACCATGCTGTACATATTGGTACGTTCAGCACCGGAAAAAATATTCCTGAACTTCTTCCACTCAAGAATAACATATCTTAATGGTTCATTCCAGATAAAGGAGATCCCTTTTTTATACCAGTATCGCGAGACTCCCGATCGTGTCAGTTTTTTTCCTGAATTTGACTGCGCCACAGAAATTATGTCTTCGTTCTGAAAAGTAATATCTCTGGAAATCCCGTCGACAGCCATATACGTACCTTCTGCCTTGTCATTATTTCCCATATAAAAAACTTCGCCGCCATTACTGGAAATCAGCACGAACTCTTTTCCAACATAATAGTTTCTTATTGTCACCACTGATACGGTCAGCATAAGCGGCAATATGAAGAAGAACATTTTTTTCAGCAATTCGGAAGGAAGCCGCTGTTTGAAACCAATTGTATAAAAAAACAGTATAAAAGGGACTGCCAGAATAAAATGAGGCTTTACTAACAGTAATAATCCCATGAAAAAGCCGGATAGAAGAGTTTTATTAAAAAATTTGCCTGAAATCAACAAACGTATGGTAAGAATGATTAAAAATGCTGCTATGCATTCGGAAAGAATACGAGTTGAATAAAATACCTGCATACCGTACAACGAAAAGAGCAGTCCGGCAAGCAATCCCGTGAAGTTGTTTCTTGTAATCTTTGTGCATACAGAGTATACAGCCGCTGCAGTTGCTGCACTTATGCAACACTGAAAAATATAGATTGGAAGGAGTATCTCACCAAAAACAGAGATAAAAATGGAAAGTAAATAAGGGTAGAGCGGAGCCTGATGAAAAATGGTGTTTCCCAGCCAGTCACCGCTGGCTATCTCCTGAGCCCATTTCCAGTAATTTGATGAGTCCCATAGAAGAAAGTTTGAAAAAGGACTTTTGTGGTAATCAAAAAGTACCACCATGTTGATAAAAAACGAGACCAGAGCAACAACAGATGCACCGTTTTTTAATAGTACATTTTTAATGTTTACAGTTGTCTGATCAGTCGCATCTCCTGCACCTGCAGATGAGTTTTTAGGCTTCGTACTCTTCATTTTCATCATATTTTCTGATACATTGGAGATTCGCCCTGATCTGCTTACTCAAAAGTCAGAATACAGCACTGAAAACCTGTTTTCCTAAAAAATACTGTTCAGTGTTGGAAGAGGATTAAATATCCCGTCACGTATGCCTTGAAGTTTTTCGCTGGAGATATACTCCATCGAAGGATTTTTCTCCCACTCCAGCTTTATCGCATTTAAAAACAGTACATCGTAGATAGCACCCGGACGTGGATAGCTGGCAACAATGTAATGTGGACCAGCTTTCTTCTCACCTTCCTGTTTTTCATACTCCGGCCGTACACTCTCTGCGGTGTTAAGTGAATTACCATGACCAAAGATAATTTTATCCATCAACCGATACACCTCTTTACTCTCATCACATAGACCATAATAATCAAGCATCTGTGCAAGAACATAATTTGATGCAATCCACACATCCTTACCCTGATCGGAATCCACCTGTGTTCCATCCTCTTTACGCGCTGTGGCCCACCCCATCGGAGTACGGTTATTGGTATAAATGGTTTTCAACAGTTTGACAACACGGTCATCTGGAAGATATGATTTCTCCCCCATTGCAATCCACTGCCACAGTCCGACAAGCTGATCGGTGAAAACATCAGTGCATCGTCCCTCACCGTCGATACCTGTGCAGGTAATATAGTATGACATCTCTTTGCCATCGGAATTTGTCGTATCGAGCCAGAGTGTATCGTATGTCGCTCTTGCTTTTTCAAGCATCGACTCATAACGTTGTTTTTCATCAGTATCATTTGTAATTTCCGCCATGCGGCTCATCGCAAGCAGACATGCCACAAACAGATTGGCATCGTATACATCAACTCCTGCAAAGGGAATATTATCATAAGTATTACGGACCTCACCAGGACGCCCTTCAGGAATTCCATCATTATCAAAATCCAGACTTACAAGGTAATTGAACCCTTTCTTCAGAGTAGCCCAGTTATCGGTTATAAAATTTGTATTACCCGTATATTTAGCGTCACGCAGCACCCGCAGAGCCAGCTTGGGAAACAGATCGATCCAGTAGGATGTATTATACCAGGTGTATTCGGAACGATCCCGCAGTGCATTACCGAATGTTAATGAACCAAGATCGTGATACACAGAGCCATCAGATTTTTTCGCGGCATATACATGGATATCACTGCCGGCTTCACGACCGCTGGCCTTAAGTTCTTCCAGATATTTCTGCTGCAGAAGCGGATCGGAGATGTAATAGTGATAAAACCGCAGGTCATCATTCCTGTCGTTGATCGAATTAACAAACTTTTGGCACAAATCAATCTCAAATCCGGGAAATATTGCAAGAAGTAACTTCGAATAGAAATCGACATCAGCAGAATTATTAAATGGATAATCAAAACACTCAAGAAATCTCGCCTGATTATCCGGATCAACCACCGATGCATTGGAGAGCAGATAGCTGAGTTCGTTGAAAAGCAGGCGGCTGACCATCAGGGCACTCTCTTTATCATCCTTATACGCCGGAGATTGCTGAACAGATGAAAAAATGTTCTCCTGTATTGCGATCGTCCTGTGCAGCCAGTCCTCATAGTTGCGCAATGCAACTGCTGCAATCTGCAGATCACGCGTTTGTATATCATCGAAATTTGCGGTATACTTTCGCGGTATGGTTACATTGTCAGAATAGCGCTGTGATGGAAAATCGAGTACTTTCACAACAGGAAAAGACACTGATGATTTCGCACCAAGAGTAACCGTAACACTGATCGCAGCTCCATAATCGTTGCCATCAATTATATCATTAGTATGGTGAAATGTTCCATCAGGGTTAACAACAAGATCCTGATTATAATTGCGTAACCTGAAAGCCTCCTGTACATCAATCCGGAGATCATCACGACATGGTACAGCAATCACCATCCGATCTTCACAATGGTTATTCCCCATTCGAACACCTTTAATGCCATCAGATGAAAACTCCTTGTGCACCTGTCCGGATACAGCACAACTGCCCAGAAAAGTATAATCCTGCTCTCTTGGCCGACTCATTTTTCGCGTAATATTAACAAGAGATGGAACCGGAATGACTACCGTCACCGTCTCTGAACTATCGGTTCGGTTGGTCAGTATAAATTCTTCAACACCTGCAGGTAAAAACTGGTCAGCTTGTGAAAGAAGCGGCGAAACCATCCTTCTATTGATTTCAACATTATCAAGCTTACACCGTAATTCAGCAATCGGCGTTGCAAGTGAAAGCGATACACTTTTCTGCGCGATTGTTGGATGATAGTAATTCTGAGGTAGTGGAAAATCATCTGGATTTTTCAAATCGTCCAGATTAAAACTGGTCAGCATACAGGTTGTTCCATCCTGCAGCCGCACGAAAGGAATCGACGCAAGTTGAAAAGGATGGTCATTAAGGAATATCAAACTTCCAGCATCAATAAGTCCACTGATACAACCATCCGGAGAAATCACCATTGAAAGCGTCAGAGTCCCCTGTTTGGCAATTGCCTGAGGGGATGATACCGAGAGATAATGCCCCTGATTATGGACACCCATCCTGTTTTTAACATAAACATCTTTGATTTTCGGGCCATTCAAGGTATAAAAACGCTGAATTTTTTTACTGATATTCATAATTTCGATTCTTTTCCAGTGTTAGCTTTAGGGATGTACATTAATGGAATAAAGATGAAATATAATTTCTGATTGCAGTAATTTTGGAAAAAAACGGTCAGAGGATCGTAACAATACAACTGTTCTGATTTCAGTCCCGGAACTGATAACTGGAGCGACTCAGGAACAGGGACCGTTACCGACGAAGAGTTCAGTATTAATATTGAAACTGCTGCTTCCAGAAACCACGATATCCAGCTTGTCCAGAATGGGCTTTTTCTGGAAAAAGGAAACACCTACAAGGTTGTATTCGATGCATATTCAACTGCAAACAGGACTCTTGAGGTGAATGTTCAGGCAGGCAGTGATCCATGGACAAGTTACATGCCGCAATTGAAGCAATTCGATCTTTCCACCACAAAACAGAGACTCTCTTTTACATTCACAATGGAAGCGTAAACAACAGACATTGACCAGATTAGCTTCAATGCAGATGAATCAAAGCAATGTAGGACTGAAATAATGAACAGGTATTTTTTTATCTTGATGAAATTTTTACAGCTGCTGTCTGTCAGGGCCAAAGCACAGGAGATTCTTTACCCCAACGAATTTGCTCTGTGCGATGTTACACTTCTCGATGACCCCCTTCAAACATTCCAGAGATCTTAACATTAACCATTTACTTAAGTACAATGTCGACCGTCTGCTTTACTGTTATCATACAGATGCTGGATTACCGACAAACGGAGCCAGTAATTACTCCAATTGGGCAGGACTTGACGGGCATGTGGGAGGACATTACCTGTCTGCTCTGGTAATACATAATGCTGCAACAGCAGATACTAAAAGCTAACAGCCACAATACGACAAGTCGTGAAGATCATTTCTGGCAGGCTGAGTCCAGATTACCACGATTCTATTTCCTTTAAAAGTTCTTCAGTTGTTACTGTTCGCCCCTCTTTTAATGCTGTCTGACCACGTGTCACTTTATCTATAACATAAAGACGGTACATAACATCATCAATTTGTGCATTATCTGGTAGTGATGAAATTGCTCTGATTGCTTCCTCTTTTACTGTCATAACGACCAGACTCCCATTAAAGGTGAATAATTATACCGATGATAATACAAAAATTTTTGTTTAGTAACATTTTAGTTGTCCTTTCAAATCTTTGGAATATATTAATTTCGATTGACCATACCTGTAAGATTATGACATAATTAAATCGACTTACGTATCCAATTATCAAGATATTTCAGTTGTTCCGGAGTATGAAAATAGTGATCACCACCATCCAGAATATCTACATCGCACCTGAATTTTTCTGTAAATGAATGCTCTTGTATATACTTTTAATATTCGAGTAGATGACATCAATATCATGAACCCCATTTTGAACAGAGCACTTATAGGGATCCATTTTACGTTCACCATGTTCAGGAAGATCAAAACTCAATACCTGATAGCTCCTGGATGTCGCAACATGTGCAAAACTTTCAGTTTCCTCTTTATTTGAATATCTTCCATGAACTGTAAGATACAACTTGTCAGAATCAGAACCATATAGAATTGACGGTATGTTTTTAATACTAAATTTTTTTGTTTCCATATTTAATATCTCCAAAGATGCTTATTCCTGTTGTGCTCTTGAATTGTCAGGGTATCCATATACCTCTTTGCTTTTTCTGTATTGGGCGCATTATGATTAATTTTACTTCCTGAATAATGAAATATTTCTTTTTGTAAATTCATTCCCCGGATCATTACCACATTTTTTGCATTTCATATAGTAGGGCGAATTTATTGTGCCGCATGCAGCACATGAATAGTCTGCATGCATTTTGTTAATCCATGATTGAATACCATTATTTTTCCTGTATCTGGCTGATTCAAATAATTCAGCTCTATGTGGTGCCTTCTTCTGGAACTCTTTTATCGCATTGCAGGGATATGTCTGACAATCTTCACAATTTGGTATATTCTTACTTTGTGTACAGTTCCTGAATTCACAATCCCGGCAGTGTGGACTCAGTACCGTTGATCTGCAACCGTTGCACCTGATCTCTTTCTTATTTGTTTTCAACATTGCCGCTAAGCGTTCAAGCTCATTTTCATCATTATTTTGTGTCGCAATGTAAACTCCACACGATTCACAAAAAAGGCCGCAGACGGCAATTGTATCTTTCATTGATTTCTCTCCTTATGTACAAGAAGTGTGCTGTATCGTAATAGCCAGTAGTTGCCGAGATTATTATGTCAATGTTAAATAAAACATTATAAAAATGTCTTATAACAATCCTGTTTTTTTAAGAATGGATTCGATGATTCCTTTTGAATCCTTACCCGATACGTTTATCCCTTTAATAAGGCAGGCAAACGAATAGCGTTGGTCCCTGCCTGTCACGTATCCGACAAACCAGCCGAGACTTTGTTCTTTGTCGCTATCCAGATTTACTCCGCTGCCGGTCTTTCCATAGAAAACGCCTTTTGATGTCGTTTCGATTACCATAATTTCCCTGAGAACGCTTTGTGATTGCTGATTAAAGGTTAATTCTCCATTCAAAAGTTTTCTGATTAGTTGTGCTTGTTCCAATGGAGAGATCTTAATTGATTTTTTCCCTTCGCGTGGTAACCAGAAGTCGTCAACACCAGATGAAATATCCTTATCACCATAATCAATGCTACAGATCCACTTTTTCATCCGTTCATTGCCGATTGTTCTGGCTAATATCTGATATGCCGGAACACATGAAACCTTAAAAGCCTCTTTTAAAATGAGGTTTCTGTTCCATGAGGAAATAGCGCGTGCAATGCTGTCCCATCGGTAAAAAGAATCTGCAGCAGAGTGAATGATCTGACATTCAGCTCCAATGAGTGTATTCCAGATTTTGAATGTTGAACAGGGTGTGTATCGTGTTTTTATCAATACAGAATCGTGAGCAATGATTACTCCGAATTTACAATTAACAAAAACGCAGGTGATATCCTGTGTTGCGACAGTTTCTTTTATTGCGTCAAGTAGTGGTATAGTTTTCGAAAATGCATTGACGCTCATGAATGATATTAAAATTGCTGTATATCGCATCATGTTTACCTTTAAAATATTACTATTTACAATTAATATCTCTAACATCCCCGTTTTGTCGTTAAAGTAGCATTGCTGTTTGTGTACCCGGTTAAAAATACATCCAACCCCGATGCTTGTCATAGTTAATCATGATTGTTTCAATAAGCTGATAGGGATTTTGATCTTTTTTACTTATGAGTTTAATATAGTGCTTGCATTGGTCTGGTACAACTATTTTGATAAAAGTTCCGGGGAAATTAGCAACCACTTTTTGGAATTGGCAGTACCGAATAGCTTAAAATGGGCTCTTTTAGCCGGTTAAGACAATAAACAAATCTCAAAATTGTTACTTTCAATCCCCAATGTAAGGATTACCAACATTGATCACAATAAAGTGTTGTTCTGAAAATTAGAATTTTCATATATTTTATGTACTATTTTAATGGTATATAACTGATATAGTACAGATTTTCATTGGGGGGATTTTGGAAATAAAAAGAGTAACGCTTGAAGAAGTTCGACAGAAAGCTCTACCAATACTTGTTGCAGGCTATGAAAAGAGAAAAAAGCTTCGATCCTCTGCCGAAGAACGACTTCGAGAGCAAGGGAAAGTAATTCGTGACAAACAAACTTCAGGAAGACCTAAGCTCAGCTCTATCTAAACTGAGTACTCAATTTTCTGCCGATCCTGAGCTACTTCACGAAGCTGTAAAAATTGTTTATTCTTCCATCCTTAACAAGTACGGTTTTTCATGTGTTATAGTTGGTGGCCAATCGGCTGCTTACTGGATGCGGATACCTGGTTCTATTGATGTCGATTTTGTACCTACTCAAAGAGTTGAATTAGCAAAGTTATTCTTGCATTGTGGATTTACAACAGTGCATGGCTACAAATACCGTTTTCTACACAGGCAAACTAACGTTCTTATTGAGATTGTTGACGAAAAGTTGGATATTGAATAGGTTAAAAAAGTTTCTACTTCAAAAATAGAACCTTTTAATGTTGACAACCCTGAAGTTTCTTCACTCATGGCTGGAACTGCAGAAGTTTTGGACCCGGTTTATGTTTTCCTTAATTATGTTGAAGCATCGGATAATTAGCAATAGAAAGAGCACATGCTCTTCTTGACCTATACAGGCCATTTATTATTGCAGAGTTAAATCAACTCAACAGTAATGGAGATATTTCTGAAAGGTTAGTAAGGATAATGCACGTAAAATTTCATATTACTTTTAAATAACAATAATTATGGAAATCAATCCAGTATACTGTTAATGTTGCCAGACCAGCCACTTTATTGACCTTCTAAAATTAAATAGCGTAAAAACCGGTACTAATAAACAGAAAGTATAACTGGCAAACGATACTATCATCCACAATTCTCACTTTCTTCTATTCTAATTATTAGTCCCCACCCTCTTACCTAATCCGGAACTGATTTTGTTAGCACCGACAGTAATAACCTTAATAATCGCATTGCACTCATTCCTCTTTACGATACCTATACGAAGTATCGGGAGTGGTATATACACCTGTTACAGGTGGAACGTAGTGATGGTACAAGGGAGATCAGGTCTATATCATGAATGTATTGATTTTATTAAAATGCCTCTACAGGTGAATACTGCGAGCCTACCTGTTTTACACCTCGATTTCCGCACCCCGAGGTGTGGTGCTGCTGTTATTCATTGTAAGGTAAGCTGTTACAGCCATTTCCTATTTGCAGAGATAATTTTATTGAATTTTCAAAATTCCTTTTGTATATACCGTTTCTCCAATTCGCAGTCGTACGATATAACAACCGGATTTATTCCTGCTGTTATTCCATATAAATTGATGAGATCCGCCGGGCAGGCGTGCATGCACCAGACATGCAATTATTCTTCCTTTAATATCAAGGATGTCTGCGTCCATTGTTTGTGATTGAGCAAGTGCTACACTGATAGATGTTGCATAATGAATCGAATGTATAGTCACCTGATCAGTAGCGATGTGGTTTTTTACAGGTGCAGTTTTCAAAGGAAGGCCCATATTGACACGTTGCCAAGACCTTCCGCTATCGTTCGACCTGAATATCCCATCAGTGTTTGTTCCTGCAAAGATGGATGCTCCGATTGCAGTGATGACAGTAACATATCCGGAAAGTCCACTGTCTGACTTCAACCATGTGTTACCATTGTCGGTCGAGCGGATGATACCACCAGGAGATAATGCGGCAAGCAGTACATTCCCGGAAGTCGCTAACGTAGAGTTGTATCGGTTAAAAGAAGCAGAAAATTCTACTGGGGTACAATTGATCCATGAGCTTCCCGAATCTGTTGAACGAAAAATACCTTTATCATTTGATGTAAAAATCGCATTTCCTGATTTAGTCAAATTATAAAAATATGTAACAGGATCCCCGGATGTGGCTGGGGTAATTTTCTCGAGCGTGTAACCCATATCAACTGAACGGAAGAGGTCACCTGAAGCAATAAACAACAGCGTGTCCATTGGTAAAAATTGACACCCGGTAACGTATTCATCGTTGTAGGTAATAACTTTCATAGCTGTGTCATTGTCTTTTAAAAAAAATGGGTTACAGTCATCCAATCCAACGAATAATATATTCTGATGTTTCAGCAGGGACAAAATGTATATGCAGGATTGAAGACTTTGAGAGGTCTCTATTTTACTCCAGGTTTTTCCCTTGTCTGTAGAGTGATAAATAAAATATTCAACAGCAGCGTAGAGATTTTTACCATCAAATTCAAGGGCGCTCACTTCTTTGCCAGAAAAATCAGACAGGTTCCACTGCGCACCATTGTTAATCGAGACAAACAGGCCTCTGGGAGTTCCCGCGAAAATGGTATCGTTGAATCCTGTGATTGCGTTAATGTTATTATTTAACACTTCATACTTTTGAGTGCCCTCTGAAATTCCCAGCCGATTGAAGCTTATTACTATAATTCCTATCAGGACAAATTTGATTGTAGTGTGGTTCATACCAACTCCGATGGTTATAGTGATGAAGGATGAGATTCCATACGCAATATATGAATTTTTGAAGTTGTTTCATTACCCAATTACATTGGTTGATAGAAATACCATTATTGTTCACCAATTCGTCCAGTGATCTGAATTACACTTTTTTCGGCGTGATTTGTTTATTTGTCCAACTGTATCTTTTGAGATTAATCGTAACTGGAAAGGAGGCTCGAAAACCATAGGAAATTCCCTGGAGCTCTTTTAACTTTGGAGGAACTTCAAAAAAATATTGAGAAAAGGAAATGAATTATACAGGCGGCCAAAACGTGATTTACTGTAATTTTTACAAGGGCTGCACATTTTGACATTGTACTGAAGTTTCATCGCATTTACGTTTTTTTTTGCTTTTATAAGAACAGTCGCGCTATTGTGACTACAACCTTCCGATAATTGCATATTTGCAACTCGCCTTAGCATTTTTTCAGCTATGCATCACACAAGTGAAGATTCAACCCGACCCTGCGATTTCAGATGCAACCCCTTTGAAGTAGAATAGTGTGCTCTTTTAATACAACACTATTATTCCCCGGCATCAGTTTTTTCTAAACCCGTACTTTCAGCCTTATAATCTGCATTCAGCTTTTTCTTGCTATTCTTGTTATACTCCTGCCAAAAGTTGTCTCTCAATTCCCTGTCAATCAACATTGGAAAGTCCATATAAACAATAGACGATGGAATGAATGCAACTATCCATGTTTTCTCAGAATTTCTCATTCCCCCTCTCCATTCATTTGATGGAGAGGGGGACAAAGGGGGTGAGGCGAACGCGATCAATGATAATTACATATTTCACACAACTGCACCAGCATTAAAATGCAGGCCACACAATTATCTGCGATATTTGCAGTTTCTCTATTAGCGAAAAATAGGAACCCATGCCTTGACACACGCTCCCCGTCTCCCGGATGGGAGAAGGGGTTGGGGGAAGAGGTCACCCGCAAAGCGAAACATGAGAATCCATGCTTTCTCAGAACTCCTAATTCCCCTCTCCAACTATTGGAGAGGGCGCAAGAGGGTGAGGCGAACGCTCACTAAAAGTGAGCACTTCTTTGTTTCAAAAACACTGTAATGCGTTAAAATATGATATATTAACAGATATACACAGTACAAACTTTCTATTATACAGTGTTACACAATGTTCAGGATTTCATAAGATTTACATTAGCATAACTGATAAAGCAATCACCAAATCTTGCCGGATAGAAAAATGATGAAAATTAGTGCTGTTTTTTTAATCTTTTTGCTAACCACTACAGTAACTGCCCAGGAAAATCAGGACCGTTTATTTGATACCAGGACTATTCATTCCATAAAAATCAATTTTTATAAATCTGATGACTGGGATTCAGTACTGGCCAGATTCAACGTGGGAAATGACACCCTTACTTATACACCGGTAAAAATAAAAATCGATTCTACCATCTTTGACAGCGTTGGTTTATCAATAAAAGGCCATCCATCAATAAATCCAGATGGATCATATCAGAAATACCCTTTTAAAGTTGATTTCAATGAATTCAAAAAAGGTCAAAAGTATGATAATGTGAAAAAGTTCAATCTAAACGTCAATGCATTCGATAATAATATCGTAATGAACAACGTTTTTGCCTATTTCGGGCTTCCATACCAGCGTGTCTCAAAAACACAGGTTACCCTCGACACTGTTAATTTAGGTGACTATATTATTGTTGAACAGGTTGATAAAACTTTTTTAAACAGAACATTTGGAAATAAAAGCGGCAATTTATACAAAGGAGATTTGCAGGCGAATCTTAAATACCTCGGTGATGATCAGGCTTTTTACGAGAATAAGTATACCTTAAAAACCAACGAGGACAAGAATGATTACTCAGACCTGATTCATTTTATTGATATTTTAAACAATGTGAAAAATGAACAGGCACTGGAAGATTCCATACGAAGCAATTTTGATATTGACAACTATATAACTATTTTATCGGTTCAGATCGTAATGGGTAAAATTGATGATTACTTTGATAAAAATCACAACTATTATCTTTATCATAATGATGAAACAAAACGGTTCTCTTTTATCCCCTATGATAACGATATGATAGCGCAACGAAATCCATTGTTCATAGGAAATGTTGGAAATCTACCGTTATTAAAAAGCATATATACAATTCCGGCTTTGAAAAACCAATACTTTAACTGCATGTGCAATGTGTTCTCTAAAATCGGATCCAGTTTTCCTGCTATCGAAACAAAATATGATTCCGATTATACTCTTTACAAAAACAAAACAAGTGAAAATATCATCTATTTAGAGTCACAAATGAAGAGCTCTGGATTTACCTGCCCAAAAGTTGGTACATCGAAAAAGTTAGTTAATAATCAATCTGTTTCCAGTGAACAACAGACACTTCACCCATTTGAAAACAAGCTTCGTATTACTACTTCATTAATAACCGGTAAAGAATTCAGTCTGGCAATTTATTCGGTGAACGGCCGGATACGCTATAATCAAACTTTTCAAAATACCCAGCCGGGTATACTACATATTGATCTCTCTTTTTTACCGCCAGGCAGTTACGTTGCAGAGATGAAATGCACTTCCGGAAACAGAGTGCAGAAATTTGCCATTTCCTCTTTCTGCAAACAGTAAAACAGGCAGGTTCTTTAGATTGCAGCCGCATTGTCAGCAATATTTATAATGTTTCCCCTGCAAAGAAAAAAATATCTTTGTATTTACTACAATAATTAATGGCTCTACAAACCATGGACTGTAACACACTGCTGTAGGGGCTCAAAATTTTGAGCCCCTACTACGCCAAACCCCAGCGTTATCCGCGATAGTTCTCGGCATTCACCCTTGAGAATAGTAACCTGAGTGCGTTGACACACGCTCTCCGTCTCCCGGATGGGAGAAGCGATGCAGCGATCCCGCACTCGGAACGAACTGGGGCCGGGGGATGAGGCGAACGCGAGCAATGAAAACTACGCATTTCACACAACTGCACAGGCGAAACTGAACATGCATTAAAAATGCAGGTCACACATTTACCTGCAATATTAGCTGTTTCTAATAGAAAAAAAATATAACAAAACAAACTATCCACATTCTTTTGTCGTGTATTTCGTGTATTTCGTGGTTTCTCTTGAACCACTAGCTCAAATGTTCTGGAGGCATCCTGTAATATCCAATTCGGTGTGGTTGTAAAAGATATTCACTTTAAAATTCGCAAATTAAACGTAGTCGTCAATGCCTGCGATTCTACTCTGCAATAATAGACACCTGAAGCCATATTGTCAATTAAAAAGAACTGTTCTTGCGGTCCAATCCCTGAAAGACCGCAGAAAAGCGTCTTTACCGGCTTACCCATGGTAGTAAAAATCTTTACTTTAAGGTTCTGTTTTTTTATAAAACAGGTTTTCAAACGAATTTTGTGTTTTTCATATGAAACCGATATGTTTGAATGTATTGGCTGATGCGAATATGCTACGGCAGTTTCTCTGTTCCTTTTGAGGTGCACTGATGCATCAACAATACCTGTGACATTTGCTTTTTCATCGGACGACACAACTACATACCATAGCTGCTTGTCATCAGGCACAGCTATAAAACTGTCGGTTTTCGCAATCCTCTTTTTCATCAATACGACCTCAAACAGCTCACCTCTGCTATATTTCTCATAATTACTGCTATTACAAATAAAGAGATCGATACAACCGGTTTTTCGCTCATCAGTGAACGTACACGGAAACGAGTGATTAAACAATGCATACTCATTTTTACCGTAAACAAATTCTTTCTGTGCATCTAATGAAAACGTTATCATTACAGATTTATCATTGTCAATTTGCTGATTCACGATCTGATATTTCAATTTTTCGGAACTGCCAGTAAGTATTGGATCCCATAGATACCGTTTACCAGCAACAGATCCCTTTATAATTGAAGTTTTATTTTTTGTTCCCCTGCGGCTCTGTATCTCTCCAGTAAAAACAGGTATATCATCCCCCAGTAAAAACCTGCAAAAGCCATCACTACCGGTCCATCCAGCCAGAAGAAAATTACCCGGAGCCCCGTCGGCATCGATAGTAATTCTTGCGCCATCAACCGGCAAGCCCTTTGAATCCTTCACGTTTACATCAAGAGTACAGACCGGTGTATAATGCTCTGTCGTCCCCTGGATAAACCCGTCACCCCGCCAGTTAAAACAACCATTCAAAGGTCCCTTCGATGGATCTGCCCAGTAATCATTTGCATGTGATGGTTCATTCATCCGATCGATCCATCCATTGATCGGCTCCCAGTCAATCCATCGACCACCATCATAAAACTCGTTCCACTTATGATCGTAACGACTTGCTTTTGTTAAAGTAACCGGAATGAGAACCGTGCGTGCTGCTGCAGATGCAAACCAGCCGTGCTCAGAACAGGTTCCTTTATGCTGATGGTAGAGATATACCGGTTGTGGCCAGCGATACTCAGGAAACCCGCCTCCCCAGGGCATTATCAGATTGCACCACTGGGAGAGACGACCCAGCGCACCGTTTTCGGCAACACTGTTCACTTTATTTGCCCATAGAAAAGTAATCCCTTTCATTGTATCACAAAGAGCATTGTACCCACTCTCCCTGTAATCCCACAGATACGTACGCCAGAACTTCCCCTGTGAAGGCGATGTTGGATTTGGAGAGTTTTTGTTGATATATGCCGGAAGCTCACCCTGAAGTTTTGGAAAGACTACATACCAGTAATAAATATCTCTGGGAAGTACATGTTTTACCACACTTCCCTTCTCGATTACATTGTAAGAAGTTGTTGAGAAATAATTCCTGTCCGACCCGGAATTTCCACTATCAATTATTGATACATACTCCAGCACCGAGTCTGCCCGATACACCTGTAAAACGTTTTCTCTGATTAACTCAGGATAGAATCCTTTACTATTGATCACCTCGAGAGGCAGATGAGCGATAGTAAAAGCAATCTCATCGATGTAGGGATCTTTTGCATCAGTTATAATCCGTGCATAGGTCTCCTGCAAGGCTTCAGGAAGGGATATCAATTTATCTATAAGAGCCATGCGTTGCCACTCAGGAGCGATTGCAACTGCCCGCTCTGCATTTTTGACCAGCCCACTGCCATGAACCTGAACAGATGAACCGACATAGTCATCAGCTGAATTAATGATCCAGCAACAATGGTTTTTTACGGGTACCCGAACAGTCTCAACTGTAGAATCGACCGTTACCCATCCTGCATACAGGGATGATATCGATACCAACAGGAATACAAACAGTTTCATTAAGCGGATCCTTTTTGCCGTAGGGTTATTGATAAGATAAACAAAATCTAAAAATAATGGACATATTTTTCATGATAGTCCATATCGATAGCCCGAAAATGGCAGTGACTATTGCTGTTTGTAGTATTCGATAATTCCATTCGCTGCAGTGCGGGCTATGCATCGCCAGGATTGAGGCTTCAGAGATTCAGGATCATTCAGAGGAGACAATGATAATGCTACAGCCGGGCATTCAGTCTGCTGCAGGACATACATTACTTTTTCCTGCACTGCCACTGATGAGGAAGATTCATTCTTCCAGCATCCGGCAACACAATCTGAAAGTTGTTTTCCTTTTGCGCTTCCGGGCATACAGGCTATATATGGTGAATTTTCTGTACTATCTGCCCTTATTAAAATATAGAGATCAGCGCCGGCATTCTGAGCTCGTAAAACCCTTTCGGTTACATGAATCGTGCGATCATCATCCCTGGCAAAAAGAACATAAGCCCCATATTCTTCTAATGTCGAAACTATATAATTGGAAACTTTTCTGGTTATGTCGCACGCTCTTGCTCCCGTTTTACTTATACCACCATTTTCTGCCCCTCCGAATTCCGGATCAATCACAATCGTTTTACCGAACAGAATACCTGATGAACGTGGTGAAATTGTTATACAGTTTAACTTGTTTCGCTTTATACCCAGCGAAGTATCGACATACCCTTTTGCAGATACAGCAATTGAAACTTCCTCAACAGTACTGTCTTCTGTTAAAAAAGAGAAAAAGCCGTTATTATCGGTAATGGCTGGGATGCCCTCACAGAAAATTAAACAATGTCGAGGTCTGAATCCTGAATCCACAGACCGTATAAACCCCTGAAATGGATGCACCCTTGTTGTATCAGCCATGATATCCACATCCTGAACTACAGAGTCGCATTGTAAACGGAAATGTTCAACGACATCACTCAGACGATGATAACAGAGAGCGATTCCATTTTCAACCGATACGGTATCTTTTGTATCATGAATAACCGGTGTTCCATCCCTGACAGGAAACCCGATACTATCAAGTACTGTTACCGTTACAGGAACAACAGACCCGACCGGAAAATTCCCGGAATGTACAATAAAGGTGCAGGGTGACCGGTTAATCTCGTATGACAAATGAACTCTGGTTGCCAGATTACCATTGCGATTTCCGGCAAAACAGGTAATGGTATATTTCCCATTAGCAAGCGGCCAGGGCAAAACAGCTGTAAACCCCGATCCGGTAATTTTCCCTGAAAGTTTTTTCTGATTACAATAGATACCTGTTGTCTGGGAATCGAGGGGAATATCACTTTTAATCGTGGCAGAAATGATTTTTCTGCTGGAGTCAATTTTTACAGATCTAATTTTGGGAACTCCACCGGAAAACCATCTGACTATTCCACGAAAATAAGCCATCGCTTCCAACGCAAGAGCCGCACTGTCCCCCAGGATTTTTTCCATTTCAGGGTGAGACAGATACGATGGCTCCCCGATGATCGATGGTACCGTCGTTTTACGAAGAACAAAATAGTTACCTGTATGTACGGTTGATTGTCCAAGTCCAAGCAAGCTGCTGAATTCAGCATTGATGATCACCGCAGCATCAAGTGACCCATCGGGATCCCCCTGAGCATAAAAGATCTTTGGAACATTGACATCCCGTGAATCATTTTCAGTCCCGTTATGATGAAGAGATACGAACAAATCGGGCTCCAGAGAATCACGGTAGACACAACGATAAGCCAGATCTTCACGTGCAGTACTTTTTGCAGACCACAACACAGTTGTATCCGATTCTCTTGTCATGAATACTTTCGCACCATGATATTCTAACTGTTTTTTGAGTATTTTTGCTACGGAAAGATTGATATCACTCTCTTTTGTCCCATATAAACCTACGGCACCACTTGTCTGGTTTCCATGTCCCGGATCGAGAACCACTCTTTTTCCAGCAAGGTATTTCACATCCTGTATAGTAATCTTTTGTGGCTGGTACCAGTTTTTTGATGAAGGTGCCGGGGAAAAAGAGATACATGATATGTACTCAAAACAGCAGACTATCCCAATTATTCTAAAGAGAGTTTTTATCACTTTGTTCCCGGACATTTATTCAGGAAGGAACAGAGACTGATTTCTTTTCCGTTTTTTTTATCAGAAATGCAAAGGAGACCAGAAAAACAATCTCAAAGGCTAAATATAAAAATAGATAGTGAGCACCTACAGATGTAAAGCCATATGAATGGAGGCCGATACCAAGCAGATTAACTCCCACCCATGTCAACATGACAAGCATCATACCGATAACCGCACCAGCAGCAATACCATACCTGCCAGCCAGCCGCCCGGATTTGCCATGAAGAAAAGCGACACCCCATAGTATTATCAGAAGCGCACCGTTTTCTTTCGGATCCCAGCCCCAGAATCTGCCCCAGGCCTGATCAGCCCACATTCCACCAAACACCGTTCCAATAATGGTAAATATAAATCCGAAAACAAACATGCCATAAATTGCACTTAACAGTTTTTCCTGGTTGTCATCGACACTACGCTTTTTGATCAGAGCGATCAGCATATATACATGTGCCATGAATCCGGCACCAACATGTCCGGCATATCCCAGTGAGATGGTTACGATGTGAGTTGTAAGCCAGAATGAGGAATCAAGAACAGCCGATAACATTCCCAGTGTATCCCCGTCTTTGGTATATCTTCCGGCAATATGAAGAAACAAAAACCCTGTCAAAGCCGATAGTAAAATTCCAAATGAACGTATTTTTATTGACTCAAGAATAATACCCAGCACCACAGATGCCCATGCTGTAAATATGAACGTCTCATAGAGATTGGTAACCGGCGGGTGGTGCATTATTATCATCCGGGCAATTATACCTGATGTATGCAGAACTACTCCGAGAATAATCAAAAACAGACCAACGGAGTACGCTCGCTTCCAGAGTGAGGAAACTGCGAGTAACGAGAGAAGAAATGCTATCCCGTAAATAATTTTTGTAAATAGAAACGGATTTATTCTATTATATAGTATTTCAAGTTGAGGTCTGGAAATAGAAAGACTTTTTGAGACTGGCAGATAGGTGCACCTGATAAAGTGGTCTATTGCATTATCGAAAGCGGATTGATAACCGTTTAGATATGCATCCCGCGCTTTTATCATCATATTCACTGATGAATCATTCAGTGCACCAGTCCGCAACTTCCCGACATACCCCCACAAACTTCCCCACCGCTCAGGTGATGTTTCAAGGGGAATTATGTGAGGAGGATTGCTTTTCATATCGTTCTCGATTTCATACATGCGCTTTGCAAGTTCCAGCAGGACACTTTCACCCGGTGATAAGGAATCACCACCCTTTCTCTGAATCTCCCGCATACCCTCAGCAATCTTTTTTGATGACGATAACAGATTAAAGTATGATGGTGAAAAATGCATTGGTATACCGAGCTGTTCTGCAAGAACAGAATCCGTTATGGCAAGATATTCTTGTGGGTCAAGAAAACTGAATGTTGATCTTAAAAACAGATATTCTTCGAGATTATTTCGCGTTTGTAATATTTCTCTCTCAAATGAAGTCCACTCACTGGAAGATGTTTGAACTGTTTTCTGTGCGATATCCTCAATTCTGTTTATTGCGCCATACAATTCACGAAATGAATATCTCCGTTTCGCACGAGGTAGAATTCCCAGAGCATTTGCAACATCCGGATTATTTACAATAAATACAAGATCATCATCCGCGCTTTGTGGATGAAACATCACACTTGAAATCCATTCCAAAGCACTGGCTCCTGCTACCTTCTGCCTGCCTGAAAACTGCATCAGTTTATTTCGGGCATAGGTATCTAAAGGCTTTTTTCTACCATTTTCCAGAACTATGATTTCACCAAGTTTTTCAACTGACAACCCCCGCGTTTTCTCATGAGTTCCGGCAACAGAAGATACATACCCCAGAACCACCGCCAGGATCAATGCAGCTATAATTGAAAGCTTCTTTTTTAAATCCCAATATCCCATTTTAATCACTGATACTTCGATCTATTTTACTTTTTTAATATACGTATAAAATGAAAGTATGTAATGATACAACAACCCCAGTATTACAATTATACTGGACAGGTAAGGAACAAAACGCATCGGATTATCAACAACTGACAAGGTTGATGACATTGCTTCACCCTGTTGTGAAAATCCGGTCTGATAAAAAGTGATCGTTTTGTATCTGAACGGACGATTCATCGAAATTAAGGCTTCCCTGTTAATCGTGTTATTACTGATAGTTATCAGGCTCTGATAACTTTTCGCTTCACGGGTACCCGGGTGATCAATTTTTGTAAACTTCTCAAGCTTTACTGTAAAAGGAAGCAGTACCTGAGCCTGTTGAAGAATACCCATTAGAGTATCACTACCAAAAGCAAAAATCGCCGGAGCCTCCGAACCACTGAACAGTATCATTCTTGGGACTTCACCACCACCATTGAGTTTGTTTTGTATATTGACAACAACTCCGGGAAAATTTCGTCCATTCTTTTCCGGAGGTTTGCTCAGTAAAGATTCGATTGTATGCGGATTTGTTCCATAACCAGTGCAGTTTGCATAAAACTCAAGAATATTTATATTGATCCCGTAGTCCTTGAATTCAAGATTGTCTCCCTTTTTTAACCCTGAAACATTTTTACGCCCTATATTAGTTATTATTCCTTTACTTTTTCTAAAAAATGCGATCTCCCAATCATACTGTTTTGTAGCAACAGATGTATTCTCACCCTCCAGCAGCGAAACAGTCGATTCATTAACCAGGGATGCGGCAAAACCCGATCCTGCAATAAGAATTATGACTCCAAGATGTATTAAAAAAATACCTGTCTTTCTGAAATTGAAATTGAAAACCCGCAGAGAAGAAGCAAGAAGATTAATCGTAAGCAGAGTTATAACCGTTTTAATCCCGGGGAAGGGAATAAAACCGAATTCGATAAAGAACCATGATGCAAAAATGTGCTTTTGTGCTGCATAAATGCCATAATCTACCTGATAAAAGGTACCCCAGACAACTAGTAGAAAAAGTGCAAGCACGCAAGTAATGGTTATCTTGATCGACGCAGCAGTTCTTAAAACTTTTTTAAACAATTCTTGCAACAAAACCCATAAAAATTAAAATATACCTGCAAACAATTATCTGCAAGTCTGACTCAGGTGAAGCACGTCCGGTTTCAAATTAAAAAACATCCAGAATTTACACTACACACACCGTTCCCTATGCATCCACTCTGCCCCAATGAAAGTATTTTACTCTGATTAGCCAGAGTTATAACAACACCATACAGCAAATATAATAAGGAACTACCCGACCATCAAAAAAATGGAGGATATTTCGTTTTATCCGGAATGATAGCAACTCCTTCCATTTCTATCAACCACCCGGGTCTGCATACAGGTCCTTCAACGGGCATAAGCGCGACATTTTCCGGAATGAGTTGAGATATGAGGTCGGTAATCAATTTGTAATGTTTAGTATTTCGCAGGTAAATAATGAGGTACTGAAGATCACTGAGTGATGCACCGTGTGGTTCAAGCAGCGCTTTAACATTGTCAATAGTCCTGACTGTCTGCCTGCGAATATCACTTTCATACATTATGTTCCCAAGCTTATCGATACTCGCAGTTCCTGAAATATGCATATGAGACCTGTCTCCAAACCTCAGTCGCGTCCCACGTTCGAATGTTACTCCGTAAACAGCTGTACTTGAAAGGTTCTCAAGGGCTTCCATTTTAATGATTTGCTCCTCTTTTATATTCTGGATAGAAAGAGCATCCATCGAAACAAGACAATTTGTATCAACCGATTGTCCTTCGATACCAGTTGACGCAATATACCGGGTATCAGCAGTAAGACCAATCACATTAAAAAGCTCTCTGCGGGAATCGATCATACCAGTGTAATTATTATCTACATCTCGTACATAAATCCAGGTACGTAAAGTATTATTACGAACATTCATATTATAATTTTTCAGGTCAAGACTCAGGTCTGAAAAAATCCTCAGTGTCTGCATAGCAGAATCGCTGTATTTTTTACTCCTTGCCCCGGCAGTCCATAATAGAGAGTAATGATCACCTTCAGTATACACTTTCTGGATCCCGGAACAGGTCTTGTTATATTTTGCAGTAGTGGCTGACTTTATATGGTAGATCAGTATTCCTAATTGCCCACCGGCCAGAGGTGCCTGCTGTATGCATGATACCGCTCCGTCTTTGAGCATTCCATAGAGCCTGGATTGCATCAAAAACTGATAATCATTCACAATATCACTAAAATAAAAACGGGTAAACTGAAGAGTTGTTTCATCAAGACCATTTTCTGCCAGAGCTGCAGAATAACTGTTAGCAAGTTCCTCAGCTGCCTCATCGAAGGATATACCATCGGACGCTGTCGCGGTAAAAAAGATCTCCGTAGCACCTGTGGGAGTGGAAAATGAACTGCATTTCAAACCCCTTGCCTTTACATAATCTGTCAGCATTACTAACCTCCGCAGTTTTTTGATCATTTCTGAATTTATGTAAGCTTAAGTTACCACCATAATTAAAAAAAAGAGCTATTTATTTTTTAAATAATCAATAATATGTTGGCACTATAGCCAACGTTTTTATCAGAGATAGTGCATATTTAAAGATATTACCTATCTCTCATCACTTTCTTTTTTTTGAACCTGTCAAAAAAACACCTAAAGTTTCCTCATTTTATACCGATATGATAAAAGGGTGAGTTGTAACATACTTACCTGAAAACATTATCATCAGTAGGGGAAGCACTGATTATAATGCTGATCGGATGTACACAAGGGAGGTCAGTAATGATCTGCAATAATCGCATCTATTCTTCATTTCTCAGTCAATTTGTACGTCGAAGTCATTATTCACTTTCCAATTGCGCAATCCTTAACAGTCTCATAATTATCCGTACTTCATTCGATAGCAGTTATCGGGAACGCTGTCGGAATCGCGATCGATCCTTAATTACTGTGTTTTTCGATACCGATACCGATGCCGATGCCGATACCGATACCGATACCGATACCGATACCGACACCAATACCGATACCGATACCGACACCGACACCGAAGTAAAAACCGGTGCATTGTATTATGGGACAGTTAAAAATTCTTACTTCGGTATAATTATAAAACCGGTTCTTTTTAAATCCAGTTTTGACTTAGAGGATAATTTTTTAAATCTACTACGAAGGAGGTTGAAGTGCAATAAACCTTTACTATTATAACATATAGTGAACGATTGGCAGTCTCAGGGAGGGGAAGCCCTGCAGTCTGTTAAAAATACAACACACAAGGGAGGTTTTATGATTGGTGGAATCGATTATTCATCAATTCGTCTTGCATCAGCGTACAACATTAACAATCAACTGCTATCAGATACTTTAAGCAGAATTGCTACCGGAAAAAAGTTCTCAAAACCCAGTGATAATTTTACAGGATTCATCCGCATCAATCAGATGCAGAATGACATTGACGGTTACCAGTCAATTAAAGAAAACCTGACAATTGCCAAGGGAATCACCGCTATTGCATCTGAAGTTGGAAATACAGTTTATGAAGATTTAACAGAACTTAAAGATCTTGTCACCGCATATTATAACACATCAGACAGCGAAGATGACAATGCGGCAAGGAGTGAAATTGAATCAAAATTCAGCATCCTTAAAACTAGCCTGACAAACTATATCGCAGACAACAAATACAATGGTACATCAGTTTATAGTGCAGCAACTCTTGACAGCATAAAAATTGACCCAAATGGTACAGGATCACTTTCTATTGCATTTGAAGCGACTGATATAGCTAACCCATCTACTCCGACACTGACTGGTTTTGTCGTAGGCAACGAAACTCAAACAGCCGATAACAGAGATGCTGATCTTGAAATAATAAACAACCAACTAACAGCAGCAACTAACTATCTTTCCAAAGCAACATCGTACGACAGATCGATTGATAGACAGATCAGGATTTCTGATACAATAATTCAAAGTAAAGAGTCAGCGATTTCATTTATTTCTGATATCGATGAAATCTCAGAATTGAACAGAAAAACCGATCTTCAGATTCGACAGGAGGCATCTATTGCAATGATGGCCCAGGCGCAATTGCTCAGGAGTTCAATAACCAAACTATATGACCGGATGTGATGATGTAAAACAGTTGTATACGCTGCAGTAGAAATGAGGGGAAGCGTTTCTGCTACCGCACAGATTCATAACATCAAAGGGAGGTGCACTATGATTACCGGAGCATCACTTACGGTTACTTATGGCCATTTGACTTCATTCTACAAAAGAAATGAAAATAATCTTGGTCTGTCCCTGCTTCGCCTTGCCAGCGGCAAGAGAGTCGAACAACCGTCTGACAACATTCCTGATTACTTCAATGCAGCCAGACTGAAACAATCGGATTCGATACACCAGGACGTACACTCAAAACTCAATGAAGCTCTTTCCAGAACAGAGATCGCTGAAACTGCCGGCACCTATATTTTTGATGATCTGACCTCCGCTAGAAATCTGATTGACAGTTATTACAGCGACAGTACTACTGAGGATGAAAAGGAAGCTATAAAAGTCGAATTTTCACAAATACTCCGGCAGGTTAGATCTGTTCTGGACAATACCTGGCTTGATGGAAAACTGGTGATTGATGTTTCGGGAGATACTCCGTTTGCCCACGCACCGATTAACCCTTCAGATCCGGATGAAACGCTTGCGCTATACTTTACAGATAAACAGATCCCCGATATAGACGGGCTCACCCTTGGAACTACAACTTACGAAACAGAATCACAGGCTCTGCAGACAGAACTTAACAAAGCAGCATCATTTATTTCAAAAGTAAGTGTTTACCAAAGAAGCGTAAACGCATTCATCAATATCAATGAAAGAAGCAGATATGCCGGACAAACTATCTATTCGGGAATTACCGCCTGCGATACAGGAATGGAGATGATCAAAGCAATGAACCTGAGCATCAGAAACCAGTCTTCACTCTCCATGATGGCACAGGCAAATTTGTCAAGAGCATCGGTACTGAGGCTCGTTTCTTAGCAGTATATCATTTTAATACATTTTTCAATTGCGTCTCAGTGCCAATCACCTTTAACACCTCTTTTGCGATACTATCAGCATCAAGACCATAATCACGAAGCAGCAGATCTTTATTGCCATGATTGACAAATTCATCGGGGAAACCAAAAATCATGATACGAGGCAACACCTCTACATTTGCCATGTGAGCACATTCAAGAACAGCACTTCCGAATCCACCACATCTGGAGTTATTCTCGATAGTAATAATCAGATCAAAATTACTGAATAGCTCATTATAAAATTTTGTATCAAGAGGTTTGGCAAAACGGGCATCGATCAGTTTAGGTGAGTGCCCTTCACCTTCAAGTATTTTACACACGGCATCCGCCCGGCTGATACAATCACCTATTGAAATAACCGCTACCCCGCAGCCTTCACGCAGGATCTCTGGAATACCGATAGCAATCTCTTTGTATTCAGTATCTATCGGTACCCCGGCCCCACACCCCCGGGGATAACGAATAAATACCGGCCCACCGGTATATTTCACCGCAGTAAATAACATATTTTTGAGTTCAGCTTCATCTCTTGGAGCCATTAATACAGCTCCGGGAACCGAACGCAAAAAGGACAGATCAAAAACCCCATGATGCGTTGGTCCATCATCCCCGACAAGTCCGGCTCTATCGAGACAAAAAATAACAGGTAATTTTTCTATTGCAATATCATGTAAAATCTGATCATATGCACGCTGCGCAAAAGTTGAGTACAAGGCAACAACCGGCCGCATTCCTTTAAGAGCCAGACCGGCTGCAAAAGTTACAGCATGCGACTCTGCAATTCCAACATCAAAAAAACGATCTGGAAACTCTTTACTAAATTCAACAAGTTTAGTTCCATCCCGCATGGCAGCTGTAATGGCTACAATATCTTTATGTGTTCTTCCAAGATCCACGATTGTCTTTCCAAACACATCACTGTAGGTGGGGGCAACGGCCGGAAACTTTATAACGTCACCGGTTTCCCGCGAAAAGCTGGAAATACCATGATACTTTGTAGCATCACATTCGGCAAAGCTGTATCCTTTTCCCTTTTTTGTGACAATATGTATCAACACTCTCGAATCGGGTAATGCTTTTATCGATGTGAATATTTCAACCAACCCGGCTATGTTATGCCCATCAACAGGACCAAAATAACGTAATCCCAGATCTTCAAACAATTTTCCGGGAATCACGATATGTTTTACTGCATAATCGATGCTGCTGACCACGTTTAAGATACTTTTTCCAACGTTTGAGCCGCTTAATCTATTCCATATCTCTTTTTTTATTCTGTTGTAACGTTTGTCTGTCAAAACTCTTGTCAGATAATGTGACAAAGCACCGACATTATGTGATATTGACATTTCATTATCGTTAAGAATCACCGTCATAGATGATTTGCTTGACCCGAGGTTGTTGAGCCCCTCAAATGCCAAACCGCCGCTCAATGCGCCATCACCAATAACTGCTATTACACTGTTATTTTTCCCCTGCAGCACATTCGCTTCAGCCATCCCTAACCCGGCACTGATTGAAGTTGATGCATGACCGACCGTCAACGCATCATGAGGACTTTCTGTTTTTTTAGGAAAACCACTTATCCCGTTGTGCTGCCTCAATGTATGGAAAACGTCTTTTCTACCTGTTAGAATTTTATGGGTATATGCCTGATGTCCCACATCCCAGATAATTTTATCATCAGGACTGTCATAACAGTAATGCAATGCAATGGTAAGCTCAACAGTACCCAGACTAGGAGCCAGATGCCCTCCGCACTTACTGACCGTTTCAATCATCATTTCCCGAATCTCCGCAGCAAGCTGAGGCAATTGAGTGATTTGAAGTTTCTTCACATCAGCAGGAGAGCTTATACCATCCAGTAACCTTTTAGACATTCGAGTGATTCCTTAATCCCATACTGATTTCTGTTTCCTGTGAAAAATTACCTCACCATCAGAAATCATTAATAGTAAAACTAAACAGTGTTTCTTACGTTAGAAGATAGCATCCGTGCAAATACTTAGCAAGTAAAAGCCCACGAAACTATCGAATAAATCAGGTGTTAAAAGGATGAATCTCAACTAAAATAAAACCTTTAAAACGCTCAAAATTCCCTGTTTCCATGGAACCCGGTGCGAAACGCCTGATGAATGTTTGAATTTTTCAATATTTTCAAGATACCATTTAAAATTCCTTATTAACGCATCTTTATTTGAATACTTTGGCTGAAAACCAAGAATATTCTCAGCTTTTTCTATTGAAACAAAAGAATCCTCACACGCAGTCTCGTATACCCATTTATACAAAGGTGACAGATGCAAAAACTCAAGGATTCTAAGTGCCCATATAGCGGGTGATGCCGGAAAACCAATAATCTTTTTATTGTGACCCGCATAATCCAGTACTGCCTGATAATCCTCTTTCATTGTCGTGAACTCTTTTGCTCCGATATTAAATGTATCATTAACTTTTTTGCCATCTTTTGTCATACACAGCCAGATGGAATCGGCAAGATCCTCTACATCCAGCAACTGATACCTGTTATTGCCAGAGCCGATCATTGGAAAGTTATGTCCATCCTTAGCCCAGTCATATAAAAGTGCAAAAACGCCCAGACGTTCAGGACCAATGAACGATTTGGGACGCACGATCGGTACGATCATTCCCTTTTTCCTGTATTCCAGACAAACCTCTTCGGCAAAAATCTTTGCATTCCCATAAGGCCCTACCCCACTTAGCTTATCATCTTCTCTCAGGGGATGATGGTCGGGAATACCATAGACTGCTGTTGAGGATACATGTATGAATCGTTCTACCTTTGCAGTAAAAGCAGCATCAACAAGATTGCGGGTCCCATCAACGTCTGTAGTCATAATATCGTTTTTTTTGTAAAGTGGTAATGCTGCGGCAGTATGGATTACGTGGGTAATCCCCTGCATCGCTTCACGAACAACACTTTTATCGCGAATATCTCCCTTGATAAATTGTATCTTTGACGCTTCAGGGTAATCAAAATCGACCAGATCAAGAACAACAATTTCAGAAATGTTATGCTCCATGAGCTTCCGGATCATGTTTATACCTAAAAACCCTGATCCACCAGTAATTAATACCTTCATAGCGTCTCCATAAAAAAATCCAATTAAAAAGATTAAAACATGAAACTAATTCAAAATGGTAACTATTCAGGTACGCCCCTTAAATCCCCCGCAGGGGCCCGCAGGGGGACTTAAAGACGTGCTGCATGGGATTTATGTCCTCCAGGTTCCCCTGCGGAGGGCGAAAAACCGGTAAAAGGTATACTACCTGAATAGTTACTCAAAATGTTTAATATTCTCTTACCTATCATCTCAATGAAAATAAAAGGATTATCGTAGTGATAGCAATGAAATTGTAACTTATTATGTTTCCCGATATTGTATTTTATTTCTCAATTTTGATTTACACAGTTATAAATGGAATCTTTTTTAATGAAAATAACGGCCAAAAAACTTCCAGCAGCAAAAAAACATGTCGATATAAAAGAAAATGTTCGTACCGATCTGGTGATAAATTCATTAATCAAATCAAAATTCAGAGACAGGAAAACTCCAACGCTCATAGCAATCGGAGGACCGGGTGGATGTGGCAAAACAACCTTCGCACACCGCCTGAAAAACAGTCTCAGAGGAAGCACTATCCTGTCTCTTGATAACTACAAGACATCAAGACAGATGAGAAACGAACGGAATATATTTGGTCCTCACCCGGACGCAAACATGATTGATCTTATTGAGCATCATCTGAAATTACTAAAAACCGGACAGAATATATCTGTCCCTGTTTATGATCGCACGACAGGTGATACTGGCTCATTTACAGAATATGTTCCGGAAAAATATATAATAGTTGAAGGCGAAATCTCAACCTACCAGGAATTTCATCATCTGTTTGACTTATCTATTTTTATCGATGCAGACCTTAAAACGCAATTGAAATCACGGGTCGAGCGCGATATCGGGCAATATGGATTTACCTATGAAAAGGCTGTTACCGTTTTTCTTAACAGCAATCTCAAAGAATTTGTTCAGTATGGCGCAGAGAGCAAAAACTGGTCAGATATCACCTGCTACTGTCACAATGATTATGAGATTCACCTCACAGCCGTGTCTGAAGAATTATTTCCACACCTGCAATCACTTACAGAAAATTTGAACTTGATATCGATAGACGGAATGATCGTGCCTGTACCTACGCCATTTACAGGGAATAACACCATTGACCAGCAGGCATTTATCAGACACATAGAGTGGCTATACACCAATGGCGCAAAAAAAATACTTGTCGGAGGCACTACAGGAGAGTTTTTTTCCCTTACCATTGAAGAACGTGTCAGGATATGCAGCCTTGCATGCAGATATTTTCCAGGTGCAATACTATTTCAGGTCGGAAGCGATGGTATTGGTAATACGATGTTACTCCTTGAAAAATCATTGCGTTATGGAATAGATGGTGTGTGTTGTCTCCCCCCGTTTTATTACAGTAACGCTCCTGATCGGGGGCTTGTAGAATATTTTTCTCTTGTAGCATCAAAATGCACCGCTCCACTGTATTTCTATAATTTTCCCTCGCATACCGGAAACAGAATAACCAGAGAGATCCTCGAACAGGTCCCCCACTGTGGTTTAAAAGACTCTTCCGATACAATAGAACTAGCCGCATACACACCACAGTACTTTACGGGTAATGAAAAATCCATTATTGAAACATACAGACATGGTGGGAAAGGATTTATCTGCGGTTTACCAAATATTGCTCCAAAGATATATCTTGAACTCGAAAACGCAGTATCATCTGATAATTATGCTCTCTCTGAAACTATCCTGCAAAAGATACTTGCCAATAAACCATCTATTCCCGGAATTTCTGGCATAGCAATTCTCAAAGCGCTACTCGGGTCAATTATTGAAGGATATCCACCCTTCGTCAGGCCACCGCTTCAACAAGCGAACAAACACACGGAATTTACCGCTGTTAAAGACGGCTTTAAACTTGCTTAATAAATATTACCTGTTAATGAAACGGCAATCAGCGGTCCGATTTCAGTTCCAAACGGATGATATCGTGCTCTTTTTGCAGGACACAGACAGATTGGCCCGGCTTTAATGACCAGTTCCGGAGAAACATGAGAGGAAAGTATCGGTAATATGAAAGGAATTTTTAAACCGATATCACAGAAAAGAAGACGTGAGGAACTGCGTGTCGTATCTTTTCCAGAATATTGTGCGTTCCACTGAACCGGCCCGCGTAATGTAAGATTAAAATCGGTTTGCAATGTGTTTGTACCTCTGAAACAGTGTGTAAATCCCAGACCACACTCGTATGGTACATATTCAAACGGTACGCCCTTAAAAATAATATTTCCACTACTCCAGAGATTTAAGTGTATTGATTCAAATGAAAACGCCATCCTCAGAGCTCCTCCACTGAGAAAGAGCATCTCCTCTGAATCAATAAATTTTGTCGAAAGAACTGATGCTGCAGTATCGATCGAATATGACTGATATGATGATTTATAATCAGTCCATAACTCCAGGGTCAGAGGTAACTTCAGACATTTACGCAAACTGGCGGACAATCGTACCTCATTGTAATTGAAAGGTTTGATGTGAGTTGTCACAGTATGCTTCGGTGTAATCTGAGTGACAGGTCGTTCTTCCGGTATGTATACCAGAGAATACATGACAGATACATCACTGCTGTCAAAAAAAGGTACAGTAACCGCAACATTTGCATCAGGTTTAATCGAACTCCAAAGCCCTCCTGATACCGATACGTTATACGTTTCTGCTGTATGCTTATATTCAAGTCCAGCCCTGTGCCCCTTTACCTTCTCATTTGAGAAAAGTGCTCTGGCAGTAAGGGTATCATCAGAGAATACTGTTTTCTTATATTGCGGGTTGACACTATAGTACGTTTTTTTTATTGAATTGATATGATCGTTGTAAATAGCCCGTCGATCGATCATTCCCGAAACAGAGAACTGGCTGTTCAATAAAGGTAGAATCAAACTTTGATTAAGCGCATTTCCACTCTTGTATAAGGGGTTATACAACCCCGGAATAGTAACCCATTCACCATACCGATTGAAAACAGTTTTTGACACCACGTTTCTGACCGATAGTTTCATCTGCCCGGTAATATATTCTGCTACACCATAATGTCCTATGTCCCTGTAAGGCAGGTAATGGCCACGTGCATGCTCGTAATTCGCACAAAACTGTTCAATCGCGTCTGCATACATTCCGAGGTGATTATAGATTCCGGAGAGTTGCGCACCAATTCGGGGTATGTCGACTGTAACATTTCCATACGTGCCATGTTCTCTGTTGGGAGAGTCTCCACCTATCAAGCGTAGAAACAACGGTTCCCCCGTCTCGGAACTCAGATCAGCATGCATCGATACAATTGGTTTACGTTCAATATTCTTTTCTGAACTGGACTCTGATGTATCGACATAAAACAACAGCGGCCTCTTGTATAAGCTTAAAAGGTCACTCGAATGCTCCAGTGAATATTCCCGAAAATTGACACCATCAAGTAGAAGAACCGATGAAGATTTTGTGGCAATTTCATTGGAATATATTGAAAACGCCAGATATAAAATAAAAAATATCCAGATATTTTTTTTCAGAAGCACCTTTGAGAAACCTCTTTTATAAAAGTATTTGCGGAGAAAACTACTCTTAATACCTTTAAACCAGGCTCTTGTAACACTACTCATGACGTATAGTTCCTTTTTTACGAAACTCGATACCGGATCTGACTCCACAAGAGTATATATAAGCCGGATTTCCTGCAAAAATTGTTGAGAACTTTTGTTGAACTGTTATCGTCATTAGTTTCCAGCGATACCCAAGCTCACAACCGACACCTGTTCCAAATTCGTTTTCCCAGTTTGCTATAATAACAAAATCATCAACTTTTCCTGACTTAAAGAGATGAAGAGCACAGTTCTCGATTGAAATCATTGGTGTCAAAGAAAGAACGTCCCTGCAGAATGAAAATGTATATCCCAGAGAGATATTTGTAAGTATTATACCGGTATGCATGACCTTTTCTGTTTTTTTTACTTTTCCATACTCAGCGGCAAAACTGATTGATGTTCTCTCAATCCCAACAGGAAAGCTGCAATGGATGCCAAAGGTAGGGACCTGAATTACCTCTGTAAGTTTATTGTTTAAGACATGGTATGAAAACCCGGCATCGATAGCATAAGGCTCGCTTACAAACTTATCTCCATGTAATAAAGCCGCGACACAAAGCATGACAGATATGGTTTTAAAACAGTGATTGGTCATCCAGCAATTTTCCCGGTTCGTACAATTTTGATCGTAACTATTATTTCCGAAGAGTTGTTAAAATAGTTTTTAATGGTTTATTAAGTCTAATGGTTTATAATGAATTTGAAACAAATACCGCAAAAAAAATCCCGCCGCCCGGTAGAGACGTTCGGCCGGGCATCTGTACGATAAGGTTTTTTCCTGCAAAAAAAACGCATCTCAAAGGATGCGTTTTTTAATCTGATGTATCGTGAAACACAGCAATTATGGAATGACAATCGATCTGCTCATATTAGAGCGATCGGCATCAACTTTAATAATCCAGGAGCCACTTGATGGGCGTGGAATATTGTAATTACCAGTCACTATATCTCCAATATATTTATTGTAGAATACTTTACCCTGAAGGTCATGAATACTGATTCTATTAATCAGAGCACCTGAAGGCAATCCGCATTGCAAATGAGATGGTAAAATATTGACTTCGAAGTGTGACGAAGCTTTATTCAATTGTGCAAGAGGTTTTTTTACCGAGGTTTGAGCCTTTACAAGTTTAATATTGTCAATATCGATCTTGGCAACAGCTGTGCCGCAATAAAAATTAAAATTTAAAGAATCTTTCCCGACAAGCGAATCTGCACCTTCTTCAACCATAAAATAAAAATCATATTCCGTCCATTCTGTTCCTAAAGAATAACTGGAGCTGGTAACATATGCATATTCCCTTGATTCCCCAGCATTTACAGCAACTTGTATACTTGTTTCTACATCAGATTTGACAGAAAATGTAAATGTATATTCAGCACCCATTTCAGAAGTCCAGGAGCCATCAGAAAGCTGAACCTGCCAATCTTCCTGAGCTTTACTGGTAACATTAATTCTACAGAATTTTGATCCCGACTGCGCACCTTCTGATTCAATGGTCATTTCAGCCTTACCCGAATCTCCCTGAACATAGAATCCCCAGCCAGCCCCATCCATCTCAAAGTCTCCATTTAAGTAAATGTTACCATCATCAGGTTTCTCTGTTATAACCACATCATCAATATCATAGCTTCCAACTGCATATCCGACCACAATAGCAAAGTTGACAGCCTGAGGACCATCCGCATCCGCTTTGTATACCATATGATATTGCTTCCACTCGGTCGTAAGATTCAGTGTAGAACTTGTCTTGTAACTGTTGTCCTTACCATAAACAGATATTTGGGCTGTATTTTCAGCATCACACCGTGCCCACATTGAATAATGGTAATTGTACCCTTTTTTTACAGCGTATGTCGGGTCCTTAAACTGAACATGCCAGTTTTCTTCAGTAACCTTTGTTACATTAATACGACAAAAGGTTTTCCCCCCATGAGCGGTTCCAGAAATTGAATCCAGGACACGTTCTGCAGTTGCAGCCGTATTAACCTCAAGAGTCCATCCGCTGCTGGTCCATGATGCAATCTCAAAATCACCATTTTTCAGCAAATTCGCATTTTCACCAGCCATCAGCATCATTGATATTCCCGTAACAAGCATTGCTGTCTTCAAATACGTTCCTTTCATAATGATCCACTCCTTAGTTATAAAGCATATAATTTAAAGATTGTTATTCCAAACTTCCACAAATCAACAAAAACTTTCCTGTAAACTAAAAATTATATTCAATTCCACGATAAACAGCCTGTCCCTTTGTTGCCAGTTTAACGATGTGCATTCCTGAAGGTAACACAGCGGATTGATTGATCACCCCGTTTTTGAGTGACACAGTCTGTTTACTTATTAATCGCCCCGAAAGAGTATAAGCATACAGCAACAGTTCCCGTGTATTGCATGATCCCGGAATTGTAACAGATTTACCATTAAAAAAATACTGTTCACCAATGGTGTGGTTTTTTCCATTTTTTCTGGTACCAGTTCCAAATGTCAGCCCTGCAGTGACAGATTTTTTTCCCTCACCGGGCTCCAGATAAATGGTATCACAATAGAGTGAATCGGCAAACTGAACCGATACCTCATACTTTCCATGAAATCCACGGAATGTAAACTCCCCATCAGAATTGAGGACCCCAGATGTATCGGTACGCCAAGCGTTGCGAAGATTTTTCCATCTTTTGCCGATTTCGGTTTCGTTAAAACTTGAATCAACCAGAAAACTGCTGATCCCTTCTCTCCATGCGTTTCCTTCCCACCATGCCCACATAACAAACCCGCCTATACGGGGATAGGCAAATGCAGAACGCACCAGTTCTTCCATCTTGTCAGCACGCTCTTCATAAGAAGACTGGAGGTCAAAATCCACTTCTGTCAACCACAGTGTCTGATCCGGAAGGGCTTTCGCTATAGTATCGATTTTCTTCATATAATCGGATCGTTCCACATAATCTCCAAAATGACCTTCCAGACCAACCACATCAATTTTTCCACCATTTGCTTCAATATCTTTTATTTCTTCAATGTAATCTTTGTAATCGGCAGCTTTTTCGATTACACTATACTCATTCACTCCCATTAGAACATTGGAATCTAACGAACGGGCCCGCTTAAAAATCCACGAAAATATCTTATCATCACCAGAAAGCTGAGCCAGCAATCCTGGCCTGGTAGTTTGCATTTTGCCATCCAGATCCTTGAAATGAACAATTTCGTTAATAACATCCCAGTGGGCTACCCTTCCTTTAAAATGATCAACAGCCCCATCAATTCGCCTCGCCATTGCATCTTTGAAATCAGCCGGCCCCAACTCCAATGACCAGGATGGCATCCACTCTCTTCTCTCATTCCAGAAAAGATTGTGTCCTCTCACCTTTATATCGTTTCTCTCGCACCACGAAACCAGCGAATCGGCTATCTCAAAATCCTGATAGTCATCTGCAGCTTCATTTGAAGGCCATTTCATCTCATTTTCTGGTGTTGCCCACTCAAAATTGTCTTTGAACGTATTTGCATACTTTGTACTGTCTTTTGTATTGAAAAATTTTCTGGTTATTGACGCACCAAAACCAAAATCGTTGCGAAGCTGTTTGATTTTAACCGTTTTACCGCCAGCAGCCTGATCCTGGACGGATAATTTCAGGACACACTCACGTTTACGCAACGTATCAATTATCGCGTTTGTTGAATCAACAAACTGCTGTGGAAGCTCAGCAAATACAGTAGAAAAAAAACTACAGGAAACTACCATTGTCGAAATGACATTAAAAGCTGTCATTTTTAATTTATGCATACACCCCCCGATTAATGCAGAATTCAATTAAAGTGCTCTTTCAAGAATCAAGTGCCACGTATCTATTGTGAAACAGCCACCCGGTTCTTTTAAAGAAATTTCGTTGTTCCATTCTGAATATAATAGATAACGTAAACACTTTATAAACTTTTACCCAGTACTACTTTAAACATTCACAAATCTTTGTAGAAATTACATCTGGAAATGTTTAATAAATTTGTAGTCTGTAGGAAAAAATGTATATACGAACTGTTCCAGACAAAAAAAAAGCCCGCTCCAAAGAGCAGGCTTTAAAATGGCGGACCGGACGAGGCTCGAACTCGCGACCTCTGGCTTGACAGGCCAGCGTTCTAACCAACTGAACTACCAGTCCTTACATAATTTAAATTTCAACATGGGCGTTGAGGGATTCGAACCCCCGACCACCTGCTTGTAAGGCAGGTGCTCTATACCAGCTGAGCTAAACGCCCGTTTTTTTTTCTGTTGTAACTTCCTTTTTATCTTTTAAAAAGAAGATCACCGGAATGAGCACACAATATACACCAACGATAAGCAACGGCGCAAGTGTTTTCGAAACAGGATTATCAGCAGGTCCCTGAGCAAGACAAACATATCCTATAACAAGTACTAACAGACTGATTCCAAAGATCTTAAGTTGTGCTGATGAAAAGATGTTTTTCATATTGTTCCTTAAAGTGGTAATAAATTACATTATTTAAAAATCATAGTCAAGTTAAATTTCTAATTTTGATACAATTTCTTCTCTTTTTTCTCTGTTATCTGTATCTATCAGAGTTTTAATACGTTCACGGGATACTCTCATTGCCTCGTTTAGCAAGTCTGCAAGATTCTGCATCTCATCCCCTTTACGTAATTTTATCTCTTTTGTGTAATCACCTTCAATCATGCTGTTACATGCCTTCTCAAACCGGTAGATCGGCCCGGCTACTTTATGCGAAAAGAAAATCGTCAGAAGCACGATCTGAACAATGACCAGCAGCAACCCCCCACCGACAACCAGCAGCAGTGCAGATAGAAGATTCTTCTGATAATCTTTGCTGTCAGAAAAAGTTCTTATATACTCAGTAATTCCCTCAATAACAGCTTTGTATTGCTCGGGAGCCGGTTCCCTTGAATCCTGCAACTGCGTTACAATCTGTGAATCCAGATTTTGCTTTAAAGTACGAATAGTACTTTGAATAATTGTCTGAGACGCCAGATAAAGAATTCCAAGCATAAAAGTGAGCATTATGAACATTGGAATCAAAAATGTAAGCATATAGCGACCCTGGAACTTTTTATCGATAAAGAAATGTTTTCTTACAAGACCAGTTCCCTTTTTTGCCATCACTAAGCTCCTTTATCCTTTGATGGATACTCGATTCTGGAGTGAAATATTCCCTGAAGGACAGGCATGAACCCTTCAACAATATCATCAAGGTCTCTCAATGTCAAATCACTCTGATCCAGTTGAGCAGAGATAAATTTATCCCGGATAATCTTCTTAACAAGATCTCTTAACAGTTTTGGTGAACTTGTTCCCAGACTCCGTGATGCAGCTTCAACCGAATCAGCAAGCATTATTATTGCAGCCTCTTTTGTCTGCGGCAAAGGACCCGGATATTTAAAATCCTGCTCCTGCACCTGTTTATGAGGATCCAGTTCCCGCGCTTTCTCATAAAAAAATGAAACCGTACTTGTACCATGATGCTGTAGAATCATGTCCTGAATTACCTTGGGAACCCTGTGTTTCCGCGCAAGCTCGACACCATCTTTTACATGCGAACAGATAATAAGAGCACTCATTGACGGAGCCAGCTTATTGTGCCGATTCTTATCAATCGCGAGACAGTTCTCAACAAAATAATCCGATTTTTCAATTTTACCAATATCATGATAGTACGAAGCAACACGCGCAAGAAGTGGATTGGCACCAATTTTCTGAGCGGCTGATTCAGCTAAATTTCCAACCAGAACACTGTGATTATATGTACCTGCAGCCTCTATTGATAATCGTTTCAGAATCGGATGATTCATGTCTGATAACTCAACAAGCGTCATATCCGTCGTGATATCAAAGAGATGCTCAAAAACAGGTGTAAATGTCATCGCCAGAAAAACCGAAATAATTACACTGATAAGAGAAATACCAAAGTTCTGAAACATCGCCGATGGATACATTTTGAACCCTGTTATATGCCACAGGGTAATTACAATAATGCAAATCAAGACCACAGGAGGAATTATCTGAAAAAAATGCCACCTGTACCGAATGTTTCTTCCAAGAAATCCTGCAAGCGTTCCACCTAACAAAGAATAAATAAAAAAGAATTGATTAAATCCCATCACCACAGCAAAGAACATACTTATGTAAAGAGTCAGTATCAAACTTAACTGGAGATTGAACAGTATCGAAGCCAGAAGTGAACCAACTGCAATCGGAATCAGATACTCAGGAATAACCGTTGTTATCTCCTGTAAACCATCAATCAGACGCGGTGAAATCAATAGACCCAGACGGATCAGTGCTAATTGCAGAATAAAAAGCAGTGCAAATGCTGTTGTGTGTTTGGGGTTCTGACAAACTGATTTTTCGAAACGTACAATATACACTGCTACAAAAATCAGAGGAAGCAATACAATGAGCAACCTTCCGATGTTACCAAACATAACCTTCCGGTTTTCCCTTACATTTTCCATTCTATCCATCGCCAGCCTCAACGACCGCAATTTCTGGATAATCTCCGGAGTTACTTCCTGATGTTTTCTAACGATCTCGGTCTCGTTGATAACTTTTCCGCTGATCTCCAGCACACCCTGAGCCGCCTGCTGTTTTCGCTGAGCAGTTACCGCACCATTAACGGTCACATTGGGCCTCAGAGATATAAATAGAAGTTCATAAATAGTATTAAGCGCAGCATCATCAAGGCGGCGTTCCGATCTGAGCCCTTTGACAGCCTGTTCAAGTGCGATTTCCTTGACAGGAAGTTCAGAAATGGCTATTGCACTCTCCATACTGTCCTTACGCAACGTAACATACGGTTTATCGTAAAGCAGGTATTGTTCAAATGAGGTATTATAGAGTGAACGCAACTCAGATAATCGTTCCACAGAAGTAACAAGAAGTGTGGCAGACAACCCCTTGTCCAGTATATCACCAGCAAGAAGTTTGGCATCATCAATCAGGTATGGACGTTTCACCAACTCTGTAATCGAGTTTTCACTCAACTCCCGTGAAAGTTGACTTTTTAGCTCTACTTTCATCGTATCAGTACTGTTTTTTTCGATAAGTTTTTCAAACTTAACTCTCAAAGTTGAAAACTTTTCCAGTACATTTTTACGAATCCCCCGATTGTAGTCGGCTACAAGAAATACCTTTTCAGCAGCTTTTTTTCGCTCACGTTCCAGTTCATCATATGAACGGACTATATCGAATGTAAATGGTGCAATAATTGTTTCATTCGCAGCTTCCCCAAGTTTTGGAAGATTAAATGACTCCACTGTAACAGTATAGGGAAACAGTAAAACAATTCCCGCAATTGTCCCTATTAAAACCAAAAGCTGGGCGGTAAGAATTGAGGATATCTTTATGCGATGCTTCTTTCCTATCTGAAGCACTCTAATACTCTTTGTATCCTTTGAACTACCCGCTGAATTTTTTTTACCCATAAATTGGAAAACCAATCACACTCTTTTCTTCAGACCTTTTTTCTTCTTACTTTATCCATCTTGATTTCATAATCAAAAAATACTACAACAATTATTCATCTTTCAGGGAAAACAACCAGAACTATATAAATATATATATTCAGTATGAAGAATAAAGCATAATGTCAAAACACACGCATTTTTTTGATTTCTCACTATTGGCGATACTCAAAAAAACTTAAAACAGTTTAAAAACTATCTGGGGATTCGCAGAACCTGCCCTGGAAACAGAATATCCTGAGGATTGATGGAAACGTCTGTTTTTTTATTTTTCTGGAATTTTTCATAATTTTTATCTATAAGCTCCTTGTTCGCAAGGTATAACTTTCGCCATTTATACGGGTCTCCATACACCTGATCATATCCGGCAATTTTGAAAAGTGACTCACTGGTACTACTATCGGTACTGACAATCCAGATATCTGCCAGATCCGAAGGTTTTCCAGAATCAACAGCCGAAACCATAGCAGGTTCTTCCACAGCATCCAAAGTTCCGATGCCCGAAGAATCTGCAGATGAAATCTCCCGCTGTAACCTGGTGTAAGCCTCTGAAATTTTCAGGTACAAATCTTCAATAACCTGGATTTTTTTTGCCACAGTTCTTAGACGGATAAACCTGGTAGTCGCCTTCAGCCTGCCTGCATAACTATAAAGCGAATCAATAGTCCTGATATTATCAGAAATGTCGACAACGCCTGCAAATAAAAAATTTTCCAGATAAAAAGCAATGCTGTCGAGGCTACTATTTACTGAGTCATACCCGTGTTTATCAGTGTTGAGTAACCTGTACCTTTCATTTAATGCATCTGTAAGTTTTCCTGTGCAGGCCTGAAGATCCTGTTTTAAATTTCCTATTTTAGCCTGTTCAAGGGCAATCTGCTCTCTGGCTGCCATTTCACGCTGCTGTATAGTATCTAAAGCAAAACCACGAGCGGATTTTTTAATATCCTCAGCATTGATTAAAAAACTCAGCAGAATAACTATACCGCAGCAAAAAAGCAGGTAGTTATAATTTTCAAAAATGGAACTAAACTTATTGGGTGATCTCAGCATTCCCCTGTTCGGTTTCCTGAAGTTCACTTTCCTTACCTTGAAGTTCGCTTTCAAGTAGCATTCTTTCCTGACGGAGTTCATGGAGCTTCTTTTCTGCACTCTCAGCAGCAGCTCTGGCCTGTTCCAGTTTACCCATCTCTTCGTTGCTGGGTTTTGGAGAACAACCTACAAGCACACTGGAAATGAATATGGTACAGATAAGAAAAACGCGAGAATATTTGAAAAATCTCGTCATTAAAAACCTCCTGTTTATTTTACTGGTTCCGTAAGTACATAGTCAAGTAATTTATTACGTTCCTTAAATATCCGTAAAAATAGTTTGCGGAAATAGTTATAATTGTTCTAATATAATAGTTTTTAAATACAAAGTGATTATAACGATGCTTTATCTCAACATTTATTTAAGAATTATACTTTTCCTGCAGCTGAATTCCAAGTTCATCCAGCTGTTTTCTCGCAACCCGGTCGGGAGCGTTATCCATAAGTGAAATACCAGCAGTCGTCTTGGGAAACGGAATCGTATCCCTGATACTATCCAATTTCAGCATCACCATCACAAGGCGATCAAGTCCGAAAGCGATCCCGCCATGTGGGGGCGCTCCAAAAGAAAGTGCTTTTAAAAGAAAACCGAATTTTTCTTCAGCTTCCAACTCTGAGATCCCAAGTAACTCAAATACCCTCTTCTGTACCAGACTATCATGTATCCTGATACTCCCCCCCCCTAACTCAAAACCATTCAATACAAGGTCATACGCCCGCGCACGAGTTTTAAAATATTCATCGGAAAGAAACAGATCCAGTTCATCAAGCCGGGGTGAGGTAAATGGATGATGAACAGAAACATACCGCTGTTCCTCCTCGCTAAATTCAAACATGGGAAAATCTGTAACCCACAAAAACTTAAACTCATCCTTATTGATAAGATTTCGAACTGATGCCAGCTCCAACCGAAGCTGCCCAAGAGAAGTAAAACACACCTTCTCGTCTGCTGCAACCATGAAAATCATATCTCCAGATTTTGTCTCTGTAAGTTCAAGCAACCTGGCAATCTCTTCATGTGACAAAAATTTTTGAATCGGACCTTCAACACCAGTGTCATTCACTCGCAGCCAGACCAGACCCCCGGCTCCAGATTTTGCCACTAACGAAGTAAAGTTATCAATCTGTTTTCTGGTACAGCTCGCAAAGTCCGCAACAGCGATCGCTCCTATTTTTCCATTGGCTTCAATTGTAGATTTAAAAACTTTAAATTCTGAATTCTGAAATACTGATGTTACATCTTTTATGGTAAGACCAAATCTGATATCTGGCTTATCTGACCCGTACGTGTGAAATGCCTCATGATAACTCATTTTTGGAAACGGAGTGCTAAGCGAAATTCCCAGACAATTTTTGAAAAGCTCTACCATCATACCTTCAAATACCCGATAGATATCCTCTTCTGTGATAAATGAAAGTTCGGTATCGATCTGAGTGAATTCCAGTTGTCTGTCAGCTCTCAGATCTTCATCTCTGAAACATCGCGCGATCTGAAAGTATCGATCAAAACCTGCAACCATTAAAATCTGTTTATACGTTTGAGGTGACTGTGGCAATGCATAAAATCTTCCTTTATTCATGCGACTGGGAACCAGAAAATCACGTGCTCCTTCCGGAGTACTTTTCATCAGTATCGGGGTTTCAATTTCTAAAAAATTATTAGTCCATAAGTATTTACGTACTTCAGCAGTCACTTTATGCCTGAAAATGATATTATTCTGTAAAACAGGCCGCCTTAAATCAAGATACCGGTAAATAAATCGAAGTTCCTCAGACTCTGATGCATCCGGGTCGTTTATATGAAGTGGCGGTGTTGCAGCCGAATTGAGAATTGAAAGTGCACTTGCTGTAATTTCAATCTGACCTGTAGGCATTTTGGGGTTAAACATTGATTCGGGGCGCAAAATAACTGTTCCTGTTATCGAAACAACAAACTCATGGCGAAGTCCAGCCGCTTTTTCAGCAAGTTCCTGAGAAATAGCCGGGTTAAAAACAATCTGAGTTATACCAAAACGATCCCTGAGATCTATAAAAATTATCCCGCCATGGTTTCTCCAGTTATGTACCCATCCGTTGAGTACCACTTCCTTACCAGCATCCGCATGAGTTAATTCACCGCAGGTAACTGTACGCTGTAAAAAATGGTTCTGTTGCATCATCTACCCTGTTTTAAAATTGGAAACCGTCCTGATTGCAGAAAATAACATGTGCCCACTGATCTTAAAAGTACCTGATGAACGGATATATTTCAAAAGACAGAAACGGAGAATTTACACATAAAAGTGGGTTTCTCTGGCGGATAATTACAGTAAAGGGAAAATAAAACTCTTTTTTTGCAGTTTGAAAAGTACTATTTTGCATTATTACATCTTGTCTGGAAGGTCTCTTATCTCATGAATACGCCTTTGACTGATCCTTCAGGAAAAACACCCAGCGACTTGAGTTTGTTATCCAGAGAGCACATGCTCCAGTCCGCAGACCGCATCGGGCACTGCAGAGTTATTGAGCTTATTGCTGCCGGAGGTATGGCAAACGTTTATAAAGTCTGGCATGAGCAACTTGAAGTAGTGCGCGCAATTAAGATCCTCAAGCCAGGGTATACTGAAGAGTCGAAGGGCCGCCTGGAGATGGAAGCTAAAATCTCCGCAAATCTCCGCCACCCCAACATAGTTGATATTTACTACATGGGATACTGGAACACAATACCCTATATCGAAATGGAATTTGTCGATGGGCCATCACTTAAAGACCTCCTCGAAAGCAACACCATACTCAGTATCCCATTGGCAATATCAGTCGCACATATGCTCTGCATCGCACTTAGATTTGCATACAATCAAGACATGACCCTCTATGGGAAAGTCTATGATCGACTGATTCACCGTGACCTTAAACCAGCCAATATCCTGATTAGCACCAAAGGTATTGTTAAACTTGCTGATTTTGGTATCGCACGGCCCAGTGAAGTAAGCATTCATACTGTTGGTTCCAAAATTATGGGGACCTTCGCATACCTCAGTCCCGAACAGCTAAGCGGCGAAAAACTTGATCAGCGATCCGATATTTATGCTCTTGGTGCAGTCCTCTATGAAATGATCTCCGGTGTAAAAACGTTTCCACAGAAACTGCTGGTGGATCTGGTGCAAAAAAAATCAAAAGGGTATTATAAACCGATCGGAAGCATGGGACTGACAATACCACACTCGCTTGCAAGTATCATAGAAAAATGTCTCCAGACGGATAAAACTAAACGTTATTCAGACATTGCCGATCTTGATGACGCTCTGATGGCTGTCTTCAAACGTCAAACACATCGGGATTGTGAGGATATATTAGCATCGTTCCAATCAGAACCGAATCTTTCCGAAGCCCCAAGGTCCACCCCAAAACCCCCAAACTCAAAACCGTTAATAGCTGTAGCGTCCAGCTTACTCATTTTAATAGTGGCCCTGATCTTTTTTATAAGTATACAAAGTAAAGACACATCAAAGAAATTCAAAAAAGAGATCGCTCACGATGGAACATTTACACTTTCGCTTCCGGATACTCAAAAAGCTATTCAGACAAAAAAAATCGATAGTACAACCCGACCCGAAAAACCCTCGCGAGCTCACCTTCAGGTTGAAAATCGTCAATCAAGCCGAACTGAAGTTAACTCGTCAGTATTTCAGAAAGGCCTTGATGCCTTTAAAGCAGATAACTATCCCGATGCAGTATCCTATTTAAGTCAGGCCTCTTTAAAAGAGAGTGACCCAAAGAAAGTTGCTACCGCGAAAACACTTCTCCTTGAGTCTCTGCTTCAAACAAAGGACTATAATCGGGCATCAGAGATTGCAGAAAAGGAAGTTATCGAATCAGCCCACTTTTATTTACTAAAGGGAGAATTGTACTACCAGCAGAGGAAAACGGCTGATGCAATCAGTGCAATTAGTAAAGCTCTAACATTAGAACCTGTTGAAGAAGTCCATCTTTCGCGTCTTCATTTATTAAAAGCCAGAACCAGTGAACAGGCATATAAAAATAAACCAAATTCAGTTAATTTGAAACGTATGTCTGATGACTGGAAGACCTATATCAATTGTTGTTGTCAGAACAATTCCCAATCCAGAACGTGTCTGGAAGCGCAGGAAGTGATCTCCCGTTTCTCATTCTGAGAAAACTTAAAATTAATAAAAAACATTTGAACTTCATAATTTTTTAGCTTATTTTAAGTGCTGTACCTGGCGGCCATTTTGATTAAAAATGAGAGCTGGTATTACTCCCTGATTTTATGAAACATGTCACTGCATTTGCGACTCTTGTATTCATGAGTTTTTTTTCAAAATTCCCTTTTTCGTGAGTAACGGGGAGTAGATGTTTTCTCAGAAGACAGAATAATTTCTGGATACAGTTAAAAAGATTCAATCGCAGTAGAGATTATTTTTTGGTAATCACAATCTATCAATGTTTTTAACAGCACTGTACAGAAATGACCTTAAGATATCTTTTCACATGCATTTACCTTTTGGTTACCGTTTAGTTTATTACGGGAGCAGAGAACAATGCACAAATCCTTTAAATGTTACTATTCCGGCGATTGTATTCAAGTTTTTTCTGGAGTCACTGTCGCAAAAAACTCGCATTCAATGCGATTCCGATCTCAATTATCATTTTTTCGTACATTTTCATTCAGAGTTTAATTGATAACCCCCCATCTTCATTTCATTTTAACTTCTGCGGAGAAAATCATGAAAATACCTTCAATACTCATTGTTGATGATGAGGAAGCAACTATTTTCGGCTACTCGCGTTACCTCTCAAAGGAAAATTATACTGTAGAAACAGCCAAATGCCTTAGTGATGCCAAGGATAAGGTAAATATCAACAGCTTCGATCTTCTTTTGCTGGATCTGAAACTTCCTGATGGTAATTCGATTGACTGGATACAGACCCTACATACGACACATCCAAATACATCGATTATTGTCATAACCGGAATCAGCGATATTCCAACTGCTGTCAAAGCTATTAAATATGGCGCGAGTAATTTTCTTACAAAACCCATCACAATGAACGACCTGACTCACACCATAAAAAAAAGCCTCGAAGTTAAAGAATTGCGAAAAAGAGACTTTTTTTATCAAAGATTAACAAACCAGAAGTCAGACCCCTATTTTGGTGAAAGTAATACCATTAAAACTGTTTTACAATACGCAGATGTTGCAGCTGCAAATAATACTGTTGTACTGCTACTGGGTGAAACTGGCACAGGTAAAGGTGTTCTGGCACGATGGATTCACGACCAGAGCGCACGAAAAAATGAGTCTTTTGTTGAGGTTAACTGCTCAAGTCTCAAAGGTGAACTTCTCAGAAGCGAACTGTTCGGCCACGTAAAGGGAGCTTTTACATCTGCGATTAAAGACCGCGCAGGATTGCTTGAAGTTGTTGATGGTGGAACACTTTTCCTTGATGAAATAGGAGATATGGATCTGGAGGTTCAAGCCCAGCTTCTCAAAACAATCGAAGAGAAATCTTACAGAAGAATCGGTGAAAACAAACTCCGTTTCAGCGATTTCAGATTGATATGTGCAACCAATCGCAATCTTTCAGAAGCTTCAGATGATGGACGCTTCCGTAAAGACCTTTTTTATCGTATATGTATTTTTCCCATTACCCTGCCATCTCTAAAAGAGCGCAACAGCGATCTTCAGGGAATGGTTGAACATATCCTTAAATGTTATGGTTATACAAAATTCCCGATTGCACCATCGGTAATCTCTCTGCTTCAGGAATATACCTGGCCGGGAAATATCAGAGAACTACGCAATATGCTTGAACGTGCTCTGCTGCTTTCCCAGGACGAAGAGCTGACTGCAGCCCATTTTCCTGGTCTGAAAACCGTTGAATACATCGAAGAAACGCCAAAAGTGGTATGGAATCTCGAGGAACTTGAGTACAGCCACATACAGAAAGCATTAACCCATTTTAATGGTGATAAATACGAAACATCCTCAGCCCTGGGAATCTCTTTGTCTTCACTCTACAGAAAGTTAGAAAAAATTCAGAATGAAACATCCTGATTTCCAGTATGTTTCTTCTGCTGCATTCAATCTTCTCGTTTTTCCGTAAGTTGCGTATTCCGGCTCCCCCTCTTGATTCAAGTAAACAAAGTTCGGCACGTTCTTTGATACTTATTCTTCACGGGGAAAAGAGAACATTTAATCAAAGGAATGTCATGATAAATGTACAGAACAGGAAAAACAATCATCTCAATGGTTTCACCACACAAAATGAGAGATATCAGGACTTTCTCAAATTTGCTCTGAACAGAATAATCGAAACAGCCAGGTATTATGAATCACAAGCAAAAATATCACACCATCCCGGAAACAAACAATTTCTTTATTTCCTGGCAGGAAAAAAGAGAGTTCAACATGTCATTTTAGAAATAGTTGCAGCCAATAGAAGCAACAACACCTATAGTGCATCAGCTGATTATCCTGCACACTCAAACGATACCGAGTATATCTGCTTAGCTGATTTAAAACCAGAATTTATAATAAAGTGTGCACATGAAAGAGCAGAAAAAGATCTGAATTTGTATACAAGCCTGGCAGCACTTGAAGAAGATATTCATACAAGAAGACTTCTGTTAACACTCTCGAAAATGGCCCGTGATTTCATACAGGACGTTACCACCGGCTATTCAAAATTTACCTCGACTCAATTACATCCACAACCTCAGAATACCAGATTAATCAGGAATTTAATTGTAAAGCGTACTGAAGAAACCCCAGTCCGGTAGTGTACCCACAACGGTTTGCAGCAACCTCAAAAACCCAATAAAAAAAGGGTGATGTTCGAAAACCTCACCCTGATTCCTTCATGTTTTCAGTATATTTAAATTTAAATTATATACCAGCAGCTTTTTTAACAGCGTCTACCATATCGATTTTTTCCCATGTGAAATTGGGAAGTTCTCTTCCGAAATGTCCGTTACGGGCAGTTTCGCGGTAGATTGGCCTCTTAAGATCAAGTGCTTTGACAATTCCTGATGGCGACAAGTCAAACACTTTCATAATAACATCACAGATTTTGTCATCAGAGACTTTTCCTGTTCCGAATGAATCGACATGAACGGAAAGGGGCTTGGCAACACCAATTGCGTAAGACAACTGAATTTCACAGTGAGTTGCAAGACCTGCAGCAACAACGTTCTTTGCTACCCAGCGTGCAGCATAAGCGGCACTTCTATCAACTTTTGATGGATCTTTCCCAGAAAATGCACCACCACCATGTGCACTATAACCACCATATGTATCAACAATGATTTTACGTCCTGTAAGCCCGGAATCACCATGAGGGCCTCCAACCACAAAACGACCTGTCGGATTGATATGATAGATCGTCTTATCATCAAGATACTTTGCAGGAATAACTTTCTTAATGATTTTCTCAGTCATATCATTAGTTATCTGTTCATGAGTTGCTTCAGGAGCATGTTGTGTTGAAAGCACTACAGTATTAACCCGAATCGGATTCAAACCATCATATTCAATTGTTACCTGAGACTTTGCATCTGGTCTCAGATATGGAATTTCTTTGCTTTCGCGAGCGTCAGTCAGTGTTTCCAGAAGGCGGTGCGCATAATGAATCGCCAGTGGCATATAGGTGGCTGTTTCGTTACATGCATAGCCAAACATGATACCCTGATCCCCGGCACCCTGTTCTTTATAAAGTCCTTCACCCTCAGTAACTCCCTGAGAAATATCCGGAGATTGCTGATGAATAGATATTGTAACACCGCAACTATCCGCATCAAAACCAATTCCACTTTCAGTGTACCCGATTTCTCTGATAGTTTTACGTACAACACTCTGGAAATCAACGATTGCCTTACTGGTGATTTCACCAGCCACTACTACAAGACCTGTTGTTACCAGTGTTTCACAAGCAACTCGTGAATTAGGATCCTGTTCGAGCATTGCATCCAGAATGGCATCCGAAATCTGATCACATACTTTGTCGGGATGTCCCTGAGACACGCTTTCTGATGTAAATAAACGACGCATTCTTCCTCCTGAAAAAAACCATTATGAAAAAAGATCCTCAAAATACATGATCTCCACCAGATTTTCAAGATTTTAAGCGATGTGGCTATTCGATCGGTTTTCCAGAACGCAAATATCGCTCAACAATATCCATTGCCGGAACATTGTTCTGTTTTGCGATTCGTTCAAGATCATCAAATTCAAGTTTTGAAAAAGTGTATTCCCCGATTGAGCACTGTTTTTCATTACATAAGCTCCCGGAAAATTGAACCTCTGATGAATGTCTCTGAGCTATGATTCTTTGTTTGTTTTCTATACGGACACCAAGCGTTCTTGTTGTCTTGATCAGCAGTTCGGCAAGTGATTTTGATCTCTCAACTTTCGAAATCACCGAAACACGATAGCCCGGCCGGTTTTTTTTCATGAAAACCGGTATCCAGACCACATCGAGCGCACCGTTTTCAAACAGAACCCGGGTTGCATATCCCATGATTTCACCGGAGATGTGATCCATATCTGATTCTATCACCGTGATGAGATCATTAGTTACATTAGTTACATCAGTTTTACCAATTTCAATAAGCAATGTCCGTATATAATTGGGATGCTCATCAAACTGTTTCGTGCCACACCCGTATCCAATACTCTCAACAACACCCTCAGGTATGGAAAGCACTTGTGTACCCAGGGCAGTTAGAATTGCAGCACCTGTCGGGGTCAACAATTCTGTTTCCACGTGAAGTGATTTGAAACGTTTTCCCCGAATCAATGCCGCAACAGCAGGAACAGGAACGGGCATGATTCCATGCGCAGCATTTATTGTTCCGGTACCATCGGTCAGCGTTGAATAAAAAAATGTATCGATTTGAAAATATTCAAGAGCACAGCAGAATCCGACAATGTCAATAATTGTATCAACAGCTCCGATTTCATGAAAATGAACCTTCTCGAATGGAATATTATGAACCTGTGCTTCAGCTTTGGCCAGATGAGTGAAAACTTTTTCAGCACGCTCGACAATCGAACCTTCGAGATCACCCCCCTTAAGGATTTTCATGATATCGGTGAAATGACGATAATCATGAGATGGTTCACTTTCAGGATTGATTAGCGTGCATCTCATCCCGTTGCGTTCTACCTTAGTAACACCAATGGTGATATTCTCAATTTTTAATGATTCCAGTCTTCTGGTAAGGTATTCAACCGGAAATCCAATATCGATTAATGATGCCAGAAGCATGTCACCGCTTGCACCTGAAAGAAGGTCGAAATAGAGATGTTTCATAAGTGCCTCACAATCATGATAATAGTGTTCTATCCTTGTACGCGAAATATGATAACTTAACTGTTTTTGCAGTAAAATGCAAAAAAACTAGTTATTACCGAATATATTTATCACCAGCTGATATGAGAGACAATTATTTTACATAAAAACATTTTAAAGGTAAAAAAACAGCCAAATATGGGTTTAAATGGTCGGGTAATTGAAGAACAGAGAAATTATTTTATTGTAGATACAATCAAATCTGCAATTCGCTGCAGTATCCGGGGAAGTCTAAAAAAAAATAGAGTACGTGTCTGTACTGGCGATATAGTCACTATTGATATTACAAATCAGGATACCGGAGAGGGTGTCATCACTGCTATTAAAGAACGAACCAGTTTCCTTAAGCGTCCGGCACTGGCAAATCTGACACAGATACTATTCGTTAACACCTACAAACATCCATCCCTCGATACCGAAGCACTTGACCGGTTTCTTTTTGCAGCTGAAGTATATCAGGTTCCTGCAGTCATCATTTTCAATAAAACAGATCTTCTTTCTCCTCAGGAATGGGAAAGCCTTGACGTCACAGCTTCTTACTACAAAAAAATCGGATACCGGATTTTATTTACTTCAGCAAAAAAGATGACCGGAATAGACGATCTTAAAGGCATATGCAGAAACGAGGTCAGTGCCTGCACGGGTTTGAGCGGGGTTGGAAAAAGCACCCTGCTTTCATGTCTCTTTCCGGAGATAGATTTCAAAACTGCAAATGTAAGTGGGGCCAGCGGCAGAGGTACCCATACGACAACATCAATCTCCCTTCACCCATTCGAAAGCGGATATCTTGCCGATACACCGGGTTTTTCATTCGTTGAAATTCCACCTGTTGATGAAATTGATGTGGTAAATTATTTCCCCGAACTGGAAGCTGCAACAGGAAAATGCAGGTTCAACAACTGCATTCACAATGGAGAACCGGGTTGCGAAGTACAGGAACTCATTAACATTAACGAAATACTGTCATCACGGCGGGAACATTATCTTAAAATTTTTAATGAAGAAAAAGCCAGAAGGCAGAAATTCAGATGACCTGCTGATGATGATCGCGCTTATAAATCCATGCAGAGCGATGCAGTAAGTATAACATCGTTAACTATAATTTCCTATACAATCTCTCTCTTATTAAAAACGGCTACTATCAAAAGAAGTGAAAAAAGAATATAAAAAAGAATATTAAGGACCGGATGAAAAGGTCCCAGTGCATGGAATTCACTTTTTTTAATCAATGATGTTGCAAAATATTGTAACGCAGTCATTTTTGGCCAGATAACCCAGACCCATGAAACTGATCTTTCTGTCGTATTTACCTGCTGCATAAAGTTATGAGCAATTTCCGTCTGTGAAGCTGCATACACTGAATCGATAAACAAACTCCCAAAAGCAACTACCATTCCCAGAACTGCCGACAAAACATCCGGTAAGAAAAGCGTTAAAAGGAGAACAATACAAATAATAGCCAAGATGTTCAACGAAAGAACAAGTGATGCCGGAAAGAACCAGACAATTCCTCCGCCGGTATTAACAAGCATAATTATGTAAACTGATAGATGAAGAATAAAGACCAATCCGTACGAAAGTACCCATAATCCAATTACTTTTGAAAATAAATACGCCACACGGTTGACCGGCTTTGCAAGGATCATCACCGTAACACCATCATCCCTGTCCCTCAAAAAGGTTCTCATAGACATAAGTATTGCTGTTAATATGCCGCCAAATGCTATTATATTAAATCCGATCAGGGATCCATGCCAGCCTACAGTAAGCTGATCTATCTGTTCGCCATTGACGGTATAGTTGCCACTGAAACAGCCTCTTAACAGCCAGGTAAACCCTATTGCTATAGCTGTCAGAATGTAAAAACTCTTATGGTGCAACTCATCAAGAATGGTATACCATGTACAGATGAGTAAATCGCGCAGTTTCAAGCTGCCTCCTGCTATTGATGTTCACGTATCATCTATCCTGAACACAGCAACGTGCGCGTAATCAATGTCAATTGATTACGTTTTTCAGAATAAATGGTCACTGTATAAAATAGTTCACGCATCCTGAAAATATTCAAGCTATAAATGAACACTGGACCTGAATCGGACAATTCGTTCACACGATCCGCTTAACCAGTAATTTTTAGTCCCGACGGGACAGTGTCAAAAATTTTACCCTCATCAGTACTAAATCGTGGTATATTCTCATATATCCTGTAGCAACTTTCAATATCATTGTTCTTTTTCGGGTACTGATGAATAGAAGTAATTTGAGAAATTCCTGTTTTTTAATTTTATTTTTCACAATTGTTGCAGCAGCACAGACTTATGCATGCTCGATGCTTTCCCTCTCCGTTGAGAAAAATGGTGTCATCAAAGGAAAAAGTTATGCGGTTTCAAGTCTTTACATCAATTTATCCACGGATTCTGTGAAAGTTTTTGGCAATTATCAGGGAATGTATATTTCCAATGGTTTTAGGGTGGATAGAAGAAATCATGACACATTATTTGTGAGCGGAAATTTTTTCGGAAAAGATGCCCATGTTTATCTCATAGTAAAACACAATCTGATTATCAGTAACTACAATTTTATAAGCAATACGGGTGAATCAACACTTTCTGCACAACTGACCCTGAAGCCGATTCAAAACCACTTTTCAGAAAAATATCATGAAAGAAGGGAACGGCAGCAGTCGCCATCTGCTCCCAGAGACCTCCTTGGAAGACAACAAAAAAAATAAAAACCGGTCTGGGAAAACAATTAGACCGTCTAATTAAAGAAAACAGTTTATATTATGTATCCATAACTATATTCTTTTAAATTCAAAAAGTTAAACCCTGAACCGCATTATCTTTTGTGAGAAACCAAATGCAGCTCAAGCAACGATTGTCAGTTTTTCTCTTTTTAATTTTAATAACAGGTGGCGTGAGCAACGTATTCGCTGCAAAAGCTGGATCCAGGTCAGCGTCATCTAAAAATGGTTATATCTCACAAACATTCATCGATACTTCAATACAACGGGCTTTTTACATTCTTAATGAAGCTGCAAGTATTGCCGGAATAGGATTCCGTCAACAACAGGCAATTGCTGAAGCAAAGTCTATTGCCAAGCAACTCCGTGCTGTTGCTGCCGGTGATAAAAATGAGCGATACATTCTCTGGAAAGTCAGTGAACTTGAAGCGCAGATCTATCTGGAAGAAAAAGATATGATGCTGCAAAAGGTACAACAGGGGCAAACTTCTATAAACCAGCTGGTATCGAGGTATAACACAGAAGTTGGAAGATCCCGACCCGATTTTGCATCAATGCGTCGAATGCATGTGCAGATGGGGCAGCTTGATGGTATAAAAGCAAATCAGATGGCCGATTCGTATAACCAGCGCTACCGGGCTATCACCAGAGAGGTAACTTATGCGCTTGAAAAAGCACTTGAAAGTGGTGATCTTGGAAAAGCACAAACAGAGCTGGGATATTGCCTCCGTAATGCATCATACCTTTCCATGACAGCATCCACTTATAACCAGTTTGAAAAAAGGGTTGAAAAGTTAGCGGTAGCCAGAACAGAAAAACCACGAATGGAAGATGAGCTCAAATCAGCACAGAATGCTTTGCGTTCAAATAATTTAAAAACCGCACGAAACAGCATTAACAGTGCAGAAAGCCGCTTTTCCCTGATAAAATCAGCTCTGCCAGATGAAGAAACCTCAATACTGAACAATGAACTTAGAAGATGCAGCAAACGACTCTGTACAAAAGAGGATTCACTTGTTACAGTAAATCTCGAAATTTTATCCAGACAGGGGATCACTGCTGCAGATGATTTTCTGAAAAAAACACTTCGTCCTCTGGGAGTATCCCGGGATAAAGTTGCGTTTGTAGATAAAGCTATAATCGATATTAAAAGCCCGGAGAACAGTGCGATCAGTGATGAAATCAGCAGCATAAATTCAGAAAGTGACGAGGAACCACCAGTCGATGAGAGTGCCGGGGATTCCCCCCCTACACTACTGGACGATATCATGGCTCGGGCGCGAATGAAAGCTCAGGAAAAAACGGACAGTCTCCGCCGGATAGAAAATGCACGGATGCAGGTTGTAATGGCCGAAGAGCGCCGGCAGGACAGTATTTCTGCTCTTCTTCGGGCTGCGGAGCTTAAAGAGTTCCAAAAGAAGCAGAATAGTGCCCAGAATATCTCCATGGATATTTACGCACTGCTTGAAAAGAACCAGATCCAGGGAGCCAAACAAAGGTTCAACAAGGAACGACCATATCTGCTGCAATATCTGGATAAAAATGATTTCTACATACTCGAAAGTACACTTCAACAATTTACCCTTCCACCGCCACAACCTGTTCAGACTGTTGCAGCCAATCAGCCCAGTGTTCAAACGACTCGATCCGGGGGTACTGGAATTGTTCCGATAAGCAGCACGAATGCTCCACTTCCCCCTACTATTGAAGAAAAACTCAAAAAAAATCAGGCTCGTGCAGAATTCGAAATAGCCGAAATTTATTCTCTGCTTGAAAAAAATCAGGTTAATGAAGCATACAAACGCTTTCAGAAAAACAAAAAACCGCTTCAAATGTTCCTTCAGGCGGACATTTTCACATTACTTGAAACCACAATCTCTCAAGCCTGGGAATTTCAGCAGGGAACACAGTAATTTAGAATTTGTGCCTGATTAACATATGCTATCCAGAATTAATTCCATTAATTTTTATTTTTTTAGTGAATTGAACATAGTATTTTCTCCGACTGCGGTGAATACTGCTGCTCGTGGGTCATTTGTGTTACACATTATTCGTGATCATCTGTTTTGATATATAAATTACCAGTTCAGATTGATCGGTTTTGAAGGGTTTTGAATGAAATCGATTATTGTTGATTTGTTAAGCAAAGCGCTTTCTGATGCGCTTCCTCAGAGCGAAATTGTCCGTTTAATCGAGGTTCCACCATCAGATGATATGGGTGACTTCGCGTTCCCATGCTTTCCACTCTCACGTACACTTAAAAAAAATCCTAAGCAGATTGCGGACCAATTATGTGAATCATTAGTATTGCCGCCAGAGATTCAGGAAGTAAAAGCGGTGTCCGGATATTTGAATTTCTACGTTAACAAAAGGATCCTCACAGAAAATGTGCTTAAAGCGGCTTTTGAGGAATCATATGGAAAGCAGCAACGTGAGAAATCGATTGTTGTGGAATTTGCATCACCCAACACCAATAAACCGCTGCATCTCGGACACCTTCGTAATATGTCATTAGGAGACAGTGTCTCCCGTATTCTTCAGTTCGGTGGAAACAGGGTTACACGTACATCAATAAACAATGACCGCGGTGTTCATATTTGTAAATCAATGCTTGCTTACTCAGAGTTCGCAAATGGTGCGACACCCGAATCGACTGGCAAAAAATCAGATCACTTTGTGGGTAATTATTATGTTCTGTTCAGTAAAAAAGCTGCAGAAGATGAGAGCTGGAACGAGCGTGCACAGGAGATGCTCAGACTCTGGGAATCGGGTGATGAAGCAACGCTTGCCTTGTGGAAAACCATGAACGGGTGGGCCCTGGGTGGATTCAGGGAAACATATACACTGTTTGGAATCAAATTCGACAAAGAATACTATGAGAGTAACATATACAAATCCGGGAAGGAGATCGTCCAGGACGGACTCAGTAGCGGAATCTTTACACTCCGCAGTGATGGTGCTGTCATTGTAAATCTTGAGTCAGAAAAACTCGGTGAAAAGGTCCTTCTGCGCCCCGATGGAACTTCTGTATATATTGTTCAGGACCTCTTCCTTGCAGTTTTAAAGAACCAGGAGTATAAGTATGATCAGTCAATTTATGTCGTTGGTAATGAACAGGATTATCATTTCGCTGTTCTTATAGCTATTTTCAAAAAACTTGGAAATCCTATTTCGGAACGAATGAAGCATCTCTCGTATGGTATGGTTGAACTCCCTGAAGGGCGAATGAAATCACGTGAAGGCACTGTGGTGGATGCTGATGATCTGATCCATGAAACCGCACGTCTTGCAGCAGAGGAACTTAAAGAACGTTATACACTCAGTGAAGAGGAGAGTGCTGAACGCAGTCTTAAAATCGCGCTCAGTGCAATAAAATACCAACTTCTGAAAATCGACATTACAAAAAATATGCTTTTCGATCCCAAAAAAGCGATCAGCTTTGAGGGAGATACCGGGCCATATCTTATGTATAGTTATGCACGGGCTGCATCAATTCTTCGTAAAGCAGATGCCCCGAAAACATTCACGATTCCCGAAATCTCCCATCAGGAAGTCCGCATTATCAAAAAAATCGGGGTTTTCCCTGATGTTGTCAACACTGCTCTTGATAAATTATCACCATCGCTTATCGCCAATTACGCCTTCGAACTCTCACAACTGTTCAACGAGTTTTATCACGCTTCTAAAGTTATCGGAAGTGAAATGCAGGATTTCCGTCTCCAGATTGTCAAGGCATTCAAGACGGTTCTCAAAAAATGTCTGTGGATGCTTTCCATTAACGAAATTGAAGAGATGTGAGCAGGTATTTTTAACATTTTAATCCGTCTGTAAGAAAGAAACATTCACATGCTAAAGACTCTCAAAAAAGTCCTGTTCCCCATTATTGCAACATTTCTCCCCTTTTCACAAATCAGTGCAGATACATTAGTTGATGCAATGCTTGCCGAGATGAGCCTCCCCGAAAAAATCGGCCAGATGATCCTTGTATATAATTCGCCTCACGATTTTCTTGAAAAGCATTCTGTCGGAGGCATCCTGCTAATGCAGAATATGCTTAAAAAACCATCTGAACTGAAAAAAGAGCTTCAGGACAAACAGACTAAGCTTAAAATACCGCTGCTGATTACGATCGATCAGGAGGGTGGAACGGTCAATCGGATCAAGTATTTGCCAAAATGGGCAGATGCACCTTCAGCACAGGAGATGCGGAACTGGCCGGATGACTCGATACACACATTTCAAAAAAAGATTGCAGAAGAACTAAAGAGACTAAAAGTAAACTGTAATCTCGCCCCGGTTCTCGATCCATCGGAGAATCACACCGGACAGATGACCTACATTGCACGGAAGAATCGCACATTTGGCACGACCACTGATGAAATCGTCCGTCCATCACGGGCTTTTATCAGAGCATTTTCTGAAAATAATATCGGTTGTATCGTGAAGCATTTCCCTGGGTATGATGTAAGTGTCAATAGTGATTTCAAGATAGCTATCAGTGAAGCGGATTCAGTGCAGATGTCACGTAACATCACGCCATTCAGAGAGCTCAACGGCACGTATTCCGGTATCATGATGTCGAGTATTCTCTATGAAAAAATCAATAATGTTCCCGCAGTATTCAGCCCTGATATTGTTGCAATGGCACGAAAAATCACTCCTGATGGTATCATCATGACTGATGATCTCTGGGGTGTCGCACTGAGATCATTTACCTTCCCCGAACAGAAGGTAAAAACACTCGATTATCCCGACACCGCCTTCATACGTATTGTCGAGTATTCGGTAAAAGCAGGAAATGACATGCTGATGATCACCTACCCTCAAAAAGTCCCCCTGATAATAGAAACGATATTAAAAATGGCTGATAACGACACTGCGGTTCTTGCTCATATCAATGATGCAGCCCGTAGGATTCTATTCCTGAAGAAAAAACTAAACCTCTTTACGGATTAAATGAAAATAATCCAGATTGTCATTTTGTAATAACAATGATTAAATTATTGTAGTAAAAAATTCAGGTACATTAATAATCGAAGAATTTTTATTCTACCGCTTTGGGGTTACCAACGGTACCTTCGAGAGCCTCAGGGACCGTTGGCTGAGGCTCTCGAAGCCAACAAGCGATACGAGGAATGCTATGATAACTATATCTGCCCATCAATACAAATCAGTTTTTTACCGTACTACAATGGTTTGTGTTTCCACAACTCCTCCGGATTGTACCTTTATCATGTAGGTACCTTTCGCAACCGGACTATTTAGAGTATATCCTGAGTTATTACCGGAAATGGTAACAGATTCAACAACCTGCTTTCCGGCGATATCGCATAAGGATACCGTATAGTTTCCAGATGCATTCGAATTAAAAGAGATCCTGATTGATCTGTTCTGATTAACTTGTGCAGAAAACGACGGTTTGGAATTAACTGTCTTGTCCTTTACACTCTGTATACCGACAGGGGGGGGAGTTTTCCACAAATTGACAGTAGTTATAGACGATGCATCAAGATTAATTGTTGGCCTGGTTTTCCCGAATCCTGCTATACGCTCATATTTTTTAGATTGCTCAACAGATCCATTGATTTTAGTTGTCTGAAAAGCTTCTCCGGTATCGATCACTTCGGGTATTCCTTTTAGATTAAGTGTTGTTGCACCACCAGTATTTATAATAATCACCGCAATAGAATCTTTTGCAGCATTTGCAAATGCAGAGACTTTCAGGGATCCGCCACTGGCACCAATTCGTTTCCAGCCACGATGTATATTTTTGGAGAAATGTTTAAATCCGAAATAAATGGGCCTGACTTTATATTGAGGACCGCCATTTTCATTATCAAGACTGAAAAAGGTATGCGTGGAGGCTGTTTTATAAGCCAGAGCGAAAAGAAGGTACATTGAAACCTCCTCTTCCACCAGCGCGTTTTGAATGATCTGAAGATGATTAAACCACGTTTGTCCTGAAGCGTTATCATTAATTAGATACTCAGTTTGATAGCGGGGCAGAGATGAATATTTTTGTTTAACATTTCTCATTTTAGTTGCATCAGCACCATTATAAAAATGATGGCATATTCCGACTATCTGGTTTCTGTTGATAGCATTCATGTAACTGTCCAGCCCTTGAACACCGACACCATCCAGACCGGTCATATCCGGTCCTATAAATTTAACCCCCAGTCCATCTACCTTCTTATAAACAGCATCGAGTGCCTTTGCATATGAGCAACTGTTACCGGATTCGGCCGGAAGCATATGGCATCCTTCCCATTCTGCAGGCCAGTCCGGTTCATTCTGAATACTGACCCAGTCAGGAGTAAGCCCCGAATCCTTAAAGTGTACCAGCGACTTATGCCAGTAATCTGCGTACTGAGCATACATAAACTGCCCGTTTTCTTTTTTCAGTGAGATTTTTACCCCATTCACATCACCTGCAATCGTATCCATATGTTTTAGATATGCCGGCGGAGACCAGGAAGCCATGACGATCTTAACCTGAGGGTATCTCTCTTTTACCTCTTTCATCATAGGAACTTCTGTTACTTCTGTATCATTCTGCGGGTCATAACTATTACAAATTCTTACAATGTTACAACCGGCTTTATTAAAAATAGAATCGTAAAGTTCATCTTTGTTTTCTCGCCCATATGGCCAGACATTAAACATAAACCCCCCACCGAACCCCTCGATTGTCTGCGCCATTGAAGCCGGGTTGATAGTTACATCGACAGCTGGCGTTGAAGTCACAAACAATATAACGCTGTAACTAAACAGCACCCAAAAAAGATGTAAGGATGTTTTTTTGAGCATTACTTTTCTTCCTCAATTTTGAAAAGGTGAATTAATTTCTGTTAGATAGAATTAATATATTACTATTTTCATTTTGAAAGATAAAAAAAATTGAGATTCGAGATCAATGTCTTTATAAAGTATTCAGTATTCAGTACCTACGATCAGTTTTCAAGGGGGGCCCTTGAAACATCTGTGAGTTCAAATCTGGCCAGAAATTTCTTTCAATAACCTGGCGCAACGATTAAATTTCCCTATATGAAGTTTAATAGCTGCATCATGATTTTAGCTTCAATATACCTGATTCTACTCTCAGAATCGGTTTTCAGCAGTTCGGCAGAAAACTGGGTACTGGTGTGGCAGGATGAATTCAACACTCCCGGGCTTCCCGACAATCAAAAATGGTCCTATGATGTTGGAGGGGATGGCTGGGGAAACAATGAACTTCAGTTCTATACAAATAAACGCCTGGAAAATGCACGTATTGAAGATTCAGCCCTGATCATCGAAACCCGTAAAGAAACTTTTTCAGGAAAAAATTATACATCAGCCCGTCTTGTTTCAAAAGGAAAAGGTGACTGGCTATATGGCAAAGTTGAAGTTCGCGCAAAACTTCCATCAGGTAAAGGTACATGGCCCGCAATCTGGATGCTTCCAACCTTCTGGGAATATGGAAACTGGCCTGCAAGCGGGGAAATAGATATCATGGAGCATGTTGGCTATGATCCGGGAGTAATTCATGCCACAGTGCACACGGCGGATCTCAACCATACTAAGGGTACGCAAGTCGGCAAAAACACAATCGTTGAAGACTGTATGGCTCAGTACCATGTTTACTCTGTAGAGTGGTATCCAGACCACATCGATGCCTTCATTGATGGTAAAAAGTATTTCAGTTTCAGTAACCGCAACGAGGGTTTCAGCACATGGCCCTTTGACAAGAAATTTCACCTGCTTCTCAATACTGCATTTGGTGGAGACTGGGGCGGTGCGCAGGGTATAGATTCAACAATTGTTTCTACCCTTTTCTATGTCGATTATGTGCGGGTTTATCAGTTGTCAGAAGAGGGACCAGTTTCTTTGAATGTAAACAACACAACCGGAGGAGAGGTAACTGTAGATCCGTTAAAATCAGTGTATGCATCAGGTGATAAAATCACTGTAACCGCATTGGCTGATTCCGGCTACCAATTCCAGTCTTGGACAGGAGATATTCTTTCCAATGCGAACCCATTGACAGTAAATATTATCAGGGATATTTCCCTAAAAGCAAATTTTACTCTCGAGGGGGAAATGGTAATAGATGGCAGTTTTAACAATGGTCTCAATTCCTGGTCAGAGTGGAGTAATACCGGAACAGTGGCCAAAAGAGAAGTTAGTGATGGTACATTCAAAATCAGCATTACTGAAGCAGGAAGTAATGACTGGGATCTGCAGTTAAGTCAGGCAGGAATGAAGATGATCGCCGGCAATAAGTATCATATCAGTTTTAAGGCCTGGGCGCAAGCCAGTAGAACCATCGTTGTGCGAATCAATATGACCGTTCCGCCCCACAGCGCCTGGTATTCCCAAACAGTCTCATTAAGTAACAGTCCCCAGATATATACCGTTGAATTTACCATGGCTGATCAGGATGACAGCAATGCAAGAATCGAATTTGACTTTGGCAAATCGGCAATTACCACATATATTGATGATGTAAGCCTGAAAAATCTTTCATCAAGTGAGACCAACTATAAATCGAAGAGTTATTCTTCAGGAAATCAGATTTTCATAAAAACTCCTGAAAAGCGCCTGTTTGTTGAGGACGAATCTTTTATCAACGGATATAACTTACTTGGAAGAAAACTCATAGAAAAGTCCATCAGAAAAAAAACTGTTTTGGCTGCAAAAGGAATATATCTTACGAACTGATTAACTTTTGTAAAGAAGAAAACCTTCCGGTTTCTCCAAAAAAGGGGTTTTTCGAGAAAACTACTGATAAAAAGTATTATTGTCTACTATGAAGAAATCAAAAATTCACACATTTCTCATCATTCTACTGATTTTTTCACTATCTGCTGTAGCGATCTTCATCGGAGCACTTTTTCTTATTCAACTGCATATCAACTCAGGAGCAAAGCGGCTTGTCGTTCTGGAAAAAGAGGGTAAGTTATCAAAAACATATGGATATGTATGGCAAGAGATCAATGCAACTAAACAGATGGCTGAATCTTTTAAAGAAATTATAATTTCCTCTGAAGACAGTCAAACTGAAATTCCTTATACCAGTAACACAGATAATGAGTTCCCTTCGCTCTCAGCAATCGCAGAGCTCAATGCTTTGAAAAATATCATCAAAAATATACAAATAAACGATCGCAATGGTATTATCCTGGCCCAGATTCAGTCAACTCAAACATGCATAAACATCTCAAATCTCAATGAGATACTTCTCAAATCACTGATTGAAACTGAGGACAGACATTTTTACACCCGTAAGCACGCATGGGATTTCAATGCACTTTTGCGAGCCACTTTAAAAGCAGCTGTCAAATCAATTTTTACTCGTAAATTACATTATCCACGGGGAAGCAGTACCATACATATGCAGGTGGCACGTTTTCTATTAATGCAATACGACAGCCGGGGATATGCATATGCAGAAAAAAGCATCAGGCGCAAAATCAAAGAACTCAAGCTTGCGGAGGCGCTTAGACTGGTGTATACAAATGATGATATCCTCACTGTGTATATCAACCATTGTGTTTCGGCCGGAAGGGGTATGCTCGGTTATTACGATATCAGTACTGGTCTTTTTGGTGTTCCTCCTGAGAGGCTGACTATCCCGCAAAGTCTCTACCTCGCAAGACTTGTCAAATGGAATCGTCAGGTTCCCGTCAGGATAATCGCACAAATCAAGGCAAGCATGCCGTCACTGGCGAACCTCTTTTCATGGAACAATGAAGAAGTCAAAGCGATCGAAGCCGGTCTTGATACATTAACATTCAGACAACAGAAGCCTCAGATTCCATCAAACAGTTATCTTATTGATCTTGCCAATGAATACTGGAAAAAAATATGTAGAAAAAACGGCATGCCTGACAAAGAAATTGCAGAGATGGATATTGCAGATCCAGAAAGCATGATCAGACGATATGGGAACATTAGTATAAATCTTACCATTGATTACCGGTTACAGAAAAAACTGGAACGAATAGTTGCTGGCAGAGGTTTTGGTCCTGACACAACAATCCGTACCGGTACAATGAAAGATTCGATACGCGTCGCGGGACAATATTACGCGTATGCATTGATGGATGCAAAAAGTAACAAACTTCTTGCATATTGTTCAAGAGATATGCTGGGAAGTCGTCTGCAATCACTTCATGTCAATAAACATCCCAATGGTTCGAGCTTAACAAAACCGATACTCTACGCTCTTGCATATGATCTGGGAATCTATCAACCTTCTGATGCTGCAACTGATGATACTGAATCCGGAGACACTTGTGAGTGGTCACGTTCTCTGTTTTATGAGAATAAAATTCCAGCCGGAATGATATACCACAATGTCCCCGAAAAGAAAGGATATCAGGTTCAGAATTTCAGTCACCGTTTTGATGGATACGATTTTCTTTTTAATCATCTGTCCCGTTCAAATAATATACTTGCTGTTGAAACGATGTATCGTCTCTCGACAGATCTGCAGGAAAACAGTGAACGGACCAGAGACATTAAAAAGCTGCTTGAAAGACTGGCAATCAAATTGCCAGTTAAAAGTAAGCAGATCACCGGACCACAGCTTTACAGTTCTCTGGTGGCTGCCCTGCGGGGGCACTCTGCACCATTAAAAAGTTATGAGCAAAATTATTCTGTTGCTCTGGGTACACTTGAATTGTCTCTCTACGAACAAATATCATTATTTAACGTCTTGTATAATAACCGGATTATCATCAAACCATCAGAGATGCCCTCTTTATTTGTTAAGACAATAAAAATTGCCGGCAAAGATATTTCGTTCAGAGACACCATCACCAGCCGTCAGGTGTTCAGCAGTTTGCAAACTGTTCAACCAGTTCACCTTGGACTGCATAAAAGATTACTCTCCAATCCATCTGACCGTCTCCAAAGGTTCGACATCTGCGGCGGTGATGAACATCTGAGTAACTTTGCTAAAAGCGGTACAACCGATGATATCATACGTCCATTTAATGTTGCTCCGATAGATACATCCCGAACCAGTTTCGGCTTATGGAATGCAGTGTTACGTCTTCGATTAACAGGTAAAGATCTGATCAGAGAAGCTGCACACGATTCAATAGTTAAGAAGAATCATGACATGCATACGATTGCAGGTACCGTTCCTGCAGAGGAAATTCTTGACATCACGCTAGCTGCAACAGGTGAATGTAATTCCCATTACACCGGAGAACGGGATGGTAAAACACTGCACGGCTACGTTTCCAGAGAATTGCTTCATGCATTTGGTATTCCCTGTTCTTCAGGTTTTTATACCGCTTATGAAAATGAACTGTTAAACGAAACTGAAGCAAAAACAAAGTATGCAAATCAACAGGAATCTGATCTGCCATTTCTTTCGCGGGCTTTAATCAGGCTTAAAGCAGGGATATCAAAACCCGGTTCGCTTGATGAAATTCGGTTTGAGAAGTCCCGAACTGATGCATCGATACGTTTAAAGGGAAAGAGTTACAGAACGATGCTCAAATTCACCTCATATATGGGAGCGAATGCACAGCAATACCACACATTACTCGAGAAACTCAAAAAGAGCGACGATTCGCAGCAGGCAAGAAATACAATCTCTCAGATACTTGCTATCGATACAGGTAATCAGATTCTTAAACGCGACCTTCAACAGGCCTGTACCTCGTTGCTCAATAGTCTTGATTAGGGTTGAATAAAAGAAGGTTATTTCACGATATGCGCCTCACCCCCTGATTCCCACTCCATTTACTATGAAGAGGGGGAAGATGAAGATTACACGAGCATGGCATTGAGCATTTTTGCATTAGCAACAGCATACGCATTAATATCATTATTAAAATAACAATATATATGAGTACAAGACTTTTTCACTGCCTCTATTTTTTGAGCCCATGTCATCAACTGCGCCTGTGAGTATTCTGACGAATATGCATCAGATGAGCCATGGAACCGGATGTATGCATGCTTTGCTGTAACCATGAGCGAATCCGGGAGCCCCAATCCCGCTACTACACAAAAGGCAATGTTGTATCTCCTGAGAATCTCGTATATGGGTTCATTCCACCAGCTCCCATCACGAAACTCAATTGCATACCGAAAGGGAGTGGTGGACAGGAAGTCGCAAAATTCTTTCAAACGGGAACTATTCTGGTCATTACATTTCATGACAGGGGGCAATTGCCACAAAATGCATCCGCATCTGTCCTGCAACAGTTCAAACAGATCAACAAATCTTTTAATCATCCCTATCAATTCTGTAGATACGTGCAGCCTTCTGATATGAGTTACTGCCCTGTTTCCTTTCAAGGTAAGTAGAAAATCATTATTTACAAAATCGATTGTATTTTTCCAGGTATGGATCATCTGCTGACTCGGGAAACGATAAAATGACCCGTTGATCTCAACGGTATTGAAATGCCTGCAATAAAACTCAAACCAGTGCTTTCGGGACAAAACATCCGGATAGAATTGCCCCTTCCAGTGTGCATAGTAAAAACCTGAGCAACCAGTGTACATTTTTGTTTTAATCTGTTCTATCCATTTTTTAAGGGCTTAACATTAGCGAGTACAGTTACTTCTACAAAAAGACGCTCGTACTGTGTTTATCGAAGTATGATCTTAACTAATTTGAAAAACATGAGTTAACGATCCTTCGACAAGGGCGGGCGTTCTTCGTAAGAATGTTTTTGGAATTTAACTTTAAATCCACCTAACTACTCCGATGACGCAAGCTGCATGCCAGTCAAAAACGAGAGCACTATACCCGTGTGCATCTTCACTCATCTTTTAAAGAGGTATGTAATCTTGGCCATACGAGGGGTACGAGGGTACGCGAGAACCGAATATACTATTTTGCGACGAGGTTAGATTTGCGTGATTACCAGCTCAATTGCCCATTATCTTCTATCTTCTGCCTATTACCTATTGTACCGCAGAGTTTGATTTATAAAACCTGCTGGCGTACTGTTTACCAAACAAAACATCATATACACAAAGCCTGCAGGATTGGGATAAACTGTCGCAGGTTGATGCTGTTTCATTAGTCGCTACAACCAGCTCTTCACTAGAGAGTTTAAATAAGGGCTGTGTTTCACGAAGGGCATTGAGGAACTGATAATACACGGGTGTCGAGACTCCCGTCTGCATGGTAATGAAAAGCGGAAGGAAAAACATACTGATCATGGTATCGGGAAGTTGTTTGAGAGGATAATTTGCATACCAGGCAGAAGGCGTTGTATGTGACCATAGAGTATCTTTTGAGATTCGTTCTTTACACCCGACTTTTTCGTATAAGTGGCTGAAACCGGGAAGATGATCACCAAAGAAAACCAGCAGTGTTGGAGTTTTTGTTGTATCAACGTACCGTGTCAACATTTTAAAAGATTTATCAGCATCGATCAATCCCTGAAAATAGTTGTTAAATTCCCGGTCGGCCTCACCACCCAACCCGGTAGAAACCGGATGATCCAATGTGTCATATCGTTTAAGGTCATAAGGCCCATGATTCTGCATCGATATGGCAAAGATAAAATCGGGTTGTCCCTTTTCAGATGCGGTTGAAATTATCTGTTTCGCAAGCTCCTTGTCACTGATGTAAAACCCCTTGTATTCCGGATTTTCCATAGTTTCCTGCGAGATAAAAGAATCAAATCCAAAATGCCTGTACACATTTGTTCTGTTCCAGAACCACTGCTTGAATGTGTGCACACCAGTTGTGCGATAGCCGTTTTCTTTAAATACCCGCACCAGTGAGGGAACCGGCCGTGTAATGAACTGATTATAAGCCATGACACCTGGGGGAAAATAGTTATGCGATAAACCTGTCAAAATTTCAAATTCCGCATTACAGGTATTACCGCCAAACGATGGTGAAATCAGCCTGGTTGATGGAAATTTTTTGCTGGCTTTACGAACATTCCTGATCGGATCACAGGGTAACTTCACTGGGGATATCTGGGTGATATCCCAGAACGACTCGCTCAGTACAACGATTACATCAGGGCTCATTTGTTTCTTGGTCGAGGTTGTATCGGGTTTTGCCCACTTGTTGAAAATTGACTCAACGTTTTCACGGTTATACTGACGTGGCTTGTCAATATTCAGAGATGCGATATTTAAAATGAATGTGTATAAAACACCGTTCTTATGATAATTTCCAAGCTGATTCCAATATTCATTGTTAATACCGTAATACCGGTTGAGCGATTTTATTACTTTCTTATGATTTTTAACAATTAGAGTCGTACCTGTTACAAAAACAATCGCAACTACAATGCGAACTATAACTGGAAGCGAAAATTGATACATGTTTTTTTTTGCTCTATAGAGAAAAAACAGCATCAGAGCAAATAGAATCAAAACCCCGGCAACCGGCAACACATACAATTTTGCAATGACAAGTGATTGACGAATAAAAAGAAAATCACCTGGAATAAGCGGCTGATTGAGAATTCTCATTTTCTGAGAATCTATCAGTCCCAGAATGATACTGATTCCCAGAATACCGATCGTTGCTGTATAGGTTGAATTGAATATAAGGTAGCAAAGCAGATACAAAAATAGGACTACCAGAACGTTGCAATAGTAGGATCCTTTAAAATGAAGGTACCACCAGAAAGGATTTTCACCGCCATTACAGTGAAATGCCTGCAAAAAAAGTGGCACAGAAATGATGACCACAAGTGGCAGCAGGATCGATATAACAATTTTCAGCGTTTTGTCTGATTTAAGAGAACTCAATAGAGGATACCTTTAAAAAAACTGAGGTTATTCCTGATTAGAACATCTCACTTTGATGAGATTGTTGTTTATGTAACCCTTCTAAGTATTAGGTTCCGGTATAAATTCATTTTACCGGACAATTTCTTCTTATATAGATGTTAATATAATACCAAATCCTAACCATTTGGTATTATAAATCTAACAAGCAACCGGTATGTCGTTTTTTGTGAAAACAGGTGCAGGCAGAGGGAAAGGACGACCAGAGAAGACGACGCCTGACGGCCTGAATGACGGAAATTCCTTCCATCTTCCGCCCTCCGATCACCGTGCCTCCGCGCCCCTTGTCTGACAAGCTCCTTTGTTCCGGGTAACTTTGCCTGCAATACGGTAACGGGAACATTCCATCACCCTGGATTCAGATAATGCACTTTCGATCAACTTTTACATTTTCACAACCGCAGATATCAATTTTTAATGACATTGCATCTCCGGATTTGAACTCTTTATGCAGCCCTTTTTTAACTTTTCCCGCATCATCCCAGAAAAAGTCAAAATCTGCAGCAAAAAAAGCACTTTCCCAGTGTAATCCCGGATCTGCAAAAAGATGACGGTCGAAGTTATTATCCTTGTTTCCCCACGATAACAGCGTTTTAAGATCGTTTGTAAAAGGTGGCGTTTCTTCAATTTCTTTAATGATATTCTGCTCCATATTGACAGTCATATTTTCAGTGTCAACACTGGTCCTTATTCTGCGTAGTTGAAATCCGCAGGAACCTTCACTTTTAATTTTTGTACCATACCCCAGAAAATGAAGTGTACCAGGAATTATCTGCTTTAAAGGACTATGGATCAATGCCGTTTCGCGAACATTGAGTTTGCATGGTGTTGCCGTCCAGGCATGAATAAAACCGGCTGAACGCACAAACTCCACATCATTGACAATAGTTACATACAGAATTATCGACATTTTGAGAGAATCCTGCTTGAAAAGTGATGACGGCAATACAATTTTTTCATTGTTTTTCACCATTTCCGGGCTTGTGCCCCTATTTTTCCAGGCACCCATAGAAAAGTACTCTCCCTGTTCCTCATTATGAACAAATATACCAGCAACTCCGGCATGTCCACTCCGGGCAACCAGTGAAGGCATTTTTTCATCAGCAGAATCTTTTGTATTGAGAAATCCCTGAGATCTGAGCATGTTGCCATCCGTCTTTCTTGATTTATCTAATGAAAAAAGTAACGATTGTTTTCCAAGCGCCGGGATGAAATCCTTCAAAGGATTTACCTGATACAGATTCAGATAGAGTTTATTTTCTTTTGAATAATCGATAAAATTTTCTCCGAAATAAAGTGGTACCCGGGTGTTGCCTATCTTGAGTGTAAATCCATAGGAGTTGGGCATCTCCACACTCCCTTTCCATAACATTTTTGTTACCGCATCCCATACGGTACTGTCAGCTTCCATAGGACGAACACCATAGTGCATCTCACCGCCGAATGTATAAAATGGAAAAAATACAACACCAAGTTTATTCTTGTATTGAGCTTCGCCCTCAAGCAGGCCACCTTCTGAAACGTCGAGTATGGATGGTGTAAATTTATACTCCGGTCCTGCAATATCTTTAAAAAATTCAAATCTGTACAATTTCAGTGACATCGGAACTGCACGCAGATCAATCCCGCCGTCAAAAATGATTACAACACGCAACTGTGTGTTTGTAGAGATTTTTCCCGGAATGGAAGCGACTTCAGAGAGAGGTTTCCACCCTTCATTTATCGAAAGTCCAACATCGTTTTCCGGCCTTTCTCTGTAGTAGACCTGCGTCCATCGAATAAACTTGTATGCGCCGGAATAATTCTGCGAAAAAATATGTGCCATGGTAACCAGTGATGAACTTGCAATAGTGTGAACCGGTAGAGATTTTTTGAAATCCGCTTTCCAGTGACCTGGAACTTCACCGTTAGAGGAACCCGGTTTACTACCAAAATAGATTCCACGCTGTGAAATAGTATCCATGGGATTGAAGGTGCTGCCCTGCGTCAATGCTTTCTTCTCCCATTTCATATAACTCCATATTGTATCCAGCCCAACGGGACAACTCATGCTCTGTGGATATAACCAGCCGGAATCAAAAATAAATCTATTGACAAACTCTTCAATGCCATACTGAACAACTTTACGGTCAAAAACACCGTAATCGACAGTACAGGTACTCTCTCCACTTTGCGGATCGGTCTGTGTTGAAGTTTTCGTATATAATCTGCAGCTTATTCTCTGTATCAAAGCCATCAGACTTCGGATTGTCTCGTAACAGATTCGCGACTGCACGAACAGGTCGGTTGCTGCAGAATCAGATCCTTCAGGAGGTTTTTCTGAAAGAAGTTTGAAATTTGTATTCAGATCATTATACATTTGTGAACTAATGCGGCGCTGTCTGGTAAGTTCACTGAGGAAGCATGATGGAAACATTTCTTCAATGAAATTTTCAGTATTGAGATACGCCATTTTCAGAGCAGTTCCTGTTCCGATAATGAATTTTAAAGCGTTCAAAACTGGTGCTGCAGGTGTGAGAGATCCCACGCTGCACAAAAGGTCAAATGATGACCATACAGCCTGAACCATCGCCTGATCCGCACCCTGGGAGAGCTTGTCGACACCGGTACGTCCTTTTATAATAGTTGCCATAATCTCCCTGGATGGTGCAGAAAGTTTCAACGCAGAGACCTCTTTGAGAATGCGCTGATATTTTTCTTTCTCTTTTTCACAGCTGTCAGAGGCCTGCCAGAAGGTTGAAAAAGCCATAATCGTATCATAAGCACTGAATGCGAGGTTTACGCCTTCAAGAGCTTTTGAATACCCTTTGGAAAATTTTCCCTTATGCATGTCTGAAATTTTTTCATAGGGACCATCTGTAGTCATCAGGAAATTAAATTTTAAACTGTCATCACTGGTGGTAAGCAGTTTGAGAGCAACTTTCTTGTTGAAAACCTTGTCACTCAAAACATGTTGCAAGACTTTATCACCGTGTGCATTAAAGAGTTTGATACCAAGTGTACAGTAGTATCGTTTTTTTACCTCGGAGAGATTTTCCAGCGCATCGATTACTTTAAACAATTTTGTATTGAGAGTCCAGGTATCATAGATTTTTTTGACTTTTCCGAATGCTTTGACATAACCAGTATAGAGTTTGTATGATGTCAAGACTGCGGGACACTCTTTCCCGATAACATCGATCAGATCCGTGAAGGCTTTTTTCTTTTCATACTCCACTTTATCTTTAACATAGTCATGTTTTTCTTTTATGACCTTTGCAACATTGATACCATGAATAAGCGCACCCTTTGCAGCACTGAAAGGATTTTTGTCGCTGCTGTCCGCTACAGTATCAGTAGACATAAGCGCCGTCGTAAGGTGTACATACTCTGCAGGGTAATGCAGCAGCAGCACCTCCTCCAGACTCACCGGGCAGCCATTGACAATATCCATGCTACCGATGGGAGTCTGCATTGCGAAATCAGCTTTTACCGTAAGTGAATAGGTTGCAGTGGGTGCACCAGTGACAGTATCTTTATAGGAAGTGCCGGATTTACTTCGCACAGTGATAGTATATAACCCCGTAGGCAATTGTTCTGCAGGAAGGGAAATTGTAAAACAGGGAAGCTTCAATGTTTCGTTAGCACCATTCTTAAAGATGGAAAATTCTTGAAAACGTAATTTGAAATTATCACCATTGATTATACCAGTTGAAGTTTTTACATTTGTAATCAATGTACTTTGATCCACTATAATAACAAGATGACGTTGAGAAGGTAATACCAGTGCTATATTTGTCTTACCAGTCGCAATCAGTGCCATGTATTGTCCCTTCACATCGTCCGGGTAACGATCGAAAGCATTCGATGACAAATCCTCAACCGTGAATGGATAAGCTTCCAGCACTACCTTCTCATCTGGTTTCAGTTCGCTTGCAAGCAGATCCTGCAGATTTTCTTTCCAGTTTTTTGATCCGCCATCAGGGGTCAGGTACAATGATGCCATCACTGCATCGCGGCTAAGAAAGTAAATCTCTTTTTTTGCTTTTGGAATACCCATGAGAAACGATGTCATCTTTTCTCCGGCTTTATTCATATAACCGATACGTCCGGCACCATCAGTCCTGCAGTATGCATGAAACATTGAACCGCTTTTGTAATTTTTATTCTTAGCTGTTCCGCTGCCGGCATCGATACCTTTTATCATAAGGTCCTGAAATAAAAAGGGGTGAACCGTTCCAGGCACAATAGCACCATCCCTGATTTCAGCATTAACTAGAAATAACGGGCAATTTGGGTGACTGTTCATCGAATATTCTCCTCAATAAAATGAAATGGGCAAAGATCACCAAGAAAGGGTAAAACCTCCTGCTTTCCAGTCTGCATATTAATTCGGGTAGTTGCTTCATAAAAAGCTTCATAGTAGTATTTTCCATCATTACTCACCCGTTCAACATCGCTATAACCAGCACCCGGCCATTTGGATAATTCAACCTGCTTTAACTCTTTACCTATATTCAAATCTGCATAAAAAATTTTGAAATCACCTGTCTTGGTATTCCATGTCGAATAACACACATGTTTAAGATTTTCAGACAGGACAACACGACCCATGGAAAATGCAGAATCACCAACAGGCCACTCATGTCTTTTTCCAGTTTTCACCTCTTCAACAAAAATTCCCTCATCGGTGCATCCTGCAACCAGTGTTCCCTCGGGATTGATTCCAGATCCATTTCGGCTTCCGGTCTTTGGCTGGTAATACAACCGTTTCTCTTTTGTAGTCAAATCAAGAGTATTCCACTCCCCGCCGCAAATAAAGAATAGTTTCTTGCGGTCAGTAGTAAAGGTGAGATTTCCAGATCCGATATCCGGATCATAAAGAAGCGTATCGGTATCATTTTTATAATTATATAGCCAAATCCCCTCTTCAATTCCAATTCTTGGTTTTCCTACGTAGAGTATGGCATCGCGTTCCGGCATATACAACAAATCAAAATCGGTAAACCTGAAGAAGAAACGTTTTGCAAGAACCTGCTCGTTGCGGCCATCGGTATCTCTAAGTACTATTTCATACTCTTCATGCTTTTTCTCCTCATCTTCCACACCAGTCTTACGTGCAAGAATTATTCGTGAAACATCTTTTATTTTTACCGTTTTTGGCCGCAGTTTCGGGTCGATTTCAACCGGCGGGTTCAGGGGCTTGTTTGCAAGTTCAGAATAGTTCACTTCCTTTTCCTTACAACCAATAAATACTATTGCAACGCAAAGCAAGAGCTGCAATGCGTAAAATGATCGAATACTACCGTGAGTTTTAAAGCTTATAATTTTCATAGTTGTTTTTCCTTTTTGTAGGTATATCCGGATTGTAAAATAAAAGCTGTTAGCTATTAGCTTTTGGCTGTTGGCTATTGTCTATTAACTTATTGCATCTTGAGACACTCTTTTAAGCTAATAGCTAAAGGCTAACAGCCATCTTAGCCTTCCCTCCCCTCGCCTACTCTTCACTATACGACAGTGATTCATCCGAAAGTAAAACAGATCCATCGATGCCATCAAAAACAGTGTAGGGAGCACCATCTTCTCCAGGATCGACAACAAGCGAATATTTTTTGTCTTTTTTAATATCTGTAAACTCAAGATCAATACAGTTATCACCAGGTACTTTATCATCCTTAACGGTTTTAATAATTCTTTGCGAATCATCATCACTAAAAAGAACATAGGTATCATCGGCCGATTCCGGAGCTGATGGATCGATATGAAGCCGTACTTTAAATCCCTCTTTCAGCACTACCGGTATTTCGCACCGCACACTGGCCTTACTCTTTGCGATCCCCTCAAACGCAAGTTTCGACTCTTCACCTTTGCCGCTCTTATCGGTGACAACCCACTCTCCCCTGCCGACTCCACCCTGAATTTTTCCTTTAGCCGTATCGACGCACATTGGCGGCTCTTCCGACATTTCATAAATATCAAAGGTAATTCCTGAACCTTCAGGCATCCCCGTGACATCCGCCATGAGAATTATAGTATCACCAAAAGATGCTTTGTTCTCTGTATCCTCAACCCCATCCTGGTCATCCATCTTAACCTTAACCTCAACCTCATCCTCAGCCTTTTTCTTATGTTCCCAGCGAGGATTTGTAACCGTCACCGGCCCGCTCACAATCTCCAGATCATCAGTAAGCGCAGCCTCCTCCACCGGGGCGCCGTTCTCTTCATTGCGCCATGATGGAACATAATCGGGAATGGAGCAAAAGTTCCTGCGGTGAACAAA
>JAFGIN010000055.1 GCA_016929595.1 Chitinispirillaceae bacterium
AGAACATCGGGGTTTTCAAGTTCACAGGGGAATCCGTATAAGCCTTCATCAACTTTTAAAATCATAACTACTTTAGCCTGCAACCCTTTTCTACGCTGGGATGATTTGGAGCATAGAAAGAGACGCAATTTTACTGGAGGCGGAGAGCTGGAGACATTTATGCTGGTATGGGAGAAGAAACGAAAAATTAATGCTTAATGGAAGTAATTTACGAGAGATAGTAAATGCACTCCTCGGTGACAAAATGCTCAAAGATCTCTTCATTGTGGGAAATCATAAGCAGTGCACTGCCGGTAGCACATTTTTCTTCCAGTAGGTCCAATACTTTTCTGACACTTTTAAAATCGAGTCCGTTGAGCGGTTCATCAAGAATAATGAGATGTGGTGCCGGGACCAGAGTGCGAAGGATATTAAGCCTCTGTTTTTGTCCGCCGCTGAGATAGGCAACTTTCTTTCTTAGAAAATCGTCAGTTACCGTGCCATCAAACAGTTCAGAAAGCTTATTCTTTAGTAAAACGTTGTTTAACTTTTTCCCCGGTAGCCCGTCAAAGGTCTCTTTTACCGTTGCTTGTAGATTAAGGGATTCATCGGCGTGCTGAAAAACCATACCCGCCCTGGTTCCCCAGATTTTTCTTGCCCAGATATTCTGAGATGATTTTTCATTCAATTTTATACCAGAGAGATTCATTGAGAATGAATCGGCTTTATAGATTCCCATGATAATTTTGGCAAGAGTGGTTTTACCAACCCCACTTGGAGCTTTGACATAGGCGATGTCACCCCGTTTAATAACGAGTGGAGCAACTTGAGTATGCTGTTTATCATCGTAAACTGTGTGCTTTTTACCGAAAATTGAAAAATGGGGATCTAAGGAGAGTACAACATTCTTTTTAAACATTCCCTTATTCTGATTGTAGGGAGTTTCAAGCCATTTCAGATAATCTTCAGGAGTGAAATCATTGACAGCAACGGTGCCGCCTTTTACGCGTGTAAGTTCCTTGAAATGAACTCTGTTCACAAGCCGCTGATGAGAGCGGTATATTTCACTGATGATTGAATAATCATGGGTGATTATCTGAATCGTAAAAGGACGGGCAGCGAATTTTGCAAATAAAAGAGAAAGAAAAAGATTGCGATATCTATTATCAAGACTTCCCGTTGGTTCATCAAAAACAAAATATGAGGGTTCGTTAACAGGTGCATTATTTATGAGTGCATTTATTCTTTTAAACGCCATTGCAAGAAGTATTCTTTGTTTTTCCCCTCCGCTGGGACGATATGGCTTGGGATAAAGATCTATCAGTTTGCGAACCGATTCATCTCCGGAGGTTTGCCATAGATACCGGAGGATCTCTGAGTCATCAGCACCTTCCAGACTACCTTCATTTAGCTGCTCTCTTATTGTTAAGAGTGGATTTAAATGAGAAGACGGTTCCTGAAAAACAAAAAAACTATTGGCGCGAATAGATTTTGTCCATTCATCATTGCAATGATGTCCATAGGTTTTATTGTTGATGATTATATCCAGACCGTCCGGATCCAGAAGGCCGTAGAGTGCTTTTGAAAGAACAGACTTCCCGATTCCTGATTCACCAAAAAGGAAGGTGATCTCATTCTGGTAAACAGGATACTGTGAAACTGAAACGAGTTTCCGGCCGCTTGAAGAGACTGAGATGGAATACCTTCGCTCCATTACAACCGGTGCCTTTCTGCAAATCCATTCGAAATTGCATAAACACAATACAAAGAGAATACAATAAGAAACGCCACAGTGATTCCCTGAAGGTGCAATGTGAAGAGATTGGTAATATATGATGGATTTGTAAATATCGATCCTATTGCAAGAATATCCTGCTTACTGTCAATTTTTGCAAGCAGACTCCCAAGTGTGGATGGTAGCATCACAGAGTTAACATCTGATGACAAACCAACTGAAATGATGAAATCAACGCTACATTGAAGAAATACCGCGCTTCCGAAAATAGAGATCAGTTTATTAAATATGTGAAGTCGACTGTTTTTCCATAAAATATGAAAGTTGATAATTCTGCTTTCAGAAATACCACAGACCCGCATCGCATTGTAGAAATCGAGCTTCTTGAAATGATCTATGCGCTCACGCATGAGATCGACAAGCTCTATCACAATAAACAGACTCATTGCTATTCCCATTGCGGGAAAAATGGTGAAACCCGACTTAAACGTTCCCCGGGTTGCCGCTTGCGCAATAATGACATATGCTATCAGAACACCAACGATCTGAGGTACTGAACGGATGATATTGAGAAAGAACATAAGCATGAGAAAGGGAACTCTGTTTTTCATACGTTCAGTGAAGTTAAGTGCAATTGTAATCATCCATCCTAGAAACAGGGTAAAGACAGCAACGATAAAAGCAATCGTGAAGGTATTGAAAAAACCGGTGATCACTTTATTGAAAGCAGGCTTGTTAAGAAAAACCATGTCCCAGATTCCAAGCGACAGGATGCCTGTTATCCAGATCAGTGTCCAGAGCTGGTCTTTGGAATTATACAGTCGGGAGAAAAAATTAGTGTCAGTTTTCATATTTGAGACGTTCCCGGTGCATAAGATAATCGGTTACAATATCGGTTGCTTTTACAGCATAAAAAATACCAAGAATAATAACGATAACAATATCATAGTTTTTATAAAGAATCTGGCGAAGCATCTCATAAGTAAGGTGGCCATGGATATTGAGTGCCATCTCTATGATAATCAGACCGGTAATGAGAAATGATGCCTGTTCCTTTATTGTCGCTATATATTGCATGTGAGCATTTCGATAGATGTGATCGAGAACGTGCCCTTTAAACCGTTTTCTGGGGTGCAGCAGGGCACCAAGTGGTATGCCGGAAGGTACATCAGTTTTCCAGCTGCATGCAAGGTTTTTAACCAGCGCACTTTCCACATATCCTCTATGATATTCAATTTTCAGAAATGTGTAAAATTTGTTGGAATAGGTGATCAGAAGTCCATTTGAAAGAACTCCAAGAAGGATCATGAAGAATGTTGAATCGGTGTTAAATTCTGTACGGATAGAATAGGCGAGTACATACGCCGGAGAGAAAAGAACACCATAGGCAATAATTTTAAAAAGCTTTACCGGTATCGCTGCAAGTATCGATTTAACTGATCTGCCGGAATTATGAGAGGATGAAATCTGATCTATTGTGTTGCGATGGCGAATGAAACGCCATAGGGCTAGAGTCTGTACTCCATAATAAGTAAGTAGCATGACAATAATGTAGGCGAAGATAAAATTCAGATACATTCCGGAAAGTGAGACTAATTTTTCAAAAGAGAGAGACTGCGCGACATGTGCTCTTTGCAGCTTTGTAGTGTATCGGGCCTTTTTGAGTTGTATCAGTTCAGAAAAAAGACTGTCGTTGTGTTGTTTTTTGCCCGGATAAAAAATGTTCATGGCATCTTCTGCGAGCGCCTGCTGAAAAGCATCATTAATGTTGGATATTGGCATATCCAGTAAGGCATTAAGTTCCACATTTCTGGAGCTGGTCTCATTCTTCCGGTTTGAATTGAACAGTAAAAGAACGGCAATGAGAATTGATGTAACAAAAACAATTCCGTAAAGATGTTCAAGTAGTTTATTTTTCATGTCTTTTTGTTCATTGCTGCTTACGGGGGCGAATAGTTATCTCCCCGTTAACATACGATGCCTGATACTGTTTTCCAAGAAGAATATGTTCAAGATCCGAAACGATATAATGTGTACTCTTTTCAAGCTGCCTGTATATAGAAGAAGAACCTTTTAATATGCATCGAATAGTGTTACCTTCTACAGTCATAGACCAGTAGGGATGTGATCTGTTTTGAGAAGTTTTTGTATTGAACCAGGTAAAAATTGTATCATATTGAGCGTTCGCATAATCTAACCGGGCCTTGATTTTTTCGGAAATTTCCGTAATTACGAACTCTTTTACGGGAATAGAGTTTTGTTTCTGGTTTACCTCAAATACATTCGCATTACCCTGATACCACCCGTATTGGCCGCTCCCCGACAGCGGGATGCAGTACCAGAAACTGCCGGTGTTAAATATCCTGATAAGGGAAGATCCTTTTGAAACCGTAAAAGTGCGCGGACCTGAAGATTCTTTAATGTGAAGGGTGATGGAACGTTTAACTTTTACGGTATCATTTCTTACCGTGCATTTTCTGACGATTTTTTCCCAGGCTGTTTTTTTTCTGATTCTCTGGTGTTTTTCGTCTGTAAGTATGTAACAGGTCTTGTTGTTGTAAATGAAACGGCTCACATTGGTAATCTGGTCACCGAGCTGCTCACCAAGAGAAACAATCTGTAATGGGGAGTATGGTAAAAATGTTTTTTGATCAGACGCGCTGACCACTTGTTCAAACTCATTAAGAAATGTGTACACGGAAGGATTTTCAATGATGAGATAATCCGCTACTTTATTCTGACCGCAAATATCGCTAAAAAGCGAACAGAGCAATGCCAGCAAAAGCGAAAGCCGATATTTTTGAGTATGCCGTTGATGAATCTGGAGCATAGTTATTCGAAGTGTTCTTTTAAAATCTGCAGCATTTATAAATGCTGCAGATTATCTGATCAAATTAAGTTAAATATGTTTTATTACTTTTTCTTCCGTTCCTGCCACTTCTCAATTGTCGACAGCTGTGATGCAGTACCGTAAAGATCGATCGTTGTCTGATCGAACTGAGTACCGAAATAGGCCAGTGACGGAAGTGAGAAGAGCCAGCTTCCAAGAACAAGTTTCTGTTCCAGTTGATCAACGAGTTGAGCGTACGCCTGCTTGTCACCGATTTCATGCGTTGACATAAAACCGTAGATGTGGGATAGCAACTGCTGAACATCTTCATAGTCATCGGTCTGCTCACTAAGATCAAGGCCGAAAAAGTTCTTGCGCTTGCTGAATGAAGAGGGATTGATAACCTGTTTCCCTTTGGCATCAACGGTTGTCTGGAGATTTATGCTGTAGGTTTCGAAATCGGGTTCTCTGAGGAAAATGTTGTAAAGATCAAAAAGAAAATTACTTCTATATCCACTGAACGCAACAAGTACAGCATCATAATTGCCGGAACCTATCTCATCATTTTGAACTGCAGTTACTTTTATTTTACCACGGCCGATTGAAGGGTCATTGAGAATTTCGACCAGTTCAGCAAGTTCCTCACGAAAATCATAATTGAGGCAGGTCTGAATTCTTACGGTGTCTGATAAAACGGAAAGATCGGGCTCTTCCTCGCGCTCAACCGGTACGACAATCTCTTCTTCGATGTAATATGATGTCGTAGGAAATACGCTTTTGTTAAGATGTTCATCGTAATTGTCACCATCACCACGGTAATTTGCGATATGACGCTGCTGCTCGGTACCGATTCTGAAGAAACGATCCATAACTTTTCTGTTGTTTATAAGAGCTCGAAGTGCGGTACGCTGTTCCAGGGATAATCTGTTAACATTGAACAGTATTCCGAAGAAACAGGTGCTTATACTTGACTTGTAAAAAAACTTGTTCGTGTCTCCAAGAATAGGGGAGATACTGCCAAATGGTGTACTGAGCAGCGTGTTGATATTCTTGTTTTTAATTTCTGTTGAATAGGTGCTGTTGTCGATAAATGGTTTGAGAATAACTTTGGGAACAAAAGCACTATTATCTGGTGACTGGTGAAAGAAAATGCTGTTTTCGTAATTACCAGCTTCTATATACGGTCCGGTACCATTAGTATATGAAGGTGCTTCCATCTGGGAATCAAACGGAAGAAGCTTAAATGAGAGGACCTCTTTGATATCACCTTCTGTCCAGATGCGGTCTCCTCTGAACTGAAAGGTAATCTCATCATTTTCATCCGGTCCTATAAAATCAAAATCAGGTATTGCCTGAGAAACAAGGATGAAGTCCGGTGAGATGCTTCCGAGTTTCTGGATTCTACTTAAAGTAAATTTAAGGTCTTTTGCCGTAAACTCAACCGCCTGTGCATCGGATATGGCAATCTTATCCTTTTCCATAGCAACACTGTAACTTGAGTGCCATTTGCGTTTAGGTTTAAGTCTTATTTTAACTTTTGACTTAGCATCGATTTCGATGAATTCACCAAGGCCATCCTCATAGACAATACCACTTGGGTTTGCACTGACATTAAAGATACCATCAAAAACAACCTCGTCGAGTTTGTCCGCAACGGGTATAGAACTTGGTACATGAGGGTCTATACGCGGCTGTTGATGAGCAATATACGGGATAACAATACGGTTACTGAGATTTTTTGCAAAAAGAAAGTAATAGGCAGCACCTGCACCTGCTACGACAAGTACTGACAATATGATAATAATAGCTTTTTTCATGAAAACTCCTGAGAAAATCGAAATGGATCAGTTTTTCTTGATAATAGGTTTTTGAACCATGACACTTAAACTGTGAACTTTGAATGATGGATGAGAAAAGCTGATCTCAAGGACATTGCCTTTCCCTTTATTCATCTGAACCGGACTAATCTGACATTCATAATTATTTGATGCGCTTGGTGCAGTGATTGAGAATCGCCCTTCATTTTTTAACAATTTCTTATTCAGGGTGATTTTATCGTACCATTGCTCTGATGCAGCATTCTCTGCGACTTCTTTAGGAAGCTTTATATTAATGTCATACACCGGGAAATTTGCTTCAGTTTCAATATCGATTATAAAACGGACGAGATATTTATTTTTCCCTCTTCTACTGTTAGTAACAGGAAGTGCAAACACTCTCCGGTAGTCTTTAGGCTTGACTATCCATTTTGCGGAATTGGGGTCACATTCATAAATTCTCTGTTTAATTTTCTTATCCGGCCCTTTTTTATTACCCTCATAGTATTTGCCATGAGTGACTATTGCACGTGCTTTAAGTACTCCATTATCATTTGGTTTTTTTGTAAATTCGTCAAAGAGAAGTTTGATAGCTTTAGCCGGAAACTCATCTTTACGCATATTTTTAAGGTCATTAATCAATGCTTCTTTTCTAGCCGCAAGTTCATTACGGGATCCCGAAGAAAAAGTTACATTGTATGCCGGTAGAAAAACCGAATCCTTGTACAGGGAGTCAACGTTGTTAAGTTGTCCAATGTTTGCCTCGAGGAATTTGTTAATTCTAGAACGTGAAACTATGTCGATTTTTGTATAGAGTGAATCCTCAAGTTCTTCAACGAGACCCTTTTTCAATGGAATAATCTGCGATGGGTTAAGGAAATTTATATCATCATGAAGTTTGCGCAGTAAATCTTCAGATGTGTTCCATCGCTGAAGATTGAGAGCGTTTTCAATTTCACCACCCTGCTGTTCAATAGACATTTTATCCAGAGCACGATATTTATCAAGAAGGAAGGTAAGATGCTGGTTTTGTTTGAGCATTCCAAGCATTGAAGAGTAAGACTTCTGGTCTTTTAGGGTATTTAATTGAGGAACCAGAGCTTCGGCTTGTTGATACATTGTAACTGTTGAATCGAGTTTCAATGAGAATGATGTGATATCCTGTTTAAGCAGCAATGCACAACGATACGCCTGATATTTTCCAGACGCTTCTTCGGGCATTCGTTGAAAAGACGATTTGATCAAAGATGCATTTTTGGTGATTGGTGTAAAAAAGTTATTATCAGGCATATTCGCAAGTTTTTTAATCAGATTCTCTGTTGTGGCCAGGGAATCTTTCGCCCTTTGCAGCAATGTACTTCGTGCATCATAATCTTTCGTAAATTTGGTAAGAGCTTTGTATTCAGGAGATGCGGCAATGCCTGCTAACTCACACAGATTTTCAACCCGATACAATGGGCCAAGCATGTACACTTCCTGATCGAAAGGACGGGAATCTTCCTTACCGCTGAGACGCTGGTCATAAAAGGGTGGTATTTCACCTAATCGTTTTCCAATAACACTTTGTGCTTCCGAAAAGATTGTACTTGGGTAAGAATCCTTTTTCTGGAAGAAATCGATAAAAATATCCACTGATTTAACCAGTTCTGCCGGATTTCCACGACTTGCAGCTTCCTTACCGAAAAAATTTAATGTTAGAGCGTAACTGTTTTGAAAGCGTAACTCCTCTTCAAGATCTTTCTTTAACGTTTTATAGTTTTCATAAGCTTTATCTGTAGAATTAACTATTGATGAGGGGAAAATATCTTCAATCGCCAGAAGTTCCTTTAACAGATTTTCAAGTTCACCGGTATGATTCTTTACGGTATCGGCGACATGAAAGTAGTTGATACCCTCCAGGTGAGAGCCTCCACCAATAGAATTATAAGCGGTTCTGTCCACACGGTTCTTTGCAAGGATGTCAAGAAATTCGGAGTGTTTCGTTTCAAACTTCTGACGCCATTGCGGAGTGTATCGATAATTTACAGAGAATTTTATTTCCTGAGGTATCTTGTCTATCAATAGGTAGTAACCAGTATTGTTTTTCATTACCGGATAGATACTCAGTGTGTCTGCCGCTGACTCATCGGTAATAGAACCATCATATGTTTTCTTATCAATCAGTTTGGACGTTAAAACAGAGTTAAACTGTTTTTTTGAAGGAACATCCAGAACAAGATAAAAATTATCTTCCTGTGGTGAGGGAAACTGAATGAAATATTTCTTCTCCTTTTTCAGAACAAAATCGTTCTTTCCATTTTTAAGCTCAATGTAGCCAGCTTCAGCAGGAGAGAGTGCCGGTTTAGGTTGAAGTTGCTTGTATGCAGAGCATCCTGCAAAAAAAAGTGCGGCACTAAACACCAAATAACGAAACTTCATCAATGTACCCCCTTTAAGGTGTGATGTAAAACAACAGAATATTAAATATAATGACTGGTTATAATGATGGGCATGATTTTTGGATTAAAATACAACATCCTGCTACGTTTTTCAATTTTTTATCTGCAGATTTTCATATTCGGAGATACCGGCTCTTTTTATCCATTGATTTTTCGCCAGCTTCCGGGTATACTGAGAAATTAATATCAGGATATGTTGTAGTACCATCCGGGGAACTAATTAGATGGATAAAAACTTTGAGATTAAACGTCAGCAAATGATGAAGGAACTTTCCAGACGCAAAAGAGAGAGTGTGGTTAACAGAAAAATTGCTACTATGCAGAAGCTGAATAATGAGCGGTCCTCAATATCTATGGTGGAGCACCCTGAAAAGAAAAAAATTGCGGTTTATGGAGCAGATTGTTTTTTTTTGAAAAATTTCCTTAATACATTAAGAATTACCAATGAAATAGTGTATCATTCAGATGTTGAAAAACTGATTGAAATGGTTCTGGATGGTGATATCGAAAACATAGCAATTGACCTGGATGAACCAACCGATTGGAGAAAATCTGTTGATGTTTTTACAACTGTTAAAACGCTAAAACCAGATTCGATATTTTATGTCTGTACAAAAGATCCTGAATGGGTACAGGCAAAAACGCTCGAAAAGCAGGGTGGGGTGATCGTAAAAAAACCGGTGGATTTTGATTACCTTTACAGGACTTTAAAATAATGTGTTTGTATGATTCATTACACTGTAATAAGTCAGTTCATGACGTTGCGCCAGTGCCGGAAGACTGAAGTTTTTTTCTACAAATTTTCTGCCGGCTGATCCCATCTGTGTTTTTAATTGTGGATTATTAATAAGTAATTCAATTTTTGAGGCAAGTTTTGCTATGGCACCTTGCTCAATAAGAAAACCTGTTTCATTGTCAATCAGGGCTTCAGGGGTTCCTCCGTTTCGATATGCTACCGGTGCAATCTCCATAGCCTGAGCTTCAAGCAATACCCTTCCACACCCTTCCTGATATGATGGTAATGCGACAATATCAGATATCGAATACCACCGTCGTAATGTACTTTGATCGACCTGTTCTTTAAATTCTACCTGATTTTGAAGGTTGTGTTCATATGTAAATTTGATGAGATTTTCTTTATATTCTTTTGAATCAACTCTACCAACAAAAACAAGATGAATGATCCTGCCATTTTTTCTCAACATATGAGCCGCTTTCAAAAGGTCCATATGCCCTTTTGATGGTTCGACACGAGCGGGGAGAAGTGCAACCGGATTGCCTGAATTGAAATTGTCAGGAGATGTGGCAAGTGACTTCCGGAAAAATGAGGTGTCAATCCCATTGGAAAGGTTTACAAAACGGTTGCGTATGTAGCGGGGTATATTTTGCCCTGAAACACCAGCCGCCATCGTTGCAAAATGGAGTTGTTCACGAATAGGAATATAGTTCAACCACCGGTTATTAAAATGATTTATTACAAGCACTGGGATTGAGTGTTGCCGGGCAGCCTGCAAAAGGAGCAGACTGTCTTTGCTACCTGCGAAATGGTTTACCACAAGATCAACAGAACTTCGTGTAAAAATTTTTTGAATAACAACATCCATATGTTCAAATGCCCGGAATTTCTTTTCATATAATTTGCGTTTGCTATCCCCAAGTATTCTGATTTGAGTAGTGTATAGCATGAATTTAAGGGCATCTGTAACGTTTGTGGCAGATGAATGTCGTGAAAATGCCAGCAATTTTTTCTGTAAAGAATGAATACTGTTTGCCGGTGCGTGCCGATTATGTCCAGGTATGGATGAAAGTGGAATTTTTAAAAGAGTACCTTTTCCAAAACTTACCGATTCAGTGGAGCGAGAGCTATTTGAAAGCATATAAATCTGAATTATATTCATTGCATTACGCTTAAGCAGTTCCCTGTTAAGATATTCCAGATGATTCTCTACTCCGGCACCTTCAGTGTATGCATGGCTGAATCTAACTATTGTCTTACCGTCAAGACTTCCTTCAGATGCTCGTATGATCGGGTTCATATTTTTTCTAATACTGCATAAATCATACCTTCATAAAAAATTGATCGTGGTGTGATTATAAGCACATTGTTAATAATAGTGAGAAAAATTTCACCGCAGTATTTCAAAAGGTTGAACATTTTTTTTATGAAAGTTCTGAGATAAACAAGATATTGTGATGAATGCTTCAATTATCAGCTACAAATTGATTTCATGAAAAGATAATTGTGATAAAAAGCATTTAAGGCACAATTAATGCTTATAGACACCATGAATACAAAAGATGGTTGCAATCCGGCATTAATAATAATAAAATCTTGGTGACTGCTGGTTATTATTTCTCACTGTATTTCATTAGAAAAGTTGTCTACTGCTTAATTTGCAGGGATTATACTTTTACTTTCGTTTTTAAAAGGTTCTGATTTCTATGGGTGTTGGTGTACAGGATAATAATAGAAAACTGTTTTACAACAAATTGAGTGAAAATAACAGTTCTGATATATCTATTTTAAATGTTCCGAAAATCAAAAAAAATCACAAAGGTCATACAGTTCATAAACCATTACCCGACAATCTTTCAGGAAAACTTAAAGCGTTTAAAGATTCTTTGAATACTATTGTGTTTCAGACTGCAGATGCAATACTGGACGATTTTATTCGATATTCAATCGAGCAACAGAATGTCGTGGTATCAAAAGAGCGATGTGCATTTGAGTTGCTTTCGATAGGAGTATTCTGGAATAATTATTCGGGTGCTTCTCAGATTTGCAGCAAAACGGCTATCTCTGCCGTTGAGTTTCTCTACAAAGAAAGCGAGAAGACTCAATGGCTTAAAGTAGCTTTGGAGCCGATACGTGGGGCATTAAGCACGCTTTTTCTTATCCCATATGTTTTTTCTTCATCAATTGTATCTCCGGAATTCGATTACGCTACATTTATTCATTTGATAAAGTGGTTAAATGCTGTAGGTAGTTATAATGAAGAGATCATGTTTTTTTCTGTGTGGGCCGATTTTATTAAAAGAAAAGATCAGGAGGAGATCGAAGCGTTATTGCGAAAAGCGGCTTTTATCGGCCAGTGGTTCGAAATTCACTCACGTAAAACACTTGACCCCAAAACTGATCATAACGAAAACAGAACCCTGAGTACTGAAAATAATAGAGCGATTAATCTTTTCAGGTGTCGTAAAGAAACAGAATGTTTCCGGAAGCTGATTGCTGTTTAAAAAATGATATATTATAACCCGAAAAATACACAATAGTTTGATATTGCAATAGTTATCAAAAATGTTTAAAGTTTTACTTTTATCTCTTTTTATATTCTCGCCAGGAGTATTTTGAAATACTAAAACCACAATGGCTGAACTTCAGTTGCTGCACTCTTTAAGCTCATAAACAAACTTCTTTTTTTATTGCATCAAAAACCCAGTTTGTTAAAAGTTGCAAACTTTTATGCTAAGTCGAGCAGAAACTAGTTACTATTTAATTGCCTATAAACAAAACCGATGATAGAATTAAATTCAAATCTAAAATTATTTGAGTATCAATGAAAAAAACGGAGCATGAAACACAGGATGGATCGGTGAGCAGAAAATATCTCTTTTTCCTGATAATTATTTTTCACATGTTTTCTATTCAGGCGAGCAACGATTTTGAGCTTCAAAAAAGAAAACCGTATGATATTTCATTACCCTATCTGACCTATTTAACTGATTCGGAAAGCGGCTCATTTGAGGTTTTTGTCGCGCATGAAGGTTCTCGTGAGGGGTGGGGTATTGGTACCGGAAATGATCGCTACGTTAAAGATTCAAAAAAGATGAGGTTGGATCACACCTATCGAGAGCTTCCATCTCAAGCTATATTTATCAGTAACTTCGAAGCATCAGTGTTGGCAGATGTCTGTAAAATGCTCTCTGAGGTATTGGTAGATTTCGAAAAAGATTTAAAATCAAAACGCTGGGACAAGTGTCTATTTTTAGACGCTTATTTTCCTAATTTTTTAAAACGATTCCATTATCTGTTATCAGCAGCACTCGCAAGTGACGATGCTTTACCTGCAGTTACAAAAGTTAATGATACACTTTTTGATTGTTCTGAGAATTCGATAAAAAGTGACAGAAGGATTAACGTCTGGAAATCGGATAGCAGCAAATATATAAAATTAAGAATTGTAACTAAAGAGTTTACCTATCTTTTAAACAAGTGGCGATCAGATGTGCTTCTCAACGCACAGAGAGATCCCTGGGAAAATAAGACAGAAAAACTATTTTCGGTGTATGAATTGTTTATTCAATTATATTTCAATCTACCTCAGCAGTGTAAAAGTTGATCTGTAAGCAATTGTTTTTACATCAGTTATGCATTAGTCTTTTAAAAAAAATTCACTCTTTACAAACTCAACCTTGACTCCAGTTCAAGGTACGTATACAATTATAGTGATCTTCATGCTCTACACTGATAAGTCGTAAGTGTAATAAGCTGATTCAATGTCAGATCTTACTTGTGAAGGTACTATTGATGCATTATCTGAATTTTAATGCTCGTGTGGTCTTTTTTTATGTAGTGATATTAAACATTTCTGCATCAGCTTTTCCTATATACTGGACTGGAGGAAGTGGTGATGGTTTATGGAGCACACCAGGTAACTGGGCAACTGGTAGTTTACCGCATGATACCGCCACTGTGCAATTCAATGCATCATCATCAAGTAACTGTACACTTGATATAGATGTTCATCTTGATACTCTGCAACTTACCCCTGAATACACCGGTCGATTTGTAATGAAGAAAAAACTGCATATAAGAGGAATATTTGAATTTTCTACAGTTGAATGCATCTCTGCAACAATGTCTGATACACTTGTTTTCACCGGAAATGGTACACAGAATATTACTGGCAAACCTGGTTTTGTTTATCCTGTCATAGTAAAGGAGGGTACCGGAACTCTTGCAGTAATTTCAACCGGTTTCAGATCACACGGATTTGTTCTGAAAAACGGTATTTTGCACAACAACGCAGCCTTCAATGATACTGTCGGAGATTTTATCTGTACTGGTGGTCAACTGAGTCTCAATTTCGGTTCAATCAAAATCAGTGGGGTCGCAAATTTTGAAGGCATTCAGGATTTCTCAGACAATTCTGGAGTTATATACCTTAGCAGTGTTGTGTCTCAGAATCTGATCCCTAATCCAAATGTAATTTTTCCAGAAATAGATGCCCGCAGTTACCAGTTGCATATTAATGGGGACCGGCTGAGAACCAGTAAACTGACCGTCGATTCCGGCATGGTATTCCTTGATGCGGCAATCTGCGCTGATTCATTGAATGTCAATTATGAAGGGAAATTGGCATTCGATACGAATAGTAATCATAAAGATACCATAGGTATGATAGATGGAACTGGTACACTGGTTTTTGGAAATAATCCTCTTCACATTTCAAGAGATGCGAACTTCGCGTTATTTGACACTATATACGGAACAGCTGTTATAGAGCTCGATCCTGTCGTGAACAGTGTCTTCAGATCAAAAGACAATTTTGTTTTCGACAGGATACAAAAGACTGGTACTTCAACAATAACGGTAGAAAACAGTAGTCTGCGGACCAGGTATCTTTCTGTTTATGGTGGTACTTTCGATTGGGGTACATCGTATAATGACTCTATTTATGATACACTTTTCCTGAAAAATGCACTTATGAAACTGGGAAGTAATGCTGTCATGTTCCGCTCATTGATTGACAGCAACAGTATCATCGATTTTAATTATGGCTTTCTTGAACGGTTTGGAAATGATGGCGTCATTGATTTGGGAACAGCACAGAGCTTTTCATATATCTATCAGGGTTTAAGCTTTAGAGGGGCAGCGGGTGCAACAACAAAAATTACATCGCCATTGAATTGCCAGATGCCTCCTGTACAGGTTAACGATAGTGGTTTAATTGAAGTTGCGGGTAATTTTAACGGTTCATCAATAATGATGAATGCCGGAAACTGGAACTGGGGTACTAATTTTACCCATGCGGTTCGTGGTATTTCAGTGTACGGTGGAAGAATGATATTTGGAAATACTGTGGTCATTATGGATTCTGGAAATATTGACATTGGGAATGCAGCTGAAATATTAAAAGGAACGGCGACACTACAATTAAATGCTAAAACGGCTTATCAGATGATTATTTCACAATCAGATTCTGTTCTTCCAAACATTCTGAAAACTGATACATCGGAATTAATGATCAATTCTCAACTTAAATGTCATTCCTTCACACAAACAGCAGGAAAAACAATTTTTTCCGGATTTGGTATTACTGCTGATTCCAGCATTATATTTGAAAATGTTGATTCCTTAATGAATATGGGAGGAATTACATTTGAGGCTGGCAAATCGATTACATTTTCCGGATCAGAAGAAAAACCACTTTATTGCAACCCGGAATCAGGATGGTTTGTAAATGCAGCTGAAAGCCTTCAGGCACATAATGTGATATTCAAAAATTGTAGTGCCATTGGAATTGCAGGAAAAGCCTACGGATTATCAGTGGATTCCGGTGGAAACAGTAACTGGACATTCAATCCTGATGATTATCCTCCTGATAACGATCTTATACTGCATTTGACAGCTCTTGACACAGGTAAGATACGAATTTCATGGAATCCATCAGTTAGCGATTCTAACGATGCAATGCGTGTCGGAATACGATACAGCAATACATTAATGCCAGAGTCAATGGATGATGAAAACACGGTACTACTGGAGTATTTCCCATTGACCGATACTTGTGACACGGTAGAAAATTTGAATGCACATACTACCTATTATTTTGCAGCTGCAGTCTCAGATTCATCAGGGAACTGGTCTGATTTCACTGAAAGTTCATCAATGTCAGTACGCACGAAAGCAATTGCACCGCAGGTTATCGATCCTCCGGCTATAATTCATTCGCGGGAATTAACATTATCATGGATAACTCCCCCTGGCTTGACAACCGGTGATGCTTTATTTATACATATTAATGATGTGGGAGACTCATCATCCAGAATTTTTGCTCAATATTCAATCGAAACTCCTTCGACCACAATTTTGTTACCACCAGAGGAAGGCTTGTACAGATATATTCTGTCTACTTCACATGACTCTGCCGGATTTTACTACCCTGAAGATGCATATATCGATACAGTACAATTTGTTATCGATCCTCCTGTACTTCAAATGGTAAGTGATACCGTTTATACTGCTACTCCGGCAGTTAGCTGGACAGTACCTGAAGGATTCACTGCTTCAGATACGATTTTCATTTACACTGATACTGTAAATGGAGCTTCCAGCTGGGTCTTAAATGGATGGTATACAGGAGACACGAATTCACATATATTTACGTTCAGTAATACCGGAACGTATAAAATCATGATTTCAACAAACTGGGACAAAACTGGAAAGATAAATCAGGATAATATTGCAATTGATACGATACATATACTAAGCCCCGATAATAAAGCACCGAAACTTTCCATCGATATTTCAGATAGCATAGTCATAAAATCGATGCCACCTGAAATTACCGGAACAGCGTATGATACGACCTCTGGAGTAGTATCATTAAGTATTCTTATTAATAAAAAAAGGGATACAACATACTGGAACGGCACATTTTGGCAGAAGGACATTTTCTGGATACCTCTCCAGAATCAACGAATGTGGAATTATAGTACATTTGCAATAAACTGCGACGAGGGAATGCATTGTATAAAAATCGCAGCGACAGATAGTGTCGGAAATACAGGGTACGATACAACATTTTTATTCATAGATACCTCAGCCCCGCTTATTACAAAATTATTTGACAATGAGGATACAGCCGGGAGTTGGAACGGGCTGATCTCCGGGGAGGCTATTGACTCATTTTCAATGATAAAACAGATCAGTGTATCGGTAAAAAATGATTCCGGTATGTACTATGATGGATCTGGATGGTCAACACAGGAATATTTTCATGTTTGTGACGGAACATTAAACTGGTCGAGGCAGATAGATGTCACACATTTAAATAGTGGAAACTATTCTGTCTCTATTGTAGCAACAGATACCATTGGAAACAGTACTGCATCCCCGGTAATTAAAACGTTCCGGTATTATACCAGTTTTGATGATACTACTATAGATAACTCCGCTCCTCAGATGGAAATCCATACAGATACAACTGTTTCAGAGGGGTGGGTTTTGATTCGTCAGCTATATGCATCAGATCCGGATAATGACAGTTTTGTGTTCAGATTAAAAAACCAAAAAGATGGGATGAGCATTGATAAAAATGTATTCAGATGGACGCCGCGCAACAGTGATGTCGGTATAGATACTGTAGTTGTTGAATGCACGGATATCTGGAAGGCGGCATCTTTTGATACTTTTACTGTTACAGTTAACAATGTTCCAGAGTCTCCGGTAGCATCATACGAAGGTGCGTATGATGTTTTTGAAGATAGCGGTTATAGTGGTACTGTTACTGTTATCGATCCGGATATATTTGATACGATAACAATGAGTATTGTTAAGAAACCTGCATGGATAACTATTTCGGGTAATAAACTGACGGGTGTACCAACCAATCAGGATGTTGGTGTACACCAGGTAGAACTAACATTTACCGATAGAGACTCATTAAGTGATACACTTTCTTTTAAGATTAATGTTATCAATACAAATGATGAACCGGTCATCATTACTGGAACCATGCCTGATACCCTGGTGGAAAAAATTAAGTATTCTTTTGAAATTAAAATTACTGATGATGATGATGGTGATTCGATTAAGGTAAAAAATTCCCTAAGCTATAGCTGGATAAAAATAAATACTTTAAAATCTACTGGAAAAGGTAATGAATGGGTTGCATCAGTTACCTTTTCACCAGCTCAAAAAGACACTGGTACACATGAGATAAAATTTGAAATTGCAGATCGCTTCGGGGGAAAAACTTATTATTTAAAGAAAATGACTATTACCGATGCAGATGATCCACCCGAAAAACCTTTATTGGTAAGGAAAATAGCGGTTGGTGCAGCACAGTACGCAGTAAGCGCTATTGATGACAGAGACAAGCTTCTTATATTTAGTGTTAAAATGAAATCACTGAATAATGACAGCATGATTTATGCTGACAGTTCGGTTTGCTTACTATATCAGTTCTATCCGCTTTCTGATGGGAAATATCAGTTCAGTGCATTTGCTGTTGATGGAAGTGGTCTGAAATCTGAAAATGCCGTAGATACAGTGATAATTGCTGGTTCATCTGTGCATATTTTCAAAGATACCAATTGGGAAATGGCTGCGGTTCCATCAAAAAGTTTGAATGTTGAAAAATTTAAGAATAGCAGCTATCTTCTCCACTGGGATGAATCAGGAACCGAAAAACAGGTCTATTCATTTTACAAAAAGAAAGACGAGATTTTTCTGATTGAGCCATCAGAGGCTTACTGGAGAAAAGGCATATCAGGCGATACAATTAAATTGAGCCCGTCCGATTTCATTGATGAACCGGTTATCGTTAAGCTTCATAAGACAGAGTCCGGGTGGAATCAGATATCTTCACCTTTTCCATATCCTGTGTCATGGTCATGCAAATCTGATATACTATGGAAATGGAATTCCAGTACAAATGATTACGAGGAGGTGCAGAATGTGCTTGAACCGTGGTGCGGGTATTGGGTTTGTGTTGATTCTGCTACAGAGGTACCATTAAGCCCGTTACCAGTGTTCAGTACCGGATCGTTAGCAAAATTAAGAAAACCTCATTATTTGAATAAAAACAACTGGATGCTTCAGGTCTCCCTTCGGGCAACAGGGGGCAATGACATCGATAATAAATTTGGTTTGAATCGCAATGCCAGTGATCAGCTTGATGACTTAGACAGACCGGAACCCCCGGGAATCGATGGAAGGCCTGTATTGTATTTTAAACATGATGACATGAAAAACAGTTCACGTAACGAATTTGCAAGCGATATACGGAAGAGTTGGAAATCAGTCAATATTTTTGAGTTTGCGCTACAAGGAACACAAGAAATAAAAACCGGCACTCTGAATTTCAGCGGTCTTGAAAATGGAACTGGTTTATACGTTTTCACAAAAATTGGTGATTCAATTTTTCAGGTTGAGCAGTCTGATTCCTATTCTGTTCATCTCTCCAAGGATATTTCATACCAGACTGTTTTTGTAACTGATAATCCAGGTTTCCTGAATTCTTTTCCATTACATTTCAGAATGGGAAATCCATACCCCAATCCATTCTGCCCAACCACCAGAATCAATTATACATTACCTTATCGGTGGGGAAATGATGGAAGAATCAATCTTAATCCTTATAAAGTTTCGATTGAGATATTTGATATAATGGGAAGAAAATTAAAAACCATAGTGTATAGGAAAATGGTTCCAGGTAACTACACAATGATGTGGGATGGAAAGATGCAAAATGGACGAATTGCTGCATCAGGTAAATATTTCTGTGTTTTAAAAGCGGATAATATCAGATATAATCGAAATCTGACATTGATGAAGTAGGTGTATGTTTATAATGAGAACAAATGAATTCTTTACTATTGTTATTTTTGTATTTGTTTTTATGTGCAGTATTTCAGAGGCCCAATCCACTGACCAGGGCGCTAAAATTACCCAGCTGGTTGGAAAGGTAGAGATAAGATCCCACGAGAAGGCAACCTGGAAAAATGCCAGGGCTGGTATGCCGGTGCGACAAAGCTGGGATATTCGCACGTATCTCGAATCAAGTGCCGAAATAACCTTTGAGACTGGTACAGTATTAAGAACTGGTGAAAATACAGTCGTTTCACTGTCTCAATTAAGTAAAAATGAAAAAGCCGGTACTACACAAACCACTGTTAAAATGTTGACTGGACAGATGTGGGCAAACGTTAAAAAGATTTCAAATTCAAATTCCAGAATGGATTTTGAAACACCAACAGCCGTTGCCTCAATAAGAGGAACAAGAATAGGCATTGAAGTAAAAAAGGATAGAACACGAATCGATGTATTTGAGGGACTTGTGGCTGTACGTAAACGCAATTCAAATCAGACTGTATCAGTAAGCCCGAATTTCAGAGCGGTGATCGAAAATAATTCAAGCAACATAACGGTTGTTGAGTTTAAAGATATAAAAACCGATGAAACAACAGGTAATCTGACGACACCAGTTGATCCATTCTCAACTGCAGTTAGTTTACCAGACAGTACTACCGGTTCTCCCGTAATGGTTCCTGATAGCAGTACCTCCGGCAATCAAAAGGAAATTATGAAAAATGATTCCATACATGTAAGAGATAGTATAAATAAGATCAATACGGACACGGTAGATCTCAAGAACACCAGTTCAGTTCAGCAGGATGTTAACAGCTCAGTTTCTCTGCAGATTGTGTCGCCAGTATCGGGAAGTGTTGTTTTGGAAACTCCGGTTATACTGCGTGGTAAAACCAAACCTGGAGCAACTGTAAAAATTAATGATAAAACAGTTGAAACCGGATCAGATGGCATCTTTGCTGAGATGCTTGATCTCAAACCTGGAGAAAATTCATTCAATGTTGACGCATTAATAAATGGAAAACATGTTAATCAGCGGTGTACGTATGAATATCATCCGAAACTGGAACTTTCCGTGCAAAATATAGAGAATAACATGGAAGTATCATCAAAAAATATTAAACTTGACATATCGGTTAGCGAAAATGCAGAATTTTCAATAAATGGAAAAACAGGGGAGGAGAATGTTACGCTTGCAGAGGGAAAAAATACGATAGTTGTCGAAGCGTGGGATGATTGGAATGCACGGATTGTACAACAGTATCTGGTAATGTACAAACCTTCAGTAACCTTTTCTCTCAACGTAGTATCACCATTATCCGGACAGAAAATCAAGGAGCCATTCATACAGGTAACCGGAAGTACCACAGCCGGAGCAAAAGTATATGTCAACGATATCTCGGTTCGTGTTGGAAGAGAAGGTTTTTTCAGTTCACGTATACCTGTTGCTGATGAGCCACAATCTTATGTAATGGAAATAAGAGCGGAATATAACGGAGAAGAACAGGTTTTGGAGCGCACTGTGGTGTATGAACCGGTAAAGGAAAAGTTGAAACTGGAAATAATCGCACCTCAAAAAGGTCAGGTTATCAATCGCAAATCTATACGGTGCGCCGGAAAAACATCTTCACAGACACAAGTATGGCTTAACAGCAGAGTTGTGCCCGTTATGGCAAATGGTACATTTTCCTATGATTTTCCGATCCAGGAGGAAAATATTGGATACTATACACTTGATGTTACTGCAAGGAATGCTGATCAGGAGATAACGAAATCGATTGATGTAATGATAAACGGTAAATCAAGTCAGGTAAACACGAGTATCCCGCAGTGTATTGTACAGTCAAATGGCCGACAGGCAGTGAGAACACCCAACATGATTATTCAGGCACTGGATCGTACACCTGATGAAAATTTAATGATAGAGATTAAGAATAACGGATTTTCGGAGGTAATCACAACCGAATCAGGAAAAAACGAACAATATTCCCTGCTTGAAGGAAAAAACCAGTATTCAGTTTTTGTAAAGGATATGGCTTTAAATACCTCAAATACAGTTTCCGGATCGATCTATTATCTTCCGGGACCACTGTATGTGTCATTCATCGAACCTCCATCCAGTCAAATGGTTGTGAGCGGAGTTCCACCAATGCCCGGCAAAAAAGGTTTGAAACCTTTTCGTGTAGTGATTGAAATTGAAGATGGGATCGGTACAGTTCCTGAAACGATAAAGTATTGCAAACTCATCAGTAATGGTCAGACATTTCTTCTACGCAACAACAATGACTATATTTACAAGGGTGATATACCGATCGTAAGGGGGAACAACTACTATACTGTATTTGTCGAGGATCTGGCCGGGAATACAATAAGTACCAGACTTGAGATAACTATCGAATAGAGCTATCAGCCGACAATGTTCTTACTTTCCTCCCATAACCGATCCATCTCTTCAAAAGATGTCTGGTAAATTGTTTTGCCCGATTCTTCAACTTTACTTTCTATATAACGGAAACGGCGTTCGAATTTTCTGGTTGTAAATCTCAGAGCGTCCTCAGCACTGATTGAATGATGGCGGGCAACATTTACGAGTGCAAAAATGATATCGCCAAGTTCTTCTGAGGCATGCTCATTATCGCCACTGAGCACTGCTTCACGGAATTCACTGAACTCTTCCTCTACTTTATCGAGTGCCGGTCGAACATCCTTCCAGTCAAAACCTACCTTTGCAACCCTCCGCTGAACTTTCTCTGCACGAAACAGGGCAGGAAGAGCTGCGGGAATATCATCAACAAGTGACTTACGATGTTCTTTACCTTTCTCACTTTTTTTAATAGCTTCCCAGTTATGAAGAACTTCACGGGATGACGAAACTTTTGTATCGGCGAACACATGCGGATGCCGTCGAATCAGTTTTTCTGAGATGTCATTTGCAACATCATCTAATGTAAATCTATTGCTTTCTGTTCCCAGTTGCGCATGAAAAACAACCTGGAGTAGCAGATCACCAAGTTCCTCTTTCATCTTATACGTATCATTTTCATCGACAGCTTCGAAAAATTCATACATTTCATCAAGAAAACCAGATAAAAGTGACTTGTGATTTTGTTCTCTGTCCCAGGGACACCCTTGAGGTGAACGCAATTTCGCGACAATTTCAACCAGACGATTCAGTGCATCACTCATTTTTAATCAGCTCCAATTATCAGGTTACTCGTTCCAGACACCCTTACCCTGCCGAAGCATTAACGGAGTATCATCAGTCAAATCAATAATAGTAGATCCTGATGGATCATCAAGAAGACCAATATCAAGCATTATATCGACTTCATGAAGCACTGCAAGCTTCACCTCTTCGGGATCGCCTCGGAGCCCTCCAGGCAGTTTAATCGATGTGTTTGCAATGGGTTCACCCATTTTTGATACAAGGTCGAGGGTTACTTTGCATGATGGAATCCTTATGCCTACGGTTTTACGTTTTGGACAGATCTTCTTTGGCACCATCATAGTTGCGGGTAATACAAAGGTGTATGGTCCGGGAAGGTATCGTTTCATAATGCGGTAACTGTTATTTGAAATTCGGGAATATTGAGCTGCCTGTGAAAAATCGCAGCAGAGGAAAGAAAAAAGACGTTTCTTATCCTTTTCAAGAATGTGGCTGATTTTGTCGATTCCGTGAGCATTGGTTACACACGCACCCATTCCATATACTGTATCTGTCGGATAAACGGCTATGCCGCCTTTTTCTTTTAAAATTGAAGCAGCGGTGTCGATATACCGATGTTGAGGATTTTGCTTGTGAATGTTATAAATTATCATAACTGTCGAAATATACATCCAGGTTTTGTTGCAAACATCTAAATGATTGATTATACAATTGTTTACCGGTTTTGTATATAAGTTTTCTGAACATGATGGTATATTCAAAAAGATTACCAGGAGGGTTTATGGAACAGATTGAATCGATTCTTATGAAAGTAAATGATCTTGTCTGGGGACCTGTGATGCTGATGCTGTTACTTGGTACCCATATATTTCTCACTTTTCGTTTGGGGTGGATACAGCGTTTTGTATTTAAAGGAATTCGACTTTCTGTTGAGCGGAAAAAGGATGGGGGTGGAGATGGAGATATCAGTCAGTTTGGCGCCCTTATGACCGCACTGGCTGCTACAATCGGAACCGGAAATATTGTTGGTGTTGCAACTGCGATTGCAGCGGGGGGGCCGGGAGCTGTATTCTGGATGTGGATCACCGGTGTTTTCGGGATAGCTACTAAATACAGCGAGGCACTGTTGTCGGTTAAATACAGGATTACTACCAAATCTGGACAGATGGCTGGTGGCCCGATGTATGTCCTGGAACGGGGAGTTAAATGCAGATGGCTCGGAATACTTTTCGCCTTATTCACAGCCATTGCAGCATTTGGAATCGGAAATACCGTACAATCAAATTCAATCTCTCATATGCTTAATGAAAGCTATTCTGTTCCGATGTGGATCACGGGAATTATTCTCACAATTCTGACTGCACTGGTGATTCTTGGTGGTATAAAGTCAATTGCCAGAACTTGTGAGAAATTCGTACCCGTGATGTCGATCATTTACATCCTCGGTTGTATAATACTGTTGTGTATGCACTACCAGGATATCATTCCTGCAATAGTGAAGATAATGACAGGTGCGTTCAGTGGTCAGGCAGCTGTTGGAGGTTTTTTAGGTGCAGGTATGAAACAGGCAATGCTCTACGGTGTTAAACGTGGACTCTTTTCAAATGAGTCAGGTATGGGAAGTGCACCGATTGTTGCGGCTGCAGCTCAGACTAAAGATCCTGTCAGGCAGGCGCTGGTTTCTTCAACAGGTACATTCTGGGATACGGTAGTGATCTGTGCTGTGACCGGTGTTACCATCGTTGCATCAGGAGCCTGGACGCATGGGCTCAATGGCGCAGCGTTAACCAAGGGGGCATTTAGCGGCTTATCATTGTTTGGCCCTGCAATGTTGACATTCGGATTACTCACCTTCGTTTTTTCTACAATTCTTGGCTGGTCTTACTACGGTGAGAAAGCGGCGGAATACCTTTTCGGACATAAAGTGCTGTTACCATATCGTCTGCTCTGGATTGCTGCTGTGATGATAGGTGCAGTAGTAAATGTACCTATAGTCTGGTCGTTTGCAGATATCACCAATGCTCTCATGGCTATTCCTAATTTGATATCATTGATACTACTCAGTGGCGTTATTGCTGCAGAAACCAGGCATTATTTCTCTAATGAAAAGAAGGGGGAAGGGATTGGTAATGTTAGCGTTAAAGACGCGAAAGTTGTGGAAACCGGCAATACCAGTGGTGCTTAAGATTGATTGGTTACCCTTTCTTTTTGCCTGCTATTACTAACCATTACCTGTTGACTTATTTCCGCGAATCTCCGGATCAATCCGGAATGTCTTCTTGTCGTTCGTTCAATCCCACTTTTAAGAATCTGCATTTCACCCATGATTAAAATCCCGTCTCGGGAGCGTGTAACAGCAGTATAGATCAGCTCACGTGCGACAAGTGGTGTGCCGACAGGAGGGAGAATAAATACGGTATTTAAAAACTCTGAGCCCTGAGATTTATGTACAGTGATCGCAAATGCAACTTCCCACGATGGTAACGAATTCAGATTGATCGATTTTACAGTGTTCCCGGTTGATTTGAAAAAGGCATAATAACGGGAATTCTGTTTAAACAGTATTCCCGTATCACCATTAAAAAGATTATTCCGGTAATCATTCCCGGTGATCATTACAGGCATACCATTAAAAAGGTGGCTATTATCGTAGCCTGTGCAGAGTGATTTGCAGGTATCAGCAAGGAACTGGTTTATATAAGTCGCACCCCATTGTCCACGACGAAGCGCGGTCAGTATGCGAAATTTATCCAGAAGCATGAGCGCCGTTTCTGGTTCTCTGAGCTGGGAAAGTTCTTCGATCCATGGTTTTGATTCTGATACAAGTTCTCTGCGTAGTGTTTGAATATCTGAAACTGTTTTAAAGCTGCATGTTGAACAGCTGTTAAGAATAGTCAATACTTCAGGTCCAGCTCCATTGTTGACAGCCTCTGCAAGGCGCCCTATTCCTGAGTCTTTGCTGAAACGAAAACTTTTTCTTAATGTTATTACTGGTGATATAATGGACTGGGCACCATTTTCCGCAAAAGTTGCAGCAGCGGTGGTGTCTGAAAAATTGAAATTACAAACATCGGTAAGAACAGATCCTGCTTCAACCGATGCAAGTTGGTCCTTATCGCCAAGCAGGATAAGCCTGCATTTCTCGGGTATTGCCTCAAGAAGCTTTGCCATCAAAGCAATATCAACCATCGATGCTTCATCAATAATGATCAGATCATAGGGAAGGGGGAGATGTCTGGTGTACCTGAACGTGACTGAACCGGGTATGGTTCCCAGCAAACGATGAATAGTCATTGTCCCGGTTGGTAATCTGGTTCTGGTTTCATTGTCAAGGTTCAGAATACTTAGTGCTGCTTGTAACGATTCGCCAAGACGCATGGCAGCTTTACCTGTGGGTGCAGCCAGTGCGATCTTGAAGGTGAGAGCACTATTAAGCTGTAGAAGAACGGATACTATCCGTGCAACGGTGCTGGTCTTACCGGTACCCGGTCCTCCGGCAATGACCGTAAACCTGTTACGGACAGCTGAAATAATGGCATCACACTGGTATTGATCAAGTGGTATACTGCCGGTAATTTTGTCAATACATTCCTGAACCGCGGATTCTTTGAATGGATTCTGACAGAGACCCGTTTTTTTCAAAATCGCTTCAGCGGTAACCTGTTCATATCTCCAGTATCGGTATACGCAGATTTTTGATGCTTCCAGTATGAGTGGTATGTAGTCTCCAGGGCGACCAGCTACTCCTGAAATTGTAAGATCGTTAATCCATCGTTTAATGTGCGGAAATTGACCTGTGGTATCAGGTTTTTCAAATGAGACAAACTCCTTCTCAGCAAAATCGGTCAGATCACACCAGATATGCCCATCCTGGAGTACATTTGAGCAAAGCGCAGCAGCAAGATAAACGCTCTCTGAGGGCACCGTTGCTTTTGAATTTAAAAACCGGGCGAAATAATGGTCAAATGGTTCAAAAGTGATAGCTGTTGATGATTTCATGGAATTACTCTAAAAAATAATAAATTATGTTTATAATCAGAATAAATATAGTAACTGCAGATGAACTACACACCCTGGAATACCAAAGTCCTGCGGGGCCAGCGACAATTTCGCAGGTGATTTTTTCATAGTGTCTGTTTTACCTTCAGAATAAACATTATTGTCAGCTTTAAGAAAATCCTGCAGTTCTTCAGGTACTTCCTGATATTATTTACACTTCAGTAGCCAACTTTATATTCACATTCAAAGCTGTATGTTTTTTTGATGGTCGGTCAAATCTGAAAAGTATTACAAACAAAACAGTATGTAATTCTACAACGTTAAATACCTAAATCGCATCAAAAAGGTCATTGAGCGGAGCGGTGCATTGAGCGAAGCCGAAAGGTCGAAATGACAAGCGTGATTTGCTTAAAACGCTTCGTCTCGACTCCGCTCGACGACCGGAACAGTAATGTTAACGTTGTAGAAGTAATATCTACTTGTTATAAAATTATAGTATATTTTGTACTGTTGTCATCTGAAAAAAACTGAACGAACCTGGGTTCACAAGGATAAGAGGATATGCTTCTTCAGGCAATCTCTGTGCTTTTTTGCATCAATATTTAAAATTACACAGAAAAAAATCAGCGGAACCAGGGCGGTTTGATAGTTATTACTTTACATGGCAAATGAAAGGAGGAGATCTGCAATGGTTATAAAAAAAATGACACCAGGATATATCTGATGTAAACTTGTAAGAGGGCTTATATGTCATATTTACGATCATTTTTTGAAATGGAGTTTTATAATGAAACAGAAAATTGTAATGATTAATTTTTTTTCTATTATTCTTTTGCTGACTTTGACAGTAAATGCAATACCGCCTTTTCTCTGGTATTCTACTTACAGTATTGAAAATTATGTAGGAAACGGATGTGCTTGCGATACAATAAAGTCTGGTGGAATGACGTGGATTTCATGCCCCTATCTTGAAATGTCGCACGATGAAGCTGAAGCATTTCACAACGCCCTGGTCAATCTTAGTATAGGTAACTGTAACCGCCGTTATTTCAGAAAGGATAATGACGTAACTGCTGCACTCTGGGCTGGAGACAATGCTGAAATAAATGGTGTTGATTTCTTTTTTTATAGTGGACACGGGTCCGGATTCGGGCCGCATCTTGGTTGTAATTCAACATATGAGATAACCTGCAGTGATATAAGATTTAAAGGAAGTGGTTACCTCAAATGGGTTCAGGGGTGTGCATGTCTGTGGTTTTGTCCACCACAATATGCGAATGGTATAGGTGAATTTTCCCGATGGTTCAGCAGTTTTCAAGGTGTGCACACAGTTCAGGGACATCGTGCCATTACTTATGAATCTGAGAATCCACAGGCTTTAATGAATGATTTCTGGAATGACTGGGTTAATGAGGGTAAATCTATAGATAATGCATGGAAATCATCACAGATAGAATTTATCTATCAGGGTTCTGGCCTACCTGGTCTCATGCCTGCAACAATGGCTGCAAATGAAACCTATGCATATGAGACCTGGGCATCTGCCAGTGACGCTGCCGCTCCAGCCGGGGCCTTCTGGTTTTCCTGGAGACAAACCGGAAACCCTGAGTACGAGTAATAATGTTGTAGTACTAAATCATATTTTACCAAAGGAGTATAAAATGAAAAATATTGTAGTAAAAATTGTTCTGATAATCGAATTATCTGTAATGTTTTCTTACGGGGCGCAACTGGAATTATCAGAAAATGTCCAGAAAATTCTTGAAAAAAAGATTCAATACGATCGTACAGAGTCAACCGACTTTTCAGATACTGCTGTCATCGGGAAAGAGGAGATTAAGGGAAGGCCTGTTGTATATGAAGTTATCAAGGCAAAAAAGGACGAAAAAGTAATGCAACATTATTGTAGGAATGTATCGTTACCACAAAATGTTCTTTTTAATGCTGCTAAAGGTGCGTATTGTTATAATAACATTGACTTACAAAAAGTTCCACTGAAATCAGGAAGCATAAAGATGCAAAGCATTTTGAAAAAAAATGCACATATTATTATGGAACAATTACTTGGGAAAGATCAGGCTGCACGATTTGTCTTCGCCAATGAAGAAACAGATTATGTGAAGTTCAATGATAATGAGGATGCGATACTTTTAGAAAAAACCTATAGGTTCACACGCAAACTAAATGGACGACATATACTTGACAACACATCGTACGTCAAGCTCTCCTTCTCAGCGAATAACAACCTCTCTGCATTTGAAATAGTCAACCCAGAGATCATTCCGCTCAGGAACGTCAAAAGGCTTATAAAAAGCGAAGCTTCTAAAATCCGTTTGACAGAATTTGCTGCCAGAAAAGAGACCGCAATAAGAAATGGTCCGGAAAGAAGCGAAAAGATTGGAGTTACAGTGATAAAAACTGAGAAGGTGTTTGATACATATCTGTCGAAAATGTCGGGAGAAAAAAAACTTCTTCTCCCTACTATCTCTTTTTATTCAGATTTCCATCTCAGAAATGGAGAGAACTTTCAGAATTGGACACATTTTTGTCTGGATGCAGATTATGTACCTGACATAAACAAAAGCTTCATTATAGATTTCGGCAGATAGCAAACTTCAGTCTGACGGAGATACAGAAAAAAAGTTGTTTCTGTATCTCCCGCATAATCTTAATTCAGACAAGCTGAAGTGTTACCACTTTATGCTAGCACTTTTTATTATAATTGTTTTGGATTTATGACAGACCTCAATTTAGATTAGAGATGGATGAGGTTTGATTATGCTTAGTATTTATGCTTATATCGATTATAAAAAGTACCTGGTAGACTATATTGCTGCAAAAAAGCTTCAGAATGCCAAATATTCCTGCAGAATGTTTTCGGTGCATCTTGGAATAAGTGCTGCTACTCTCGTTCGTATTCTAAATGGAAAAAGAAATCTCAGCAGAACACTGTTACCAGTTTTTATTAAAAATCTGAAACTTTCAGATGAAGCAGCTGAGTATTTTTCATTAATGGTCGAGTTTGCTCATGTAAAAGGAATTCAAAGTAAAAACAGACTGTATCAGGAGCTTCTCGATCGAAGGAGCAGTCGAATAAAAAAGATTAATCCAAAACACTATTCACTTTTTGAAAAATGGCATCTGCTGGCATTGAGAGAAATTATTGATATTACAGGTGATGCGAATAATTACAAATTTATAGCGCGCAGGCTGCGTCCTTCTGTTAGAGCTACAGAGATTAAAAAGGACATAAACGTTCTTAAAAATCTGGGGATCATCGCTGACGATGAAGATGGACTCGGTTATTCAACCGATAAAATGCTCTCAACGGGAGAAACATGGGAAAATGTTGTTATTCAGAAATATCAGAGTGATATGATCAGAATGGCAGACAGTGCATTGCTGAATTATCCGAAATCAGAGCGTGATATTTCAACGATGACTGTGGGTTTAAGCTCCGATGATGTTATAAAAGCTAGAGAAATATTAAAACGGGCACGTCAGGAGATAATGACACTTGCCGAAGAGGCTAAAGACAGGGAGTATGTTTATCAGATAAATTTTCAGCTATTCCCATTGAGTAATTCTCTGCTGAAAGGTCAGAATTAATGGATAACAACATTATTAAATTGACCGTTTTTTTGTTAGTAAGTGCAATAACAATACAATTTGTTTCTTGCACAGTACAGAGCGCAGGAGGAGTAGAGACAACCAACGGAATAACTTATGCAATAAAGGGTAATCAGATCTCGGGATTTGCTCCAGCCGGTTCTGAAATTATCCTGTGTAACTCAGAGTATAAATCAACCATCTCCTTTGATCCATTGGCAAAATCATTTATTGAAACTGTCATTGCTGATGATGATGAAACATTCAGGTTCAACCTCCCTGTGGATGGAATCTACAACATTATAGGAAGAAACCGCAACTTTGACAACGGTGTAATTATTAAAAAGATTCATATTGATAGATCTGACACCTGCGAATCTTCCTTGTCACCAATATACGAATACAAGCAACTTGGTTCAATAACAGGAAAAGTTTATGTTGAAAATGAATATGATAGTACCTGCGAAGCATTGGTGTCTGTTGTCGGAACAGGTTTAAGCTGCCATACAGACAGCGGTGGTGCTTACATTATCGATAAGATTCCTGCTGGCACATACATAGTGTATGCGTCGACCAGGAGGAAATCATCAAAACCTGCCGGAACAGACGATTACTGTTCGGTTTCTGTGGATAATATAACAGTCGAAAATTATGGATTTACAAATAATGTAGATCTGAAGTTTAACAATTTGACGAGCGATTAACATGGCTAAATATTTTTACACACTTTAAAACCGCCTGGTACCCGCCAGTCATCACATGAATTAAATTCCCGGACTCATTATCCGGGGCCCAGACTTGATGTTCTCCAAATACCTTATGTCACAAAGAGTCCTGGGTAGGGGGGTAATACCCCCCTTTTTTTTATACTTATATGGCTATTTATGACGCACATATTCATATATAGATGTATACTGTTCTCCTGGGTTTTTCCATGAAAAATCGTAGCGCATTCCGTGTATCATAATACGCCGGAAATCATCGGGAAAATCATGCCACAGACTTATCGCTCTGGATATAGCCGAATCCATGGCTTGAGGATCGTTCTGGTGAAAAACGAAACCGTTTCGTTGATCAAATGATCTGTCAGAATAATCTTTATCGAACACAGTGTCAACCAGTCCTCCGATAGCCCGCACGACTGGAACAGTTCCGTACTTCAGGCCAATCATTTGGGTAAGGCCGCACGGTTCATAAGTACTTGGCACTATTATCAGGTCTGCACCAGCATAAATCAGATGTGATAATTCTTCATTAAACCCTAGTTCAATATGGCAGTCAGGACTTTCATTGAGTTCATTTTTCAGATGGGCGAACATTTCACCAATAGAGTGCTCGGGACTTAAACCAAGTAAAACGAATTGCGCACCATGGTTAAGAGAATAAAATATCGCATGGCGGATAAGATGCACACCTTTCTGTGCATCAAGTCTCCCCACATAAGCGACTATGGGCTTATAATCCTTCCGGAGCCAGAATCTGTTGCGCAAAGACTCTTTATTACCGTATTTTGCGTCGATATTGTTTACTGAAAATTTAACAGGTAAAAAACGATCGATTTCAGGGTTCCAGACGTCGTAATCAATTCCGTTGAGTATGCCTGTGAATTTTCCCTGGTGCACTTCAAGAGTATGCTGCAACCCAAATCCCTGATCAGTGTTTCGTACTTCCCAGGCATGTTGAGGAGAAACGGTGGTAACAAAATTAGCATAGACAATGCCTGCTTTCATGAAGTTTATGCCAAAGGGATTAAAGTTGTCCCGGATCTGTTCATAATTAAAATAGTACTCGGGCCTGTTGAGTCCGGTTGCAAAAAGAGTATCAACACCTCCAAGACCTTGATGTTTAAAATTGTGAATCGTATAGCAGACCCGCTGGTTTTCCATACCGTGATGTTTATAAATTTCAAAGAGCATCACCGGAACAAGTCCGGTCTGCCAGTCATGACAATGGATGATATCAGGTCGTTTGTTTGTTTTAAGTATAAATTCAAGTGCAGCTTTACTGAAAAATGCAAATCTCATGAAATCATCATTTGTACCGTAGAAAGTACGCCGATTGAAAAAATTGTCATCAGAATGGGGGTCTATGAAGAAGCATCTACGATTATGTACTTCGCCATAAAGAACTGAGCAGTGTATGGATGCGTTATACCATGGAACCCACAGGTCAGGCATAATTACACTAAGTCCCCAGATCTGATCATAGCGCATTATGTCGTATTTTGGCAGTACAATCTCTACTGTATTACCGCGGATTTCGAGCTCTCGGCTAAGACCTGTGACAACATCTGCAAGACCGCCGACCTTGGCTACCGGTGCCAGTTCTGTGGTTACCTGAATGATGTACATGGTTGTTAGATCCCTTAAAAACTGGAGGAGTGAAGAGTAACCGATAGAAACACATATTGGTTTCTACTCATATATAACTGCAAAATTTGCACCGTACTCAATTTATGGAATCAGCTCTAAAGGGTGTTGTACATCGATAATAACCAAGATAAAAACACAGAATTTTTGTCAGCTGGAAAATGTAAACGATGGAAAATTCAGCTGAAATAATTTTTATCCCGTTTTTAAGCTTAGCTAAAAAAACGGGATATTCTTTAGATTCTTTATCAGGGGTGTTTTTTAAGTGATCTAATTTCAATCTGTTAGTAGGGAATAGATATTTTACATATATTAGTTTACATAATATCTATTATGCGACATTCTTTATATGTGGCATATATAGGTGTGATATTATTAACTTTAAAAGTTCAAAAAAAACTTCATTGAATTCTATCAGAATACGAATTTTTTTATTATATTGGTATGCGGAACAAAAGGTGTGCTAAATTGTAATCAAAATTAATTATATTAGATATAATGCATCTGTAGGTTTTTGCTGAAGGCCATTTAATCGCTTTAAAGGATCTCAACAATGAAAATTACAACGCCGTGTAACGCTGTATCGCTAATCGTAAAATCTTTTGGGCTCGGGTTGGTTATTTTTTCGTCGCTCTTTGGAGCGCAGAACATTATTGTACAAGCTGATACTTTTCCAGATACCATCTTCATTCCTGTTACCTTTTATGATTTTCACCCGAACAGAACAAACGATTTTCAAATGTGTCAGAATCCTGGTGGTGCAACACCAACTAACAATAACCCTTATGGCAGCCAGGAAGCTCTTGGAATGGTAGAAAATCGAATTTCTCAAGATCGAAAACCTGTGATGGCTTCCAACGCATGTAAAAGTCAGGTAGCATCATTTCCTTGCGCATGTAATCTCGATAATTGGTTCAAGCCGTCAGGAATTGGCAGCTCGACGGTTGAATTTAAAGCTTTTGATACAACTGTTAATAATCTGAATACAAAAATATGGCGCTGGACAGGACTGACCAGAAGTACCACGTACTCCACAGCAAACGATGTCTTCTGGGTTGGACCAGAATGGAATGCTAATGATAATGGTGCAAATCTGGTTTATTACAGTGCCCTACCCTTCGTTCTTGACGATCCACAAACCGGTGTATACAAGTTTGACAGAAGAAGAAATCAGGATCAAAACAATCCGTTTTTCTGGCTCGACAATAAAGGTTTTGGAACAGAACCGTCTGGTTCAGGTCATAACTTTGCTTTTACCATGGAATTGCATCATGAATTTACCTATCGTGGAAATGAAGTTTTCGATTTTTCGGGTGATGATGATGTCTGGGTATTCATAAACGATCGCCTCGCCCTCGATATAGGTGGTGTTCACAATGAGATGAGAGGCGGATTTGAGTTAAGCGAAATCGCTGAAGAGTTTGAACTTGAAATTGGGGATAAATATTATCTGGATGTTTTTTATGCTGAGCGTCACACAACCGAATCAAACTGTTATATTACGACAAATTTAATTCGGCCACAAGTCGATACGTTCTTTCTAACTGTTGACAAAGAAACACTCTGTCCAGGAAAGCAGGTTACAATTATTGGCAATGTGTTAAATAAAGAGGGAAAACATATGCCTCAAGTTGAAGACTCGATAGAATGGAAAATTATACCGGATAAAGACAGTGATCCCAATGACAAATTACTTGAAACTAAAGGTAAATCGGTACGTCTTACAGCTACTAAAGCCTGGAGAACCATAAATGTGCAAGCTTCAGCGTTTGATCCTTATACGCCGGATAACGTGCTTCGTGGTATAGTGCCTATTTACGTTGTACCTTGCGAGCCGCACCACATTGTTATTGAGGGGTCAGACAAGCCGGAAAAATGGGGCGATCATCCACTTCCATCCGTTACCATCGGACCTTCAGAAAATGAATGGACTCAGACCTACGCAGTTCTCAGAGACCCCTTTGAAAATCTGTACGACACGATTACGAAGTTTACCGATAAAGTTACTACAAATTGGGAATCAGGAGATCCCTCTGTGGTAACAGCTACAGGAGAAACAGGCCGTGCTTACCATGGAATCGTAACAAGGGTTGCTGATAGTGGTCAAACCATTCTTATAGCTTCCGATGGCAATCTCATTCCAGATACTGTAGATGTAGAACTTTCAGTATTTTATATAGTAAGGTTAAGGCTTGTAGATACAAAAACAGGTAAAGTTGTTGACACTCTAAGAATATGGACTAACGATATTGGAGATTATAGAATAGAAGGATTGAAATCAACCGCTAAAGATGATCCTGGTAATCCATCATCGTGGGTGGTAACTCCCGGGAAAGTTGATCTTTTAGACACACTTAAATCCGCGGAGCCATTACAGGATTTCGGTACTACATGGAAATATAGTCCTACAAATCATGGAGTTGGTCGGGTTGTACTTACAAATCCCAGAGACTCAAAGACCGAAACCACTGTCATCCCTGTCTTTGTATCTCTTTCACCTCCAGAGATTTATCTGAACATAGTAACCCCGGCCAGCAAACGGATCGCAGGTGATACAATTCTGGTAGAAATATCAATTAAAAACGATGATGGTTACATACCAATCCCCTACTGTTTTGGTGGTCAGAATGCTGATATTAAAGATTCGATTGCATATTTTGATAACCTGGGCCGTGGTGGAAATGATAGACCGGAACCTTACACTATTGTAGAAAATAAAGTGTTGCTGAATTTCGATAACGAAAAATACAAAAATCATCAGTGCTTTGAAAATGGAAGAGATACATTCGGTGTTGTACTATTTTATGCGCCATTTGAGCCTGAAAAAGACAGTAATCATGTCATTTCGGCCTATGCAGGTTCCTTATTTGCTGAAACTGATAGGTTTAAACTTCTACCCGGACCTCTTAACAGGCTAAGTTTTGAAAACAGTAACTATGAACCGTATCGTGATACTATCTTCATGAATCCTGATGATGCAACCTTTGGAACATATTCAGTCGGTTACGATAAGTATGGTAACAGAATCGGAAGAGAACCGGCAACCGAATGGAGTGTTACCGGGGATCTTGACCCTTCTAAACTTTCAGTAAAATTTGGAGAAAGTAACACCTATCGTACGCTTAATGAAAGAGATGGTATGATTGGAAAACTGGTTGGTGAAGCAAAAGGTAAAAACGATGCCCTTATTCACACTGACCTTCCTATTGTAGTGAGGACTCCCCCATCAAAACCAGTTTCAGCTTTCACAAGGGATATATCAGGAAATGGTTACCTGGATAGGATCGATGTTGTGTTTAACAAAAAAACCGCATTTTCTCTTGATGATGGAAATATATCGATTGCCAATATAAGTACCAGTACCACATTTCCAATCGACAGCATCGTTCCCGCAGATGATGGAGACACTCTCTATTACATTTATCTGAAGGAAGTTACAACATTAAATGCTCAGACTGGCTGGACACCACAGCTGATGCTCTCCAACTTTTCAACAATTGAAAATATTCCCGGTCAGGTAATCAGTGATGGTGCTGCGCCAGTGGTATGGAGTGCAAAAGTTGATTTGAAAAACTCAAGGGATCCTAAAAAAGCTGTTGTTACCATAGTTTTAAGTGAACGGGTGGAAACCAGTGGCAGCCAGAACCTGGCAACGGTTGAAACAAACCCAGGAGATGTTTTCAAAATCTGGGAAAAAGTGAATGATGAATTTGTTCAGGATGATCTGCTTTCCGAAATTGAAAACTTTAATAGAATTGATGGTGAATCCTTCGAATTTACCATGAAAAACGGTAAGGAGATTACAAATAATAATTACGTTAACATCTACTGGAGTAACAGGCTCATTGCCGATGAAAAAGGAAATTTTACCAACGAGAACAATCAGAAGGTGCCACTGGTTATAATTGGTCAATACACAAATATAAAAATCCTGCCTAATCCGGCAAGGCCCACAACGACATTCGGTACACCCGGAAAACTGGATCTTACAGACATGTCAAGAATTGATGCGTACAATATTGTCAAGAATGGCGGTGCAATCATCAGGCTGGGTATTCTGAAATCAGATTCAACTAAATTAAAACTGACCTTAAAGGTTTATGATGTTGCTGGTAATCAGGTTATATCAGCAAAAAAAGATGATGTTTTCAAAGAACGCAGTAAAGAGCCAGACTCGTCGAATATGATGTACCTGCATTATGCATGGAACCTTACCAATGCAAAAGGGATGAAAATAGCTCCGGGACATTACAGAGTCATTGCCTGGCTTGATTACAGTAATCCAGCATACAAGGATGAAAAGCATTCTGTTGGACTAGGTGTAAAGAAATAAATCCGGTTTTATTTATATGATTCAAAAAGGGTGGATTCGTAATCGGATCCACCCTTTTTATTTAGTAGAATAATAATAATACAAAGCAGATCGCGTAGATAAACATTCAAAATAACCAGGTCGAATGAAGACCGATCATATATAGTTTATAGTTCTCAATTGATGCTGCTGATTCATCATAACTGATCTCGTATCGTCCTTTTAATGAAAAGGACAGTTTCGGAGTAGCAGAAAATTTTGTTTCCAGTTCTGCACCATAAGTGTGGTTCTCTATATGACTCCAGTATCCCGACAAAGAATCAACGTTATATTCTCTGTCATTTTTTTGCGTAAAATCGCCCATGAGTATGCACGAAAGTTTTCGGGGTATAATCGTGACGTTTAGATTTTCTCCAAATCTGTAAGCAATAGAACGTAAAGAGTCACGATTCTCAGATTTTCTGGAAACCCGGAAAGTTGTTTTACTTCTTAAAATTTTTTTAATTTTAAAAGAAATCCATCCGCTGATCTGATTATGAATCCGATCATTTATATCCTCTCGTGTTTCATCAGGATGATCTGAAATATCATTATCATACAGAAAATGGTACCTTAAACTGAATGCTATATTATTATTAAACGACTGTTTTCCTTCAATGCTGATCATATTATTTACAGAACGGTCATTATACTCTGATGTAAAACTGCTGTCAATGGTTTCAACTCTCTCTGAAGAGGGGGTGTTTTCATATTGCATCGTGTAACTTGCATTGAATGATGGTTTATTTTCACCCGGGAATGAGTATTCTCCATTAAAATTAACCGTATGATAATCATCGGGAGATTGAGACACCGAGGTTCTTTCATACTCATAGCTTCCTGATGCATATACGTTTTCGAGGAACTGTTTTTCACCATTGATACCGATAGATCGACGATCGTTTTCGAGGTATGGATTTCCTGCTGAAAAGTACGATGTGCCGATCTGAAGAAATCTCGCTTCTATAATATACCCATTTACTGTCGAACGAGCCCCGGCCGTGGCGGCGTAATGATCTTTGAATTTGTCTCTATTAAAAAGCGAAAAAACTTCTGGTATGGATTTCTCGATCTGAGCATTGTACCAGGCAATTTTTTTCTTATCTTCACCAAGGACAGTATCGTGTGAACCAACATCTACTTCAGCAAATACTTCAATTTTTTCATCTATCAGATTAATATTACCTTCAATGCAACCGGTCTGTGATTGTACCGGCTCAGGTGCTTCAATATCATCAATGGACTTTCTGAATAATGGCTTATCAACCTGATCGTGAGCAATAATTCCTTTAATTTTAATAGATGAATTTTTTGCCGGGCGTATAGTTGCAGAAGCGATATAGGTTATCTGCTGCCGAATCGACATACCAGTATCAACAGTATCGCTTATAATATTAAGTTCCCTGTCTCCTGCATCTTTGGGGATCTCAGACTCTCCTGCGGCAAGTTTAATATCGATCCGATCCATTCCACCCCCCATTTTCAAGAAGCTTCCTGTATATTTTAATCCAGTCATCTGCCTGCCTGAAATTGAAGTTTCGCCGCCGCTCTCAAAAAAATCCCCGATTATTACCGTGTGTGGTTTACTAGAAAGAGAAAGGTTGAACATGTTTTTACCAAGATAATTACTTTTTGAAAGCCAGTCGTTTCCATACATGTCTACAAGAAGATTGATATCAACTACGCCTCGTTTTCCATTACCAAAGAGCTGAATTTCGGGTTGCAAACCAGAATACCGTCGATCAGACTGTTCGCCTATATATTTTTGCTGATACCGTATACTGTCATCGAGTGGATGATGTTTTGTGTGTGGCTTATAATAAGAAAACCCTGTTGTCACATTACCGATAAAACTGACGTTTGGTTCCTGCGGTGCGCTCAGTGCTGAAAATCCGGGTGTGAATTTTTTACGTTCTCCATCAGTTGTTGACTTTGTAGTAGCAATTGATTTCACGACTTGTGGATCTTTTAAAAATGTATAAATCTCTTTGTTGTCAGTTACTTTCAGATCCAGACCGTTACCAAAAACCATTTCACGGGTTTTCCTTGGAATATTCTGATTCGATATGACACCAAAACGGTTTTTAGTAATATCAGCAGCTACAATTGTAACAGCATTGTCCTTTGATACCACCAGACCGTTACTGTTATTTGAAATAACTCCGTTTGTCAATTGCAGTGTGGCAAATGTATCACATGCGATTGCTGTGATATTTTCTTTGATTGTCAGACTGTCTGCATTTACAACTCCATTTGGACGAATGTTAAGTGCAACAAGATGTCCCCCGGTAAAAATTGTAGATGAAAGAGATGCTTCTGCATTTTTAACAACCAGTCCGCTTATTGAGTTTTTTTCAAATAATGAATGCCGTATGAGTACCGAGCCGTTCTCAACAACAACACCATAATTCGAATGCCGGATAATACAATGTTCAAACAGAGATCCGCTCCTGCTTCGGCAGTATATTCTGTCCCAATCCCACGGCTTCGGTGATGTGCGTGCCGACATAAAAATTACCGGCTCTTCTTTCGTACCTTTAGCGATTATTTGTCCAAAAACGGTGATTGTAGTGTATTCTCCACCAATATAGACAACACAACCCGGTCCAAGCTCAAGAGATTGGCCAACAGGTATAACGACATTTCCTTTGATAAAAAGGGAGCCATCGTTTTTTGTGAAATTTCCAAAAAGAATACCTTCCGGTAGCTCTATGCTCTCTTTAAGTTCGGGAAGATACCTGTTCGGGTATGTCAATAAAGTGTCCTCACTCTGAGTACTATCAGATGTTTCAGAGAAGACCATACCATGAAATGCGAAGATAAGACTTGAAACGGTCGCACAGTATACAAAACGATTCACAAACTTCATGCCTTCCGTGTAAAACATTCTCCTGATTACCTGACTACAACCTGTACGGTTTTAGTTTTGATTTTCTTCCTGAGATCTTCAATGGAAATATCGAAGTTATTGGTTTTATGATTTTTCAACTTCATATCGATTGAAAAGTAATTATCGGTAAATGTTTTTTTTGTCTGAACTTCTCCCGTTAATTTGTTTACAACAGTAACAAGTGAAATCAGCCGCATATCATTATCGGGCAGGTTTTCAATTGAAAAATCCAATGTATACACAGGCTCATAGGTATTATCAGGAGCTGAAGGCGGCAGGTATAACACATCAACGGCTTTGTTGATTTTTATCATCCAGTCTATAGTACCAAACCAGGTGATACTCTGAGAAATAGTCTGGGAACTGTTGCCTGCTTTATCGACGGCCTGAAACGTATAGGTGTGCAGACCCGCTTGCAACGGAATTGAAAAGCTTGAATTCGGTGTACCTTTTTCTGACTCTTTGTGCCCATCAACGGTATAAAAAAGTGTTATTTCATCTTCGGGAGTTCGATCATAAACCGTAACGGAAATTTGATTACTTTCACTAATCTGAGGTAACATTGCCTGAATCTGAGGTCTTAAGATGTCAATGGGTTTTTTATAATATACGGTTCGTGTTTCAGTCTTCGTCATCATTCCATACGTTATTTCAAAATCAAGCTCGATCTCCCCTTCCTCATCAGGAATTATCGCTGTACCAGAAAAAATACCGGTTGAAGTAACATTCACAGGTCGTCCCAGAACTGAAACCTTTGCACCTGCAGGCAGTACCTCTCCCTTAATAAGAAGGGTTGTGGAATTTACGGTCTGTTCATTTTGAGGTGATCTGAGATTAAAACGGTATTCAGGCTGGAAGATAATATTTCTTGAAATAGTACTGTATTGACCATCCCGAGAAGCTTCGAATTCAAGCATAATTTCACCGTCTTCATTCGGGATGGGAATTTGTCCGCTGAAAGTTCCACTTGCACTGACCGGTATACGAATTGACATTGCTGTTACTTCTGCACCCTGAGATACGGTTCCACTTACCGGAATTGTAGTTTTTGAGAATACCTGTCCTTCAAAAGGTGTTTTTACATCGAAGTTCAATTCAACAGTTTTCACACTGATTGTTCTGGTGATTGTTTGTTGATTTTCACCATTTTCAGCCATAATGGTTATTTCATAATCCGTGGATTGCATAGGCGGCGCATTTATGGTTATTTTAAACTGGCCGGAAGATGAAACCGGAACCGCTTTATTATTGATGATGACTGTTGCAGTTGAAGGGTTTACAGTGCCACTAACTGATACTGGCGCACCTGGTTTGACTTCTAAGCGTTCTGCAGGTGACGTTACACTTAATCGCATTTGTGGTCTGGTTTCCTCATTCATGATACTATCACGTGATAGCGGTTCCTTCTCTGATGCATTTTCAACGGTATCGATATCACTGTCATCGAATTTTCCGGTCCTGTTCTTAATAACTGGTAAGCTGTCCGTTGTAACTGTTTTTAAAAGCGAATCTGATCCTTCAATAATTATAGAATTCAGTTTCATCAGTGATGAGTCATTTACAATGGGAATACTGTCTTTTTTGAGAGTATCAATCAAGCCAGTTTCTTTATACAGTTGTGCTCCCGTTGGCTTTTCTTCAATTTTTTGAACTGTAATGGATTTTTGGCCTTTATTTATTGAAGTCATTTGATTATCTTTTATCTCGACTCCTTTTTTTGCTCCATGAGGAGTGACGACAACAGTACCTTCGTACACTTTTACAACAGTTTTTTCCTTATTTACTTCGAAACCGACAACGGTACCTCTTATAGCAGCTGTAGCAGTGGGAGTTTCAAATTCAAATTTGGAATTCGTATTAACGAGTTTTTTTACATTCGCAATGACATTTCCATTCATAATTTTCATTCTGGTGTTTTCCATGTCGCCTCTTGAAACCATTTTGTCCAATTCGAGTGAGGAATTTTCACCAAGTTTAATGATGGTACCCTCTGAAGTCTCCAATTCCAGCTCTGATTCAATAAATGTTCGTAATGCGTCACGTTCTTTAATTGGCATATTAACCCGGGCATTAACCCAGTTTATTGTACCGGTTCTTCGAATATTGGCAGTACCGACAATGCTTACGATCTTAGCTGTTCTCGAAGATGTCCGGGGCTGAGCATCTGTGGGGAATTGAATAATGAATAGAAAAAGGAGCAGGAAAATCTGTAGTCTGAAAAATGTGTACATAATCACCCCGAAGTGTAATTTTAAGCGAGAAATGCTATCTGCCGATTTGTAATTTTTGATTAAATTGATTATATTTACAGGCTTTGAGGTCTATGTTACTACCGAAACCGTTAATCAACATAATCTTATATTGAATAATATTACTACACATTGTACAACTAAGGTAAAAAGTCAGTCAATCAGTTTTGGAAATGATAAACAAGTCACCAGTAACCCTGATTCATAAGTACCGGACACTCCCCTGCCCAGATCGTGAAATTCTATTGTTATGCAGAAAACTGTATCGCGGTGAGAGAATTTCATTTGAACAAAAGACAGACATTATACTCTGTTCGGATTACTTTATAAAAAAACTCAACAGAGATTACCGTGGTAAAGATTATGCTACAGATGTGCTTTCTTTTTCATTCAATGAACCTGACTATCTTGGAGAGATCTATATTTCATTACAACGTGTAAAAGTGCAGGCACGACGGTTTGGGATTTCTTACAACGATGAAGTTCTACGATTGCTTGTGCATGGAATGTTTCATCTTTTAGGATACGACCATCAATCAATAGTGCAACGAAACGAAATGGAAGAAAAAGAGTTGCGTTATTTTAACGTGCAATTTCTTTGACATTTCAACACACAGTTTTGAAATTTTATTGTATACTGAATTTTTTCACAAATCTATTTTAATTCCAGGGAGGAATTTTGGACAGCAGCCCCACGGCAATTTATCTGATAACCGGAATTGTTGCATCATATCTGGTTTCATTGTTTTTTTCATGCGTAAAAATTGTGTTCCTGTCGATGGGTAATGCCGGACCGTCGTCTGATAACGAAGATCAGAAGTTATACAGTCTCGAAGTGGAAAACATATTTAAAAACCGATCGATGTTGAGCTGTACTGTTTCGATTGGTAAAACCATTGCCAATTCATCGTTCTCTGTTTTTGTTTTTCTGCTGATTACCAGGTATCTTGAAGCTCAATCGATCACCTGGCAGATCGTTTTATCCGTACTCATATCATTTTTTTCTCTGAGTCTTTTAGGACATGAAATCCCACGTGCTATTGCGTTAAAGCATTATCGTTTCTTCTTTAACCCGTTTTTTATTCTTTATAAAATTTTTCACCTCTTGTTGTATCCGTTTTCCATACTTTTCACATCTATTCATAAATCGATTCTTGGCTTCTTGAAATACAACGAAAAATATGCGTTTCTAACGGATGAAGAAAAAGCAAGAATCACAGAAACTGATGATTCCGAATCTCTTGATGAAGAAGAGAGAGAGATGATCAGAAGTATTTTTGATCTTGGTGATACAACAGTTGATGAGATTATGGTACCTCGCATAGATGTCAAAGCGTTACCAATAAATTCAGACCTTGATTCTGTTCTAAAAATGGTGCGTGAGGAGAGTCATAGCAGAATACCAGTTTTCAAAGAAACCATCGATTCGATAATCGGAATACTTTACACAAAGGACATTATAAGCTGGCTATCTGAACACGAACCGCAGGAGTGGGATCTCGGCAAGATTATTAAAAAAGCTCATTATGTCCCTGTGGGAAAAAAGGTTAACGATCTGATGGGTGAGTTCAAACTGAAACATATACACATTGCAATTGTTGTTGATGAATATGGTGGGACAGCAGGTGTAGTGACAATGGAAGATATTCTTGAAGAGATCGTTGGAGATATTCAAGATGAATATGACGAAGAAGAGCAGGAGATTATCAAAGTATCAGAAAGTACTTATATGGTTGACCCACATATAGATCTGCATGATCTTAACGAGACTCTCAAGCTCAATCTTGAACTTAAAGATTCCTATTACAATACTTTGAGCGGTCTTATTTATCATGAATACGGTGATGTACCCCAGGAAGGCACCCAGCTGGAACTGGAATATGTAAAAATTACTATCACAAAGATGGATAATCAGAGAATTGCCAAAGTTAAGATCGATATATCTGCCACCAATAAAAAAGAGTCTGAATCTGACAGCTTCTAGCCACAAGACGTTTGCAGGTTAGCTGGCAAATTACTATTTTTTGAACTTTCAATTTTACAATCTCATTTTTGTTTAATTTGAGGAGGCGGGACGTGAATATTGTCGTCTGCATTAAACAGGTACCTGGTACTACACAGGTCAGAATAAATCCTGAAACTGGTACTCTAATTCGTGATGGTGTTGAAGCTGTCGTAAATCCCTTTGATGAGTATGCTATTGAAGAGGCAATAAGAATTAAAGAGCGAGTTGGTGGAACGGTTAAAATCGTTACCATGGGTCCGCCTCAGGCTGAATCCGTATTACGAAGCGCCATTGCGCTTGGAGCGGACGAGGGATATCTCATTTCTGATCGTGCATTCGCCGGTTCGGATACGTGGGCAACATCATACACACTTTCCGGTGCGATCCGGACACTGGGAAAAATTGATCTGATCATTTGTGGAAAGCAGGCCATAGATGGTGATACTGCTCAGGTGGGGCCTGGTGTTGCAGAGATGCTTGGATTACCTTTTGTTGCCTGGGTAAGAAAGATCGAAGAGATAAACGATTCAAAAATAAAAGTTGAACGCATGATGGAGGAAGGCTACGATGTTGTTGAAATGCCCCTTCCCGGCCTTATTACGGTTGTAAAAGAGATAAATACTCCCCGGATGGCATCACTTAAAGGAAAAATGCGTGCTAAAAGCGCTAAAATCAATGTATTAAATGCAACATCCATAGTTGTTGATCCGTCAAGGATCGGTTTGAAGGGAAGTCCGACACAGGTTCTTCGTTCGTTTGTCCCCGAAAGAAAAACCGGTGGAGAAAAAATTAGCGGTGAAGTTCCAGTTCTTGTTGAGAAAATTGTGTCAACAGTAATCGATCTTGGTGTGATCAAGTAAGGAGAGCCACAAACATGGGTATTAAAGTAGATATAGAAAAGTGTATTGGATGTAAATTATGTGTGCGCTCCTGTGCACAGAACGCAATAGAAGTTGTTAATGGTAAGGCTTTTATCGATACATCAAAATGTAACCTCTGTGCAGCCTGCGTTGAAGCGTGTAAAAAATATCAGGCAATTACTATTACAAAGGAAGCACGTACTGATGCAATCGATCTGAGTGAGTTTTCAAATGTTGCAGTTTTTATCGAACAGCATGATGGCAAGGTTGCCGGAGTATCATATGAAATGCTTGGTGAGGGTAGAAAGCTTGCCGATCAGCTCGGTGAAAAGCTTATAGCGGTTCTTCTGGGTAATGAGATGCAACAAGCTGCAGAAGAGTTGATCAAGTATGGCGCAGACAAGGTTTATTATGTTGATGATGCGAATCTTACAACGTTTAAAGATGATACATATGCCCACCTGATAACTCAGTTTGTCAACAATGAAAAGCCATCAATTTTTCTTGCCGGAGCAACAGCTATCGGAAGATCATTCATTCCAAAAATTGCAGCTACGGTATGGGGTGGCCTTGTTGCTGACTGTACTAAACTTGAAGTAGACCCGGAAAAAAAGTTGCTGCTTGGAACACGACCTGCTTTTGGTGGCAATCTTATGGCAACGATTATCTGTCCGCATCATCGCCCGCAGATGGCAACGGTCAGACATAAGGTAATGAAAGCAGCTGTAAAAGATGAGCACAGGACCGGGGAACTGGTTGTTCACAAAGTCGCTCCTGGTACTATCAATGAACGCACAACAATTGTTGATATCGTAAAAACTGTAGAATCAACGATTAACATTACTGAAGCTGATATTATTGTCTCTGGTGGACGCGGTATGGGAAAACCGGAGAATTTTGCATTAATCCGCGAGTTAGCTGAGGTTCTCGGTGCAGCCGTGGGTGCAAGCCGCGCTGCGGTTGACAGTGGCTGGATACCCTATGCTCATCAGGTAGGCCAAACCGGTAAGACTGTTTGTCCAAAACTCTATATTGCTTGTGGTATCAGTGGTTCTGTTCAGCACATGGCAGGGATGCAGTCATCGGATTTTATAATCGCAATTAATAAAGATCCCAATGCAGATATCTTTCAAATTGCAAATTTAGGCATTGTCGGTGATGTGATGGAAGTTCTGCCGGAACTTACAAAAGCATTCAGGGCAAAATCAGGTAAATAATTAATTATTGTTAACATACGGGGTATTATGAAACTGTCGTTAGGGTTACCAAAAGGAAGTCTGGAAGAATCCACTATCAACCTTTTTCGGAAGGCTGGAATTAAAATCGGCAAAAGCGAACGTTCCTATTATCCGACTAGTGATGACTGCGAACTGGATCTGATTGTAATGCGGCCCCAGGAAATACCTCGTTATGTCGAACAAGGGATTATTGATGCAGGTATTACAGGTCAGGATTGGACCGCTGAAAATAATGTTGATGTCGTTGAGATAACGGAACTTCGGTACAGTAAAAGTACTAGAAGAAAATGCCGCTGGGTACTGGCTGTTCCAGAGGACTCTCCGTTTACAAAAGCTGAGGATCTTGCCGGTAAGCGTGTTGCTACCGAACTAGTAGAAACTACAAAGCGTTACTTTCAGAAAAAAAATGTATCTGTTGATGTCGAATTTTCCTGGGGAGCAACCGAAGTAAAACCTCCACGTCTGGTTGATGCAATCGTGGATATCACCGAGACCGGCTCTTCCCTGAGAGCTAACAGACTTAAAATAATCGATACACTAATGGAAACCTGCACGGTAATCATTGCCAATCATAATGCAGTGAAGGATGATTTCAAGCGTAACAAGCTGGAAAATATCAAGATGCTGCTTCAGGGGGCTCTTGATGCTGAAAGTTTTGTGGGGCTTAAATGTAATGTTGAGGAATCAAACCTTGAGACGGTGATTAAAGTTTTACCATCATTGCATAATCCAACTATTTCGCACCTTTATGAAAAAGGGTGGTTTGCAGTTGAAACGATACTGAATGCTCAGGAGACAAAACATATTATTCCCAGATTGAAACGATCTGGAGCCTCCGGAATCGTTGAATACCCGATAAGTAAAATCATTCCCTGATAAATTCAATCAGAACCTGGTTCTTCAAGATCCGAAGAGCCAGGTTTAAATGCCTAACTTTTCTTTCAGAGCGTCCGGTGTAAAAGGTTTTACCAGGTAATTGTTTGCACCTGATTTCAGAGCCTCAACAACCCGTGTTTTTTCCGATTCTGATGTGCACATAATCACTTTTACATTTTTAAACGAATTGTCTGCCCGAACTTTTTTTAAAAATGTCAGCCCATCCATCACAGGCATGTTCCAATCAAGCATTATAAGGTCGATCGGCATATTCTCCTGCAGTTTTCTATATGCCTCCTCCCCATCGCCAGCTTCTACGATATCGTTTATTCCGAGCCCTTGTATCTGGGTTTTCTGTATACGTCTCATAGTGACAGAATCGTCTACCAGCAGAACTTTCATAGGGATCTGACTCCTCTTGTATTATTTTGTTTTTAAAGATACTTCCATTGCAAAGATGCCAAACATACTTGTAAATGGGACAACTATGGTTGATGCACCACTCTGGCCTGCCAGTACATGTGCTTTTCCAATGATTACATTCGGAAGTGATATTGACAAGTTAAACTTTGAGAGATCTTTTTTCGCATTTCCGGCAATAATGTTTGCAAATTCTCCTATTGCATCTATTAAATCTGGTGATTTTTCACTTACCTGTACCCCAAGCATTTTACCAACAAATTTAATAGCTACATCGTTTGGGAAACTCAATGAGATGGAACCTTGAGCTTCTCCTGAAAGTCCAATGACACCAGAAATATCATATGCCGGATAGGGTTCCTTTTTCAGTTGGGGAGCCATCGGTTCTGTTTTGATGCTCAGCATCGTTTGAAAACATTCAATTGTCGCGGTTACGAAAGGATTGATATACGAAACATCCATTTTATTTCCAATCTCTGACCGGGTAATTTCTTAATGACCAGTTATCATTTCATAATATCATATTTTGATCACTTAATGCAAGATTTGAGATAATTATTTAATCTGGTTTAAATGGTTCTTAATTGTGAAGAAATAGAACTTTCCGAGTCAAGTGCAGTTACAAGGTCTGAACGTTCGACCTCATACTCTGCAAGGTTCATGAATCGTGACGCTATCTCGGGGCTTAGATGAAGTATCTCCATTGCCATTCTGTTCCCGTAGGGAATACTTCCTTCAAAATGTCCCAACCCCGAGTTACACAGTATATACTCAGAGAGATACGTAGCTGATGAAATAAGTGAAAAATTTTGTGGTGCGCTTTCTGGTTGGTGATGATAACGCACCCCGCCCACAATCTGGAGATCTAATTTCCACAATTCGAGAAGTGCAGATCCAAACAAGGCGTGGTTTTCACCATTACACAACTCTTTTTCAGCTTCAAGAAAAGAGACCTCTTTTTCAAAAGCAAATTTTATGATCTTTTCAAACTCAGCATGAAAATACTGATCGTATATAAGAATACCAATATCATGAAAAAGTCCTGAAAGAAATAATATATGACTATCGATTGAGCTTAAATTATTATTAACATTAGCACTACCGGACATCTCACAGAGATAAGCTGCAGCCAGCGAATGTCGCCAGAATTGCTTATAATTCAAAAGATCAGAAGTTCTGGAAAATTTTTTGATCATGCTGATTGCAAGAGCTATGTGGCCTACCTCATTGAATCCGATTCGTGTTACAGCCAGTTTAATCGAACTTATTTTTTTTTCCGGTGAGTAAAATGAGGAGTTGGCAACCTTTAAAATTTTTGCCGAAAGTGCTGGATCCTGCTCTATCAGTTTTGCCAATATTGTTGCATCACTCTCATCTGAGTAGATAAGAGCCCTGATTTTGAGTGCCATTTCCGGCAGTGTTGGCAACTCCTGTATCTTAGAAAGTCTCTGAAGTACATTCATTCTAAAAATCTCCCTGATCAGAGATTGTAATTCTATCTATGACCCAGTGTCGAGTATTTTTCGAATTATTTAATTACTAATAGATCTCAATCGCAGGTATAGAGTTATACTGGTAATTTAAATCGATCCCTTATTTAAATATCTTAACATTCTCCCTTAAAGAAAGACACGCTTTTTTCATATTTTTCATGTTAATAGCCATCAACACACCCAGCATCGCCAGAATTGATTCATTTATTGTGTACTATTAAAAAACAAAATTATCTCATGTTAATAGTTTGCACATGTAATCTTAAACTACGTCAGGATTCCAGTGCTGCAAAACTACGATACTTATCTATAAGCACATTCAACCTGGTGAACATGTTGTCACCTGGAATGGAGAAAATATTCTATCCGGAATGTTTGTGCTTAGAACAATTATAAACGGTATAATAGAAAAAAGTCATTCCTTTTCCAGATAACAGAGATATTCAATTGAATAGATGAATATAAAATGCCGCTTGAGTCTTCTGGAAAAAGTGGGTAAACTTTTGCGGCATTTCTCATTCTGCTCATCTGTTTGATCCTAATGCCTGGGAAATGAGCGAAATTGCATTATTTGACAGCTGGTACCTGTTTTTATGCAGCATAAGCAGGAACACTCATAGTGCACAGGTTTGTGCTGTTGATCCATATCAGAAGACCCAGATTATGTGTTGCAGCTCTTTCGACGGTAGATCTCATTAACTCATATTTACCACGTATATAGGCGCGATTTTCATCATCAGCATAAAAACGATACCAGATTTCGGGGTATATTTTTTTCCTTGTCAAATTATCTGCATCGTAAAAAGTCATAAACAAATCTGGTGTAAGGCTCGAAAGATAGCGGTTTATTTCTTTAACGTTTATGGATTCGATTACTCTTGCCGGACCGAAACCAACATCGATACATCCAACATCCTCACCACCCGCGAGTAGAAAATTCATTGGGAAATCACCATCATAGACATTATCAGTTAACATGAAATGTATTGCGTGCCATGCTGTTTCCAGGTTGCACGTATGCTTATATTCGTGCTCTATGCAAGCAGGAGTACTATCTTCAATGTCATCGTCTTTTTTAAGAAATCCGGAGATTCCTGCGGTTTTAAACAATTGACCTATAAAACCACTGATAGATTGGCTTTTGATTTTTACTGTATCACAAATCAGAGGGTTATCTGGCTCTAAAGTTTTCCATATGAGAGATGGCTTTTTTAACAGGTGATATATTTTTTCATCTGTTATCGATTGGAGGTTAAGAGTAAGGCTCATAGTAGATACTGCCTTTCATTCCATTCGCACAGGTGTCGGATGGTTTGATTAAAGTTGAAAATGGGGATGATTTTTGCAACGCGACATGAGAAACATAACATACTCACTATCTGATATAAAGTTTATAACCAGCACTATTAAATCAGAAACAGAGTACACAATAAAAATACTAAAAGTTATTCGTGAAGCAAGTGTTTTGAGATAATTCTGAAAAGAATAAAACAATAATTTTCTACAATTCATGTAAATCATACTGTTACAGAATTGCTATACATTCTGTAACAGTGAAAGAAGTTTTGGAATTGAGTGGTTAAATTAAAAAAACATGATGAACTGACTGCCACCTAATCTTTACATATAGAAATTACGGCTTTGACATTCCTATCCTCTTCTTCATTAAGGAATTGGGTCCCTGAAGGTAAAACCAGTTTTAAACGGGTACTGGTTGTATGGTCGGAAAGTTGATCGAGTTTGAATGGTTCTGTGTAGATTTCTGAAACTCGTGTTTTTTTGTGACCAGATGGAACCAGCAGCTTAATAGTTGGTGGCTGTAGTTTAATTTCTCCTAATTGATACCCATCTTTTACTTCACCGACAGTCCTGCATTTAACGGGGACATCAACCGGTGTAAAATGTAGAGAAATAAAGGTAATCTTACGAGGACTTATCTTCTCAACTTTAATTCCACGTGGTAGGTTGATATGGTGTTTTTCAATTTTGAGAGACTGCTCTCCGTTTGTAATAGATTCCATATCAAGAGATACAACCAGAGCTTTTGGATCAAAATTAAAAGCACGTTCAATGCCAGATACTGAAATCTGAACTGATGTGGGATTTTGATTTTCAATGAGGAGATATTTTGGAAGATTACGGCATTCGACAGGTACTGTAAATGTACGATTAACGAGTTCAACCTTGAACGCCAGCACCATCCAGAAAAGAATTGCAAAACCAATTGATGCAAGTTTCATCGGCATGTTATTGGTCACCCACGTATGCTTCTTTGTAACCCTGGGTTCCGGAAATATCTTACGGTAAAATCCAGAGAGTCTTTCCTGAAGAGTATGGGAGGACACCTGGTTAAGATGTCCGCTCTCTGCAATGCTAATTACACCTCTTTCTTCAGATACAACAATAATCATTGCATCAGAGCGTTCAGACAAACCCAATGCAGCTGTGTGACGGGTCCCGGTATTCCCGACCTCAGCACTATTGTGGGATAATGGCAGCCGTACTCCAAAGTGTTCAATTCGATCAGCCTCCACGATAACCGCACCATCATGGCTGGGAGTCGCCGGATGAAAAATGCTGTAAAGAAGCGGCATGCTTATCCGTCCATTGAGAGAGATTCCACCACTGAGATGCCGATCTAATGAATCCCGGCCTTTTATAACGATAAGTGCACCAATCCGGTCCCTTGCAAGATTTGCTGCAGACTCAACAAGGCTGTCGATCGTTTTTGTTGAGGCGACAAGGGCATGTTTGGAGTTGTAGATGCTCCAGGAGGAGATCTGTTCAATAGCCATGCGTAAATCTTCCTGAAAGATCAGCACCAATGCCACCAGTGCTGCTGTCAACCCCGCTTTAAAGAGCATCGAAGTGAGATACATGCTGAACAGATGAGCGCATGAGTAAAGTACCACAACCGACACCAGTGCGATAATCGCCGAACGTGATGCCCTCTTTTTAATCCATGTCAAAACAAAATAAAGTATGACAGCTATAACCATTATATCGAAAAGATCTGCAAATCTGAAATAAAGAAATGTTTTATTTAAAAACGAAACAAAATTATTAAACATAGCGTGTAGTCCTTGCGTCTTTACAGAGATATATTACCAGACCTGATAAGTATACTTTTTTCCATACAAGTTTTCTGCATAATGTATCCTTTCAATGGTAACTAAACTATAAAGGAATTTAAATTATGAAAATTGCTGCCGCTAACAACATAGTTCTTGTTGGAATGCCTGGTGCAGGAAAAAGCACTGCTGGAGTAATTCTGGCGAAAGAACTCTGCCGTGATTTTATCGATACTGATGTTTTAATCCAGACGATCGAAAAAGTCTCTCTACAGCATATCATTGATACAAGAGGATACCTCGAACTTCGGGCTATTGAAGAGCGAACAATCATGGGGGTTGAATGCAGAAACCATATTATAGCAACAGGAGGAAGCGCTGTATACAGTGAACCAGCAATGCTTCATCTGAAAAAAAATGGTGTTATCGTATTTTTAGAGATCACCTTTAAAGAGATACTCCGGAGAATTTCAAATTTCGCGACTCGCGGTCTGGCTCGCCGTGAAGATCAAACGCTTGAAGATCTCTTTGCTGAAAGGGCTCAATTGTATCGAAAATATGCGGATATAACAGTTTTCAGTGACGGTAAATCACAGAAAGATGTTGTTGAAGAAATTATGAACAATGTGGTTCAGTACAATTTTTAAAGTGTTTTTTCATTCGTTTGGTATTGCAAATGGTATACAGTGTAGCACGGTATTGATACCGTGCCGTAAATCATTGAGAATGCAAAGTACTGCTTTCCATAAGATTAACCTGACGTACTGTTCAAATTCATACATCAGCTTTTGAGTTGTGGATGAATCACCGCCCCCGGTATTTTTCTACTTGTGTACGAAATGAGTGGATACAAAGGAGTTCTTTTAATACCCCTGACGCAATTGTATTTTCTGACTTTCATTAATCCACCAGCCAGACAGAAAAAACGGAGCTGATTGATGCAACACTCTTTTCAGGAAAAGCAGACTCAGGGGCGTGCCCTGCTATCGGAAAATGCTGTTACTGCTTTTGAGGAGGGATTTTGTTCTCATCTTCTTTCCGGACGTAATACAAATCTTGGAAACCTTCTCGGGTCGGAACGGGCACTTTTTTACCTTCATATTGCCTACCGGATGCTTCTGTTCCGCCGTGAGCACGAACTGGAACCGCTTCATGAGGATCTCTACCGGGCGGTTCGTGATGCCCAGCAAACTGTAAATGGCGGGTCCTATCCACCCGAGCTGTATGGATCTGATATAAATAACCTTCACGAGTGGAAACTTATAACTATTCGCCTCGAAAAGGAGCGCATCAAAGGATATAAGGATACAAGGCGGACAAAATACCGTTACGGTCTTACTGATGAAACGATCCGCTTTCTTGTCTGGCTTGAGGAGCGGCTTCAGGATGATATCGAGGAGAATGTCACTGATGCCCGGGATCTGCTGGAAGAAGTTGCCGGAACAATCAAAGAATTGCGACGGTTCCTTCACAGCCTGCAGAATCAGAATCGGGATCCTGACGGGAATGAGGCCCGGCGGATACTCTACCAGATTAACAAACTGGATCAATTATCGCATGATATCGGAGCGACACTCAGTGAATTCAATGCACGCCTGCTTGGCTTTTTAGTGTGTGACTATGATATTGGTAATTTACGTGAGTTACTTAATTCACTAAATCTGTATATTGAAAAATATCTGAGCAGAATAGGCATGGTACGCGAAACCCTTCTGCCTGAACTGAAAAAGATCAACAGTGCAAAAGCACGGGAAAAAATCCAGGTTGCAAAGAAAATCATGGATCAGGAGCGACTTTCTGCACCACGGGAGTTCAGAGCCCGATCTGAAAGTGCTGACCCGATGGAAGTTCCATCAATTTTAATCCGCTTTTATAAAAATAATGGTGTTCTTGATGTGATTTGCCACAGAATAAACGAATCTGCACTTCGGGTATGGCGCCGGATGTCGACGCATCTTAAAGAGCTTGAGAGAAAGAGCCACCGTATCGATGATCTTCGTGCACGTATGGCAGAGCTTGCCTCAAAACCTGATGATTATATTCCTGTTGACTGGATGGTACAGCTTCTTTCCTGGGGACATATGCGTGGAGATATGCATCAATGGGATGAACATGAGCTTGCAGATCCGCCCCGCCCCAGAAAGGGTTCATGGAAACAGCACCGCAGTCCGGTCCTGTATCTTGAAGCTGCAAAACCCGGTGAAGGGGTGGCGTTAAGCATGGAGCAGACCAGGCTTAATTTACTAAAAGAATGGATTCAGTCGCGTATTGCAAGTGGTGGCAACTGGAAATTTTCTGATGGACCTTATGCTGATCTGTCTGATTTTCAAAAAGTAATTGAACTTGCCCGTGCCGGTATGCTGGGAAATGGTAAAAAACTCAAGTCAATCGACTATTCCCTTACCCCGCTTGAAAACCAGACCGTATTGCAGACTGAAAAGCTGTCAATTCGTTGCAATGATATGGAATTGCGTACCGGTCATTGAGCGGAGCCGAAACGACCGGTTTTTGAAATTTTAACTGTACATAAGTAAGGAAACTATACTATGTCCGATCCGCATCTATGGGATCAATTGCTTTCACGAAATAGTGAACGGGTAAAAACGGTTTTGAACATTTTACTGGAAAGCCCCTATTTCTACCGTGAAGACAATGAACCTGCCTTCAATTTTCTTAAACGTCACCGAAGCGAGTTTGTCTCGTTTTTCCACTCTTTTTTCGGATGGATTCTTGTGATCGATACCAAATGCGCGAGAGTCTACAAAGAGAAGTGGTACAATGCCAGTATAACCGAATCCAACAGAGATCTGTTCAATTTTACCAAACGCGATGAATGCATCGCATTCATGATGATACTTGAGTTCTTTGAACATCAGCTGGATGAAAACGATATGACCATCGAGGAACGTGAGAATCTGAAATTCCGTTTCGGTGATCTGCTTGAATTCTGTACTCACCGTTTTGTCGAACTGTATGAACATGGTTCTGAAAAGTATACCCATGAGTATGTAAGGGCAAGAATATTACGGCAAGTGTTTCCTGTACTTGAGCGGTATCGTTTTTTAAAAAAAATGCAACCACCTCAGGGTGAATCGATTACCGAAGAACAGGCTATCTTTGAAGCGCTTCCGGCGATGTACCATTATAATTCAGGATACCTCCACCATCATTTCGATGAGATACGCTCAATTGCTGAAAGTACCGCTTCTGATAATGAAGATAGTACTGAAACGGCAAGCAGTGATGATACAGAAAATGAACCCACCAGTGACAGGAACGTTATATGATCGGAGAAGCTGCCGGATACCGTATAAAACGCATAAGACTTGTCAATTTTCACAATGTTACTAATGCGACTATCGAAGTTAATGGGCATCTGTTTTTACTCGGCGATAACGGCTCTGGTAAGACTACAATTCTGGATGCTGTACATTACGTTCTTACCGGCGGTGGCAACCTCATGGAATTTAACTCTGCCGCACGGATGGCCGGAAGCAGGCAGGATGGACGAAGGGTTCAGGGGATTGTCCTGCGCTATAATGTTGACACCGGTCCGATGAATCCTGCCGGTGGAGTCAGCTATGCTGCACTGGAATTGATTGATGACCAGAATAACATATTGACGATAGGTGTCGGTTTGTCTGCTTATTCCATGGAGGAGCGGGTTCAGCGTTGGGGTATTATAATCTCTGCACCGCTTGAAAGTGTTCCATGGATCACTGAAGAAGACGGTCGGGTAAAGGTGACCGAGCAGAAGCTGATGCGTGATGCGTTTTTGTCAAAGGGTGCATTTTATACCATTGGAGCTTACGAAAAGGAACTTGCCCGCAGAATTTTCAACAATGAAGAGATATTTGCCGAAACCTGCCGTTTTTTGACCATGGGAAAAGCTTACCGGGAAATAGCATCTTCCGCGGCTGATTATCACCATCTTTTTAAAACACTGCTTCCGGAACCTAAGACTGATCTTTTCGAACGCATTATCGAATCATTAAAAACCCTTGACGAAGCAAATCAGCTTCTCGAAGATATGGATAAAAAACTCCAGTACCTGTCATCTCTTGAAGAGCAGGTGAAAATTATCGGTGATCAGCGTGAAAACATCGCACGATACGGCTGGTTGAAAATCCATTTTGAGCGTAACAGTATCAGTAAACGAATCAGCGGTATCGATAGTGAACTTGAGCAGATTAAGCAACAGAAAATAGAGATTAGCCGGCAAATTTCTTCATGCCATGATCAGCAGGTAGCGTTGCAGCGACGGATCGATGATCTGCGGAGTGCAGACAGCGCCGGCCTGGTCCGTCAGGAAAAAGAGCTCGCGCAGGATATCGCTTCGCGAGAAAGTAATCTGGAGTTTCTTGAACAGACGCTCACTGACACATCTGTGCTAGTTGACGCTGCAGAAAAGCAGCGCGATCGCCTTAAAACCGATCTGTGTGTTCAGATCAATACGATGTCTGATGCAATAAAGGATGCATCATCTCTTGAACCACAGCTTTGTGCCCAGCGGGTCTCATCACTGGAACGTTTTGTATTATCAGAACATATCACCGATGAAATCCACTCTTTGACCGTTGATGACATTTGCGCCAGAATCGAAGACCATCTGAGAGATTTCCATAGAGAATATGATAAATTGCATGAGCAGCATGAAACACTCAGGCTTGAATGTGATGAGTTTCGTAACGAACGTGAACAATTGCTTGATGCAGATGCGTTGAAACCATCAGTCGCTGGCCTTGGGAACGTGCTCAGCGCGCTCACCGATGCAGGAATTGACTTCAAATTATTATATGAACAGCTTGAGTGGAGTGAACAACTCGATGCCGATACCCGTTCATCTGTAGAGGAGTGTATCGGTATTGACATATTATCTATCATAATGGTGGAGCAAAGAGACCGTGAAATAGCAAACAGGATAGTGTTTGAAACTGCCCCATCGGTAAAGATCTACTCGTTGCAGGAACACTCCGATGATATTCCTGACTGGATTCGAACTGCGTTCGACCTTCGCACCACACACCCGGATGCTCTAAGATGTCTTGCCATTGAAATGCACTCGCACAAACAGCCATTTGTCGAAAAAATCGATGGAAGAAACATTCTATCGTTCCGGGCTCACCGTCAAAGATTGACAGGTGAATGCTCCAGCTGGATCGGGCAGGAACAGCGCAGAAAAGCGCTCCAGATGCGTATTGCAGAGCTTAACGATAAGATCACAGAGCTGGATGAAGAATGCAGAAGCTTACAAAACAGAATCACCGGCTGCGACCGCAGCATAAAATCAGCCGTTCAGACTCGTGATAAAATTGTTATTGGCATGAGAACTGTCTTTGCCCTTTCCGAAGAGCTCAAAAGGGCTGTTCAGGAATATTTTTTGAGGAAAGAGGCGTTCGATAAGGATAACCGCAGGTACAGTGAAAGCCGCGACGAGTGCGACCGGATGAAGGCACGTCACGAAACACTTCTGGATATGATCAAACGTGAAGGACTTGAGGATCTTGAGCGGCGTATAAGTTTGCTCAACGATGAGATGATCATCCTCGATGAAACGTACCGGAATGATGTTCGTGAAGAGGGGATGCTTCAAGGACGGTTCGATTTCCTTCAGAATGAAAAAAATAATTGTGAAGCACGGGACAGAGACCTCAAAAATGAAATGATCACTTTTGAGAATAAAATCGGTTTGATCGTTGAGCCTCGTCCTGCAGATATTCCACATTATATTCTCAGAACAAAACTTGGTGCATCGTTCAAAAATGCTGAAAGTATCGAAATTGCAACCCGCGACGCACAAAGAAAGGAATCTACTGCAATCGGCAGCCTCAACGAAAAACTGCGCGATCCCCGCTTTGGCTCTATTTTTGGATTCAACTATGATGAAAATGAGAACAAACTTACGGATAGACGGGAACGGCTGATTACCGATCTGACCGTTTCAGAGCGCATTGCTATTGATGAGCAGCGGCAGGTTATCAATGAAAAAACTGCTGAGTTGTTCAAAAAAATAATTGTCAATGAAATGGTTTCATTTTTTGCCGGCCATCTCTCGCGACTTGAACAGATGGTACGTACAATAAATGATCTCCTGTCACAACGGACCTTTGGAACGACCCGTTACCGCCTGGAACTGCAGAAAGAGGAACGGTTTGCACCATTCATTGAAGCGGTCAGGAGATTCAATCCCTTTTCTACCGGAAGTGAAGACGCGCTCAGACAGTTTATTGATGATCACCGTGATGAGATTATCAACTCCGAGATTGAATCTGTTCCACCGGTGCTTGATTACCGCAACTGGTACACCTATCATCTGCGTATGTTTACATCCAATGATGATGGTATACTGATCGATCGTCGTACCAAAAGTGTCGGTTCAGGAGGTGAGCAGGCGGTACCTAACTATCTTACAATTCTGACCATTGCCCAGTTTCTTTTCAAAGGCAATGCTGTCAAGCTCTGTACACTTCTGTTCGATGAGGCTTTTTATGGTATCGATGCAGGACGTCGTGATCAATTGCTTGGATTTGCCAGTGATATCGGTTTACAGCTCATGGTGGCATCCCCGGATCAGGATGGTGTCAGAAAAGAGATTCCCAGCTCGACAACTCTTCTTGTCGTGAAAGATTCCGGTTACAATGTTCATCTGTATCCATTTCATTATGAAAATCAGTCCGAAAAGCAGATCAATCTTTTTGATGATCCTGAAAAAGATAATCAGGAAGTACAATTTGGAGAAGAGCTTGGATTTGAAACCGACCGGGTGTGACCATTATGAATTCGAAGGAGCACTTCACTTTTTGCCTTAAAAAATACCCTGATAGTATCACCTATTGCCAGTTATTATGCAGTGCCTGGAAAAAATATGGTAGAATGCCGGAACGCCTTACGCTCAAATCGAATTCAATAGCAATTGAACATAGTTTAGTTGAAATGTTCGGGCGTCGTTCTCTGAATCTGTCAAGAAATGGAACAGTTACGCTTATCACATCAAGGTTGTTCGAACATTCATCAAAAGAGGATATTGAACAATGGATAAAGGACCTCCACGAAACAGCAGGAATACCGTTTACAAGAAAAATATCCAATGAGGAGATCTCTGCGGGATACGATGTTGCTGTTCAAAAATGGAAATTGATGTTTCCTGAGTTGTCTACCCTTTCACCATTACTAACTCCTTCGTACAATAAACCCCCTGATGAACTGCTCAATTTCTGGATTGTGGCTGCAGAAATTGTGAGATTCCTGGAAAATAATTCAGATGCAATTACCGTATCTGATCTCGGAGCACGGTTCTGCTCAGATAGTAAAGCCCTTCGTGGTGGAGAACTTATTTCTACCGTGACAGACTGGCTCGTATTCCTGGATACTGGATTGCAGGTAAATACCTCTGAACTCGATTCTGCATTCAAAAAAAGTCTCAGGCAGCAATCACTTGAGTTGCATGGAGTAGTAGAAAACCGCTGTGTAGTACCGGTAGCTGTATTTGGACCGCTTCTGGTACATAAATACGGGCAGGTTATCGATCATGTAAAGAAAATGTGGAGTATGGGTGAATCTGCACTGCTTTCACTGGATAATCTGCAGAATGCAGATCGAATCGAAATCCCGGATAATTATCCTGTATACTTATGTGAAAACGAAAGTCCCTTTGCCAACCTGATACGACAGAAACATCAGGGCGTTTTGATCTATACAAAAGGCTTCCCGAATGCAGCTGTTTGTGCATTGTATAAATTGATTACGTCTCAATACCCTGCGATTGAAAGGTTTCACTGGGGTGATACTGATCTTGCCGGTTTGCAGATAGCAGCTATTTTTAACAAGATTGCACCACTGAGATTATGGCGTTGCGACATTGATGATGTTATGCGGTATAAAGATTCTTTGATTAAGATTGGGAAAGATGAAAAGGAACGGATTGTGATGTTTCTGGATAATAATCCACATTTTCCATTCAGAGATGTTCTTTCTTTTACCTGCGAATACGGGTGGCTTGAGCAGGAACGTTTTACGGTAAAGTTGCCAAAATACCACCACTCCGAAGATTTAAACAAATAATCATTGTGCGCTTTTGTTGGTAATACCGTTTGACGTCTTACCGGACAACCGCAGGTAACTTTCAGGTGAGAATTCGGATGTTAGTCTGGTTTTGCTCGATGGGCAGACCCAAAGCGTGAAATACCGGGGCTCGGGAGTCATTGAAAAATAACCGGTCAACAGATCAGAGAGTGTGGTTACATAGACTGTATCGGTTTGTGTAAAATCCACATCGACATTTAATTCTACCGTCGTTCCGTAACCGTTTTCAATTCTTTTGAAAAGCTGATACTCATCACTGTGAACGGATTCCCAGATAAATTTGATCTTCCCATCCACTTTTGACCCCGTGAGACTCGGTGTACGTTCAAAAAATGGTGGCATTTTTGCATCGAACGTATGAGTACCGACATCCGGGGAGGTGAGTTTCACCGATATCGTCTGTCCTGAAGTAAGAGAGTCAAGGTTTCCTGAATACACACCTTTGTGAAATGTGTCTTCAACAAGGCACGTTAAATTAACGGTTATCGTTGCGCCGCTTATACCTGAAGAGAAGATCCGGTCATCTTTTGTTAATTCTGCAGTTACTTTCCATATATTGTTCTTTTTGCTGGCGATATCAACGATGAAAAGTGGTTTGAAATCTTCGGTAGCAGTGTTTTTATTGATAGTATCATCAACTATTGTGCCCTTATTATCATCAATTACCATACTTTCATCATCACTGACAAAAGGCTCGTTGTCAATTATAAATGATTCATCATTTTGCCAGTCATCATTATCTGCAGGATTATTACAGATACAAAAAACGGTTAAAAACATAACGCTTGCGCAAAAAAAAGAAAATTTAGTCATCATCGCCCTCCTGTATCACACTATCCAGGCTTCGTAATGAAAAATGTGATTTATTACTAGCTGCAACATAAAAGAACAGCTATTCTTATATTATAAATAGATTAAAGCTCTATAAAATTAAATAATGCTTCTGGAAAAGTAAATAGTAAATTACTCCTTATGTTATTCCCATTTGCAATGTGAAAGTCCCAACGAGCTATTTCCCTTATATTACCCGGGTAGTGATATTCCTTATTTCCCTCCGGGGGCTAGTAAGTGGAACAAGATTTAAAATGTGTTTTTAAAAATCGCTTCAATAGCCACAGGTAGCTTTTTATCTTAACCGGCCAATAGTGTCCATTTTAAGTAATTTGATAATGCCATTCCAAAAACCGGGTATCCTTGATAATAATGGTATAATTACCGGCAGTTCCCTCAAAAGACGCACTATTACCGATCCCCTACTTGTTCACCTCTGAAGCTTTAAACCCTGAACGGTTACCATTTTATGAATGAAATACTGGAATATTTACTCGAAAATGTGTGCCCTCAGTCTCCGATGTCGAAAAACTAACTGTTCCATGGAGAAATTTTTCACATATCAATTTGGTTCCGAACGTTCCAAAACCTCTCCCGTTACCTGTTTTAGTAGAAAAGTATTGTTGAAATATACGTCGCTGAATTTCGGGATTGATAAAAGCACAATTGTTGACTGTGAATAGCATCTCTTCCCCCATTTTTTCAGCAACACAAATAACTTCTTCACCGGGTGAGGATGCTTCAAGTGCATTGATTAACAAATTCATGAGGACTCTAAACAAAAGAGAGTAGTCACTTTTAATTTCTGCATCAGATGATCTGTCCGTTATTAACAAGGTTTTACCCCCAGCAGCAGTGTGACTTTTTACCATATGTGGAACATCATACTGATGTGCCACAACCGCCATCCTGTTCATGTGAATGAATACATTTGAGTACTTCTCCAGGTCTGAGTCCAAGGACTGTTTCTGGTGACTCAACATGTAAAAATTCGAGTAGTGATTTGTTTACTGCGATAATCTGTCGATGAACGTTAAGGATTGCAAGCAAACCAGCTCCTGCATTCAGGACTGCATCCATAACAGGATTGTTACTGGCGTATAAGAATTGTTCTTTAATATCTTCATCTTTTAGCCGTTCAGGTGATGCGAAAAAAGAGTTCATAATAGATTTCCTGAAAGTGTATGATCGTGTGATATATTTGTATGGCAGAGGACAGTGGACGGCGTGTGTCACAAACTATCGACCGCATTCAGCAGGGGGGGGGATTGCATTTTAACAGAGATGGTTTTAAATTAGTATATGGATAATTTATTTGAAAAAACATTTTTCTCACAGGAGTAGTATATGCATTTTCAATTGCATCTTAGAGGCTGGGTAGCGTTTATTCTTACCATAGTTGTTGGCCATGCATTTTCCCAGGTTCATAATTCAATGCAGGCTCGTTCTTACAGTTACTCCTCTACGACAGTAAAGTATCGTCTTTTTGTGCCCAAAAATTATGATCCGACTGAGAAGTATCCTCTGGTTGTAACCATGCATGGTGTGGGCGAGAGAGGCAACGATAATACCCGTCCTGTTTATCCCATTATTCAAATAAATCATAGTCCAGACATTGTCCGAACGGTTGCCACCAACTGAGAATGTACCATATAATTACAATATGGTATTCCTTTTTTATATATCAGCTTGATATATTGCGATGTTTCAGTTTGCCATATTTACATCACAATAAGTAATTGATCACAAAGCTATAAACTGCAGACGCTGCGGCGGATAAACAATTTGTTGAAGCTGAATTGCGTAGAGAAAGTCTTGAGCTTTCGGTATCATTACCAGTCGATAATGTTGAATTGCTTCACACCTTTCTGAATAAATATCTTGCGGTTCACTATCCTTAATTGAAAGTAAAAAGGATGAATTTGTATGCGGCATGTGATTTGCGTGATGTCTAAGTTGATTTATTTACAGTATGATTACTATTACATAAAAGAATTCTTATATTATGGTACATGTATCATTTCACCTGACTATTTATTACACATTAACAGGAGTTTGAACTATGTCAGATTTTCGCATGAGAAGGTTTATACAACCGGTTCTGCTGGCATCAGCAGTAATTGGTAGTCCGCTTGCAGAATCTTTTACCGATGTTCACAATAACAGGTCTCTCGATGGATGGAATAGCTATGGTTCTCGTCAATGGTTTGAAGATGATTCCATTGCGTCACCGATGCCCAATAATGCATCATCTGGTTTTCTGATCAACAACAATATGTGCGGGGAAAACGGGACCCTGGAGGTAGTACTCAGGGCTGACCAGTGGAATGGACAGAAGGGAGGGGTTGTATTCAGATGGACATCCCCGGATTCATACTATTTTGTCACTTTCCAACCAGGAAACAGGTACAGTAATTATCTCAAATTTATTAAAAATTCAATGGATGCCAATTCTGCTTCGGCAGTGACAATTGCCAGCAACTTTCAGGCAGATACAAAGATTACGCTTAAAGTTGAATTAAACGGTTCAACATTTAAATTCTACATCGATGATGATCTTAAAGGAACTGTTACTGATACCTCATTACCATCAGGTCAGGTTGGTTACGGGTATTCCGGGGAATGGAACGATTATATCGATTTCTACAGCATTAAATGGAGTGAACACACCCTGGGTCCACAATATTTAATTCTTGTAAGTAGTCAGTTGTATAGAACCGGGTCAATAATGGATGTTATTGCACAGTACCAACAGGATATCGCACAGGAGGGATGGCTTAGCGAAATTATTACTGTAAGTAAAACATCCGATCCTTATGCGAATGCTATATGTCGCAATGAAAAAGAGTTGAAACAATTAATTTCTAATTATTACGTCAACGGCCTGAAAGGATTTGTACTTGTTGGTTCACCAAATGATATACCGACAGCATATTGGCGTTACCATGAGAAGTCTGGTAATGACAGGGATCCATCAGATCTTTACTATGCAGATATGGATGAGTGGGTTGACCTTAATGGTGATTTAATTTATGAAACATTCTGTTCAATAAAGGATACGGAAGGAAAATGGGTGGAAGATATATCCAAACCGGCAAATCCCAACAATCTTGAATTATATCCGGAACTGTTCTTTGGGCGTATTTCAACAGATGGTTCGGTTACATCAGTAGTGGATCAGGCAGCAATCATCGGTGCGTATTTCTCAAAACTGCATAATTACCGTGTAAACGGCAGCAGTTTAACCCAGGAAGAGCAGAACCGTGCACTGTATCTGATCAATGATTGTTACTCTGCAGGGATACACTGCCCTATTAATGTGCAATCAGTAGCGCCAAATCTGAATATTCTTGCCGGGTATAGTCTATTGTATCCGGAAAGGATTACTGCTGAATTGAAGAAGGGATATACTTATGCACAAATAATTACCCATTCCGGTAGTGATGCACATGGTGTGGTATCTTGGAAAAATGAGGTACGGACAGATGCTCCATATACACTTAACCACGTGATATCAGGCGGATCAAAAGTTCATCAGATCAATCTGTTTGCTTGTTCAGCCGCACGATTTGACGTTCCCAACTTTGGAGCAACCTACATATTCAATACCGATTACACATTGAATGTAACTGGAAGTACTGGTGGGTGGGGAACATGGATGGATGACAGCTATTACAGCGATCTCAATGCTGGTGAACCAATCGGTGATGCTTTCAGGAAGTGGCTGATAAGAGTTGGCAGAGGACGCCCAAAAGGTGTTCTTCACGGAGATCCTGTATTGACTTATCCACGTGTTCTTAACAATAAAGCACCTGTACTCAACACAAAACTTGTAGGACTGGAAGCGAAGGCAGGACAATTATTTGAACTGAATTTAAATCCATACGATCCTGATGGAGATCCTGTTACAATAGATTTTTCCGGTCTTCCCGATGATGCAAGTTTTTTCAACAATACGCTCTACTGGACACCACAAGAGAAACTGATTGGAACAACAGATACAATTGTCGTCCATCTAACCGACGATCACAACAATTCAACAGAACAGGCTATTACTATCTACGTTTCAGGTTTCATGAATGGAACGCTTGCTGCTGAAAACGGCTGGACAGTAACTGGCAGTGGAAGTATTGGTACCATGAAGAGTGATGGGTATGATACTCCTTTTGGTGTTGAAGTTCTTCCATTAACAACCAATAATTCCTGGGTGTGTGCATCTCAAACAGTCCCGGTGAAGCCTAACAGACAGTACAGGTTCTCATTCTGGTGCAATAATCCCGACACAGCAAACAGCAATAAAGTGTCGGTAGGTATTAATCAAGCTGGATATTTCATTCCTGCTGCCACAACCGAAAAAAAAGAGTTTCGGTACAATTCAACGGTTATTAAAACCGACGATCAGACCTTATTGACATTTTTTCTGAACAGCGGTTGTGCCGGAAATGTAACAAGTGGTAATGTCTATTTTACATTGCTTCGTCTGGTTGATATTGGAAATCGTTATATCGGTAACAGCGAATTTGAGATTAAAAGCGGAAATTTTGCTGCTGATATGTGGAGTATAGATTATTGGAACTCAAATACAGAGATGAACCAGGAGATCGGCGCAGGTATTGATAACACAAATTGTGTCTCGATTTACCACCCTGTTGCCAATGATTCCCGTTATATCCAACAGATTTCAGGTTTAACACCTGGCACTTATTATATCCTGAAAGGGTATATAAAAGGGGAAAATATCGTAAATAATGAGAATGGAATGGTTGGGGCTAATCTTTGTATCAACAATACTCTGTTTAATTCGGAACTGCTGACAGGCACTTTCGATTGGCGTGAAGTAACAATCGGTTTCGAAGGTCCTGAATCGGGGAGCATTACACTACAGTGCAGATTAGGGCATTTCGGAAATACGACAACTGGTAAAGCCTGGTTCGATAATCTTACAATTCTTCCGGAATGATAACAGTTAACTGACTGGCAGACAAAAAAGTTTGCCAGTCTTTTTCTTATTTTCATTAGAGTTTATTGAGACATGGAACGACAAAATCGAAAGTGAAGATTTTATGAGTGAACTGGAACAACACTACCATCTCGATTCAGCGTCTGCAGAAGCACTTGTTCGACACTAGCTCGATATTATTGCGTGCCAGGGTAAGTCCAAGCTGTGTTGCCTGTTCATAAAAGACAGGGTTGATTCCGGAGCTTGAACCGCAAAATACAGCAATTTTTTTAAAGATGTGTTCCATTAAAGATACAGGCTCCTGAATAAATAATGATGAAAGCATGTTTTTCCCACGGAAATGGTTTGAGCTTTCAAAAAAAGTTTTGTTGAATTAAAATAGTAGATGGTACAGGCTGAGAAGACCATTTATATTAAAACATCAAACTACTATTTTTTTTATAGCGATAAAAAGGATAAAAAATGAATAAAGAAGGTAAGGAATATAGTACAGGAAATAAAGATGTTGATCAGAAGGTAGATGCGCTTATTTCGGAAATCGGCATACACGATACGACTGGTTTTGCAAGGGATATTGTGATATCATCAATAAAAATAGCTCTTGAGTCACACGATCCCTACGATTTGAATCTTGTAAATGCTGCGCTCAAAGAGATCCGATATGGATTCAAGGTGTTTTCAACGTATCGTAGTACTCGTAAAGTACTTATATTCGGCTCCGCCCGCTCGGGCCCATCATCGCCCGAATACAAAATGGCAGAACAATTTTCCTCAAAGATGTGTACAGGTGGCTATATGGCTGTCACCGGAGGAGGCCCTGGTGTTATGGAGGCTGGAAATCGGGGAGCCCCTGAAGGTAAAGACTTTGCGCTTAATATTCGTCTTCCATTCGAGCAGAAACCAAATCCATACGTATCGCTTGAAGACAAACTGATCAATTTCAAGTATTTCTTTACCAGAAAACTGTTTTTTATTAAAGAAACTGATGCAACAGCTGTTTTTCCCGGCGGATTTGGTACCCTTGATGAATGTTTTGAGATGCTCACGCTGGTTCAGACAGGAAAAGCCAAGCCACGCCCGATTGTCCTGATGGAACCGGAGGGGATGACTTTCTGGAAAGATTGTCTGAAATTTATAAAAAAGCAACTCTCCGATGGAGGGTATGTCTCTGCAGAAGATGCAAGTTTGTACACCGTTGCATCAACCGTTGATGAAGGCGTCAACTATATTGAATCGTTTTACCGTGTATACCACTCATTACGATTTGATGAAAAATGGACAATTATTCGATGTAATAGCGAAATACCGGATGCAACATTACAACGTATCAATACAAAATTTAAGAGTATACTTATTGATGGTGAATATTCGAAATGCGGGCCGTCGAAACATGAGATCGAAAATAATGAATTTACAGACCTGCCAAGGATCAGGTTTAATTTTGACCGTCGGAATTACGGATTACTATATGCGCTGATTCATGAGCTTAATCGGGGGTAAACTAAGTAGTATTGCAATTAAGGGTGTAGCGAAAATTCGAAACACCCGATACTCACACTCCCCTATCCCACAGATCAATATTTTCAGCCATCCGGCAGCTTGCACTCCAAAGCTTCATTTAGGGAACGATTGAACTGAAAAGTCACTCTCAACAATAACCATTGGTGATAGATCTAAATTGTCAAATACTGTATACTCGTTTTTTAATTGCTCCAGTTTGTTCTCGGGATCACCAAATGGAAGTACTACGGTATCGTTACCAATCAGGGTGAGTATCGGAGGAATCGTACCTAGATAATTCTGGTAAAGTATTTTGCTTTTATTCAACGGACTCAGAATAGAATTTTTATTCTCACTACTATAAAAATTTCGATTTGCTGAAAGATCAGTCCCATTCAAAATCTGATCGTTATTAATCTGACTGCATCCCGCGAGGATGATAACAACAATCACAGCCGATAATGCATCTTCAATTTTCATCGGTGTTTCTTTCATGTGATGATATGAGAAATTTCTTAACAACCCTGAACAATTAAATTTAAATAATATATTGCATAGAATCAACCATTTAAAACTACTTGTGAAAAAACTGATCAATCATAATTGCAGGTATTGATATAGCAGGATTGCCCTGAAGCAACGTTCTCTTAAACTTGAACAATAAGAAATGTTGACCACTTTTTACAGCCATTGAAGATTTTAAAGTGTAATATATAAAGGATAATTAATTCCGGCAGGATTACTGTCGCACGTTGCTCAGCGTGTAAAACATTTAATTATTTCGTTTAACCGTTGTTTCTCATTCGACTCGTTAGTCTTGAACCTGTAAACCGGAATGTTATTTTCCTTCAATACACGATCTTTAACAGCATCATGCCCAACCTGCCTTTTATCCTGTTCGTGGAACCGTACACCATCAACTTCAAGTACAAACAGCTTTTCTTTTGATACCCGGTTATAGAATAAAAAATCCACATGAGTCCAGGGATGGAGGATATATCTTCTTTCTTCATCACTGAATGTATCCGGAACAAAAACCAGATTTTTAAGCCTGGTATGCATTGCGTAACCAATATAACTATGAGACTTCAGAACATCATCGATAACTTCACACATCAGTAATTCTGTTTTGTGAGCGTTGGGACGATCCTTAAATTTCGATAACAGTATAGCTGTATATTCAGAATACAGGAAATCGAATACTGAAGTTATTGTGGACTCTCTGATTGTATCTGAACCATAGAGATATTCAGCATACTTGATGAAATCATTTATCACATTATTGGATGAATGATAGACTTTATCAGCTACAATCGCTGTGACTTTGTTTCTACCTCTGGATATTGCTACATTCAGCAGCTTTTCATTAGTAACAAAATCGTAAAGTCTGTTCTCAACATTGCCGGGGTCTTTATCGAGTGAATTCACAACAAATGAGAGGATAATTTCTTCCTTTTGTCTACCCTGAAACTTATGAATAGTATCAGCTTCAATTCGATCTGATGCATATTTTTCTGTAATACAGTTAGCCTGATACCGGAATGGTGAAATGATTCCGATATTTTCTGATTCAGATTCTTTGAGAACATTCTCTATTTCATCGATTTCTCTCTGGTTATATAATCCACTTCCGTTTGGATTACGTCGTGCGTGATTGCCGGGAACAGTTTTAACGACTTGAATGTGCATCCCTGAATTCGCAGTCATTGCTACCAGTTCTCCATCATAAAACATCTTGTTACAGAAGTTAATGATGTCCGGCGCGCACCGATAGTGTTCCTTTAATAAGGTAATTGGTGCGGTTGGTAGTGCATCTTTTACAGATTTAAAAATTGAATTAGATTTGTATCGATATGGTTTCGGAATATCATATTCTTCAGATAACACCTCTGACTGTTGAAAGAGTTGTTCATCATCGATCTGCTGAAGCTGACGGGAATCTCCAACAACAACAAGATTTTTTGCGCAACTTATTGCGAGCACACTGCTTAACAGGTAGCAATGAAATTCTCTCCAGGGAATTAAGATATGCTTCCGGATCGGTTGATGGAAAATAAGCAAACAACGTGTCTTTGTAAACTAAGTCGCCAGTAAAAAGATACCCCCGGTCCTTCTCCCATAAACACATATGGCCCGGAGAATGTCCCGGCGTATGAAGAACCTGAATGCTGCGACCACCAATATCTATTATATCTTTATCTTTCAAGACTTTTACTGGATTTCCCTGAAAAAACGTATACTCATGTACATTAAACCTTTCAGGCAGATCACAACGATCAACTACCATGTCTTTAATTTGATCTATGGTTAGAGGGAATTCTCCATTCAACCAGTTCAATTCATCCTGATGCGCATAGAAGCCCGACGATCATCTATGTTTCACGTACCCATAGAGCTTACCAGCTAGCCCGTAGACCAATCCTAACGGTTCATCTTTATGTTATTGTGTTGGAAAATCGCAAGAAGAGCTTCCGCATTTCCTTTTGCATCATCAACCGGGTGATGCGTATGTCGCGTTTTCCTTAAGTGTTTAAAAGATCTGGTAACATTTTTTACGACGCCTTTATAAAACGACCCAAGGTTCATCGAACTGAATCCGAATGGGTTCCTTTGCAGAAAGTGGTGAAAATACCAGCATACAAACATCCAGTCGAAACCGTTATTATCAGATACAAATAACGGATGTTCACCGCCGTGCTCTTTTATCCACTGTTCAAATCTGACCATGGTATCCTGCGGGTCATCAAACTGAAACGTTTGTTCCCTTGTAAATCCAGCGATTTGTAATGAATCCACATCATACTTTTCTGATATCGGTTTCAGCGTGCCATAAAACGTTTTTGACAAATCATCACTCACCAGCACCGCCCCGATACAGATCATCGAGTAATCCCCCGGAATTGGTCCGTCAGCTTCTATGTCGACCATGATGTAGTTCATTGTACTGTTTGCTTGTTACTTGTCTTTTTTTTACAAAAATAGATATACAGCTGCTGCTGCAATAGTTAAAATTACCATCATTGAAAACATAAAAGCAACCATTTAACTCTTTTTTCGATTCAATAATCAGCAACAGGCCATTCCTGAGCCTTTTGGCTGTCATCGAGTCTAAGTATGTATCAGAGATGCAAATAATCTGCCGCCTCTGAAATTATTACGGCAGTTAAACATTACTCGCTAAACTCACTAAAACAGTTATTTTTGATTACTGTCCTAAAGAACAGACCACCCTTAAAGTATTAAATGGATATACGGGTACTTAGTACCAATAGATGTAAATGCGTTTCTGCCTGTGAGTAAAGAATGCGACTTCGGGCAATATAATTGCAATACAAAAACTGATAATTACCTGCTTTCTTAACCCAAAATAATCAGTGATTTGTGTGACACTCACAGGAGAGGTATATGTCAGTATTTCTAAAAACCGTTTTAGGATTGCTTTTCATTATTATTATTACAGCCCGAAGTTCAGTCCTGAATGTACCAGAATCGTATTCGACAATCCAGTCAGCTATTGATAGTGCAGATGATGGCGATACCGTTCTGGTTGCAGCCGGAGAATACTATGAAGGTATTGATTTTTATGGCAAAAAAATTGTCGTTGGGAGTAAATTTATACTGGACCAGGACACCACCTGGATCTCCCGAACGGTCATCCGTGACAGCCTGCCTGAATTTGACACTATTGAAGGTGAACTGGTGCAGATACTTGAGCTGCGTAATCAGGTAGTCTTTGACAGTTCGGAAAACGATCAAAGCGTGATGAGCGGGTTTACCATTCTCGATGAAGAAATCATTATCAGCGGAGCATCAAAACCATCATTCCGTTCAAATTGTATTGAAGCAACCATGATTACCGATACGATTCCCAATAATGCATCCCGCATGATGGTAATTACAGACAGTTCCTGGACGGTTAGTGATTTGAAATTTAAAAATTCATATCTTCAGGTCTATGGATCTCATTCCCCGGCGATAATTACCGATAACTTTTTTTACCGTTCGAATGTATTGTTTGATGGCAGTGCCTCACAACGTACTGTTAAAAATAATAAATTTGAATACAGTTCGTTTTCATGTATGGTTGCAAATGATTCAGCCGAAATAACAAAAAATTCATTTCTCAGCAGCTGTATTAATTGTACAGGTACACGATTTGACAGTCAGTATATCTCGATTTCAGATAATATGTTCACAAGTAAGATCAACTGGAGATCAGAACTGATATTTGGAGGCACCGGCAACGTTTTTATTCATGGAGATATTACCAGAAACTGTTTTGACAGAACCACAGTATCTTTCAGAGGCACCGGAAGGGCAAACCATCAGATCTGCATTGATGGTAACCTATTTACTAACGACAACTCAAAGGCAGGATATCTCAGTTTCGATGGAACCGGGTGCTGTTTCATCAAAGCGAATATTAAAAATAACAGATTCATAAGTGTACCGGTATATTTTGCAGGTACAGGTGATTATTATTCGCAGGTTGTTTTAAGCCACAACATCTTTACACAATCCCGAAATGGCGGAATAATTATACAACCGATATCTTCAGCGCTTCAGGAATGTACCATAACCAATAATACAATTGTAGGAAACGGAAGAGGTATTGATAATAGAAGTACATCGCGTAATCCGCCGCAGATATCTATTGTTAACAGCATAATCTGGAATAACGGTACTGATCTTGTTAACATCGATCAGAAAGAGATCAGTCATTCCCTGTATCAAACCGGTCTCGAAACAACAGGGAACGGAAATATCAGAGCGGATCCCCAATTTGTTAATATAAAAGAACTCGATTTTAATCTCAACCCGCAATCGCCCTGTATTAATAGTGGTGACTCCACTTCCCTGCCCGACCTTGATAGCTCGCGGGCAGATATTGGAGCTGTTCCATTTGAAACTAAGATCGACAACGTGGAGCCTGCCATGTCAGATTCTTTGGATAATGCAACTATGCAGGATGCGGAAATCGAAGATCAAGAGGTAGAGGAAATATTGAATGTCGAATAACGAAGTCTGAATTTCGAAGTGTAACTATACTACAAACGGCTGAAATGTTAAACATTTGTGCTAATTGCAAACATCGCATATTCCGCGGCCCCTATCCCATCCTTCCCCC
>JAFGIN010000056.1 GCA_016929595.1 Chitinispirillaceae bacterium
AAAGATCAAATTGAACTGTAAAAACGATTACTTGTAAACGCATTTTCAAACCGGTCGAAAACCTACATTTTCAGACCGGTGCCCGCACTTGATTGTTGAAATCATCCCTTTTTATCTCCCTGAAAGCAATCCAGCTGTTAATTTCAGTGTTTTAAATATTAATTAATTGGCACACCTGCCTTGACCCTACGCGGGATATGAAACAATCATCCTGAAAACGCTTCAAATAGACTGAACAGCCACGAACCGATTGCGAATTTATTTTGTAAGGGACAACGTATCAAACGGAGGTACCGGACTGATATCTCCAAGGGGTGCGACATACACAATTTTCTTTTTTTTCATGTCGTAAACTTCAAAAAAAGGGCGCGCAACCTTCGCGGGGGATTTTGACAAATATTTATTCAGCGCATCTTCGAATTTGTGAAAACCGTTTGTATACGAAAACCAGTTTCTGATCGGATACTCTCCGGATAGAACTTCCATGGTATCAAAATAGATATACCGGTATGGCTGCTCAACGGATATCAGACTATCAACAATGACACCTGCTGCAAATCTCAGGCTGTCCTGGGGTCTGTTCAATTGATCATCATAAAAAACGGCAAAGCCACGATAGATTGAACCCACACCTTTACTACGGACATACGTTGCAACATTCTTTACAAGGAATCTGAATCCTGTGTTGTTACCCTGCAAAGTTCTATAGACAGAATGGTACGGCCCGATCGTCGTTCTTTGTATTACTACCCGATCGAAAACACCACCAAACCATGAAAAACCGGCAAAGAGACAAATAATAATTGCACTTATTATAGCAACTGTTTTCAGCATGTTAAACTTTGAATATTGTTTTGTGTACTGTAAGCGAATTACATCTGTTTTTTAACTATTCAGATACATACCGAGGTATCACGATCGATGGTCATCGACCGTGCTACCCGCTCAGGCAGCCTGCAGAGCCGCACCGTCTTCGAATTTAACAGACACGATCGTTGAAACACCCTTCTCCTGCTGCGTAACTCCGTACAGAAGATCCGCAGCTTCCATAGTACGTTTATTATGAGTAATAACAATAAACTGTGTCTTCTCTGCAAACTTTCTCAATATTTTGACAAAACGACCGATATTGGCATCATCAAGCGGTGCATCGAGCTCATCGAGGATGCAGTACGCTGAGGGCTTTACCAGATAAAGCGCAAACAGAAGACTTATCGCTGTCAGTGCGCGTTCTCCTCCGGAAAGCAGTTGAACACCACGCATCTTCTTTCCGGCAGGGCGCACATTGATATGAATCGGCGCTTCAAGCGGATCAACATTTTCTTCAAGTGAAATTGTAGCCTCTCCACCTTCAAAGAGCGTCGTGAACATGTCAGTGAAATTTTTCTGAACCTGTTCAAACGTTGTCAGAAACTGTGCACGTGCTTCTTTGTCGAGTTTTGTAATCGCTTTTTCAAGTTCATCAACTGCGTTCTGAAGATCGTCACGCTGAGTTGTGAGCTCATTGAGACGTTTACTTTCGTTTTCGTAATCCTCAAGAGCAGCCATATTGACCTGTCCCACATGCTTTATTCTCTCTTTAAGCATCTGGATATTCTGGAGAACTTCACTATCCTCTTCCTCAATGATCATGATTCCTTCAGAAGGCGACTCAAGATCTATTTCGTACGCTTCCCAGATCCTCTCACGAATTCTGCGCTGTTCCTGCTCATCACGGGTCTGCTTGATTTCTGCATCATGGAGCTGATTTGAAACTTCGTTATTCTCTCCCTGATCTGCTCGTGTTGACTTACGCATATCTTCAATTTCGATAAGTATACCATTGTATGTTTCACGAACAACATCACGCTGTTTTTCAAGTTCGATCCGATTTTCACGCTGTACCTCAAGCTCACTCCTGAGCCCCTGAAGTTTTTCGCCCAGATCACCAATTTCACTATTGGATCGGTTCTTGTCTTCCGCCTTGACCTGTTTCTTTTCTGCAAAGGACTTCATGTCACGACCGAGACGTTCAATATCCTGACGGTCCTGATTGATCCTGTTTTTAAGCCCATGCGCTTCAAGCTCGATATTCTTCTGGTGCTCAATCAGTTTACGGCGCTGAGCATCCATCGAAAGGACCTCGCTACGGGCGGCTTCGACCTTTTCTTCAAGGGTGTCCCGACGATTTTCGGTTGTCGCGACTTCAGCTTCACGCAGCGTGATCTCTTCTTCCATCTGTGTAATACGGGAGTTGAGCTCTGAGAGTTCCGGATGGAGTTTCTGTACCCTTCCGAGAATATTCTGGATCTCATTCTCATAATGTTTGATGGTAGTTTGCTGCTCCTGCTGCCTGCGCTGTCCTTTATTGATGTTATCGTCAACCTCGATCAATGCCGACTTGGCTTCATCACGGTTAATGATACAGTGATCTTTTTCCTCAATGATTTTAAGGTATTCGGAATCAAAACGAACTATATCAGCATTGAGTTTTTCCATCTGCTGTTTACGCTGAAGAATACCAGCTTTTTCCTTGACCGGATTACCTGCGATAACCACACCATCCTGTCTGCAGATGATACCTTCACGGGATGCAAAAAGGTATGTACCGGAGAATTTCCTTGATGCCTCGATCGCTTCGGCATTTGTTTCGGTAATTCGTATGTGCCCAAGGAACTGCTGCGCAAGTTTATCACATCCGTCAGCAATCCGAACCATGCTGATCGCGGGTATTCCCGGTACAGTTGCATCATCAAAAGCACTTGTATTCAAACGTTCAAGGGATATGATTCCCGCCTGACCTAAACGCCCCTGCTGAAGATGTCCGGTTGCATCAAGCAACTGTGCTTCAGTATCAAAAACAACCGACTGAATGGTGTTACCCAGAATCTTCTCGAATAGACCAACCGACGATTCGTCGTTTACCGCAATGAGATCAGCGATAATACCTTTAAGACCGGGTAATTTACGTGTAAGTAGTTCTTTAACACCCGCATCATACCCCTCAAATGATGATTCCAGTCCGGCAAGAAATTTCAGTTGCGATTTTGAGGTGGAGATCTGAGCTTCAAGAAGTTTCTCATTTTCAAGAAGTCTCTGATACCGCTCATCCTCTTTTTCTATCTGCGCAAGTAACACCTCACGTGATGCATGAAGAGTACGGTTTTCTTCATCAGCATCTGCAAGCTGTTTTCTGCATACCGTAACGGCATCCTGATACTCTTCCATACGGACTTCAAGGTTCTGAACCTCGCGCTGATCACGGTCATGTCGTTCGATCGCATTGCTCAGGTTACTTTTAAGCGTGCTCAAACGATTGCGCACTTCACCAAGCTCATTGATAATCTCTATCTGATCGCGTCCCAGCTGATCGGCATCTGCACGACGCTGCTGCATTTGTACATCAAACCGTGCCAGCTCATCATTGGCTCCATTGACACGTTCAAGGCTCTTCTGAAGCTGTGTTTCACGTTCAATAATACTCAGTTCTATCTGAGAACGCAGCTGAGCTGCATCATCGATCTGCTTTTCAAGTGACTGCATATCCTGATCAAAACGCTGCACATTCTGAGTAAGGTTTGCACTTCGCTCATTACATACTGAGATATCTCTGTCAAGTCGTACAATTTTCTCGTTGGCTTCACTGACCACCCGTGATGCGATCTCAAGCTCTTTTTCCTTCTCAAGTGCCTGAAGCTGCATTTTCTCGATTCGGGATTCAGCAGTGGCAATGCGAGCCTTGGCCGTTTCTTTACGACTTTCGAGCTCCTGAATCAGTACCTTGCGGTTTTTAAGTGTTTCAGCAAAGACCTGATACCTGCGATTTTCAAACCCGACCTCAAGCCCCTTGAGATCCTCATAATAACTCTTGTACCGTTTTGCCTTTTCCACATGTCGAGCAAGCATTCGCACCTGACGGTCCGCTTCCTGAACCTTATCGTTGATTCGAAGAAGGTCCTGCCGTGTTTTCTCAAGCTGCCGCTGACTGTCTTTTCGGCGCTGTTTATACTTACCTATCCCTGATGCTTCCTCAAAAAGAACCCTCCGCTCCTCAGCCTTATCACTGAGAATGGAATTGATCATAGTATTCTCTATAGTAGTATATGCGCTGCTGCCGACACCTGTATCGAGGAATAGATTATGAATGTCCCGCAGACGACACGGAACTTTATTGATCCGGTATTCACTCTCACCGCTGCGATAAACACGCCGGGTGATCGAAACCTCACGGAATTCAACGGGTAAAATACCCCGATTGTTTTCTATAGTAAGAGTAACCTCTGCAATGTTGAGTGGAGAGCGGTTCTGCGTTCCGGAGAAAATCACATCCTGCATACTGCTGCTTCGAAGCATCGACGCCTTAGTTTCACCAAATACCCAGCGAATCGCATCAACAACATTACTCTTACCGCAACCATTTGGCCCGATAACAGCAGTCATACCTTCACCAAACTGAAGTTCTGTTTTCTCTGCGAAGGATTTGAAGCCGAAAATTGTAAGCTTCCTGAGAACCATTCTAAGCTACCCCCTGAACCCTTTAAACGGGTTAAATCGTAATATCCATTCAACCACTACGGATTGATCTTCAAACCATTTCAAGATACAATATATTGGGCTCAGAGTCAAGGGGCCTGTTAAAATATCTCTTCTGAATGATCGAATAGGTGAGAAAAATCCCTCGTAAGTTTCTTGCAAAAAAGATGTTATAAAAATATCAGTAAATACATTTTAAATCAATCTTTTTTTTAAGCCAGTTATAGAGTAAAACAAAATCAGGTTTTAATAGTTTTTGCTCAAATACCCTGTCAGGGGTCACAGGACCACACAATTGTCATTATGACATATAATTTTGTTATTAAACCCACTATAAGTGTGAGCGGGACGAGAAACATAAAGACTCTTATGCTGATCCCTGACTCGGAATGGTGCGTAAGAGTTTTTGTAACAGATACTATTTCGGCGGATGAATTACCACTTTACCGATTTTACTTTTGATCATTTTTTTCTTTTGAGGGGAATATGCCTGTATCTGATAGAGATAAACATCCGGACTAAGCAGCCTGCCTCTCTGGTCACGACAATCCCATATCACGCCATTTGAAGCATCCTTAAACACTTTTACCAGTTTTCCACTCAAGGTATAAATTTTTACAACAAAACGGTAATTTGCCGGCAGATACCGTTCATTGACTTCAGATCTATAGAAAAAGAAACGGGTCGTCTTTCCCAATTGTACAGGATTTGGAAAATTGAATGCATTATCTAAATTTGGTGATAACTCATTCTCTGCAACTTTAAGTGCAGTAAAATCGACTGGAAATGTAGTAACCGAAAGATTACCAAGAAGATCGCGGGAAGTAATAATCAGCGCATTGGATTGCTCTGCCACCGAAGGAACCGGGATTTCAACCAGTGCCGTACCATTCTTAAAATCACCTTCCTTAAACTGGAAATTACTGTTAATGCTACGTTTTAATAAAACTCCGGGTATTTCCATCGTCAGACCATCATCCGGATCGGTTCCGATAATATCCACTCCGCTGGGATCGTAAATTGACAGTTGTACAACCATTATCTCGTCTTTCGAATCAGCGTAGGTACTCGATGTATCGACATACATTTGAACTGATATAGCTGGTCCTGTGGTATCATTAGTAATTGCATCCGCCGATCCGTTGAAGATGTAGTCTGACCGATACCCGTTACCGCAATCATTCTCACCCTCGAGCCAGGAAAATGCCGTTAATCGTACACCGGATTCATTGAATGCAACCTTTTTTGGAACAAGAACGGTTTGCTCAAATCTGCCATTGGATACTTTTGTCTTACCGAGAAAGACCGGGTTTCCCGGAAGCACATATTGCATCGGCCTGGTTCCGCCATCTTTTCGGGACACAGAGTCATCGGGATTAAAAAAACCGATCTGCACATATGCCGGTTTTCTGTCTGTTCCATATCCCTGATCTGTTATACCTTCCCCCGAAAGAACACTTCCTTTTACTTTAACAAGCTGCATGGACTTCACTTCTGTCAGAGCACTATCTTTCTGATCGACAATTTCAAGCTCAACATCTCTTGCAGAGTTAACAATTCGTATTGATGGATCACCGAGAAGTATATAGGTTCTGTTTGCATCGCTTGACAAAGCTACTTTGGCTTTTACAAACATTGCACCGATACTTTTAATCTGTCTGGTAGAATCCATCAGTTGACTGTAAAAATTAACGGCCAGTTTTTCATTTGAATAAGCATACGATGCGCGGGTAGCGGAAATTGAAGCGATAGCTCCAGCATTCTCAAGCTTTACCAGACCACCTGAAAGACATTCGACCCCCGGATGATCAAACTTACCTACTGAACAGGAAAATGATGATACAAGCGGATACTGTTTTCTGTTGTATAGCTTTCCAAAATCACTCAGATTCAATACTTCCTCATCAGCCCATATATAATAGGAACCGTGTCCGAAATAATTTACAAAGAAAACCCCGTCATTGATCTGATTCAAGACAGCTCTTGCTGCCGACGGTTTGCGTTCAGCAGCGTCCCAGGGATATTCGTAAAGAAACACCTTTCTCAAGTCCAGAGACTTCCAGACCGACAATAGCGCGTCTGAAGCATAATCTGATGATACATGATGAGGAGTCATTGACGTAATGGGATCATCTATACCACCATGCTGCATATCGTCATCCGCAACGAACAACGCCCGGTTCCTCCACGCGCCATAATCAGCAATGTCCGGATCCTCAAATTCTCTGATTTTTCTGACAACTGCCATAGCCTGTTCTTTTGTTTCACATGTGATACGCCCGATCGCACAGGATGGTTTCACATAAAACGATGTGTCCGTTATCGTGAAATAGTCATCAACGGGCACTTCTCCCCCTTTGTAGTAAGCCGGAATGAATGAAGGCCAGGCTGCTTTTCTCTGTTTTATATCGTAATGGGCAGTTCCCATCAGAAGCACATAGTCAAGATTATCACCATTGATCCATGGTTGATTTTTGACATAAAGGACAAAATTTCTTATAGCCGTCGGATCGATATTTCCACCACTGAATAACCGGTAGATATCGGCAACATCAACTACTGCCGGACGTGCAAACCCCATTTTTTCCTTGTGGACAGCAAGACTTTCTGCCTGTGCAATGAAGTCTCGATGAGTTATTATAAGGTACCCCGTGCTGTTAGAACTATTTCTGAGATCATGAATACTGTGAGCGACACTTGCTGCATTCTGATAACCCTTATGTGCAGGAAGCGGCAGCAGGTTCTTTTGACGGCTGACAATATAACGGGCACCTGTCTTTCCTGAATCGGTCCAACTGTACGTTCCGGATGGAGTGGTTCTCACCGTATCAATCAGCTCAACATGATCCTCAGCAGTAACCCTGATGACATATACAAGTTCACCATCGAGTTTATTAAGAGTGTAAGTGAAATTGCCCGTGTCAATGCTGGAAAAAACTATAAGATTTCCACTATCCGGTACGTCCAGCTTTCTCTGATAGTGAACCGTTATACTTTTCATTTCGCAACGGCCTTTACTATCATCATCAACACTAAGTTCGCACCGCAGCTTCTTATCGCCCCATGAAGTAACCCTGTAAACCATACTGCCCGCAGAGGATTCATTGATATCACCGAACCTCATTCTCAGGGAACTATAACTTGTGTTGAAATTACACAACAAGGCGCCCGGAAATAACGTATCTATACCAGGAAGTAATAGTTGTTCAGAAAAATTTGGTGACGACCTGGTCATCGCATACCAGATCCAGTCGAGCCCGCCCTCCGTTCCATTAGGAATATCTACGCCTTTAACAAAAAAGGCAGGCTGAACAAAGTGATGCAAGACAGTATCTGAAGGCAAATCCCCATAAAACTGTCCCATCGAACGCCCGCCGATGCCGGTTGTTAACCAGTAATTACGATAATCATCATACCGGTTGATTGCCATCTCATACTCCCCTGCGAATTTCCAGTCAGAAGCTCCGGTAACAAATGCTACAAAATAATCCCCATCATCCACAATACCATCACGGTTACTGTCTACTCTTAACAGAGGTACTTCAACTATCCCCAAAGGTAAAGAATCCACAAGCGGAACGCCTGCATCAAGCTCACCTTTTACAGACGCGTACAACTTTACATTAGCAACAGGTACTACCCCGAAAATTGAATCGATGGTTTTTCCGGGTATTTTCATCAATCCGTTTTCCAGTGTAGACCCCTCATTAAACCCGCCATGACCATCGCCGACCTTGAAATGATACACTTTTGCGTTATCCAGCGGAAAAACTGAACCGACTTTTCTTTTTTTCAACCTTGACGGTACAGAACGCCATCCTTTTGCAACCGGATAGTTACACAAAAGTTCTGCTACCATATCCTCAAACTCCGATTTACCGGCAATTGAATTCTGGCGCACCGCAGGAGGAAATTGTATAATGATAGTTCCCCGTTTCATCACTTTTAATTCATTAGTTGTACGATCATAAACAGCCGGACGAAGCAATATAGAAACGGTCCTGATTCCCCTCATCTGTTCATAAATCGGCTTTGAAACCCAGGGTGAAACAAATTCAGGCTGTTTCAGATCGAAAGCTCTGCCTCTTTTTTCCTGAATCAGAGGGGGACCGCTAAGCGCCATCCTTGTTACCTCTTCTGCAGTAACGGATATGTCTACATCACCCTGTGGCGGGACACCGGCGAACAGAGAATAGGCAGGAAGCGCCACCTCTCCATCGGCACCAATGACCGCATTCTGTCCTTTAAATGATAACACAACAGCATTCTCGTTACCAGAACGGATAACAACTGTATCGATTTTTTCAATCTCCCAGCTGAGCTTAAGTCTTGAAGGGGAACTCTCTTCAACCCTTATCTGTGCAAAAGTGATTGCAAACAACAAAAAAATACCCGAAAAAACCCTAAAACAGCTGAAACAGTTCATAACATTCCTTACAACCTGCTGAAGGTTCCCCTTAGAGGGAAATATGCGCTTAAACAACACGAAAATATACCCTTGTGCATGGGTATAGTAAAAGATTATTTGTATTACGGAACATGCCTCTCATAATTGGTCAATTTCCAACATTAGTTTTTATTTTTCTACTCTTTCTTCGGCGTGCTTTCACCATCAGCTCATGCACTCGCAATGCCTGTATAACAAAAGCCTCCATATTCGCTTCAACAATCTGTGGAAAGGGTGAGCCATCAGTTTCAATCGCAAGAAATGGCAACTTATCGATATCCTTATAGACGGTCTGATCAATACGGTTGCCATCACATCTCCTTTTACCCTCCACTGTCATCTCTTTTTTGAGGATCGATTCAGCCATTCTCGAAGGCATACAGCCAAAAGGACCGATCGAAATGATACCGCAACTGTCTGCCAGTATCTCTCTCAATCCAAGACCAACAGTAAGAATCGTTTCACCTCTGAAATTCTGATCCATCAAATGTGTGGCTGAATTGATTGTTTTTTCGACCTCGATGCTCTCAGCATGATACAGACCACTTGCACTCATAATGTTTTTTATTCTTGTTTCCCACCACTCCTGTACTTCTGCAGTGAGCCTCATCTTTATTTTTTCCTTCAGTGTAAACTCCTTCTCACCAAGTCCGGTATTTACAACAAAGTTACTGTAACAAAGGTACTCACTTATGGGTGCCACCCGCACACGTATCCCTTCCTGTTCAAGATAATCGACAATATTTTTACGCGAGAACTCATCGAGACGAACATAGATCTCACCAATCAACGAAACGGTCGGAATCTGATCCAGTGGTTTTTTAAGCTCTATCGTTGAGAGCCTTTGTGCACAATTAGACAGAAATGTAGAAAATCGCATTGAATACTTCCCTTCAAAATGGGCCAGAAGGTCATTCCACACCTCTTCAATCAATGCAAGTGATTTTTCAGGATCCCGGGCAGCCACAGCAACAGTACTGCGAATGCTTTCAATGACATCGCCAGTTACCATAGCTTGCCATCCACGCAGCAGTGTGGCATTTCCAAGACCGGCATACCCATTCTCATCAGAAAGTACAAACAGTGCAGTATTTCTTATCTGTTCCTTTTCTATCAGGTAGTGAAGAGCACGGCAATACTGTCCCAGTCTGCAGGGTCCACCACCGGTAGGTAGAAAAAACAGACTGACTCTGGACGGATCTCTTTTCACCCGGGTGTAGTTGCCAAGAGATCCCGCAATAAGGATATAAGGAAGACATTCTTTACATGTAGATGACTTCCTTCCGGTAAGAAGTACCTCCCTGTCGGAGACCGGCAACGGAACAGTTCTAATACCCTGCGATCTGAAAATTGCAGCAATAGAGCTGGTATTTCTCCTTCCCATAGAATGAAGAACAACTTCAACATCAGGATGCCGCAACGGCAGACGTCTTCCGTCGGAATCGACGACCTCTATCTCTTTACCATAAACAACTTCAGTCTGTCTGAACTGTTTTTGGGCAGATCTCCTTTCTTCTCTATAAAATGCAGCCATGATATCCAGAGCTGCTTCAATACGTGTATCAATACCCGCATCGGCAGTATGCTGATCGAGTTCCAGTGTCAATGATGGCTTCGTACCCATCTGGCGTCTGAAAAAATTGAGAAGAAATGAATCCGGTCCGCACGAAAAGTTTGTAATATAAAAACCGAAGAGATTTTTCTTTTCGGCTATAAATGCAGCACTTTTCATTATCTTCTGTCCATTAGCCCAGAACATTTTGTAATCGACTTCATAAGAGGCTGAGGGGAGCATATCATGAGGAATGATGAAGTACCCCCGTGATGCCGTTTTATCCGGTATTCCCATATTGGCATCTTTTGTAAAAGAATTGTAAGGTCTTCCAAAAAGAACTATTCCGAAAATGTCATCATTTGCATCGAGATATTCAAGAACTTTTTTACCAATATCGACGCACTCCTTTTCAAATTCTCTTTGGCGACAACAGGCCTGAAGATATGCTTTTCGGGCAACGCTTTCACCAACCCCCATCGTCCGGGCCACATCGATCATAGTATCAAGCGCAGCCTCGTAACCGTTCTCCATCTTTTTTATTACGGGACTGATTATATTTACTGGTAATTGTTCAAGCTCCTCCCGGAATGTTGTTTTAAGATAATACGGTTCCCCCTGTACAAAAACACACATTCTGCTGTAGGTTGGAACATTAGCAACAGGAAGCTGCATAACTTGAGGAAGGAATATGAAATCAGGGTTTTTTTTCAGCAATGCATAAAAACTGCCATGAGCGATCTCTGCAGGGAGACAGAATTCAGATTCTTTACGGGAAATCCCCTCCTGGTCGATTTTTTCGGGAAAAACGATAGTAAATCCCATCGCACTGAAAAAATTAGAATAGAGCGGATAAAGTGAATGCATGATAAATGAATTCATCAACCCTACTGTTTTTGCAGGTTGATCGGGATTTACCTTGCTCATTGACGGTTTCACTCCGTACTTTTCGAACAGTAACTTTTGACGAAGTGCAACAAGATCAAATTTTCCGGTTATAACATTTTTCTTCAAACGAAGATTATAAAATCTGTTGCACACGCCACCGAACAGGTAATTTTTATTATCAATTTTAATTCTTCTGATCTCACATCCACGATCACACTTCCCGCCGCCATTACATCTGAATGACCCGTTATTCACTGCTTCACGTAAGGATAATTCCTTAAGGTCGTACCGTTCTTCTTTCAATGCACCGGACCTGATCCGTTTCAAAACTTCAAGTGCGACACCGAAAGCACCCATCAGGCCGGGATCAGGCGGAACTATCACTTCTGCATCCATCAGAGATGCCATCGCCAGAGGAACAGCTTTGTTGTAGCACACTCCCCCCTGCATGAAAATTTTTTTTCCAACCGGTCGTGAACCTTTCACTCTGTTAAGGTAATTCAGACAGATTGAATATACCAGGCCAGCCAGAATATCATCCTTATCTATGCCTTCCTGACCAGCCAGTTTGATATCACTGGAGATAAACGCAGCACACTGATCGGTAAAATCCGGTGGATTCTCACCCAGTAATGCCCGTTCACCAATCTGCTCGGTAGTAATACTGAGCGATTCGCGGGCAGCTTCTTCCAGAAATGAGCCTGTCCCGGCACTACAGGCTTCATTCATTGCGTAATCAGAAGGAATCCCCGCATTGAGCAGGGTATATTTCGCATCCTGCCCGCCGATTTCGAAAATGGTATCAACATCTTTATCAAAATAAACCGCAGCCCCCGCATGCGCTACAATTTCATTTACAATACAATTGCTTAACGAATGGAGTCCTGCGATCTGACGACCTGATCCTGTCACACCCAGACCTGAGACTGTATACTGCACGCCTTGAGTCTGTTGAAGAATCGATGAATAACATTGACGCGACGCTTCAACCGGATCTCCATTTGTACGCAGATATACCGATGCAAGCATGCTTGAATCATCAATGCGCATGAGCACCGCTTTGGTCGTTGTCGAACCGACATCAAGACCGATGACGCACCTGTCACCCTCACAGACAGAACCTTTCTCCTGCAATCTGAAACTGACCAGATGCATTGCATTACGCAACGGTTTATGTTTCCCGAAAGAGGTTCGAACAATGTTTATAAGTTCTTCGTAATTATCGTCCAGCCGGATACAGGTATTGTCAAGTGCATAGAGCGCAGCACCAAACGCCTCAAAGCACGATGAATTCTCAGGGATATCAAAACGCTCAAACCGCTCTTTCAGTATATCAATCACCGCATGATTCAGAGAGCCTCCTCCTGTAAAAGCAGCAGATTCCACATGCAGTTTCTTTACTAAATCACTCACCTTATCAGCCATCATCAAACAAAGACCGGCCGCGATATTTGCCCGGCTCTCCCCTTTATTGAGTGCATGGGTACAATCACTTTTACAAAACACACTGCAGCGACCGGCAATCCGATGTGGTACCCCTCCCCGGGCTATCCTGATCGCCTCATCCAACTCAAGTCCCATACGACGTATCTGCTGCAGAAAAAATTCTCCGGTACCTGATGCACACTTATTGCCGGAATGCACCGATGTGATCCCTCCATGCCTGCCAACCGAATAAACCAGAAGTGTTTCCCCTCCCGAACTGATAACAATTTCAGGGAAATCTCTTTGAGAATAGGTCTGTTTGAGAGCATATTCCACAGCCAGCGGCTCTGTTATCGTAGTGAGCGCTACATTTTTTCTGAAAGAACGACCGGTAATAACAACGTCAGCGATATTGTCATGACGATACTCTGCAAACAAACCCCGTACAACCTCCCCCGGGCTTCCTTCATGTAGAACTCTCGATGATGAAACAACCTCTTTTATTCCATTGTTCTCCGAAATTACAACCGACTGAACAGTGGTTGAACCAATACAGATTCCAGCCGCTTTTCTCATGTTTTATTTTCCTGATAAATGTACACTTTAACCATTTTTCTTCGTAACTGTGAACTGAAAGTAAAAAAGCAAAAGTTCTCAATTTATAAGAACAGAGATCAAGGTTACGGAAATTATATTACCTGAGTTTATGCTACCGGTAATTTTTCCCGAATCATTATCTAAAACGGAAATTTCAAATAGCAAAATAGTATACGAAATATATAACAATGTCAGATTTGTTTAAACTTAAATCCCTATACATGTTTTCGGTAACAATTTAAAGAGTCCAGTAATTTTTAGGAGAATTAACTATATGTATGCTAAAAATGATCCAATGTCGCTCGAGCGATACTCCTCGGCAGTCACACTCTCGGACATGGAAGTATTTATCTTCCCGGAGCTGATGTATTCTCTGGTTTTAGCAAATATGATGTCAAAAAGGATATGGAACTGGAAAAACGACAGCTGGTTTGAGAAACTCGAAAAGCAGAATCCTCAACGACGGATGCAACGGCTCAAACAGTATATCATGGATCATTTCGCATTCAACCTTGATCTTGACACATGGGGTCTAACCACCAAGCCACGTGAACTTTCCCGGTTCAGTGCTTTCATAGATGAAGGTATTCTTGCTCAGAGCAATGCTCTATTCGGATACGAAGGTGACAAGTATTATTTTGATATTGACATAAGAAAACATTTCGGTCTAGACAAATACACAACGGACATAATCCCCTACTGGAAAACCGAAACTATTGAAGCGATGGAAGCGTTCCGGTACAAGGATGGCTATGAAAGTGGCGCCGGTGAATGTGTTTCTCTCGCTGCACTCTACGCATCAGCTGCGTTTATCGTAGCCCAGATACCGCTTGATACAATCTATTTTTACGCCACGCCTCTTCATTCTCAGGTGTATTTTGATATCAGTAACGGCATTATCGCAAATAATCGCAGAATCGTTACAAAAAACATGTGGTTCAATGGAACAGAGCTTTCCGGAAAAGCCCGAAGAGCTCTCGAGCATGAAAAAATTACCATTGTCGCTCACCGTAGCGGTTATATTCATACGATTTATGATAGTGCAACAATAGCACAGTCATCATATAAAAAATTCAGGGATAAACTTCACTCTTTTTGTAAAGCACCTATCGACTATGAAATTCTGTCCAATTTTCTCAGGCAGAACTCACAATTCCAGAAATGTTTCCAGATCATACATAGCTGCTGTGGTAAACCAAGGTTTATCGAATCGGAAAAAGTGTTCCATTATGAACACTCCAGTAAAGCACGGGTTGGGGATACAACTCAGAATCAGTTACTCCATGAAATCGAAGAAGATGAGTACTATCCAGATCCACTTCCTAACCGTCTGCTGTTCAGTGAACTCGAAAACTTCTTCAAACAGAATGGTGTCATTGACGACAATAACACCACCGTTGAAAAGCTGAAAACATTTCTTCACCATGGCTGCCCCAAAATTGACGAGATACTGAAAGGCCTGAAGCAGTTCTCCCAGATTAATCCGCGCTTACCCGACAGCACTAAAGCATGGGTTGACAATGGTTGTATAGATCTTGACGGAGTCAGATCACCGGAAGAAGTTATTGAGAAGATCGAACCACTCCGCTCCAGCAATATGACCGTTGACCTGGCGTTCACCGCCTTTCGGGATCTGAGCCGGAGTGCCTGGCGCCCATTTTTGAAAGCAGCACTCGAACGAAACCCGGTTGCACTCAATGCCATGGATAAAATGAGTATTGATCAGGCATACTCCTTCCTCGAATCTTTAGACGCAGAATCTATCTATGATGAATCATTCCGGCTTGCGCAACCAGATGAAGTGGTAAATTTCGGCCGGGGTGACGGGCTTGAAAAAGCTATTTCACTCATAAACCACATTAAAAATGCGATGCCACAGGACGATTTCGAACTTTGTGAATCGAATGATTCTTATGTGGTAAAAACAGGCCGGAAGGAGTTTCGCTTCCCCTCGAATAAAAAAGTTCCGCTTCCGGAACGGGATGATTTCGCAGGATAAAAACGAAAACAGTATCTATCATTTCTCCATAAAAGCGTTTCTGACCGTTTTCAGAAAACGCTTTTGGGGAAATGAAAGCAACAATGTGTTGCACCTCAATATATCTTACATATCAAAACTCTGCATTTCCAGGATAGCGGGGGAATGGTATGACATCACGAATGTTCTGCATACCAGTTACAAGTAGTAACAGCCGTTCAAATCCAAGACCAAAACCCGCATGCGGCGTACTCCCGTACTTTCTCAAATCAAGGTACCACCAATAACTCGCAGGATCCAGCCCGACCTCACCCATTCTATTGATAAGGACATCATACCGTTCTTCACGTTCGCTTCCCCCGATCAACTCGCCTATTCCCGGAACGAGCAGATCCATCGCCCTCACCGTTTTACCATCATCATTGAGATGCATGTAAAAAGCTTTGATTTCTTTAGGGTAATCATAAACGATAACCGGCCTATTAAATACCTTTTCAGTAAGATACCGCTCATGCTCGGATTGAAGATCTGAACCCCACGATACTTTATATTCAAATGTATCATTGTGTTTCTGAAGGATATTTACTGCATCGGTATATGAGAGCCGTTCAAAGGAATTTGATGCAATCAACTCAAGCCTTGCAAGCAGTTGTGTTTCAATGCGTTCATTAAAAAATGCTATGTCATCACTGCATTTTTCAAGAGCATACCGTACACAGTACCTCACAAATTTTTCTGCCAGATCCATATCATCAGGTAATCTGAAAAAAGCCGCTTCAGGCTCCACCATCCAGAACTCAGCTAAATGTCGGGGGGTGTTTGAGTTTTCAGCTCTGAATGTTGGACCGAATGTATACACCTTCCCGAGGGACAACGCAAATGCCTCACCTTCAAGTTGACCACTAACAGTGAGCCCCGCCTGTCTTGCAAAAAAATCCTTTGTAAAATCTACCCCGCCTTCAGGATTGCGAGGCATCTTATCATAATCAAGTGTTGTTACATGAAATATACTGCCTGCACCTTCACAGTCGCTTGTGCTTATTATCGGTGTATGAACATAAAAGAAACCGTTCTCCTGAAAAAACGTATGTACCGCATAACTCATGGCACTGCGTACCCTCATGACAGCACCAATTGTATTGGTACGGGCCCTGAGATGACTGATCTCACGAAGGAATTCAAACGAATGACGTTTTTTTTGTAAAGGATACTCTGCGGGAGTGTTTCCGAACATTACTACGCTTTGTGCCAATATCTCAAAACGCTGCCCTTTTCCCGGTGACTCCTGCACAACCCCGGTAACAGAAACACTTGCACCCGTAGCCATCTTCACAACCACAGTATCATATCCTTCTATTGAGTCAGGAGCTATCACCTGAATAGTTGCAATACAGGATCCATCATATATTTCCAGAAAAGAAAATGTCTTCGAATCGCGCCTTGTCCGCAACCACCCATTAATCTGTACTGTATTACCAGCCTTCTCTAACCGCAGTAATTCCTTAATACTGATCGTGTTCATTTTTCATTCACCTTCATAGTCAACTAATGTTATTGGATTGTATTGACCAATTTTGTCATGGTACCTGAGAAATGGCAATCCAATGATCGAAAAAATACCTGCGACCTCTGCCCCAACCGACTCTATCATGTTTGCCACCGCTTTAAGTGTTCCACCTGTGGCAATAAGGTCATCAATGATAAGCCATCTTTTACCCGGCAGAAGATCTTCTTTGTGAATTTCGAGAGTAGCGGAGCCGTATTCCAGATCATAACTTTCTGAAACCGTCTTACCCGGAAGTTTCCCTTTCTTACGCGCCAGAACAAGAGGAAGTCCTTTCTTATATGCAAAACAGGCACCCAGCAAAAAGCCCCTGCTCTCGATTGCAATAATTCCATCAACCTTCTGGGCAGAATACGATTCAACCATTGTATCAACAACATACTGAAATGCTTCAGCATTAGTAAAAACACTGGTAACGTCATAGAAAAGAATCCCCGGCTTGGGAAAATCGGGCACTTTACGAATTACTTTATCCAGATCCATTAAACCAACCTCCAAAAAACTGTAAAAATCAGGATTGAAACGCCTCCGAAAAACCCCAGCCATTTGTAGGCTTTTAAAATTCGAACAGATGTTTTTTTAATCCTGATTGTATAAAATAGTGTTTTCCGTTCAAATCTCAAAATTTTTACCGTAGGTTCCAGCACCTGAAAGGTGGTATATTCCGGATAAAAACATATTTTCTGCTATTTCACTGCCTGCGGAATACCTGTGTGAGCAGTCCTATACCTGGAAGGGAACTTTATGCGACGTAAAAAAAACATGCTGATTCTGATGCCATTTGTAGTCTCCTGCACATCATTATTCCTTTCATGCTCTCTTTCGGGTATGGCCACAAGAAAAATTACTGACACTCTTGCGAACAGTTCAGGGGGTTCTTTTACCAGTGATGATGATCCGGAGCTCATCGCCGATGCTCTTCCATTTACAATAAAATTGTACGAATCCCTGATTGAAAAAGACAGTACGAATCCAGCACTCTATCTTGCGACATCAAAGCTCATTTGCCTCTATTCCCAATATTTCATTTCTGCCCCCCTTGATACGATCAGTGACCCCTTGCAGAAAAAAGCTATTGGTAAACGTGCAAAAAAGCTGTTTTTACGTTCCAGAGAGTACGCATTGAAAAGTCTTGACATTAAAATACCTGGAATCAAAAAAGCAATTCTGAGTGAATCTATAGACTCATCACTGAAAAAAATTACCGCCGCAGACACTACCGCACTTTTCTGGACTTCAGTGGCCTGGCTGGGAGCGATCGGTGCGGACAGATCGGATTTTTCACTGGCAATGGGAATCAAAAAGCCTCTTTCTATTGCAAGAAAAGTTATTGAAATAAACCCCACGTTTTATCAGGGAATGGCTCATGAGCTTTTAGGAATTGTATCGGTTAATATACCGAAATCTCTTGGAGGTGGTCTTGATACGGCAGCATATTACTTCCAGAAAGCATTAGAGCTCTGCGACAGCTCGCGCGCATCAGCATTTGTTCTCTACGCAACCAATGTTGCTCAAAAAAAGAATGACCGTTCACATTACATTTATTTACTGCAGAAAGCATCGTCAATTTCTGTCGAATCATATCCGCAACTGCGACTCCAGAATACACTCTATCAGCAGAAAACCCGGACACTTATTGCGAATGTTAACTCTGTTTTTCCAGAACCTGACATTGAAAAATCTCAACCTGATACAGCTAAATAATACTGGATCAAAACTCTATAAAATTAGAAAAATGTAAAATTGATGATCGCGAATTATATTCCCCGGGTTTCAGCGCCCCTCCCTTATTAAGAGTCGGGAATCCTGTCTTGAGTAAAATTCGCAATACTCAATCGAGTTCCCCTATCCAGGCCTTCCCCCGTTTACGAGAGAAAAGTGATATACACAATATACCCAACGTTATCGCCGAGGGATGATTTTGTAATACATTTAGTGAGTTCTGAAATAACACCGAATATTAAAGGATAAAGATTGAGATAAAGATTGAGATTGAGATTGAGATTGAGATTGAGATTGAGGTTGAGGTTGAGGTTGAGGTTGAGGTTGAGGTGCTGAACACATCATTTTCTCCTTAACCTTAACCTTATCCTTAACCTTTTTTCCCTTAATAAACCTCATCGATCCACAAATGCAACGGTGCCTCTTTACCTGCGCGCACCTCCAGCTCCACATCCTGTGCTGAAAAACACTCCCCGGTAACGTTTAAGTGCGCCCAGTCTCTGAAATCAACATTTTTGTACCTTGCATTTTTTGATGCTTTGAAATCCGGTGCGTTATAATAGAGCCACTGACCGTCACCGCTTCTGATTCTGAAAGAGAACTTTCCATTCCCTTTACAATAGAGTCCACTGAGTGTTTTCCCGGATGTTTTCTTTTTCAGATGCACTCTGGCAACCGTTCTGTTTGATTTGATAGCTGGTGTGCTGATACTGAGACTGAAAAGTCCCTCTTTTACATCCGTTGAATCACGACGAATCACGACAGCATCAATACAGGCTATCCAGCCATCAGTTGAGTTCTCAAAACAACTATTTTTTCCCGTCTTTTTATGCAATCGCGATTCAACAGCACGTATTTTTGAGCCATCAGGCCGGGATGAATCAGCTGTAAATGCCCCAATCCTGAATCCGGCAACGACCGGAAGATGGTCAGAGTATCCTTTGCCAAGGTGAATTTTCTGATCTTTCACCCATTTAATCTGCCACCGGAATGGTCTTCTGCCTTTGAGTAGCTTTCCATTCCAGGTGAATGGCGAAAAGCTCTTATCTACATAAGAGATACCCATTGAATCAAGAAGCGTTCCGGGAATCAGTATGTGATCCGGTGTCTGATTATTACCTCTGAATACCATACTCATCCGCCTGTTTTCTTCAATATCAATCCAAGGATCGTAATGGTGCAGTGAATTGTAATTTCGTATATCCATCTTTGAGATAAATTGAGTTGACGTATTCTGATGAACCGTTGTTCCTAAAATGGTATTAATACCGGTTTTGCCATCCGTATCATTAAGTTTAAATGACGAGAACATCTGAAACTCATCATAATCGGAATTAAAATCGCCAATGAGTATGTATTCACACTCACAAGGTAACGCTTTAAGTCGTGTGGCAAGTACCTGTGCTGTTTTTAAACGATACGATTCTGTTTGTCTTTTTGAAGGCCAGTGGTTTACAAAAACTTTCAGTCTGCGATTACAGATTTCTACATCGGCTTCCAGGATTTCTCTGGTCATTAATCTTCCGGGGAGATCGACATGATGAACAAGGATGTTGTGAACAGGAAACTTTGACAAGAGCATCGGACAGGTTGCGGAACGTGTCCGGCCGCATCCTGATGCGTGATATTTATATAGTACACCATACCGCTGCAGACCCTTTTTTAAATCTACAAGAGCATTTTCATCTTCGATCTCACAGAGCCCGGCGATATCGGGTTTAAATGCAGAAATGACTTCAGCAATATTGTTGATTTTTATGAGCTGCACCTCGCGGGTCCATGATGAATTTCCTGGAATATATTCAGGATACTCAGTACCGTCAAACTCAGTATCAAAGCAATTTTCCACATTGTAAAAAGCCACAGTAAAGGAATCTGTTTTACATGGTTTTGTCCTGGGCGCCGCAGCGATGTTCACATCCAGCATCACCGGAGCATTATCAGCGGGCAATTTTTTACACGAAACAAACAGTAAAAAACAGGGAATGAAAATAGACAATATTTTTAGTATAGGGGTACACTGGTTATGATTCAACATTTTTTTTCGAACACAATCAACCACATTTATGAGGCAGATGCGCACGGTATTTTTATTTTTAATCTGCAAACCATAAGCGATCGGTATCATAAAAAGTACGCAAATACAACATAGGAAAGTACCGCTGCAAGCGCTGTAATTATACCGTAAATAAAGGGACGTTTGTACCACTCCAGAACAAACATCGGCAATTTCTTTTCCGTGTTTTTATCTTTCATTATAGATAGAATCCGTTCATTAACTGTCGCAGGGATCTCCTCCTCACTATAGGAAACCAGATCACTTTTAATAGCACGGATTTCATTAACAAGTTCCCTGCAGGAGTCACAATACTGAAGATGACTCTCGATACCGTCACACTTGTCATCAAGCGCACAAAGGCTGAGAACCTCTTCTGTCGGATGATTGTCAACTGTGTAATTCATACTTCCCTCTTTGTTAACTGCTCACGTAATTTTTTCAATGCACGGAATGCTTTCACCCTGACAAGATTTTCTGAGAGTTCAAGCATATCCCCAATTTCCTTATAGGTATACCCTGATTTCAAGTGAAGAAATAGAATACTTTTTTCGATTTCAGGCAACTCATCAAGCTCTCTCCAGGTAAAGGATGCATCCGGATCGTCTGCAGGTTGATAATACTCTTCAGTGTATTTTGTACGAAACCTGCTGAAACGGGCACTTTTTCTGAAAAAATCCAGAGATGCATTCCTGGCCACCGTGAATAACCAGCGCTGAGCCTCAATTTCATCCACAGGCACCGAATTGCATTGCCATACCTTTATAAATACTGTCTGAAGAATATCGTCTGCTGCAGATTTGTTGTGGGTCAGCCAGATGATAAAATTGTACAGCTTGCGGCCATGGGTGTTATAAATTTTTTTGAATTGATGTTCCAGCACGGGGCGCCTCACTTTTATTTGATTCGTTTGAAGAAATCTACGTTACGAACACAGTAGTTTTCAATCACAACCGTTGAAATTTTATCTCTCAAGATCCTGCACTGCAATGTAAGGTTTTAAAGTTATGGGAAGTACGCATCCGGGATGCGTACTTTTTCAACCGGCTGCAAATACAAACGGATACACAATTTCTGTAACATCGCCAGGTTTATCAATTTTTTCAAAACGCCATGCTTTTATTTTTGTAACAACCCTCTGTTCAAGCTCACCATCAGCCATAGAAGACTCAACGATTTCACAATGAAGGACATTACCGAACTCATCAACTGCGAATTTTACCGTAATTTTACCCTTGAGCCCCGGTTTAAGGTTAAGACGGTTGTTGTAAAGATATCTCAGAGCAGGCAGGTTCTGGAATACAACCGCCATTATGCTGTTTCTGCTGCGTCCACCAGCCATGAACGTACCACCACCACCAGTCTGAGCATCAAATTTTATTTTGCCTCGCCTCTCTTTAAACCGTAATTCGACCGATTCATAGCTATCGGTAAGTGTCCCGATATCACCGATTCCGCTTCCATCGTCATCCCCGATTAATCCGTAACCCTTACCGAATCCCAGATTCGAAACACCCCTTCGACCACTGCTGCTGCCGCTACCCTGTTTCAATCCGCCAAGCCCGCTCAGAGCGGCATCGATGGTCTCCGCAAAACCACCTTTACCTGCAATATCGCCAAATGCGGCATCCACACCTTTTATTTTCTGCTGACTCATCATTGCAAATATCCCTGCTTTTGCCACCCTCTCTTTTGGAGAACCGGCTGCTCTTCCGGAGGGTCTTGCATCTCCTCTGGTAACCCGTGGGGTACGCAGAGACCTCTTCTCCGCTGTTGCGGGCACGACATTTGTTGTAGGTGGTTTTGGCCGTTCAATTACATCCGGTACAACAACTGCTCTTGCGTCCCGCACCCCGGGTTCAAGAAAATCGGGGCACACCGCTTTTGCCATCTCCATTTTACAATTACTAAGCAGATATCCGGCGATCAAAGCTGAAACAAGGCAAACACCTTCAATTCTGCCAGTTAACGTATGACGATCGGCTTTGAAAATATCACCCCGCGCTTTTAAACGATCGATAAATTCTGATAAACTTAAAATGCGACCCGCCTGTTCTATCTCTTCATCGTATAGATTGTTTGCAGCAATTGTATATCCCATAGATTACCTCCGGCCAACGTTTCTGAATTTTGTTTTCTTCTACGATTCTAACTTGCGGCCGCATGTCAGCATCCAATAAAACAAACGTGCCCGGAACTGCATTTGTTACACCCGCAAACAAATTACTTTGGGGACTTTATTAACCTGATCAGGATAATTTGAACAGATTTTGAATAGCTGATAAACGATATATTATTATATCACGCTCCGTATAACATTGATTATTAAACCTGCAATTATGAAAGCTTTGGCTATATTAGACACATAAACGGGGAGAGCAATAGTCTCAAATTAGAGTTATTGGACAATTGTGTCTGCCTGAAATATATTTCATAACTAAAACTTCGTTGAGTAAATTTCAAATTAACCGTTTTAATCACATCAATTTTTTAAGGAAAGGGGAAATTGATATGTCCGCATCCTCACAGAAAAGTGCTAATCCGGCCATACCCGATGATGCACATAATTTTGGATTTATCGTCCTGATTACCATGGTGGCAACTGTCGGTGGCTTTTTATTTGGATTTGATTCCGGTGTTATCAACGGAACTGTCGACGGACTGAAACAGGCATTCAATTCAGACAGTGTTGTCACAGGGTTTAATGTGGCATCAATGCTTCTTGGTTGTGCTGTTGGTGCTTTTTTAGCTGGTAACCTCGCCGATAAATTTGGACGTCGCACCATTCTTATCATTTCTTCAGTCTTATTTGCAATCAGTGCCTGGGGATCAGGAATTGCTCACGGTTCTGGTGAATTTATTATTTACCGTCTTATTGGTGGTTTTTCTGTTGGTGCCGCATCAGTTCTTGCTCCGGCATATATTTCAGAAGTAGCACCGGCGAGATTACGCGGAACGCTTTCATCAATTCAGCAGATCGCAATTATCACAGGGCTTTTTGCTGCATTCCTTTCAAATTACTTCATCGCCCGTATGGCTGGCGGCTCTATCAAGCCCTGGCTGCTTGGTTTTGAGGCATGGCGCTGGATGTTCTGGATGGAACTTATTTTCAACGTTTTATTCTTTTTTGCCCTCCTTCTTATTCCCGAAAGCCCACGATATCTCGTTGCTGCAGGAAAGAAAGAAAAAGCACTTGGTGTTCTCAAAAAACTTATGGGTAATCATGCAGAAGCAAAATATAAAGATATCAGTGAAACTATCGCAACTGACCACCGTCCAAGCTTAAAAGACCTTCTCAATCCCAAAGGTGGTGTACGCCCTATCGTATGGCTGGGTATTGGACTGGCTGCATTCCAGCAGTTTACCGGTATCAATATTATTTTCTATTATGGCGCAATTCTCTGGCAGTCGGCAGGATTCACAGAACAGCATTCTCTTTTGATCAATGTTATCAGCAGCGCACTCAGCATTGTTGCCTGTTTTATTGCGACATTCTCGATCGATAAAATTGGACGTAAGCCAATGCTTCTTATTGGTTCAGTCGGTATGGCGGTTACTCTTGGTGTCATGTCGCTTATATTCTGGACATCAGCACAGGCAGCAGGTGGCAGCCTTACACTTAAAGGGATTGCCGGTCCGATAGCACTTGTCGCAGGAAACCTCTTTGTAATGTTCTTTAACTTCTCATGGGGTCCTGTAATGTGGGTTATGCTTGGTGAGATGTTCCCCAATCAGATGCGTGGAAGCGGTCTTGCTGTAAGCGGGTTGTCTCAGTGGGTGGCCAACTTTGCTATCACCATGACATTCCCGATCATGCTCTCAGGCATCGGCCTTGGTCCATCATACGGTATCTATGCTATCTTTGCAGTTCTCTCATTCATCTTTGTTTCAAAGCTTGCTCATGAGACCAAAGGTATCGAACTCGAAAAAATGGTTGGTTAAGAAACCTCTTCTCCGATTTTTATTCGTAAAAAAGGCCTGCTATGCAGGCCTTTTTTTACGCCCGCCGTTCTATTGCCAAACAACAAGGTTGTAAATTTTTCCGACAAATTTTGTTTTTTCTTACAATTCATAAAACCCCTTTTAATGTGAGAATTAATTGTCAAAGCAAGTTAATCAATAATTATGCCAGTTTTTGTGGTAATCATTTCATAGCACTGAACGTCGGCTGGGCTGAGGATTCAGGGTTAAGTCTTGCTCAATCTTATAAAGATATTTTTCCTGATTCATGGGAATCATTCGCAGGCTCGTTATTGGGACATAGTAGTCTTAGCGTTTCATACGAGAATGTTTCGCATATCACATTTGCTGCTAAAATGGACAATCACTCAGAATTTACACTTAAAGGCATTGAAGTTTCTTCAGCTGAACAGGTACCTGAACCAGGCATGATCTCTCTGCTTGGCTTTGGCGTTCTGGCTTTTTCTGGTGTTAGTTTCTTCCGCAGAAAAAAATAAGCTGTTTAATACTACAACGTTAGAATTACTAATCCGATCGTCGAGCGGAACGCTGCGTTGAGCGTAGTCGAAATGTCGAGACGACTGCATTTTACGCAAATCTCGCTTGTCATTTCGACTCCGCTCAATGACCGGAAGTGTGCAATTTCGGTATTCTAACGTTGTAGAATTAATTAAAAACAACTTTTATTTAATAGTTTCCTTCGGGAAGCTATTTTTTTTCACCAACCTTTAAACCTTCGGGATTCTCCGTCGTCACCTGCTGCGGTTTTCAGATTTAACCGTGTCATTAGGATAACACAAAAGCTTTTTCCCCTGAAAGGTAATCTGTTCGAACAAATACCAACTCATCCTTTCCACAATTACCCGCTCCCTGAATTATTTTATTACCCTGAACTATGATTACGTTAGAAAACATCTCAAAGCAGTACGGCAGCAAAGTACTTTTCGACCAGGTAACTCTGTCGTTTCATGAAAACCAGCGCACCGGACTGATCGGCTGCAACGGATCAGGAAAAACCACCATTTTACGAATACTGAGCGGTGTAGAACAGCTCGACAAAGGAACCATCCACTTTCCATCAGGGATGTCGATCGGCTATCTCCCTCAGGAGGTTGAAATTCTTGATCACATGACACCTATGGAAATTGTGCTGGAACCGTTTGCGCATATTCTCAACTTTGAAGAAAAACTCCAATCGATGTCGGAAACATCAGACCCGGAGTCCCTGGAGAAGGCGCTGAAAAAAATCGATGCACTCTATGATGCAATGCACTTTCATGATGGGTTTTCGTTGGGCTCCCGTGCTGAAGCAATTCTGGCCGGCTTAGGGGTTCCCAAAGATAACTGGAACAAACCGGTAAAGCTCCTGAGCGGTGGATACCGGATGCGTACCGTACTTGGACGTCTACTGCTTACCGCTCCCGGTTTTCTACTTCTCGATGAGCCGACAAACCACCTTGATATGGACTCACTGGTCTGGCTTGAAAAGTTTCTGGAACGTTACAAGGGCGGCATGCTCATTGTGAGCCATGATCGCGATTTTCTCAATCGGATTACAACCTATACCGCAGAGATCAGCGGCGAAACAATACTGCAACTAAAAGGGAATTACGATCAGTTTCAACTGCTCAAGGAAGAGTTGCGGGAGAATGAGCTCAACAGGGCAAAAAACCTCGAAACCAAAATCGCTCAGACTGAACGTTTTGTGGAACGATTCAAAGCAAAGGCTACAAAAGCAACACAAGCTCAGTCGCGGGCAAAACTGCTTGAAAAATTAAGAGCCGAACTTCCAGTGATTATCCAGGATGGAAAAACAATTCATTTTTCGTTCCCCGCTCCTCCGATGTCCGGAACCGTACCGCTTCAACTGTCAAAAGTAACTGCAGGATATGGTGAAAACAACGTTTTTTCGAATCTATCTCTCACAGTCAACCGTGGAGACAAAATTGCGATTGTTGGTCCCAATGGTGCCGGTAAATCAACACTATTGAAACTGGTAACAGGAATGCTTGTACCAAAATCCGGTGACCTTACTATTGGCCACAAAACCACAGTGCGCTATTTCGGCCAGCACCAGCTCGAGCAGCTTGACATATCAAAAACGCTCTATGAAACAGTCCGTGCAGAATCGGTGAGAACTGAAACCACTTTTGTACGAAATATCCTGGGTGCGTTTCTGTTCAGCGGCGATTCGGTTGACAAAAAGGTTGAGGTTTGCTCCGGTGGCGAAAAAGCTCGCCTGGTTCTTGCTACAATACTTGCCAACCCCGGAAATCTGCTACTCCTTGATGAGCCGACGAACCACCTTGACATACAATCAATAGAAATGCTCGCCGAAGCAATGGCGGAATTCAAGGGTACCATCCTGTTTGTCTCCCATGATGAATACTTTATTTCGCAAATCGCTACGCGTATCATTGAAATACGCCCCGGATCGGTACGCGATTTCCCGGGGTCGTTAGCTGATTATCGTACCTATGTCGAGATGATGTTTCCCGATGAAAAACAGGATACTCCCCTTCAGGCAAAAGCTACGGCAGCGGCTGGATCTGTATCAAATAAAGAGAAAAAAATTGCTGAACGGGAGCAGCGTAAAAAAGTGACCCGTCAGATCGAAAAAATAGAACGCGAAATCGTCGTGCATGAGAACACACTGTCCGATCTTCGCACAAAGCTCAACGACCCGGCAAATTCAACTAACTTTGAGTTACTGCATTCACTCTCCCGGGAAATCACTAGTGAAGAGTGTGTGCTCAATAAATTGATGAAAGACTGGGAAGTTCTTCAAGATGAACTCTCGCAACCGGAGCCCTGAGTTCGACTGTTATTCTAATTTATGTACCTGTAAGAGGGGAAATTTAATATATTCAGTGTCTATTGAAAGAATTACCCTGCACTCTCAACAGATGTCAGGACAAAAAACAATTAATTAAGCAGACTTCCAGTGCAGAAGACGAAAAAAAATTTCTAACGATAATGGTGGAATTTCATTCCTGCAGTGGAATTGAACTTAGTGTTGATTGATGAAAGGTGTTTAGCAGATGGCAAAGTATGATGGAAAAGCATTGCTCCCATGGGATTTTGTAAAAAAATATGTCATTCCCAACATCCTAACTAATCCCGATTCGTGGCATATGTTTCCACAGCAGATCCGGAAATATTTTGGTAAAAATGATCCCGATAAAAATGTCCCTGTAGGTCAGATCAGTATGCGGGTAAATGAGGTCTGTAACCTTAGGTGTGGATCGTGTGGTCAGTGGGGTGAAAACGGGCATCTCCGTAAAAAACTCGAACGTGGTGAAAAACTCAATCAGCTTGATTTTGAAGTAGTAAAAAGGCTTGTTTTTGAAACCCGACGTGACCACCCGTTCTATTATATATGGGGCGGCGAACCAACAATGTGGAAACCACTCGTGCCACTTTTTCAGGAAATGGCGAAATACAAACTCAAGGGATCCATTGTAAGTAACTCTCAGGATCTCGATAGAATTATTGAAGATCTTATCGACACAGGGGCGCTACAGATTCTGTTTCTCAGCCTTGATGGATGGGATGCAGCATCACAGAACCATCTTCGCTCTCCGGCTAATGGTAAAACTTCTGATAATTTCGAAAAAACGATGAATATCATCGCTAAAGTTGATGAGATCAAAAAAAGAAAAAACCTTCAGTTTCCGCTGGTAATACCTATTACTGTCGTTTCAAATCACAACCACGCTCACCTTGCAGATATTCACCGTCTTGTACTTGACAAAGCACAACTTCATCCGTTTTATTTCGGGTGGTTCATTACCGAAGAGCGAGCTGATCTTCATGAAAAAGTTTTCGAGAATCGATTTGGGTACAAACCAAAAAATCACAGGGGATACCTTAAATCATGTTTCGATGATGTAAATGCTGCAGAAACCGCCTCTCAGATTAAACTGGTAAAAAAGATGTCAAAAGGGAGAACATGTGTTCCGCAATTTCTACCTGACATCGAAACTGAGGAACAGGTTCGAAGATACTACAGTGACCACGCCTGGCACTGTGGGTACCCGCACTGTGACAGCATCTATTTCATTGCTGAAGTTACTCCGGAGGGCTTTATGACACCCTGCCGCGATTATCAGGATTATGTTTGCGGAAACATTTACGAAAAATCCTTCTACGACATCTGGAATGGTCCCGAATACAAGAAGTTCCGCAAAGAAATGAAAAAAGGGCTGATGCCAGTTTGCACCCGCTGCTGCGGGCTGCAGGGATTTTAAATGTTTTCAACGTTTCTTTCAGCTTTTGCTACAATTTATAGATACATGCCAAATGGGACAGGTTACACTGTCCCATTTTCATATCGAACTTTTTTTTGAGTACATGCAGTGAAAGGATAAATAAATGGGCAGATTTCTCAAGACCGTTCTCTTGTTTTCAATCGCAGTTTTACCCTCATTTGCAGCGCAAACAACGTTACGAGCAGCGAAACCAACTCATTATTTTTATGTACCAACAGCGTATTTAAACAATGAATTTGGTCTGGTAGTAAGCCTTCACGAAATCTCATTTGCTCTTCCTGCAAAACTTCAATTACATATGTCTTTACTGGATAATGTTGGACGACTTAACTTCGGTGCACGTTACGGTTTTGCGGATAACCTTTCGATCGGTGCCGGAATGGCTTGGACATTCGCACAGTTTCCCCGTGGAGGACATGGTATCAAACACTGGGCAGATCCGCGCCTGGGGGCGTTTCTTGCCTGGGGCATTTCAAAAACCAGCACCTTTGAAACATGCCTGGTTCCGCAACTTCAAATCGGTGACCATTTTTCACTCGGTGCTGATTTTGCATTGAAAGCAACACCATCGAGTTTCTGGTCGTTCATCTGGGAATTTGGTACATCTCTTGACTTACATGATGGAGAGCTCTGGATTAACACTGATGGAGGCATCCGTATCCATCCACCTACAATCCCATTCCTTTCTTTTGATGTCGGCATTGATTTAGTGGAGGAAAATCTCAGCGATTATAATCCACATGTTGCTCCATACTTTGATGTCATTTTTGCAATCAGAACCAGATAGCAGACAGCGCACTTATTATCGTGACCGTTTATGTATCCTGATGCAGTAGAAATTAACAATATGGGGCTAAAGACTTCAGTGTGGGCTATGCACTGAGCTTGCCGAATGTGTACCCCCCGGGCAATTCCAGGTGAAGGTTGAAACATATTCAGGGGGGACCCGCGTAGCACTTGGTGTGCATGTTCAGCCGCAAGCGCCCGTTATCGACAAGTTGGCATCTTAAAACCAATTCCGTAGCCGAATGCAACCACTCCAACTGAGGAATTAGCTTTAAAAACCAGTATTCGATCCGCTGCCTGCAGTACAGGCATTATTTTTCTGAAAGACTGCTGATGCTGTAACAAATCGATATTGAAAAAAAAATTCGCCCATTGTATATTCATTAAGAATGATTCCTATTCTTAAAAATTCGAGCGTCCGTGGCAAAATACAGAGATCTTATACTGGAAATAATCAAAGCATCTTCCGGACATATGACCGCAGAAGCGATATACCTGGAAGCAAAGAAATTGCAGCCCTCAATAGCGGTGGGTACAGTGTATCGCAATCTGAGGCTTATGACTGAAGCCGGCGAGATCAAACGTGTTGTCATGGCTAATTCGCCTGATATATTTGATATATCTACTCATCCCCACGCGCATCTGATCTGCCAGAAGTGCCATACGATAGCGGATTTTTCTATTTCCAACCTGGAAGAACATCTTCAGAAACTGACAGGTTTAGAAATACTTGGTTATGACCTGAACGTACGATACATTTGTAATATCTGTAAAAAGAAAGGAATTGGATGAGGAAATTCAAATGCACTATCTGCGGTTTTATTTTTGATGAAGCTGTGGGAATGCCGGAACAGGGCATTGCACCCGGAACAAAGTGGGAAGATATCCCCGACGATTTTACATGCCCGCTGTGTGGAGCACCGAAGTCTGCTTTTGACGAAATGAAGGAGCAGGCAGCCGTTGCAGTTGCACCTGTAACTGAGCCGGATTCAGGGTTTGATGAGTTAAGAGAACTTTCTGCCGGAGAATTGAGTGTGGTGTGTTCCAATCTGGCAAATGGGTGTGAGAAACAGCACCTTACGGAAGAGATGGGCTTGTTTAACCAGCTGGCTGCCTATTATAAAAGTAAGGAACCTGTGCAAAAAGGGAAAACGTTTGATGATGCAGGCAGGCTTCTGGATACAGATCTGTCTGAAAGCTATGCAAATGTTACAGCTGCTGCAACATCAAAAACAGACCGCGGGGCACTTCGTGCTCTGGTGTGGAGTGAAAAGGTAAGCAGAATGATAAAATCACTTCTCGACCGATATTCAAGAGAAGGAAATACGATGCTCGAAAACACAAAAATATACGTCTGTGACATCTGTGGCTTTGTATATCTTGGAAACAATCTTCCTGAAATCTGTCCAGTATGTAAAGTACCCAATTACAAAATAACGCAGATAGAAAGGAGATAGCATCATGCCAGCAGTTAGAAATATCAAATTATGTACAAAAGATTGCATGTGCCTTTATGTCTGCCCCACAGGAGCAACAGACACAGAAAACAGTATCATTGATGTAAATAAATGCATAGAAGGCTGTAGAAAGTGTGTTGACGCATGTCCCTCGGGAGCAATTTCACTTCTGCCGGTGAGCTATCCACCGCAGCAGCCCAAAACAGATCTGGTCGTGAATGCCATGAGATCACTAACACAAAGTAAAGTCAAGCAGGAGCATATCGCTGCTGAAATAGCAAAAACAACCGATAACCCTGTTACCCGTCAGTTTGCCGCGGCGATATCAAAATCCTGCAGACTCATGGCGGAAGATTTAGTCAGAGAATCGGGGTACATGCTTCCGCAGAGCAATGAAGTGCGAAACCTTCTGGAAGAGATGAAGCGGAATAGAAAAAAAGGCTTTCCGGTTGAAACAGTAGAAAAACTCTTAACAAAACTTAATAAAACAGAATCAGATAACATAAACAAAGGAGAAGGAACGTTGAATCTCAAAGGAACAAAAACTGAGAAAAATCTGGCTGAAGCATTTGCAGGTGAATCACAGGCAAGAAACAAGTACACCTACTTTGCATCAGTTGCGAAAAAGGAAGGTTTTGAACAGATTGCAGCAATTTTTGAAGAAACCGCACTCAATGAAAAAGAGCATGCAAAACTGTGGTTTAAAGCTCTTGGCGAGCTGGGTGACACAGCCACAAATCTGCTTCATGCAGCAGAAGGCGAACACTATGAATGGACTGACATGTACGAAGGTTTTGCAAAAGATGCTGAAGAAGAGGGTTTTACCGCTCTTGCAGCACAGTTCAGAATGGTTGCAAAAATTGAAAAAGCACATGAAGAGCGCTATCGTGCGCTGCTCAGTAATGTCCAGATGCAGAAGGTGTTTGAAAAGGGAGAAGAGACCATGTGGGAATGCCGTAATTGCGGACATCTTGTCATGGGTAAAAAAGCTCCGCAAATCTGTGCTGTCTGTCAGCATCCGCAGAGCTACTTCGAAGTTCGAAAAGAAAAAAATTATTAATCAGCACGTTTGCGGGAGGAACGTCATTACAGCTACGTTCCTCCCCCTATGCTTACACAGACTACATACAGATTCCGGGCTTTGAAGTCCATGTTAAACGATGTCAACTGAATCAAATTATACCCTGCATTTCTCTTACCGGCATCGATCGTTCTGACCAGTTGCCCTGTAAGAGTGAAGATTGAGATCGAAACAGATTGTGGAGAATCAAGATACAGCTCTATTTTTCTATTATTTAAAGATTGAACTTTGAAATAGCGTTGCTTCTGCAGCATTGAACGTACGGCAACTGGATTTACCGCAGATACTGCCGATTGTCCATGCTTGCAGTAAGCAAGGCCATACGCGCTTGCTACCCAGAATCCATCAGGATCAGATGCAACAGTTTTTATTTCAGAATCAATTATTCCAGAATTAGCGGATGTAAATAAAGTACCTGTAGAACCATTAAAACGGTACAACCCATCACCTCTGTATCTTTTTGCCAATGCCATGAAATAGATGTCATACGTCAAATTTATTCTATTAATCCTACACCACAATTCACCTTTTTTAATGTCATAATGAAGAGGAATCAAAAACGATGCTGCATCGATTCCGGTTTCAAAATGCTGCCACTGTGATCCATCAAACCGACCGATTCCAGCTTTTTGTGTAACAATCCACACTGTATCTCCACCACCACCCTTGATTTCCTCTACCGTATCATTAACCGGAACCTTATCATGTAACTTCATTTTCTCCCACTTTCCATTCTGATACCGGAACAGCTCCTGCGATCCGATCAATGCCCATACAGTTCCGTTTTCTGCTATATCAATTGCGATAACCCTTTTTGTTGTATCCTCTCCAGGATAGATAATTTCGCTGCATTGCCCGTTTTCCATAGCATACATATGATTTCCACCCCTGTAAGTGTAGGTACTGAAAAACCATATATTCCTAACCGGATCGAAACAGGTCAGATTACACACATCAGCCTTGACTGTACATTGCGTTGCAGACCATAATCCGCCAGGTAACAAATCACTCTTCATTGCTGCATGCAGAATCATCTCAGCGGCAGCATTATTCATAAAACCAGCTGCATTGATCCTGCCTTGTTTATCCAATTTAATATCAACTGCAGAAGCTCTTGAAAATGGTTCCGATAATGTCCAGGTTCCAGAATGCCTCTCAGAGGTAACAGGGTCACACGGAACTTGAATTCGGAATCTTATTTTTTAAAAACCCTACTGGACTATGAAAAAAGCGCAGGTGGAAAACCTGTTCCACCTGCGCTGAAAGTAACACGTATCCGATAGTATTTACTTACCAAGTAAAGAGAGTAGTTCAGCCATTTTTGGATAAACAAAAACAATGACCCCCGCAAACACGACCGAAACCATCGACATCAGTTTGATAAGGATATTCAGTGATGGACCGGATGTGTCTTTGAATGGATCACCAACAGTATCACCCACAACAGCAGCCTTATGATTCGGAGATCCTTTTCCATTGTAATTACCCTTTTCTATGAACTTCTTTGCGTTGTCCCAGGCACCACCAGCATTGTTAAGCATACATGCAAGCGAGAATCCTGTTGTCAATCCACCAACAAGAAGCCCCAGTACCCCACCGACACCGAAAAGTATCCCTGTAATTATCGGAACGATAATCGCTATCAGAGATGGAAGAACCATCTCTTTCTGAGCGCCTATCGTTGAGATCTCCACACATTTTCCATAATCCGGTTTATCTTTACCTTCAAGAATACCTGGTTTTTCCCTGAACTGTCTGCGCACCTCTTCAACCATAGCTCCTGCAGCTCTTCCCACCGCTTTCATGGTCATGGCGCAAAACAGAAAAGCCATCATTCCCCCGATAAAAAGTCCCGAAATGACAAATGGATTCATAAGAGTCACATTAAATGCAGATGTAAGGTCCATGAGTGTCGCATGATAAGCAGAGACGGCCGTTATTCCCTGATCCCGTAACGATACCACAAGGTCATGAGGTATTTCTCTTGCATAAAACCGGAACTTTTCAATAGGAAAGAACCCATCCGCGCTCATTGATGCAAACTTCGCCAGCCATATCTTGATCTCTTCAAGATACGCAGAGAGCAGTGCCATAGCTGTCAAAGCGGCTGAACCGATTGCAAAACCTTTACCCGTTGCAGCAGTTGTGTTTCCCAGCATATCAAGAGCATCAGTTCGCTGACGAACCGATTGTCCCAGTCCACTCATCTCCGCATTTCCACCGGCATTATCGGCAATTGGCCCATATGCATCGGTAGCCAGCGTGATACCAAGCGTTGAAAGCATACCAACTGCAGCAAATCCGATTCCGTATAACCCCATATTTATAGAAACAAACCCGCCAGAAAAGATAAACGCCGCAAGAATTCCAAACACGATCGTAATTACAGGAATCATCGATGAGTACATACCAACGGCAAGCCCCTCGATTATAGTCGTTGCAGCTCCCATCTGTGTCTGAGCTGCAATGCCTTTTGTTGGTTTATTTTCATCGGATGTGTAGTATTCTGTTGACTTACCAATTATAAGACCTGAAATAAGCCCTGTTATAACGGCTCCGAAAATTCCCCATGGAATAAAACCGGTAAACGCCATGACAGCAAGCGCAGCAAGAATCAGCGCTGACGAGCCCCAGATTCCCGTATTGATTGAACTGAGAAGGTTTTTCATACTCGCATTCTCTTTTGTCCTTACAGCAAAAATACCCGCGATTGAAAAGAATATACCAAGCGCAGCAATAATTATCGGTGCAGTCACGGCGCTGACTCCACTGAATTTTTGAGTTACCGGCAGCGCCGCACCGAGAGCCGCTGTCGCAAGAATGGATCCTACATACGATTCGTAAAGATCAGCCCCCATACCTGCCACATCACCGACATTGTCACCAACGTTATCTGCAATTGTTGCAGGATTTCGCGGATCGTCTTCAGGTATGCCTGCTTCTACTTTACCTACAAGGTCAGCACCAACATCGGCTGCCTTTGTGTAAATGCCGCCACCAACACGTGCAAACAGCGCCTGTGTTGAAGCACCCATACCGAATGTAAGCATTGTCGTGGTAATCGCAGAGAGTTTCATATGTTCTGTGGAATTCTGCTCGACAAATACCATTCCCAGAAACTTGAGACCTTTTACAAGGTTTTCAGGTGTGTAGATTATTTTATCAAGGAAAAAATACCATATTGCAATATCAAGAAGACCGAAGCCAACAACCACAAGCCCCATAACAGCACCCGAGCGGAATGCCACTTTTAATCCACGGTTCAATGAGTGAGATGCCCCCTGTGCTGTGCGGCTTGATGCATTCGTTGCAGTTTTCATCCCCAGAAATCCGCATATACCCGAAAACAGACCACCGGTAATAAACGCAACAGGAACAAACGGGTTCTGAATACCCAGCATTGCCAACGCAAAAAGAACAATAAAGAGCACGACAAAAACTTTTAAAACCGCACTGTACTGCCGATAAAGATACGCATAGGCACCCTCTCTGACATACCCTGCAATCTCTTCCATCCTTGCATTCCCCTTCTCGGAACGCATCATAGAGCGATAAAAGAAAAACGCAGAAACAAGTGCAGTCAAAGCTGCAATCGGAACAATGAACATCAGTTTTTCCATCAAATCCTCCGCTGAAAAACGTTTAAATGAGTATACTATTTCCAGACTTTTTTATCAAAGAGAATCAGGAAGACTGCTCACCGCTCCGGACAGAACTGCTTAAAACACTTGAAGGTGAGAAGTCCCATCGGCATCTGCAACACATAATACTGAGTAGCAAAATATTTTATGATAGAACACAAGACAAGAAGACTTTTGAAAAAACAGAACGTGCGCGTGTAGAATGAACGGATGTCATAAAACATTTGAGAGGTAATTGCAAAGGTCCGTTTCATACGCGGACGGGCTCAGAATGAACGCCACAAAACAGCTTAAACGCTCACCCTGATCCCGAGCCCGGTATTGAAAGATAATTACGAATCATTTTTTCAATTACCTTATTTAAGCGTTCCTGATTTTCCGCACCCTTCTTATCGTTTTGAACAATGGCCATGTAATAATAAAAGCTGCAATCCCACTCAACGGTGCAAGTAGCAGCGTACCAAGGAACCATTGAATAAATCCGTGAAGAAACCCGCTTACCATTTTATTGGCCAGAAATTCAAACAATTTTCCAGGCAGTACTCTTTCCAGTGCCTCCGCAATCTGTATCGCAGTCTCCATGGGTACAAGCACCTTGCCAAGACCCAGCCCTGCGGCAATCCAGAAAGGGATCAACGGTGCAGATGACACACTGACACCAAGCAACGCCAGCGGACGGTTCAACCTGCAAAGAAACGCAATCACAAGTAACATCAGAACCTGAAAACCATGAAAAGGCGACACTGCAATGGTCACCCCCACCCCAAACGACAGTGCAGCTTTAAACGGTGTGGCGTTTGAGGTCAGCTCATTTTTAATCAGATACGAGAGTTTTTTTCTTATCCGCAACCCAGGCACATTGATTAGCTGCGATGGGAAAAAAACTCGTGAAATTACAGCCCGGCCATTTACAACACTGATCTGTATGAAATCCCGTATCGAACGAAATAAAGGCAGCCGTTTCTTCTTGAGTTGACATAACATATGCACCGGTATACTTTTTACAGGAGTATTGCTCCATGCTGCACAAATAAGTACTTCGATCTCATACTGGTAGCGCTCACTATAGCAACCGAGGTTCTCAATTGCAGCGAGTGGATAGCTCCTGAATCCCGATTGTGTATCCTGGATCGGAGAACCTGTGTATAATTTGTACCAGAAAGCCCAGAATCGACGACCTATCTGTAAACTCGAAGGCTGAGTCGCACGATCGGCAAGGGGTATAACACGTGCACCAACCCAGAGTGTCTGCGGCTCATCATTTATCTTTTGTAAAAATAACGGCAGATCCTCTGCAAGATGCTGTCCGTCAGCATCAACGGTAATCGCATGAGTAAAATGATGCTTAAGTGCATACGCAAATCCACTCCTGAGCGCCGCACCTTTGCCACGATTGTGTTCATGACGAAGCACAATTATGGAACTGATTCCACTGCAAACAGCAAATGTACTGTCTGTCGAACCATCATCAACGACAACGACATCTCTACAATACCGAAGAACACCAGCGATTACCCCCGCTACAGTAGATCCATCATTGTAGACAGGGATAACCACTATCACCCGATTGCCAAGCTTACTTTCAATAGCAGTATCATCGCACACCAGAGCGTTTTTACTACTCACATCACTCATGCTGCTGTTACCAGATTTTTTCTCCAGTCTACAATCCGGGTTTTCTTGCGTGAAATTCCCCTGAATGACTGAATCGTATTAACATTAGAAACAAGAACAGGGAAATTTATCCGCGTAGCAACACGAAGCTGATTGGCAATCTGCTCGACCGATGATGGGGGAGCGGCAACATGAATCGATACCCGATCGGAACGCGCATCTTCATTTTCAAGAACAATAATGTAATCATTGATGGTATCGATGGCATCCAGAACATTTGTCAATGTCAGGGGAAATATCGTTGTACCCTTGATTTTAATAATCTGTGACTTTCGTCCCAGTATCGGACCAATCCTTACAGAGTTTCTCCCGCAACTGCACGTTTCCGAAATTCTGAAAGTGATGTCACCTGTTTTAAATCGTACCAGCGGTATACCTTCAACCCCCAGCGGAGTCGCTACAAGTTCGCCCGGAGTTCCATCAGGGACAACGACTCCTTTGTCGTCCACAATTTCGGTGTATACCAGTTCCGGATGCGAATGGCCGCCTTGATGAGCCTGACACTCGCAGTACGAAGCCGAAAGTTCGGTTGACGTATAACTTGAGTAGACATCAGCCCCCCACAATTGCTCCAGAGTAGAAGCCAGAGCGTTTGGTTCCATAGAAGCGGTTTTGAGACTTTCACCAACACACACCAGTTTTTTAACGCTGCATGCACTGGTGTCAAACTTTAACTCATTAAGTTCTTTGCCAAGTTTTTTAAGAAACGTTGGTACCCCGACAAGCACCTGCGGTTTAAAGAAATCAAGATAATACTTCTGCATCTCCAGTGGAAGCACCCCCACACGCATCGTGTTGGCGCCCAGAAGTGATAGCCCGCGGTAATAAGCTATACCTGCAATAAAAAGACGATCCAGACTTACCAGTATGTGCACAGGATCACCCTGTTTTACACCGATACTATGAAACGAGAGTGCTTCGTTATAAGCAAGCCTTTCAAGATCGTTTGATGTCAATGTCAATGGCACGGGCACTCCGGTTGAACCGCTTGTCACTACCGTTTCAACTATTTTTTCGGCGGATACAGCTTGAAAATGCTGATAGTGCCTGGCAATATGTTCTTTATTTGTAAAAGGAATCCGTTGAAAATCTTCTATTGTTGTTATATCACCAGGTTCAATAGCAGCGTACGCCTCCTGGTAAAACGGCGATACTTCTTTGACGTGTGACACATGATTACGTAAAGCTCTCAGCGTTTTGGCTGCGATCTCATCCGAAGGCAGAAACTCCCATGAAAATTCAGGTTTAAAAGCCAATGATCACCCCTCCTGCAGGAAAATGGAAGTTGATATTTATTCGCCACTTTTCTATGGTTACAGGAATAAATATAGATGAATGGGCATGCCATGTGCTATACCCGTCATATAACATTCAACGCGGCCAGCGCGATTGTTCCCGCAGACTGACTACTTTGTGGCTACAGATAATTATATGGTCGAGCAACGGTATTTCAAGCAGTTTTCCAACGGTAAAAAGTCGTTCGGTGATTAGCCAGTCAGCATCAGAAGCGCTGACACTCCCACCAGGATGATTATGAGCAAGAATCATCGATGTTGCACTATTTCGAAGTGCCTTTTCAATCACGATTCTCGGGTAGACAGCACACTGGTTAACCGTGCCCTCAGCAATTATTTCGGTACGAATAATGTGGTTAGCGTTATCCAGAAAAAGAACCGCAACATATTCATCCCGACGCTGCCCGAAATAAAACCGCAGATACTCTTCAACATCCCGCCGATGTGAAACGACACTCTGTTTTTGATATTTTTCATTGAGACAGTACGCAATCAGGTCACGAATCAGCAAAAACATTGCCGCAGACCGCTCACCAATACCTTCAACTCCCGCCAACTCATCAATTGGAGTATTTATAACCCCACCTATGGTTTTGTAGCGGTCGAGCAGTTTGCGGGCGATTGGTTTTGTATCTTTACGAGGGAGTACAAAGGTAAGAAGCAGCTCAAGAATCTCGTGATCATGCAGAGCAGAGATTCCATTCTGCTGGTATCGTTGAAGTAACCGTTTGCGGTGGCCTTCTACAGAATTTTTTTCTGATGTATCAGTTTTTCGATTAACATCCTGATCGGTTGTTACCACTGCTTCAGTTGTAAAATTCTGTTCCTGCGCACACATCGTTTTTTAACTCAAAAGAGATTTACCACTCGATTGACATGCCTGCAGCGGTGACTCCCGCGCCGACAGTACAGAATATAAGTTTGTCTTTTTTCTGTATTCCCCGTTCGATTTCAGAAAGCGCCACAGGTATACTTGCGCTGGATGTATTTCCCAAACGGTCTATGTTAATGTAAAAGCGATCGAATGATACACTCGTCTTGGCAGCAGCAGCTTTAAGAATGCGGCTGTTTGCCTGATGCGGTACAACCCACCTGACTTCATCAGCATCCCATTTACTTTTAGCAATAAGATCATTAATGATAAATGAAAAGCGTTCAGTTGCAAACCGAAAGAGTGCCTTTCCATCTATCCGGAGCCAGGGGTCACAATTGACACAATTTGCCGGAATTTCATTCCCGAATGTTTCCCGTCGGGCCATTTTAATTCCAGCGGGATCTGCAAGCATTATTTCGCTGCGTATCAGATGCCCTTTCTTGACACTCGAAACAACAGTAGCCCCCGCACCATCACCAAAAAGAAAGTACGTGCTTCTATCTTTTTTATCCAGTAAACGTGACTGTATCTCTGCTGCAACAACCAGTATATTCGACCCCATCCCCGATAATATCAACCCTTTTGCAACTGACAGGGCATAGAGCCATCCCGAACAGGCAGCATTGAGATCAAATGCCAGGGCACCCCTGATTCCAAGTTTATCCTGGAGAATACACGCTGTCGAAGGCATCATATAGTCTGGCGTTGTTGTAGACAGAATAATTCCATCGATCTCTTCGGGCTTGAGTCCCGAACGCTCGATGGCAAGTTTTGAAGCTTTCAGCGCCATGTCCGAAGGCATCTCATCGGGTTTTGCCCAACGACGTTCGCGAATTCCGGTTACACCAAAAATATAATCATCGTTTATATCTGTATGATCAGCAAGTAGTGTACTGTTAGGAATAACCGTCTCGGGAATATACGTTCCGATACCCAGCAGATAAACATCCTTTACCGCTGGTGTACCGCTTGCAGCGGATGCCGGTGGCGTAGAAGCCATTGATGGAAAAGATTCAATCACTGGTGCTGCACCAGCAGCGGGTATCTGTGATTTTATCGATTTATCATCTGTTTCAATCTCGATAACTGCTTTTTCGAATGGAACGGAAACACTCTCTTCAACAAGAAGCCGTACCACTTTACCAGCACAGGGAGCATTGAATTCGAATGTTGATTTTGCACTCTCAACTTCAGCAATCACCTGATCCCTGGAAAAAACATCACCGGCCTTAACATGCCATCTGGTAACCATCGCCTCAGTCTCGGCTGCAGCCTGGGCAGGCAAATACAAGGAAATTTTAAAAGTATCGTTACTCACATTGAACTCCCTAATAATGAACGAATAGTCTGATTAATAACAGCTGAATCTGGAATATGTTCCTGTTCCAGTTCTCTGGCAAAAGGAACCGGCATATCCGGAGCACCGAGAAGAACTGGAGCATCTTTAAGATTTTTAAAGCACTCCTTAACTGTAAGAGCTATTATCCGATCTCCCAATCCACTCATCGCACTACTCTCCTGAACCACCAGGAGCCTTCCGGTTTTTTTGCACGACTCAAGAATCGGTCCGATCTCAAGTGGTGATAATATAAATGGATTCCACACCTCTGCGGAATAGTTCTGTGAAGAAACTACAGATAAAACGGTTTCCGCCATCGCCCCGAAAGCTACAATTGTGAGATCAGTTCCATCACAATACTTCCGTGGACGAAAAATTGCGTCAATATTTCCATCGAAATGAACATCAGAAGGTTTTCCCCAATAGAGCTTTTTGTGTTCGAACACAAGACAGGGATTGGGATCATAAAAGCCAGCAATGATGGCCTCAAAATGCTCCTGAGGTGTTGACGGATAAAAAACTTTCAACCCTGGAAATCTCCCCCAGAACCCTTCAAATTCGCCTGAATGAAACGGGCCGAGGGTTATCCCCCCCCCACTCGGAAGCCTGAAAAGCAGTGATGCGCTCTGATCAGTCCGGTAGTACCAGGTGGCACAATTTAAACTGAGCTGAGTAACTGCATCAGTACTGAAATCGGCAAATTGAAACTCCATAATCGGTTTTCGACCAATCTGAGATGCACCAAGACAGAACCCAACTGTCGCTGATTCACAGATTGGCATATCAATCACCTGCTCCGATCCAAACTTATTAATCAGACCTTTACAGGTTTTAAATACTGATCCATAGACACCGATATCCTGTCCACAGATAAAAGAGTCCGGATTGTGCTCTAAAATGTAATCTAAAGCTGCAGCAACAGCGCTTTGATTTCTCAACCCTTTGGCAGAAAATGGAGCGATTTTGATAGTACTTTCACGAGGTGCATAAGGAGTTGAAGGCAGTGAAGTTACAGATGGTCTGCTGAATGAAAGCGCTTCGGTAACAACCTGATCGACCAACACGTCGATCTCTTCATGCAATGATTCGATATCTTCTGAACTCACACCCCTTGCGATCAATGTTTCCTTAAGGCGTACAAACGGCTCCCGTAAAAGCCATTTTTCATACTCCTCTTTTGGTACATATTCGGCATTATCATAGACAGCATGTCCCTCAAGACGAAGGGTCATGCACTCGATAATGCGAGGAAGCGAATCTTCAGCCATCCCCTGCAACGCATCATAAACCGCACTATATACCTCCCAGACATCGGTACCGTCAATGGTTTTACCCTCGATACCATATCCGACTGCCCGGTCAGAAAGTTTTTCACAATTGTATTGTAAAGCTGTTGGCGTTGAATAGGCATAATGGTTATTTTCAATTATAAAAAGTACCGGTACTCTGTGAACAGATGCCAGATTGAGCGATTCATGTATATCGCCAGTACTGCTCCCTCCGTCACCAATCGTCGTCAACCCGAAAACCTTCTCTCCCCTGCTTCGGGCAGCCCACACTCCACCAACAGTAAGTGCGACCATACTTCCCAGATGACTTATCATCGGAAAACGGCGTTTTAAAATGTCTCCATGATGAACATTCCCCTCCCGGCCATGTGTCGGGCTGTTTGAATTAGCCATGTACTGACACATCAATTTGAGAGGATCCGCCCCGGAGACCAGATGTCCCGCAAAATCACGATGCATAAGAGAAAGAACATCGAACCCGCTTCTGAACGGAAGAGTCATGCCAACTGACGTCGCTTCATTACCCGAACAGATTATAACGGTACCCTTAACGTGCCCTTTTTTAAATAACTCCTTGATTTTAGTCTCCATACTGCGTGCTAAGCATATGTAATAATATGCTACCTGATAGAGACTGTCCTGATCCATTTTTTCAGGATATCTGACTAGAGTCTGGGCTATTTGACCTGAATTTAACCGATTTGAGGTAAGTAAACTAATAATGCTCCTCCGCTATTTAAAAAGTATAAAATAAGTATTTTAATTCTAAATAACCATGGATAAATCTAATTTACGAAGAGTGACATTAAAAAATTGGTCCTGAAAGCATTTTTAGAGTGATTTATTAATAGTTGAAACTGAAAAAAAGTATATTTTCAGAAAATTTTCACGGTTGAAAGAGGAATTGTATATATGGGAAAAAATCTGGTTCAAAAAATCCTTGATGCACATATCATCAAAGGGGATGCAATCATCGGTCAGGAGATCGGTATAAAAATCGATCAGACTCTGACGCAGGACGCCACCGGTACCATGGCGTATCTTCAGTTTGAATCGTTAGGCTTTAAAAAAGTACAAACTGAAGTTTCTGTTTCTTATGTTGATCATAATACGATTCAGGAGGGTTTTGAAAATGCAGATGACCATAAATACCTTGAAACAGTTGCAGCAAAATATGGGATAAAATTTTCAAAACCGGGCAATGGGATCTGTCATCAGGTGCACCTTGAACGTTTTGGTGCTCCAGGAAAAACCCTGCTTGGCAGCGACTCACATACTCCAACCGGCGGCGGCATAGGCATGATTGCAATTGGTGCTGGTGGTCTCGATGTAGCAGTCGCAATGGGAGGTGGCCCCTTTTATCTCACCTATCCGAAAGTTATAAAAGTTGAACTGACCGGCAGGCTTCAACCATTCGTTTCAGCAAAAGATGTGATCCTTAAAGTTCTTGATATTTTGACAACTAAAGGAAATGTCGGAGCAGTAGTCGAATATAGCGGCCCCGGTATAGCAGGTCTCAGCGTTCCGGAACGATCCACTATCACCAATATGGGTGCAGAGCTAGGGGTTACAACATCAATTTTCCCGTCAGATGAAATTACACGACAGTTTCTTGCTGCTCAGGATCGTGAATCAGTCTATGTACCTCTTGCAGCGGACAGTGATGCCACCTACGATAAAACAATTACGATAAATCTTGATGAACTCGACCCGATGATCGCATGCCCACACTCCCCTGGAAATGTCAAATCGGTGAAAGAGGTTGCAGGTATTGCGGTTGATCAGGTTCTTATCGGCTCGTGTACGAACGCATCATTGCGGGACCTCACACTTGTTGCAGCACTTCTCAAAGGGAAAAAAGCCTCTCCTCAGGTTTCACTGGGAGTCGCCAGTGGTTCCCGCCAGGTAATGGAAATGGTTGGACGTGATGGATCACTGGCGGATATTATTGCATCTGGTGCCCGGATTCTCGAGAGTGCATGTGGTTTCTGCATCGGAAACTCTCTTGCCCCACGCACCGATGGTGTTTCAGTACGCACATCAAACCGTAATTTTTATGGCCGAAGCGGCACTCCGAGTGCAAATGTTTATCTCACATCCCCGGAAACTGCCGTTGCAGCTGCACTTGCAGGAAAAATCGTTGATCCCAGGGAATTCTTTAAAGGTGCATTTCCTGAGCTATCAATACCTAAACGGTTCACTATAGATGATACCATGATTCTGGAACCTTCAAAAACACCGGAATCAATAACTATTTTCCGTGGACCAAACATTGGCGATCCCCCCTCAAATGAAGCCTGCCCCGATTCAATAAAAGGTGTCGTCACCATCAAAGTCGGTGATAAAATCACGACAGATCACATCATGCCGGCGGGCAGCAGACTGAAATACCGGTCCAATATTCCCAAATACGCCGAATTTGTTTTTGAACGTGAAGAACCGACCTTTGCATCACGTGCAGCGGAAAATCGTAAAAACGGTATTCACAATGTGATTGTCGCAGGTGAATCTTACGGTCAGGGCTCATCCCGTGAACATGCTGCAATCTGCCCGATGTTCCTCGGTGTCAAGATGGTCATTGCACGCACTATGGAACGCATACACAGAGCAAATCTGATTAATTTTGGTATCATCCCTGCCGATTTTGTCAATGCAGCTGATTATGACAAACTCCAGGCCGGAGCTGCAGTTCAAATCGCCAATGTTCGCAATGCTATTACCGGAAATGGTGAATTGACGCTGGTGTCTGGAAAAGTATCAATCCCACTGAAAGTATCACTCACAGAACGCGAAAAAGAGATGATCCTTGCAGGTGGGTTGATAAATGCAACAAAACTCGGAAAAGCGTAGATTAATGGTGAATGATTAATGGTGAATGATTAATGGTGAATGATTAATGGTGAAGGGTGAATGGTGAATGATCAATGGTGAAGGGTGAAGGGTGAAGGGTTAGTCACTCAGTCACTCAGTCACTATCGAGCATATGAACACACTGATCTTAAGCGCCAGCCGGTACCGACGGCGAAGCACAACATCCATGTTGCTTAACCCTTTCATGGCAGGACTGCGGGAAGCTGGGGTCACGTATGATTATTTTTGCACGTTTGACCTCAAAATCGCTCCTTGCCGTGGAGATCTTGCCTGTTGGTTTAAAACAAACGGGAGATGTGTTCTAAACGATGATATGACAAAGATTACGCCATTGTTCAGGAGCGCGGATCTGATAATTATTTCTACATTTTTTCATCATTGTACAAGTTTTGTATTGACATTTAACCGATTAAGCTGTAGAATATACTGATGAAACATAAAAACGGTTTTACCTTAATTGAGATGTCATTTGCAGTGATTGTCATTGGAATCATTGGTGCTGGCGTAATGCTCACTCTGAACAGCTTCCTGAAATATCATACTCTCGAAAAAACAACATGGACTGTTTTCAAAGAATTTTCGACACTTCGCTCCAAAGCCATGAAAGACAACTGCACTGTCAAAGTTAACTTTTTATCCATAAACAAGTTTGAGATTCACACCGATCTGAATAACAACCTAACTGCAGATGCAAATGAAAAACGGGATACTGTAGAACTTTCTTCTTTCGTAGTTTTTGGCCTGCCATCCAAAACGAAACCAAAAACAGCTCCGACCGGAACAACTCTACCGAATGGAAATAAATACGTAACCGGCGACTGGGCAACAAATGGAATTATTATCGATAACACAGCCTCTGCAGTTGTCAACACTGGTGGTCTCTTTTTAAGCTCACCGGATTTCGAAAAACACACTTTCTGCGTTGCTGTAACCGATTGCACTCAAATATTCAAATTGTATAAATGGGATGGCAAGACATGGATCGATCTTCGGTAAATGGTTTCACCATATTGGAAATTTTTTTCGCAATTCTTATTATCTCGATATCAGCAATAGTAATAGGCTTTTTCACACGAAATTCAGTTGATAATTACTCAACGGCCCAACAGTCAGAACTTGCATATACCTGTGGAGAGGAAAAGCTCTCCGATCTCAAAGCAGCTCCATTGCCGGTAAGCGGAAACGACCAATGCATTGTTGATAACTATACTTTTACAAGAGAGTGGACAGTTGCTTCAAACAGTGCACCCAGAAATGTGGTTGTTAATGTTAACTGGGTAATGATGGGCAAGACAAGGACCATAAAAGTATACGGAGTTTTGAAGTGAATAAAAAAGGTACAACACTGCTTGAAATTATAATTTACATATCACTATTTACGATTGTATCGATTTTTATCGGTACACAGGTTAACTCTCTGGTAAAAGCTTTCAGCGGAGGAACAAAAATGTCGACGCTCCAGGGAACAGCCCGTGATGCCCTTGCTGTGATGGCGCGTGAAATAAAAAATACCGGTTTTAAGTCCTATCTTGCAGGAACGACTCTTATAATTCATCCGTCGGCCTCCTTTCCCGACCGCTCTTCGTTTATTGCAGGAGAGGGGAATCCGGGAGATACCCTGACAATAGTTCATGTGCACCTGGAACAGAACGGCACATTTTCAGATACTGTCAGAACAAAATATTTCTTAAACGGTACAGATCTTTGTAAAACAACAAACAATGCGACGACCATCCTGTCAAACAATATTTTTGGTCTTCAATTTCAGTACGGAATACTGGGAGCCAGTGACACATTCATACAGCAGGAACCAATTGTCAATAACACCTGGTCACTCACCGGAGGCACCTGGGGTGGATCGCCGGGAGTCATTACAACAACCTCCAATACCAATGTTTCTGCAGAGTGTCAGACGACTTTCAGTACCACACCCTGCAGATTGTCAATACAGTTCAGGGTAGAACCGAACGGGACAAGTCCTTCTGATACATTGTACTGGAAGGTTGTACCTGGCTACTCGTCAAATGCTGTCGGCTCGGCAGGTTTTAAGCCATCTCCTCTGGATAACGAAGTAATCATACCGGTTAATGCCCTTAACAATGGAAAGATCGTTCTTAGTTTTAAAAAGGTCAGGGAAGGCTCTCTGGTGATAAAACATGTAATGGTACGCAGAATAGACCGGGGGGCATTCTCATGGACAGACCTCCCATCTGCGGCAGAAAAACAATTTGTAAAAGCAATAAGAATCAATATACTATCAAGAAGCGCAGGCAAGACTAACACCAAAGATAATACACCTGTCTTAATTGGTAATGAAACCATCCCAAGAGATGGTCCCTATTCGTGGCGAATCAACACCGTAACTGTAGAGATACCAAACAATGGTCTTTTCTGACTGTAAAAGGAAATAATACTATGAAACTAAGTGTATGGTACAAAAACGACGGTTTCGCAGTTGTATATGGAATTGTATTGCTTCTGGTTGCTTCAATTGCAGGTGTATCACTAATAACAATTTCCCAAAAGGATAACATCGCCTCGATTGACCAAGTGAAAATGCGTGCAGCAGCACTATCGGCTGAAGCTGCGCTTACAGCGGTCGAACAACAATGTGAAAAACAGCCGGAGGTAATTGTTGAGATATTAAACAGCTACATTAATGAACAAAATAACACATCAGGAAAAGGCTGGCTTTTATCAACTGCAGATAAGTGGACACAGGAAAACAAGATTTCGCTCGATCCAGACGTACCCAATACGCCTCAATATTCCGCAAGAATTTTATCTTATGACAGCACCAGCGGAGTTTTACAAGTGGAAGGCTATGGCTATGGCGGTGGAGGCGGGAAAAAGAAAGCAATCGGAATATATCAGCTATCAGGACTGGCTCAAAGTGCACCATTCGACCGGCACGCATTCTATATGATTGGTGAAGCACAGAGTTTTGATAAACCGGTCAATATATCCGGAAACGTTTACTTCGCTGGCAAAGTAGCATCAAATGGTACCACTCCCAGCGTTATCAATGGAACATTTCAGGCAATGTCAACAACCGAAACAGTTCTTTTTCAGAGCAGTTTTACATTTAATGGTAATGCGCTATTTATGGGGCCCACCACCCTGCAGGGAGTTATGTACTTTAATCAGAAAGCTGGTTTCAACAAAACCGTGACTTTAAATGCCGGCCCGCAACAGGCAAAAGAGGATCTCTATTTCAACAATCTGATTTCGGGCAATGACGTCACTAAAGTATTTAATCTCAATGGAAATAAAGCTCACACAACCACCACCTATCCGGTTTCTGCCGCACGGGTTACCAATGGTACGATTGTCAAGGATGGCGCTGCGATAGATGTCGCGGCCGCAGTTTCACTCTCACCCACAATAAAAGACCCGTTTCAATTTGATATTTCTGTAATACCAGCATCATATATAAAAACGGTCAGTGGAAACATTGATGCAGCAAAAATCAATGCATTATCAAAAAGCAGCACACTCTGGAAAGGGTATCTGGTAATCAAACCGGCAGCCTACGCAGCAGTGCAACGAAGCAGCAATGCCAGCACTAGTACATTAACCTGTAATACAATATGGATAATTGAAAAGATGATGTTTTCCAACGATGGATGGTATGATTGTGCACCAAATACCATGACGATACTTTACTTTAGGTCAACAGGTCAGTTAAATGGTCTAGGTTCAGGCGGGTATTTTCGCGGCTACATTCACGCAACCGAAAATTATAATATAACGTACGCATGGAAAGCGGGTAACAATTTTATCGGAGCCGTACACCATGTTTCTAAAACAGGGAAGTTCCAGATGAACTCCTGCACCGGTGTATGGAATATCACCTGGAGTGATGAAGTGATTCAACAACTCATAAATGACGGTCTTGTTAAAGTTCCCGGGGGCGGAACTGCAGCAGGAACTGGTCAGTTAACGCTTTCAGATTTCAGCCTCAAACCGAAAATCATAGGCAAATATTTTTAAATAGTATTCCGGCAACTATACACTAGTAATTTCGCTATTGCTGATAGATTGTTAATCCAGTCCTGAAGAACAGGCCACCCGTTAGTATTGAATGGGTGCTATTTAATTGCCGACAATTAGTATCAGGCCGGATAATAAAGTTTGATCTCCTCGATCAACTTCCGGATTGGTAACTGACCAGGAGCAACCACATCCCCAATAAATCCAAACGTAAATAGTGAACCGAAAAGAGGTGCCATAACCCGGGTCACCGTACCAATCGGTCCCATCCCTATCGCAACAATCGGAACACTACACTGTTTTGTGAAATCCAGAAGCCGATGAACATCATCACGGGAATTTGACATGACAGCGATCTTTACAATATCGGCTCCCTGTTTACAGGCACGATCGATCATATCCCTGAGAGCGTCCTCAGAGGGAGTCTCCTGGTAATCATGTTCAGAAATAATTATCGTTGCGCCTCCAGCATTTGACAAAATTTCATCCGAAACCGGTGATCCCAACTCCACATCGATCGCATCAACAACCGATACAATCTTTTTAAACATCATTACACGGTTATTAACCGTTCTTTCGTTTTCACGGACGGTGCCGATCATAGGGAGACCAATCGTTTCCCTGATTGCGCTGCAATAATCAAGAATCGCATCAAACTGCGCATCGATCAGATCAACACGTATCTCCAGAAGATTCACCCCATCATTTTTGAGTGCATTCAACTCTTTCAGAGGAATAAGCCTGTCAACAATCGCAACAACTTTCGGATATTCACCTAACGAACAGTAACCAATTGAAACCATATTTTTTACGCCTTATTGAAAAAACTCTCTTTAACTGAGTCCCAGAATCTTTTCAGCCCGTTTATTCAGATAATGTACAAGACCATCTGGTATTTGTGCACCCATACCAGATTCTTTCCATACTTCGGGGCTTTCCATGCATAAATATAATGTACATTGTGGATCATGCGTCCAAAAAGTTCTCTTCATACGTTTATACAGCTCTACACGAAGCGGGCGAAAATAGCGCAATTTTCCATCAGCACCCGTAACAAGTTCTCCGGAAAAAAGAGGTAGATGCGTATTGTTTTGTTTCAAAAGTGTTTTCAAAGATGGCATACTGCGGAATCCTCCGAGACTGCACCATGCAATTTTTTGTGGATCTTTGATATAAGAATATATCATATCCACGACTTCACTATATTCCTGCTCCCAGCCATCATACACAAACATTGGATCAAAGTGAAAAGCAACCGTAAAACCCATCTCGACGCAGGTTCGTGCAGCTTCGAGCCTGTCTTTCAGACTGGCGGTATTACATTCCAGAATAGAGATCATCGCTGGTGTATTCATGGAAAAGCCAATCACTGCTTTTCGTGGATTACGTATTTCTTGAAGAAGATCGATGTTGGTGGTATTTTTTGTTTTAAACTCCACCAGAGTATTAGGATATTTATCCAGAATGGCTGCGACCATTCGGGCTGCACCGGTGATGTGCTCTGAATAGAGGCTATCCCCAAATTCCCCGGTACCAAAGCGGACAACCCCCTTCCAGAGTGCCATTTTTTTTTCGATTTCAGCGGACAAATCATCCGTATTGGTGTACAATACCTGATGTTGATGATCGAAGTAGGCCTGGAGAATGCAGTATGAGCAGTACATACCACAACCAGTCAGAGGTGTAATTATCTGATACCCACAGCACAGATATCCCTGGGTCGTTCCCGGACATGGTTTCCAGAACTCACCTTTATTGTCCGTTTTTTCTATGTAATTTCGGTCTTGAGAGTAATTTTGATTCATGCCGTAAAAAATAGTTTCAATAGATTGAATAAGAAAGCGAATAAAAATAATGTATATTGTCCTGAAGTAATTACGAATGAGTTTTGCAATTACCTCTTCTTTCTGACTTAAAAAGGATTCTCATAGCATGAAGCATCCACATCTGTTTGGTCCGGTGAATTCCCGTCGTCTGGGAATCTCTCTTGGCGTTGATATTATAACGCCAAAAACATGCTCTCTGGATTGTACCTACTGTGAATGCGGAGTAACCACAAACCTCACCTCAGAACGAAAAGAGTATGTCAGTTCAAAGGAGATAATTTCCGAACTTGATGATTACCTTTCTAAAAAACCTGTTCTGGATTATATCACCTTTTCAGGCAGTGGAGAACCGACCCTTAATTCAGGCCTTTACAAAATTGTTAACCATATAAAAACGTTTTATCCTCATTATAAAACAGCATTACTCACTAACGGAACGCTGTTTCATTGTGAAGACGTTATTAACGCAGCACTGCAGTTTGATCTGGTTGCGCCATCAATGGACGCTGTTACAGAACGTTCATTCCGGCTGATCAACCGGCCGGCATCAGACATTTCACTTGTAAAAATGTTGCAAAGTCTGATCAGTTTTTCACACAAATACACCGGGACATTGCTGCTTGAACTATTCATCATCCCGGGAGTCAACGATTCAGATGAAGAACTGGCCGAATTCAAAAATAGTATAACACAAATGAAAATTACCCGCGTTCAACTCAACAGTCTTGACAGACCAGGAACTGAAAAGAGTGTGGTTACAGCATCTCCAGACCGGTTGAAACAGATCGCACACTATTTAGCACCTCTTCCAGTCGAGATCATCTCAAGAAATGTCCTTAAAACTGTTCAGAACAGTGGGCCCATTGAGGAAACTGAAGAGAAAATTCTCAGCCTGATTAAACGGCGTCCTGTAACACTACACGATCTTTCAATTCTTACAGCACTACCTCTGGAGCAGCTCTCAGCGGTCATTTCAACACTTGAACACAAAGGTGAAATAAAAAGAACGGCTGTAGAAAATAACATATTTTTCCAGATTCGAACATGAACTATCTTATGCCTCTTGATCAGCCAGTCAAACCCGTTACTGATTTTTCAGACAAAAAGGTCAAAAGCATATGCAACCAGTATGCAGAGGTCTTTTTTGCAGTAAACGCTGTCTCAACAAACGCAATCCAGTTAAAAAGGTATAATTGAAAGAATGGAACGCATTCTGAAAAGTTATACTGATGAATATTTCTTTCAGGCATTGCCCCTTGTTAAAGTGCTCAATGTCATACTGGCGCTGGTGAGTTTCATCGCCGTTGCAAGTTTGTTGATGCAATATGGTTTCTATCTTCCCCCAGCCCTGAATTCAATTCTCATCCGTATCGACCTGCTTGTAGTTCAATTTTACTTATGGCAATTCATCATAAAGTTTATCATAAGCAAAGACAAGTTTGTATTCCTTCGTCATCGGTGGTTTGAAGCACTTCTGGCATTCTTTATTCTCCTGGAGCTTTTATTTCTTTTCAAAAATGTCGGTTTCAGTGTTATCAGGGAGTTCTTTTCCGGAATTGATGTCACCGCCATTACAGAAATTTACATAGGAGTTGCCCAGGTTCTTATTATCGCAAGTATAATCGCTGAGGGAATTCGATATAACACAAAAATAGCCTCTCTCAAGTTTCATCCGTCACAAACATTGATCTTCAGTTTCATTGCAGTAATTCTCATTGGCACAGGATTACTGATGTTACCACGCGCAGTTATTCCGGGTAAATCTATCCATTTCATAGATGCACTTTTTACCTCCGCCAGTGCTGTGTGTGTTACCGGACTCGCCATATTCGATACAGGCACCTATTTCAGCCCTTTTGGACAGACTATCATCATGATTTTAATACAGATTGGCGGGTTGGGCATTATGACACTGTCCAGTTTTCTTGCACTCTTTTTTGGACAGGGCGTTGGAATACGGGAACGAATAGTCCTTAACCAGATGATGAACCTTGACAAAATTGGCATGATAGCTAAGACATTAAGAAATGTAGTCCTTTTAACGTTTATCGTTGAAGCATGCGGTGCACTGCTATTCATGCTTCTGTGGTCGGATTCAAACTGGTCAATGAATAAGCTCCTGTTTAACGCTGTATTTCACTCTGTATCAGCTTTCTGTAACGCCGGATTTTCAACTTTTTCAGACAGTCTGATCAGTTTCCAAAACAACATTCCGGTTCTTGCTGTTTTTTCAATACTGATAATAATCGGCGGACTCGGGTTTACTGTTATAATGGATTTTACACACCTTTTTTCAAAACCAAAAGGATACAAAAAAAGGGTTAGAGTACTGAAAGTTCAGACAAAGATAGTTTTTATTGTAACAGGAATTCTGCTTTCGGGAGGATTTGCACTTTTATATCTGCTCAACTCTTCAACTCATGGTATCACAAGAATAACGACAGCAGCATTTAACACGGTCACAGCGAGAACGGCCGGATTTAATTCAATCGATTTCGCATTGCTCAACACCCCTTCGATTTTGATTATTATGATGCTGATGTTTATCGGTGCATCACCAGGTTCCACAGGTGGAGGTATTAAAACAACAACAATTGGCATTTTATGGACAAGTATAATTGCGATTATCACTGGACAAAATAGAATTATCATTTTCAAAAGACGCCTGCCATTCCTGATCCTTAACCGGGCACTGGTTATATTCGCCTTTTCTGTGATAACGGTAGCTGTCGCAATTACTTTGTTAAGTATTACAGAAAATGCACCAGTTTTGAACATTATGTTTGAGGCCATTTCAGCATTTGGAACTGTTGGACTTTCATTGGGTTTGACCGGATCACTTTCATTTTCAGGTAAGGTTATAATTATATTGCTTATGTTCATTGGCCGTCTGGGTACATTGACACTGGTTTTCGCGATTACATCACCAACAGAACAGCCGCCTGTAAGAATCGAGTATCCGTCAGAATCGGTGATGATTGGATAATATTCAAGGAGTGTAAATGGATAAATATATCATTATAGGTCTTGGAGTTTTCGGCCGCTCACTGGCTGAGAATTTAATTCAGAAGGGTACAGAAGTTATCGTTGTTGATAAGGACATGGAACTTATCGAAGAAGTTCGCGATCTGGTTACCTATGCCGTCAGTTTTGACAGTACCGATGAAAAGGCTCTTGACAGCCTCGGACTTAAGGATGTCAATGTTGGCATTGTATGTATTGGTGAAGATTTCGAAGCAAACCTTCTTACATCTGTACTACTGAAACAGAAAGGGGTAAAGAGAGTCATTTCACGAGCTTCAGATCCCCTTCATATCAAAATATTGAAAGCAGTGGGGATCGATCAGATTGTAACCCCCGGAGTTGAAGCAGCTGATAAGCTCGCGTACAGCCTTATTCATAAAAGTTTACTTGACGTAAGTTATATCAGCGAAACAACTGCAGCTGCAAAAATCAGTGTCCCTCCCAACTTCGCTGGAAAAACACTTGGAAAACTAAACCTCAGAGCCCGATTTGGTATCAACGTCGTAGCAATTCACCGACTCATCGAGATTGAAACCAGTGATGGAACAACGAAGCAGGAGAAAGTGATAAGTAATATTCCAGGTGCAGATACGGTATTGGAACCTACTGATATTCTTGTTGTAATCGGAGAAACAGCGGATCTTGAAAAGGTTATCAGAAGTATATAAACATTTGATAAACCGTGGGTGTTTTCTACTAAAAAATGTGAACCGATCAATCTATTTACCTCACAATATATGGTTGTATACATTTTTGGTACCGGAATGTGTCCGAGTAATACACAAAAGATCAAAAAAGTATCAATTCTTTCACTTTTTCCCGAGTTCATCTTTTATTTTGTTTAGATGCCTTTTTTCGAATTGAAATAAAACCATATCACATACGAAATAATACCCGAGAGAGGAGATAAATCATGGAAAAAAGAATGATAATTCCTGATGAGACATCATTGGAGCTTTATCTGAAGGAGATCAGCCGAAATCAGGCATTACCTGCAGAAGAAGAGGCGCGACTGGCAGTTAAAATTAAAGTTGGAGATAAAAAAGCACTCGAAAAACTGATCAAGGCAAATTTACGATTCGTTGTGAGCGTCGCCAGAAACTATCAAAACCAGGGTTTACCACTTGGTGAATTGATCAGTGAAGGAAATCTCGGGCTTATACAAGCAGCAAAACGTTTTGATGAAAAGCGAAACTTTAAATTTATCTCCTATGCAGTCTGGTGGATTCGCCAGGCAATACTGAGAGCGCTTGCTGACCGTTCCCGTATTACAAGAGTCCCTCTAAACCGTATCGGAATCATCCATAAGGTTGGAAGAACTCAGAGCAGACTGGAACAAAAATTCCGACGCATGCCTACCATGGAAGAGATCGCTCAGGAGTTGGGACTTGCTGAAAGTGATGTCATGGAGATTCAAAAAATTGGTAACCGCTATCTTTCTCTGGATACCCCGGTACAGGCTGATGACAGTTCCGAACTTATCGATCTTCTTCAGGACGAGAATCAGGAGATGCCCGACACTCGTCTTATCGAAATGTCGATGCAGGATGGGGTTAACAAAATTCTTGATACACTCAATGACCGCGAAAAAAAAGTATTAAAACTTTATTTTGGTGTCGGTGAGGATACACCACATACTCTGGATGAGATTGGAAAAAGGTTACATCTGACCCGTGAACGAGTCAGGCAAATTAAAGAAAAGGCAATCCACAGACTTAAGAACTCCTACCGCAGCCGCTGCCTGAAAGTATTTACCGACTAAAAGCACAGAACGATTATCATTATTTCGCATAAAAAGGAGGCCTTACATCCTCTTTTTTTTTGTATTTTCTATCGGGGAACAGCGAAAAGAGTAAAAAGCAGGATCATCCCACAGATAGAATCGTAATTATCGCGATTCCAATCCGTTGAAACAAAACTATATAGCATTGTTTTATCAATGGCGCTTAAGATGTGGATGATTAACCATTTGCTTGCTGGCCTGAAGATGGAACTCATCGTAGGATCGAAACATCGCAATCACCCACGCAACTACAAGCGCTGCAATGATGAAATAGCAAAGAAAAAGAACTATTACCATACTATTCTGACCCCTCCTGCCTTTATGATACCATCGGTAGATTCTGTTTTTCAACATCTAATATACTATGGTTTTCAGGTAATAGAGCATAACAACAGGATGTTCTGATACCTTTTGATCAAATACCCTTTCAGGGGTAACATGGCTACACAATTGCCATTAATTTCTGTATACTATATTGTTAAACCCCATAAATGATTTCTTTATGGACGTATCGTTACGGTTAAGTTATTTTTAGAGTACTTCTCTAAAACTGAAAGCGTGGAAAATCTGTGACTGTTGGAATTTCGTCGAAATTAAAAAAGACTAAGAAGCGCAGAATGCTGATGGTCTACTCCGGTGGTGGCTTCCAGGGGAGCATTCAGTGCCTCTACATTTTCATGCAGCAAAACACGTGGGAACTAATCTCACATATATCACTGCCATTCACCCAGCGCATTAACACACTATACGAAAAAATCCAGAACGCATCGACGGATCGCTTTACAATCAATGACCTCTCAGTACTCGATTATAGAATTACTCAATTTTGTCTTGAGGCGATAAAAACCCTTATTACTCCACTTCCTACCCCACTTAAAAAACCACACTACATAGTTTTTAATAAACCGCAGATTTGGCGGGGACTCAATGGTGAAGGACAAGAACAGAACTATTGGGATTTCTCATCCGGTGATCCCCAGCTTATTGCATCGACAATTAAAGTACCGGTATTTACCGATTTTATACGGAATAATATTCTCGCAGGCGGCCCTGGAATTCTACCACTGAACCCCGGTACTCTCTCCATTGCATCACGTATAAAAGGTAAGGTTATCCTTATTAACATCGGAATGATCTCACATGTTACAATCGTCAATGTAGACAATTCTCAGATTCTTGCGGATTCAGATGTTGGACCTGGCACATGCCTTCTGAATCAATCTGTTTCCGATATTAATTCATCAGAAGCTTTTGACAGAGACGGTACAATGGCTTCTCAGGGAAAAGTTGACAGTGATTGTGTCGAGAGCCTTGCGTCATTCAACTGGTTTGGGATAACGCCACCAAAATTCACCACCGCCGAAACATTTACCGGACTTCTGAAACATGATTCTCTTCAGGCACTTTCACCACAGGATAAAGTCGCAACACTAACGGCGTTAACAGCCCGTATTATATATGATTTTTGTAAAAAAGAGTATATTTCACAGGATAACTCCTTTTCAATTTACGTTTCTGGCGGAGGCGCCAATAATCAAACCCTGCTTGAGTACCTCACCACCTATTTTGATCCAGTACCTGTGAAAACAATTGAAGATATTGGTGTTCCGCTGGATCTATACATCCCGCTTGCATTCGGATTGACAGTAGATGCCTGTGTAACAGGAAATGCAGTACCCTGGCAATCTGGAAGCACCCCATTAGTGTCTTCAATCGGGCGCTGGGTCACACCATAAGTACCATTTCACGCTTTGAATTTCCGGGCTCATAACCTATATTTGCAGCGCACGTTGGATTTAATTCTCAACATTTTTTAACGATGAGGCAATTGCATAACCTCCCGATTATCCCGGCTCCGCTCGACAAACGGTTTCAAAAGTACGACCTGCGAAAACGGAAAGGTACCGGAAGTGACTTCTGCAAATGTCTCCGGTTGTAACAATTTTTACCATCTGACGAGGGTTCATTCTTGATTACTGTTAATAATGTTTCATTGATGTTTGGAAAGCGCGTACTATTTAAAGAAGTTTCTTTAAAGTTTACTCCAGGTAACTGTTATGGTCTTATAGGCGCTAATGGATCAGGAAAATCAACATTTCTGAAAATACTCAGTGGGGACATCGAGCCATCACAGGGAAACATTATCCCGGGCCCGGGCCTGAGAATGGCGATGCTGCGCCAGGACCATTTTGCATTTGATGATTTCACTGTTCTTGATACTGTCATCGTCGGTTACAAACACCTCTATGATATTCTTAAAGAGCGCGAAATTCTTTATGCCAAAGAAGAGATGGATGAAAATGATGGGAACAGGGCATCAGAACTTGAAATGGAAGTTGCTGAGATGAACGGGTGGGAAGCTGAATCTGATGCCGCATCACTGCTTGATGGACTTGGAATCGATGTATCGTTTCATCAGAAAAAAATGAGCGAGCTTGAGGGAGGCCAGAAAGTACGGGTTCTGCTGGCACAGGCGATATTTGGTAATCCCGACATTTTGCTTCTGGATGAGCCAACCAACAATCTTGATATTGAATCGATCATGTGGCTTGAAGAGTTTCTATACAAATTCGAAAACACTGTTATAGTCGTCTCCCATGATCGCCATTTCCTCAACAAAATCTGTACCCATATTGCAGATATTGACTATTCAAAAATAGCAATCTATGCAGGAAACTATGATTTCTGGTATCAGGCCAGTCAACTTGCGTTATCGCAGAAAAGAAACGAAAACAAGAAAAAGGAAGATAAGATCGCCGAACTTAAGACGTTTATCCAACGATTCAGTTCCAATGCGTCTAAGGCACGACAGGCTACTTCACGTAAAAAGCTTCTGGAAAATCTCACCCTTGATGAGATCCCTGTCTCATCAAGAAAATTTCCCTATGTTGCATTTAAGCCTGAGCGTGAATGCGGAAAAAACGTCCTTACATTAGAAAACGTTTCGAAAAAAATCGACTCAGAAAAGATACTTGACAATTTCAGTCTAACTATAAACCGCGGAGACAAAATTGTATTTCTTGGCCCGACGGTCACAAAAAGTACCTTGTTCCAGATTATCGCCCGGGAACTTGAACCGGACAACGGAACGGTCACCAAGGGTGTAACCATAACCCAGTCCTACTTTCCACACGATAACACGGAACTGTTCAGAGAAAATATCTCTATTTTTGACTGGCTGTGCAGGTTTTCGACCAATACAGATTCATCCTATATACGTGGCTTTCTGGGAAGAATGCTCTTTTCCGGTGATGAATCGATGAAAAGTATTTCGGTTCTTTCCGGAGGAGAAAAGGTACGCTGTCTGCTTTCAAAAATGATGCTTTCCGGTGCAAACCTGCTTATCCTTGATGAGCCAACCAACCACCTTGACCTTGAGTCAATTTCAGCACTGAACACTGGACTGATCGAATTTCCGGAAGTAGTACTCTTTACCTCTCATGACCATCAGTTTGTCAGCACTATCGCAAACCGGGTTGTCGAATTTACCCCCGGTGGAGTTATCGATCGTATCATGAATTTTGATGATTACACTGCCGATCAGGATATTAAGCGGCTTCGGGATAAAATGTATCATGGACATACACGAATGCAGTTGTAATAATTTCGGAGGGTAGGGCCAATCAACGGCCTCATAATTATCGGCACAGTAGTTAACGGGGTCGGAATCGGGATCAATCCTCAATTACTGTATCTTTCGATACCGATACCGACTGCGAAATGAAAACCTGTGTAGTGTATTATTAGACAGCTAATAATTTTTAACAGATACTAAATAAAAACCGGAGTATCGAATTGTACTCCACTCTCTTTGGTATACTTCAGAATATCAGTAAAATATCCCTCATACACTGCATTGGATTTCGGTGAATCGTGAATGAGAAGAATATCATGAGAATGTTCGTTTTGAAGACTTCCACCCCAGCGGGGTTCTTTTTCTGAAATGTGCTGGAATATTTCTTCCCGGGAAATACTATTCTCAGCGCTGGCTATTTTATAATCTTCAAAATCGAATGTCCAAAGAACATCCGCATCTTTATCAAGTCCCATCTCATAATACCATTGATAGGTAATGCCAGCGGGAGCAATCTTTTTAAAACCCTCAGCATTAAGATACTCCTGAATTTTAAGCCGGTTTTCTCCACCCTTATCTCCGTAGGGAAACCTGAAAATTTTACAGTCTCGCTTGCAGCTTGCTTTCCTGTAACAATCCCCGATAAGTGCCTCCATCTGTTCAATCTCACTCACAGCCTCGGCAAAAGTACATGAGGAAAGCCTGGAATGGTTCATGGTGTGATTTCCAATTAAAAATCCTCTTTTAATTGCCTCAATGGCAACATCTGGATATCTTACCACGTTTTTCCCAATGAAAAACATGGCAGCAGGTATCGCATTAGTGGTGAGGTAATCTATATAACGGACAGTATTTTCAGATGGACCATCATCGATAGTCAAATATGCTATTTTTTTGATCATTTTTTTGCGTTTCAAAAAAATTCAGAGCTCACCTGTATTTATCCACTTTGAAGAAGATACTTTTTGTTCCTTGAGTTTGAATGCTCGTTTCATTAATTATAACTCCTGTTTGATTCACTTTTATATCATTTCATTAATTGAACTTTGCAGAATCGATCTTAAGAACATACTTTTATTTTCTAAAGCCCACTCAAAATGCATTTTCCTTGTCTCCAGGCCTGAAGAAAAGTAGATTTAAAGCAGTATTTTAGAATTTTGAATTAAAGGAGTGCCAGACAATGGTAGATAAAGAATTGCTCGACATACTCTGCTGTCCCGAAACGAAACAGGATCTTACGTTACTGGATCAGAAAAAAGTCGAAAAAATAAATGAAGCAATAGCTCAGGGTAAACTTAAAAATAAAATTGGCGAAGTAATCAAAGAGCCAGTTGATGGGGCACTGCTTCGTGAGGATAAAAAGTTCTTTTATGTTATCCGTGAAGACATCCCGATTATGCTCCCGGATGAAGCTATCTCTTTCGACGCTTTTGATGCATAATTTTTATTCGAAAAACAATATACAACACCAGCAACACTACAATAGCCACTGCCTGAATTATTATTTTTCCTGTAATAATTCTTTGTGGTGGTTCTTTGCTTCCCGTAATCATTATTGAGGACAGAGTATCCCCGCATCCATCCCGTGCTCTGGTATCAAGTGCATATCTGCCCTTGTTGTCGAGATCTGCAGCATTCCAGGGTATCACCCACTCGACCGCGAGCCTGGAGGATTCCTTAAACAATTCGTGATCGAAACGGTAGAATTGCTGATGAGGCTCATCAGCTGAAGGAATAGTGATGATAAAAGGTTTACCATTCCCTGAAGATTCAATCAAAAAATTCCAGGATGAACAGGGCAGAGCTCTGGTACTTTTAAAATAGCCACTTATTCCTTCGGGTGTATTGATGACATCCCACAACCAGACGCCCGCGCTATCCCATTTTTTACTATACTTTTCACTCCATTCAACGAGAAAGCCATCAAGCTGTATTCTTTTTCCATAACGGTCGATTTCGACACTTTCCTGAGAAAAGAGCTGGACGGAAAGCATTAAAAAGAGTATGAATTTCTTACTGAACAGACTACACATACAGTATGGAAACCTCCATATCCAACCAAAATACACTACGATCAATTTCTCTAACGTCAAAGCACCTGAGAAGTATGCTGTTTATTGACATAAGCCTGTGACCGATGATTATCAGGCAATTTTATTGTTGCAGTATTATATACAATAATATATTTCAATCGAAAAAAATACGATCTTTTTTTTGTAAACCAAATTGATAGTATCATAGAACATGCGACATAATCCTCACAGTACAGCAAAGAGAAGTAATAATCAGCCCGGTATTTCTTATTTGCGAACGCATCTGAACCCGATACTTACTTCCGCTGCATTCGGTGTAAACCAATGTCTGTTTGCAGTTCTCAACTGTTTTTTGTCACTATACCACCCGCCACCTCGAATGACCCTGTATAATCCGGCATCCGGTCCTGCGGGACCTGATGATTGTTCAAACGAGTACGCATCCCTGCTGTAAAAATCAGATGTCCACTCCCATACATTACCGGTCATGTCGTACAAGCCCCATTTATTAGGAGAAAAGGTGCCTGCCGGTGACGGATGATCCGCTCCTGCCATTGTACAGTTACCCGATGATGGCGATTCTTCTCCCCATGAATAGGTAGTGCCGGAACCTGCAGTTGAAGCATATTCCCATTGTGTTTCGGACGGTAGAGACATTCCTTTTGATCGGCAGTATGCGGCAGCCTGCTGCCATGTAACGCAAACGACCGGAAAAGAAGGATTTCTATTTTGACGGGGAACCTTAACTAATAAAAATCGTGTACCAGTCCATTGATAACACTTACCATCATCATAATGGGCTGGCGTACATTTACCGCAGCTCACACAACTGTCATATTGAGCTTCGGTTATCTCATATGAATTTATCGTAAAAGCAGAAAGTCTGATAGTGTGTACAGGCACCTCATCATCTTCGCCCTTTTCGCTTCCCATAGCAAAACTTCCCTGCGGACATTGAACTGTTTGAGCGTTAAGTAACGAAATAACAAAAATAATCAAAAAGAAAACTACGCTCACAGATTGTCACGCTCCGCAAGCAGCAGGACGAATGCGAATAATGCAAATGCTGCAGCAACAATAATTCCAGAATACTTTTTTACCGACCTGTCTGCATCCACTGAACGTTCTGGAATATCTTTTCTCTTTTCACCTGGCTTTAACATCTCCAGTGTTACCGTATCAACAACACCATTTGCAATTGTAACGTTTTTCACTGCAACTTCATACCCATCCAGTGTTCCCTTGATCAAATAATTTCCCGGTTTTACCAGCGAATCAACAAAGGGAGCCGTACCACGGTTTTTCCCATTTACCGAAACTGCGGCTCCTTCAGGTTTGCTTAAATAGGTTACCACCGCCGGCTTCAGAAGTTCTATTTTGATTTGTTGCGTATCTTTTGTTGAAACAAGAATTTCTGTTCTTTTCTGGTAATAACCTTTCATTTTAAAAACCAGATTGTGTTTGCCCGGAACTACACTGCTCACCGTTATCGGTGTCACTCCAAGCACAGAATCATTCAAAATTACCGCAGCCCCGGCAGGAACAGAACTGATCTGCAAAACAGTTGTGACCGGAACTGATACTACGTCGGTACTCGAATCTGTCTTCAAATCGCCTGCCTGCAGCTCGCTACCAGACAAACTCCCCTGAACCATTGAAGATGAATCAGCTCCAACACGAGCCGCAGAATTGGAATCTGGCAATTGATCTCCAGAAATAGTTTCTATAGCAATATCAGCTCCTTTTGTGCTCAGTGAGTCCCTGATGTTTCCAGTAGTGGAGTCGGTCACGGCACCAGAACTGTTTTCGCCCGTTTTTTCCTGAGAAAATGCCGAGAACATAGAAGCTAGCAACAGAAGAGTTATCGTTCCTGAAAAAATTCTGTTCATGAAGTATCTCCTTTAATCAAATATAACCATTACCGCGATCGTTACCCAGGTTCAGGTTACCATGAATATACTAAAGTGTATACAGCATCTTAAAATACTGCTTGCAAGTACTTCAAAGAATTGAAGACAAGAATTATTTTTAGCTGATAATGATTGTAAAAATATAAAGCCTGGAATAAATTTATTCATGTTCTTTCCCTTCAGACTCACACCGGGTGTACTACAATACACTTTCTCAATCCTGATCCTCAGTGCTCCATCATACCTTTTCGGTCAGACTCATCCGGATTCGGTTGTTACAGTGCCGGAAAAATCAGAAATAAAAGCTGAAACGACATCGCGCAAAAAAAATGAGATAACCGATACGGTTTTTTACGAAGCAGCGACAATTTTTTATGATAATGAAGAAAAAGTGCTCAAACTTACCGGAAACGCCAGAGTGCGGTATCAAAAAATGCAACTGCATTCTGATACTATTGTTTACACCATTAACGACAACCTGTTTACCGCTTCCGGTTTACCTCTACTGATAGAATCAACAGATACAACTGTCGGTGACCATATGGTTTACAATATAAAAACCAGACGCGGCCGGGTCCGCCATGCATCAACGCAATTGACAGAAGGTGCTTTCAATGGACGCAGTATTGTAAAAACGGAAAGAAACGAGCTATATGTTGATGAAGGCGATTATACCACCTGCGCCAATGTTGAAGATCCGCACTATTTCTTTTACGGAAAAAAGATTAAACTGATTCCAGAGGATAAAATAATTGGTAAACCTGTAGTTTTCAATATCGGGAACACCCCGGTTGCGGTTCTTCCATTTTTCATGTTTCCACTGGACCGTGACCGGCGCAGTGGATTTCTCACCCCTGTATGGGGAGGTCACCCGACAAGCGGTGGTTACATTGAAAATCTCGGGTATTATTACGCACCCAACGACTATGTCGATCTCCTCGCACGCAGTAAAGTAATGGATTTTAAACGGTTTGAAATTGAAGCTGCCAGCCAGTACCGGCTTCGTTACAAGTTCGATGGAAGTTTAAGATTGCGCTATTCACTCGATAATGATTTTCTTCAGGGCGGTAATGAATGGACTGCTGATTATTCGCACAACCAGACATTAACGCCTGATGGGTTGACCCGGCTTGCAGGTTCGGGAAGAGTTACTTCATCAAACAGATATTTTTTCTACAACTCCGAAGACTCTTCAGAGCTGGTCGATCAGAATCTCAGAGCCAATATGGCCTTTTCACGAACTCTTGAAAAAATCAATGGCAGCGCAAGCCTCTCCTGGCAGAGAGAACACAACTTAAGAACCAACATTGTCAGTCAAGATTTACCTTCAGTGAATTTCAGTATCCAGCAGCGTCCGCTCATTAAAGCAGCTGACTCAGTTAAGACAGAAGATATTCCCTGGTACTCAAAAATCTATTACGGGTACAATGCTCAGGGTGTTGTAAAGCACATCGATTCAACACGAATACAAGGCAATGAGCATTTCAGGCCATCCGCATCGCACTCTCTTTCAATCTCATCCCCACAGAAAATTTTACGTAATATTGATTTCAACCCGAGTTTCAATGCAAAACAGTATTTCGTTTATGGCTACACCGATACGTTTGTACGTGGATACGACACCATCTTCGATTCAACAATTTCACGATTCAGCAGTTCCCTGATATACCCGCAGCCCGGGTACGATTCGGTTGCATTCGATACTCTTTCCCGTGATGCATTTGGAATTCCGGACACTATCCAGGTTAAACAATATCGCCGTCGTATTGACGCTCGCTATACAGAATATGATGAGTTTGCACGCGTCGAAGACTGGAGTGCAAGTATGAGCCTTGGCACCAAATTATATGGCATTTTTCCCATCAAAGTGCTTAATTTTGCAGGGTTGAGACATACATTCACGCCATCACTGAGTTACAGTTACAACCCGAAGCTTGATATTGACAAAAAGTTCTTCCCCGACGGTATATCTCCTCCCGGCCCCAGAAAACGTCAACAGATTTTATCTCTGAGAGCCGGTAACACTCTTGAGGGAAAACTGATTTCACCGGGTGACACAGAAGTGGAAGCGAAAGAACGGGCGTTCACGTTAGTAAGTTTTAATTTCAGTACCGGATACGACTTTGAAAAGAAAAACCGGAAATGGAGTGATCTGGCCCTCAGCGCTTCATCATCGATTGACAAAATAGGACTTAATATTGGCTACAACTCCTCGTTCTGGCTTTACGATCAATACGACCGTCTCTCCCTGCCGATAATGCGTTCAATGAGCCTTGATTTTCGTACAAGTGCGCTCAGTGCCAAAGGATCCCTCTGGGATGGAAATCTCCTGCGAACCGATTCGGTTTCAGCCAACACAAGCTCCCTGGATCAATCCGACAACAATATGCTGCAGTGGAATGCATCGCTCAGCCCATCCTTTACTTATTCAATGGATCGTTACCGACCAACAGAGATGTTCGTTCCAAAAAAACAGTTCAGCCTCAGCGGCTCCGCGTCACTCAACTTTACTAAATCATGGGCGTTACGGTGGAGTGGCAGCTATAATTTCCAGCAGAATCAGTGGATAAACAACAGTTTTGACCTGTCGTGTGATCTGGAATGCTGGGAGATGCGATTCAACTGGCGGCCGGAAAAACTCAATCCCGGATACTATTTCATAATCAATATCAAGAAAATTCCAGAGATTAAATGGGAAAACAGAAATTAATTACTTTCAGCCTGAAGCGGTATCACTTCTCCGACGTAATTCTGATCTGTTCACAAAATGCATCTCCGGCAGGCCTTACAGAATGGTAACTCCGTTCTTCTCCTTTAACAGCAGCAACTTTCACCATTTCTTTGTCACGTCCTTTTGAGTAGCGGGCAGTTATTGATGCTGCATTCAAAAGGTCTGTTTCTGTAAACTTGCCACGAATTATACTGACTGGTCCGGGTACATCTGTCGGGTACAGGTAGCAGTCCAGCTCCCCGACGATTCGCAGCAGAACCTGATTTTCATGTTCATCTCTGGACACAATCAAGCGTACGTCATCTGACAATCTGAAATGCCGGCCGAACGCAATCAATTTGAAATCGGTCATGGTAAAATCGGGTTGTTTTCCCGCAAGATCAAGATAGCGGTGAGCGGATTGAATATTAGTGAGAATGCAACCGCCATCAGGTGATGGATAGGTCAGATTAAACCGCTGAGCATAAGCTATCTGCTGCCCCCTGCCCCGCCCGGCGATACCAAGCAATTTGCTGCGGTCGACCAGTCCCTGCTCTTCAGTAATGGTAGGCGGCAAATGGTGGGCGCTGAGCGGCCGCAGCAGGATTCCTTTGCATCCAGACTCATTTTCTATTCGAAACAATGTGTCTCGCCTCTGGGACATCGGACGCTGCCCGGAAACTTCACCGGTTGAAACAAATGATGCTCCAAGTTCCTGCATTATCTGTTTTGCTACACCCAATCGGTAGATTCTGCAATCGATACAGGGGTTGGCATTCTTACCGAAGCCGAATTTGGGATCTTTGATCATTCTCAGAAATTCTTCTCCATCCTCAACAATCCGCAGCGGAAGCCCGAGTTGTTCTGCGGAAGCCTGAACCGCTTTGGATTTAACGGTATCAAAACCAGCATAAAACGGGAGCACAAAGTGAATTAACGTCAGATCGATTTGAAGAGATTTCAGCAGGTGCGCAGAGACAATACTGTCCAACCCACCGGAAAACATATGAACGCCTTTGATCATAAGAACCTTTTCCACTGTAAAATGAAATTTAAAAAAATACTGGTATGAACTTGATTGGGTAAATGTTCACGTTTCAATTTTGCACACCAATTTTGCACTATTTGCAGTTCGCCTCTCTCCCCAACCCTCTCTCCACTCGTGGAGAAAGGGAGCAGGATATATTCTCTTATCCCCCCCCTCTCCATGATTAATGGAGAGGGGGAAGGGGGGTGAGGCGAAATTGTTCGCCTCTAAAAAAAATATATACGTATCCCTGAATCGACCGATACAGGAGTAACGAAATATAACGCTTTTACTTTTCGCCGTTGCTGATTATTTTAATGGACGGTAAAAGCGATGTAACTACTCAGGAGTCAGAATACAGAATTCAATAGAAAAAACCAATGCAAGAGCGTACATTTCTTCCAAATGTAATGGTTAAACACACTTTTCCATTGTTTTTTTCTTATCCTTACTTCAGACTACTACCCAAGCTCGGGATGAATATCTGCTCGGTAGTAAAATTATTCCAGCCAGGGAAAAAATGTACAACACACCAGAACAAAAAAACAGGGTTATTATCGCCGGTGGTGGCGCTGCAGGCTGTTTTGCTGCAATCACAATCAAGGAACATGCTCCAGATACGCAGGTAGTGCTTCTGGAAAGATCCGGTGAACTGCTCCATAAAGTCTCCCTGAGCGGCGGAGGGCGATGCAACTGTACCAATGGGACATTTGATCGAAACACGATAACAAAAGTATACCCGCGAGGTGCAGGTTTTCTGCGTAGCGTTTTTTCCCGTTTTGACAACCAACGGACAATTGAGTGGTTTGAGGACAGAGGAGTTCCCCTGAAAACCGAATTGGATGGAAGAGTGTTCCCTGTAACGGATTCATCAGCAGCCATTACCGGATTGTTAAAAAAACGAATCAGAGAATTGAATATCGAATGCTTTTTAAATTCCGGTATTATTTCAGTGAACGGAAAGAGTGATCGCGGTAAATTAAACATTACCACCTCAGATGGGTCCGAGCTTAGCTGTGAATCACTCTGTATTGCAACTGGTGGCACTCCGGATTCGGATGGTATTAAGATCGCACGAAACATTGGCCACACAATTCAACAACAGATTCCCTCACTGTATTCATTTAAGACTGATAGTCCGAAGCTTTCAGAGCTTTCCGGAATTTCGGTAAAAAATGTCAAAATTTCAATTCCTGAACTGCGCACCGCTCAGCAGGGAGATCTACTTATCACCCATAATGGTATCAGCGGTCCGGCAGTAATAAGACTTTCATCATTATCCGCTCCCGGTATTTACGAAAAAAAGTTTGATTTCACCTGTAGAATTAACTGGTGCGGTGATCAGAACATCGAAGAGCTGTATAGAGTTCTCGATGAGAGTCGAAAAAAATGTGCTTCAGCACAGATCACAGCACAGGCGGTTATAAAAATCCCGACACGTCTGTGGAAATACCTTGCCACTGAAGCCGGTGCTGAGGAAAAACAACTCTGGGCACATCTGAGCAGCCGTCAAAGAGAGATGATTATCCAGCAGCTGACCAGATACTCCGTTCACATATGTGGAAGAGATCACAACAAAGATGAATTTGTGACCTGTGGTGGTGTACGTTGCTCAGAAATCGATTCACGAACTATGGAGAGTACGCTGGTACCAGCCATATACTTTGCAGGTGAAATTATCGATATCGATGCAATGACCGGAGGATATAATCTTCAGGCGGCCTGGAGTACAGGATGGCAGGCGGGAATTTCTATAGCTGACAAATTACTGAATAGAGAAACTTAAAGCGGGAGACGAGGATCGAACTCGCAACCTTAACCTTGGGAAGGTTACACTCTACCATTGAGTTACTCCCGCAATAGTGTCATAAAGATACTTTCGATTTGCAGACAGAGTCAAGATATTCACAAGATTTTTGATACGCTATTAAACGAGTTACATTATAATTTTGCTTAATCTGTTTCATTCAATAATGATTTTGTGTATTTTTAACGATTGTTCTGATAATAATCAGTTGTAATAGATGTGAACGCTGAGGAGAGAAAAAATGGCTGAATGCATTAAAATGGTCAATGGTAAGCTTGAAGTACCCGCGAATCCGATTATTCCATTCATTGAAGGAGATGGAACCGGACCTGATATCTGGCGTGCATCACAATATGTTTTTGATAATGCGGTTAAAAAAGCGTACGGTGGAAAGAAAACTATCGAATGGAAAGAGATACTCGCTGGCGAAAAAGCTTTCAATAAAACAGGCAACTGGCTTCCCGATGAAACCATTGATGAATTTAAACGGTGTCTGATTGGAATTAAGGGACCGCTCACTACCCCAGTTGGTGGTGGGATTCGATCACTCAACGTTGCATTGCGCCAGATTCTCGATCTTTATGTCTGCCTCCGCCCGGTACGATATTTTAAAGGGGTCCCCTCACCGGTAAAAAATCCGGAATTAGTAGATATGGTGATTTTCAGAGAGAATACCGAAGATGTATACTCAGGAAAGGAACTCGAAGCCGGTACAGAGAAAGCACGAAAACTGGCGGCATTTCTTAAAGAGACATACGGGTGGGTAATCCCTGATGATGCTGGTATCGGAATCAAACCGATATCAAAAACCGGATCACGCCGTTTAATTAAGGCTGCGATTGAATTTGCGATCCAGAATAATCGTAAAAGTGTAACTCTGGTACACAAAGGAAATATTCAGAAATTCACTGAAGGTGCGTTCCGTGCATGGGGATATGAACTTGCGCGTGAAGAATATGCAGATAAACTGATCTCCTGGGATGATTGCAAAGGAGAAGTTCCTGACGGCAAAATACTTATAAAGGATGCGATCGCTGATATCTTTTTTCAACAATCGCTCACAAGAGCTGCTGAATTTGATGTTGTCGCAACGATGAACCTTAATGGTGACTATATTTCTGATGCGCTTGCTGCACAGGTGGGGGGTATTGGTATCGCTCCAGGGGCAAATATCAACTATGTAACCGGGCATGCGATTTTTGAAGCAACTCATGGGACTGCGCCAAAATATGCCGGACAGGACAAGGTCAATCCTTCATCGGTTATTCTCTCTGGCGAAATGATGTTCAGGTACATGGGGTGGAACGAAGTTGCAGATCTGATTATGAAAGGTGTTGAAAAATCAATACTGGCAAAGACGGTCACCTACGATTTTGCCCGCCTCACCGATAATGCTAAGACGGTTTCCTGCTCAGAATTTGGAAGAAAGATCGTCGAGAATATGTAATCTGATTTCCTGCACGGAAGGAGCACTATGATTGTGGTTATTGTAATAGCGGTTATATTTCTTGCTCTCATGCTTGTTGCACTCCGTGTCGCCATAACTAAACCTAATCATTCTGAGGATGATGTGCACAATCCTCTGATACATGCCAGTGGCATTTATTCTATAGTTCGAAAAAGCCCGCGTGATGCGGTTTATGAAGTGAAACCGGATGTCGAAGAAATCCGAAAATATCTTTCCAACTTAAACGAAAATATTAATAAATTTAGTCCAGATGCCGTGGAAAACGTCATCAATAATTGGAATAAATCTTTAGAAAACAGTATTAAAGCGGTTGAGGACGGGGACAGACAGAATGTTGAATTTTATTATTTTGATTTCGAACCTGTCGATTGCCCAATTTGCAGTAACTATCTCAAAAAAGGACAATTTGTGACTCGAGAAGAGATTTTTAATCACCCCAACCTTCTTCCCCCATTTCACCTGGGGTGTACAGCAACACTACTTCCTCATCATGGAAAAGAGGATCTTCGTGAAACAACAGAACTTGGAATGATGCCATTATTTAAACGGGGTAAATGTCCGGAGCTTCCAGACTGGAAATCCATACCTAAACAAACAACAATCAGAGGTTCAAGATAATGCTCAATACACTTAAAAGAGCCAGTTGTTCGATCAGTTCGATTCTTATGTTACTACTTACTTATACATCACTTACTGAAGCGGGTGTGGGTGAATCTGCTGTTATTACACTGATTTTCCCGCCTGGTGCACGGTCAACAGGTATGGGTGAAGCATTTACTGGAGTTGCTGATGATGCCACAGCTACTTATTATAATCCAGCCGGACTTGGGCAGGCTCCCCAGGCAAATTCCTGGAAAACCTACCTTGTTAACACCGACCAGATTTTCACATCGATTGCAGCAAAAAAAGAGAAAAGTTTTGTGCAGAAAAGCAGAGTATGGGCAGGAACAAATCGTGGTGTTATGAGATTTAACGGAAGACTGTGGGAATCTCATGATGTCTACCTCATCGAAGAGGATGATGATCTGGAGAGTATTGCAAAAAAATACCTTGCAACTGACGATGAACAGCTCATTAAAAATGCAGAGTGGGAACTCAAACGATACAATAAAATTGAGAAGAAACGCTACGATGCTGTTCGTGAAGCGCTAAAGCGGGTCGTTCTCAAGAAATCTCCTCAACAGGCAGATTCAATAGCAAACAGCATTGCCAGAAAGATTCTTGAGCTTGGAACATTTGAACGAACTGAGGGAACAATTTTTCCCATGCTCGCGCCGCTCATCGATTCGTCAACAGCTAAAACAGTTGCAAATGATATCGACGAAAACCTCCTTTCCATAGCAGACAAAACATTCAGCGATTATACAGAAATAAAAATTCCTTTCTCGATCGCTGTCAACGACAGCGTAACAGCAGTTGCTCTGGATGTTTCCGATCGAATCTGGGTGGGAACACCAAACGGACTCTGGCGATACGACAATGAAGAGTGGATACGATACTCAATGCTTGAAGGATTGCCATCAAACAATATTACTGCTATTGCTGCTGAAGAATATGGGAAAATCGCTGTCGGTACCGACAAGGGATTGGCTCAGTACGAATCAGGCCAGTGGACAATCTTTGATTCCTCCAAAGGTGTTCCTGCGCATAGAATCAATGCAATAACTTATGGTGAAAGTGGTTCGCTTATTTTCGGCACACAATCCGGAATGACAAAAATCACCGCAAACCAGACAACCTTCTTTGACACTGCGACTGGGCTTATCTCAAATGATGTACGCTCACTCTTTGTTGCCAGCGATAAACGCCTCTGGATTGGTTGCACTGATGGTATTTCAATTTATAACGGTACCTCGTGGAAACGGTATAAATTTCCGGGAAGCACTGTTTCATCATTTACAGAACAAGACAACGGGACCATGTGGATCGGTACCGACAATGGTGTTATTACCTATAAAGAAAATGAACTGAGAAGCAGCGATGGTACCACAATAGAATCTACACCGGAATGGAAAACATTTCATTCCAAAAACGCTCTTGAGGGAAACATTGTTGGTGGACTGACCATCCATGATGATGATATCTGGATTGCAACGGATAAAGCGATAAATCAGTTTGATCAGGCAGATAAGCAGGTGTTCCTGTTTATGGAACAGCTATTACCGCAGCTTGGAATAAGAGACCTCTGGCACATGTATGGTTCTTTTGTTTTTCCAACACAGGACTGGGGAACACTTGCAGCCTTTGTCAATTATATATACATGGGAGAAAACGAAATTACCGATGCGCTTGGCCGCCAGGGAAAAAAAACAAAATCCTGGGAAGGAATTTTCGGGTTATCCTGGGCATTGCCTGTAAAAGAGGATTTCTCTGTCGGACTTAATGCAAAGTTTGTCTATAGTGCACTCGCACCAGGTCTGGGTGAAAACGATGAAGGTATTGGTAAATCATTTGCCATCGATGCAGCACTATTGAAAAAGAATCTTTTAGTCAGGAATCTGGATCTTGGTGTCATGATGCAGAATATGGGGCCACACATCTTTTATGTAAGCCGTTCCCAGCAGGATCCACTTCCATTCACTCTTCGCGCAGGATTGGCATACACAGCTGTCCAGACACCTATACATGATGTAAAATTTCTTTTTGATATGCACAAAGAGATCGTTAAGAATACATATAACGGTAATCCTGATAATTTTCTAAAAGCAATTGGTACCGACCTCATCAATGACAAAGATGATAGCTGGCTCTATGAGATCCAGGAGATAAACTACAACCTGGGTTTCGAATACTGGTATGCAAACTTTGTAGCGCTCCGTTCGGGGTTCCTTCTCGATTATATCGGTGAGCGGTATGAATGGACATTCGGGTTAGGTGCAAAATACAATGGAATCAATTTCGACTATTCGTACATTGTATCTCCGGAAGGATTTCTCAAGAAAACGCTGAGTGCAATCAACAGTGAAAAAGATGGAGCAACCGGAGTCAGAAATGGTCAGTGGCGTGTATCCATTCTGTTCCAGTTCTGATGTCGCCCTTGTTTCGTATCGAAATGGTAGAAAGGACACTCTTTATACATAACGACATAGTATATCGCGAATAGTTCTGATTTTCCCCCATCCCATCCTTCCCCCGTTAACGGGGGAAGGATGGGATGGGGGTTGTAAAAATGTAAGGGTATAAATAATCGCAACTATTGATGTCGTCATGTATAGAATCACATTTTCGGGAGATGTTTTTTCTGCTTAAGTTTTTGAAAAAATGGTATCCTGCAGACTGCAGGATTTTTCATATTTTTAATGTTTTTCATTACTCCATTATGATTTTTTACACCCGTAAATAAACTGCAGGATCAAGCATGAAATTAGACAAATTACTACCTCTGATCGTTGTTATCAGCACAAGCGTTTTTTCTTCAACCTCCCGCGAATCGATTTACGGAGGGCCTAACGGAAATCATCCTTTTTTAAGGAAGACCTTGTCCTCAAAAGAGTATGTCCACACAGCACGGAACTACAACTGGTCAATCAACTATCACAAGCCGGTAAACGACACAATCAATATCGTCGCTCTTCGGGTAGAGTTCAACAACGGTAATAGTGACAAGCTGGCTTCCACAACCGGTCCCGGTATTTTTGGTAAGACGATAAGCGACTTTGCTGATGATAAAGAAGAACGTGAATATTATGAGGATGATACATCGTACATTTTCGACCGGCTTCCCCACGACTCCCTCTACTTCGCGCATCAACTCGATGCACTCGCCGCTTATTATAAGAAAGTATCACGTAACAGATTGACCCTTACTTATAAAATCTATCCATCGAAAGATAAAGCATATGCTGTTGATTCAACGATGCTCTATTACTCACCGGGAGGAAAAAAGAAGAAGGAAACCTGGGATGAATTCTATTACCGCAGCTCACTGCGATACATGTTTTTTATAAAAGATGCACTGACTGAGATTTCCAGAGACAGGGAGTCACCATTTACCGGAATCCGCTTTGAAAAGTCAGACAACACATTTCGGGATTCACTTAACAGAAAAACAGTTTTTCTCATTTTCCATGCAGGCGCATCAGGGTTGACCGATGGGTTAAAAGATGGATATCAGGATACCCCCGCAGATATCACTGATGGATTTGTCACCGCAGAGTGGTTTAAAGATTATGCAGATACACTGAAGATTGAACAGAATGGTATACTTGTTGACGGTAAAGAGGGAAAACTACTTATCGATGAAATCATGGTCTGCTCAGAAACCTCTAATCAGGATGGAGTGAACTGGGGAATACAGGGTATACTTGTCAATCAGCTTGCACGTCAGTTAGGGATTCCGGATCTTTACTCTACATTCAGTGGAACAGTTGGAATCGGTGCGTTCTGTATCATGGACTTTGCAGGGTATTCTGCCGGCACCGGGTTTGTCCCCCCCTATCCTTCTGCATGGGTCCGTGCGTTTATGGGCTGGGATGATCCGAAAGTTGTACCAGTCGGGGCAGGTGTATCTGTTAACGTAAAAGCTTTGACATCGATACTGGATAATCCGAATGCATCGCCTTCAGATACCACCATTGTTATGATACCTATCAATGATCACGAGTACTACCTCATCGAAAACCGTCAGCGGAATCTTTCGGGAACAACTGCATTTTTCAATTACGATACCACTGATGGAGATGAGATTGAAGTAATAAAAGAATATCCGTACAATATTAACCTCAAGAAGGCGGTTTCTGCTACTAACGATCTTTCAAAAGTTGTACAGAATGTCAATAACAACGATATCAGTCTTCCTGCCTCGGGAATTCTTGTATGGCACATCGATGAAAAAGTCATTAGGGAAAAAATCAAAAATAATTTTATCAACGCAGATTCTGCTTACCGGGGAGTACGGCTTGTTGAAGCTGATGGCGCAGATGACATCGGGGTAAAATTCTACAATTATCTCAGCCAGGAAGCATATGATTATGGTACTGGCGAAGATGTGTTTCCGCACCGGCGTACAACAAGTGCCACGGCTGAGAAACAGAGTACTATTGACGTTACCGGTTTTGGACCATTTACATTTCCCTCGACGCGTACCAACGATGGTGGTCACAGTTACCTCTCACTGAAATTCAAAGGAGTAACACCACGGCTTCAAACCGAAAAATCGGCTCTTTCCAGAGGATCTGACCTGGTGTATGTTGAAAATTTTTCCGACAGCGTTTTTACTATCACCGCCTCGATTGAGTACTCACCGCAATACTGGCCAAAGACAATGATTCCCGAATCATACTACGAACCGGTTCTGTGCGATTTAGATAAACAGACCCTTGGGAAGGAGCTTTTTGTCATCAGTAAGTCTGGACGAATTAACATATTTAATGACAGTGCAGAATCTTACATATCAAGCTACCCGTTTGATTCTACGCAACTTTCAAAAAACGATCTTCTTGGTAATACCGGTAGTAATGTTTCAACCTGTTATTTTACCGACAGTATCGATGGTGCCTTCACGATGCCATCGGTGTGCAATAACGCAGTTATGATTCCGTCAGTTAACAACAAAATTCATGTCCTCTCATCGGTTTCATCATCTGTGGCTCCATCGATTTCTGAAATCCCGCTTAAGGCACAGCCCTCGAGCTATCTTTGTGTCGGGCATGACTCTGTCTGGGCGATTGGATGCAGCGATGGTTCTGTCATTTTCGGTAAATCTTTCGATACTACCTCATCTGTAAAACTCAGCTCTGACAGTTCTGTCTGCGCTGTCGCAGTGATCAGGGAATCGGGATTGTTTGCAGTCATTCAAACAGATGGAGCGCTTTCGGTATGCGGCCCGGATGGAAGCATCATAGCGAAAACTACAAATATACAGGGAATTGCCCCCTATACACTTGCTACCGGTGATCTTGACCGTGATTCCACAAGTGAAATTGTCATCAGTGATATAAAACACGGTTTATGGCTCTATAGATCAGACCTGTCGCTTGCTAAGGACTGGTCCGAAACAGCTAATGACCAGAGCAACTATTACACAATCGACGAAAATAACAAACCGATAATAAACAGAGCCAAATATCCCGATAATCCTGCGCCACCGGCGCTTGCTGATTTCAACGGTGACGGTCACCTCGATATTATTATCGGAGGAACAAACGGATTATACGCGTTTAATTACAAAGGCGTTCTGCTCAATGGCTGGCCATCCTTCCTTGATAAAAAATACTGGTATCAGAAGGGGAGCGTTGTTTCTTCTCCCGCAATTGTTACGAGTCAAGATAATAAACCAGTTGCTCTATTTGCTACCGCCACAGGTGAAAAGGTCACTTTCGGTATATCAAAAGTTGTTCGGGCAGAGCGTAACGCCGGAAAAATCTGGTATACCGCAGAAAGTGGCATGCTTGACAGTATCTGGGATCTGCGGCCATCTGAAATCGATACGATTCTTCAGTATTCAGATTCTCTCATACTCCCCTATGTGCTCCCGGGCGGGTATATCGATGCAGTTGCTGCCAGAGGCACAACAACCAAGCCTCAGCGCCCCATGACAACTAAGAATGGTTATCTGCAATCGATCTGGCCGCTTTCAGCAGGTTCTCCTCTGCAAACATCACCAATGATTGCAGACATGGATCTAAATGGTACACCAGATCTTATCGCCATCACTAAAAATGGATGGGCATACCGATGGGAAGTTGGTAATGAGTTTCTACTTGACACACTATTCTGGCCGATGCCGGGTTTTGATCAGGGAAGATCATTTGCTTATGGAAGCTATAAACCGGTACAAAAGAGTGTTCAGACAGAACCCGTACGGCTTTATAATTATCCAAACCCCACTGATGGAGCTGAGAAAACGGTATTCCGATATGCCTTTTCCGGGAAAGCGACAAAAGTCAGGCTTGATATATTCAGCATAACTGGGGTCAATGTATACTCAAAGTCAACAATGGGATCTGCACCAGCGGATCTCACGGGCAGTTACCCGGACTGGAATGAACACCTGGTTTCCCTGAAAAAGTTCGGTCCCGGTGTGTACCGTTGCCGAATGGAAGCAACAATCAATAGTAAAAAGCATGTCCGTTACTGGAAAATGGCGGTAGTCAAATAATTTTTCAAGGTAGAACAATGTTTCGAAATCTATTAGTTACTCTTTTTCTTCTGTTACTCAGCGTTAATGTCAATGCTGCCAGATTCAACGCCTACAACATGAAAATGTATACCGTCGAATCAAAACACTTCAGGGTTCATTTTTCCAAAAGCTGTGAACATTTGACAGCGCGGGTTACGAAGAAGCTTGAAGAACTATATGACATCTACAAAAACACTTACCATCTGTCTCTTCCCGGCAAAACTGATGTTGTCATTCTCGAATCTGATGAAGGTAACGGCTGGTCTCTTGCACAGACTAAGACAATTATGGTCAACACTGTTGATTTTGATTTTAATATGCGTGGATCCCATAACTGGTTTGATGATGTCATTACGCATGAATATGCCCATGGAGTATCTATCTGGGCAAGCCTGAAAACAGAGTCTCCCATTTCGGATATCCGCCTGGGATATTTTAGCCACCCTAACGAGAAAAACCGCGCAGAACCATTTCATCTTGTTCCGAAATCGATTTTGCCGCACTGGTTCACCGAGGGTATCGCCCAGTATGAAAGTTCTCTTCACGGCGCAGACTCCTGGGACTCACATCGCGATATGATACTCCGTACTCTTACACTTTCAAATCAACTACTTTCCTGGGATCACATGCAGGTATTTACCGGCAGAGGTGACGATTACGAAAAAACGTACAACCATGGTTTTTCACTTGTCAGATATATTGCAAAAACGTACGGATATGAGAAAGTTGTTTCAATGCTCTATGAAAGCGCAAAATTTCCTCGTCTGGATTTTGATGCTTCAATTAAGGCAGTACTGGGAATATCCGGAAGGAAGCTTTACAGGGAGTGGAAAGCAGACCTCGACAATCATTACAAAAACCAGATAGATTCGATTGGAACACAAGTTTATGGAAAGAAAATAAGCAAAGTTGGATATATTAATTTCCGGCCGCAATTTTCTCCCGATGACAAGTCTGTTTATTTTTTATCCAATGGAAAATCAGCCTTTGGAAGAACATATCTCACCATCGTACCAATTGACACTTCGATAGATTCTTCAAAAATTAAAAATCCTCTTCTTCCTGTACGTGGTGTCTATGATATCTATCCGCAAGGTAAAAAAATTGTCTATACAAGCATTAAAGACCGCAAATCGATTCTTCCGTCTAAGAGAGGCGGTGATCCAACGCGTGATCTCTTTATTGATACACTCCCCGACGGGCTCAGGAAGCCGTTCTCGTTTTTTCCCAAAAAAACCGAGAAACGGCTTACTACGCAGCAATCTGTTTTCTCTGCAGCGTTTTCTCCCAATGGTGATGTCATCGCTGCAGCGCGGCGGATTGTTGATCATTTTGAACTTGTACTTGTTGACACAACCGGCAAGAACAAACCCCGTCTGCTCTACCCGAAAAAAAACGATGATGCACGGATAGGGTTCATTTACAGTATCGACTGGGCGCCTGATGGGAAAAGTATAGTTTTCAGCTATTTTGAAAGAAAATCACGAAACATTGCCATTTATGACACTCTTACAGGTACCTGCAAAATTGTATACGGTACCGACGGCGATGAAAGAGACCCCTGCTACAGTAGCGATGGCAAATACATCTATTTTTCTTCAAATCGAACCGGTATTTTTAACATTTACCGTTATGAAACTGCATCTGGTACAATTGAAATGCTCAGCAATGTTTCCGGTGGAGCCTTTACTCCATCAGTATCTCGCGACGGGACAGAATTAGTTTACGCAGGATATGATAAAGATGGGTACAATATTTATCATATCGACACCATTAAAGTACTCGATACCATAAAAGTGGGCTCAGTTATCGCTACACGTCCGCTCCAGAATAAGGAAACGGAACTGGTTCTTCACGGAAGCAAACATCCCTATAACTACTTTCCCCGTCAGTTACTAATCTCCCCCATTATTATTGGTGAAGGAAAACAGGATCCGGACACTCTTAAACTTCGCAAAGTACGTTCAACCGTAAAAATGGGTCTTGTAGTGAATTTAATTGAACCTTTGACCCTTTCAGGTATTGGTTCAGAACTCGGAGCACTATTCATTGTTGACCCATCAGAGATCGTTCTCAATCCAAAATCTGATTACGACCTGACTGTTTTCGGAAGTACTAATAGAACGCCACTCTCACTCTCCCTTGACTATTCACTCAGAGGAATCAGCGCAAGGGATTACTTTTTTAACGAAACCGAAGAGCAGACAGAATTGCTCAATTATGGAGCCCGCCTTCACAATCTGAATCTTCAGGTATCAAATCCGGGAGGAAGTTTCTATTCAGCGAATAACAGCCTCACTGCCGGCCTCAGCCTGATCCTTGGTCTTAACATTTACGATGTAGCACTCGATCTTGGTACTGCTACCTTTCAATACAATCTCAGCAAAGGCTACAGAGCAGGAGTAATGGCAGTTTCAATTACAAAAGTACCAGCCCCGGAAATGGACATAGCTCCACGAGGACTGGCTGGAAAGATACAATATGATTTCTGGGGACAGCACTCTCTGAAAGAGGAGAACAGTTTCGCTGAAAGCGCACTTTTAAAAGAGCAGTATGACAATTACCTCTTCCATCAGGTGACTGCACATCTTAAAACAGGTCTGACATCACCACTATACAGGAAGCATTCAGTTCATCTTGACCTGAAAGGAACTGCGATCCAGATAGTAAAAGAGGATACCGATTTTCCCTCCTATTACCTTCCGGGTGTCTGGCTTCCAGGATACAACTATTATTACAGAGATGTAAAAGTAAAACCTACCGCCAATGATGGGTCAGCTCTTCTGTATTATGATACGCTTCTCATCACAGGTAAAGCAGTCATGAGTGGTGAGGTTTCCTACAGATTTCCACTGTGGAAAGATATGATCAACAGGAAGCTCTCATTCCTTCATTTAGAACGTCTCTATGGCGATGTTCATCTCTGCGGTGGTGCAGGATGGAGAAATCCCAGCGATTTCTTTAAATTCGAGCGTGAAGACTGGCTTCTCTCGGCAGGAGCAGAGATACGACTCGAAACGAAATCGTTCAATACCTACCCGATGGCGTTTAAATTGAGGTATGATCGCGGACTCGATAGTGAAAAATACGGCGGAAACCGACTTTCCTTTACATTAGGCTTCGATTTCGATGGATGGGATTACCTTGCATTGCCGGATCAGAAGTATCCATCGATGGCGCTGAGGCAGGATAGGTAAGTGCGTTAGGTGACTACAGTACAAGGTGGAGTCAACTGATCGCATACGAAATTTTCCGGCATCTTCACTACATTTGTCAATATTAGTATTTTTACCGCAGGAATCCATTTTGACATGTTTTGATGTATAATCATGAGACCTCATTGCATTATTTCCCGTCAGTGCACATTGATGCGATAAACGGAACAGCATTATGATGTTTTTTTCGTAAAAACACGTTGTCGCAATACCAGAACCGCATTATGATGTTTCCCGTAAGGGCACGTTGCAACGGGCCCCTACCCGTTTAAAACCATCCCTACATTAAAAATATGGCTGTAATGCTATTTTTACTCCCGGAACTCAGGTATCCCTAAAAATTGCCCATCCTTCACAACGCGGCTGGCACCTTTACTACCATTCTGATAATACCATATGATCTGTGAAGCGCTGCGTCCCTGCGACGTGACCTTCCTTCCGAGTGCATTTACAGGCACAAATATACTCAGCATGTTACCATAGACCATATTGGTACTGTGCTTTGCAACAAACGGTTTAAAAGAGGTACTTACAGGTATATCAATTTCAGGGCTCTCTGTAGTAAATGGGGGTGCCGGTAATCCCTCCTTGTTATGTAATGATGCTTTTGGAACATTGGACCACCCATAGCGGACACGGGTCGGTTTTTTGATAGATGAACTGCTCACGATTACGGTATCGCCACTGATTGTTGCTGTTGTTGCCCAAACAAAAGAGCCTGAAGCCCCGGCTATCGCAAAACCGGAAAGATCACCGCCTTTTGCGACAAGTCCTTTACCTGTATTACTGAATATCAGTTTGATTTTGTCTCCATCGACAATTTTTGATTTATAAAGCGGTCCGGAATAAACAAGATCTTTCTCACCATAAAGCAGAACTCTTGCCGGGAGTGCAAGTCGTCTGGCAGCTTCAGGTTTATTCTTATAATGCCAGTCCCCAGTGCCGATGTCAAAATTGACCGACATTGCTGTATTTGGAAGGGAAAGTGCAAGCCGCTGCCCTTCCCGTACCTGTGCTACATTGCTCTTGTCATTAGCCCCGAGGGTCCCGGAGGTACTGGACAATTGTCCGAAATAAAAGGGAAAGTCACCCTGCCCCCATGCAGCTCTCCAGCCTTTTATTAAAAGTTTAAACCGTTCTGCATACAGAGGTGCATCAGTGGCATTACAATTCTGCTCTCCCTGAATCCATATTGTCCCCTTAATACCATATCCCAATGCAGGTGCAACCCACAGATCCCACATATCTCCTTTGTCAGAATTGGTAATTTTGGGATGTGCAGAAAGCGTTGCAGGATCCATCCACTGGGTTATGGTTGTACCGCCAACAGCAGTAACCACCAGCCCGACAGCTACATTAGTGGTTTTTAAAATTTCCTTACCAAAGAAATACCCGGTAGCAGAAAGATTACCGGCTGTTGAAGGTGAGACAACAATCCATGGATTTCCCCCGCCAGATGCCTGCCCCGGTTGACGAAGAGTAAAATAACGTAATAACGGGAAATCGGCTTTTTTAATTGAATCGGATAGATTTGAATAAAAGCTTAAGCGCGTATCCATATTCGACTGGCCTGCAACCTGCCATACCTCACCAATGTAAACATCTTTTACGGAAATCTTATTTTTTCCCTCGATGGTCATCGTTAGTGGCCCGGCAGCATCCATCGGGTCCAGCTGCACTTTCCAGGAGCCGTTTGACGGAGTTGTCACCGTTTTTTTCTGAGTGCCAATTGATACTGTTACTTCTTCGCCGGCAGACGCATTCCCCCAGACAGGAACTTTCATATCTCTCTGGAGAACAGTATGGTCTGAAAATGCCTTGGGAACACGTACATCACCGCGTGCATACCAAAGTATGCCAATCATGAAAACAGTTCCGGAAAACCGGATGACAAATTGTACATTTTTATTCATATATCCTCTTCTGTTATATACTTTTTTACAAACATTCTAACCTGTTTTATTTAACAGATACTATATTCAAAGCAGCCTGCCCATTTTTCGCAGCCTTGATACGAAGAACATACATTCCACCACTGGAATTTTTCGGTTCCAGTTTAATCTGATGCAAACCGGAACTGAGTCTCCCTGAAAAGAGGCATTCGGTGGTTTTTCCAGTAAGGGCAACCCGGGTGATGGAAAAGTAATCTGTTACTGACGATTTCAGAATAAGAAAATCGGGAAAATTGCGTATACAGCCCGGAACAATGTTGAAATTACAGACAGGGTTATGCATCCTGGATTTATCATTGTGGGCAGCAGTACTACCCTGATCAATATCCTCATCGACAAACAGTGCTCCAATACGTATATAATTACCCGAGGAACCTCCATCTTTTGTTGAAAGAACCTCCATTGTCAACGTGTGAGTCCCGGCCTTGAGTTTATTGGTCAATACAGGAAAGATACCGCGTGATGTTGCAGCGTATGCGGACATTTTGACAGGGTTCGAATTATCAATTGACCAGCGCATCTGTCCGCCATCGGTGTTGGGAACCCAGTACATACCTAATGCCGTACCTTTAAACGTATAGACAAGTTTAGTTCCCGGCTTGTTGCAAACTATCTGGTTGGGAAAACGAACTTCCCCGGATGCCTTATTGGTCCATCCGGTAAAGGATAATTTATCTGCCATATGTATAACACCGTTATCAACAGTATTTTCAACCAGTGGATCGGGAAGCTGTACTGGTATGTAGCCATCGGGCAGATCGGGAGTGAAAAGGTGCCGCTTGAGTACCCCCGCAATTTCATCTGCATATACCTTGTATCCGGCATCTGTAGGGTGCGTTCCATCGGCTGTATAGCTAGAAAGAGTACCTTTTCCGTTTTTTATCGCCAGCCACAGTGCTTTACCGATATTTATCGTGCAGACTTTGTAATGATCCGCAACAGCCTGCTGTGCCAGAACAGCGGGTGGTGCAGTCCCCTTATCGTAATGAGAAATGGTATTATTATGCACTGTGTATACAAAAACAATTACACAATTTGGAAGCGTTCTCCAGATATTCCGTACAATGCCATCCATATAGGGCTGAACATTGGCACTGGTTTTCTGCCAGTCATTTACTGCAAATTCAACAAACACAAGATCCGGCCTTTTGGAGCAGACATCTCTGGTACAGCGGAATGCCCCCAGATCAGATCCGGTAGCACCCCATGATGCATCAATTTCAGTTACCGTTGCCTGCGGATAGTTCTGTTTAAACCAGGTAGTAGTCAGGGGCCGCCAGCTTGTTACGGCACGATTTGATGCCCCCTGGCCCTGCGTGATAGAACCGCCCAGATAAGCAATGGTCACTTTTTTGTCTTTTGATAATCTGTAGCGAAGATTGTCAAATGCATTAGCGGTATCTATGACCTGTGAAAACAATCCAGATGGAAGAATGGTGCTGAAAATGAAAACAGCAACGATTCGCCTTAACAATTGCATACATCCCCCGCATAAAATATAGGAATTAATGCAGTCTCTCCTGACCGCTTCATATAAGATAACCTTTTTTTACTGAAATATCCGGCACTTATCTCAAGATTGTGGTTTCTTAACTGTCTCATGATACAATGCATTGGTTTTCATTTCGCAGTCGGGCTCGGAATCGGTATCGGCATCGAAAAGCACAGTAATTGAGGATCGACCCCGATAACAACTATCGAAAAAGTGCTGATATAAACCCGCCGGTTATACCTTTTTTAACCTCTCATTTTCTGTAACTGCTATGGCTAACTTATGCATCAACTCTCAGAGCGTATCTTAATTATCCCCATCCAGGATGCATAAGTTAGGTATTAATCGCGCAGGATATTTATATTTAAAGATTCGGAAGATACTTCGAAAAACCTGACCACCATGAAAGTAACGGCATTTTTAATCATCATCGAAAGTGTTTATTATGCAATGGACTCAAAAGGAAATAATTGATTATTACCATCACAATGAATTTGCCTACAAACTCTGGGGGCCCAATATGCATTATGGTTTCTGGGATGATGATGTAAAAACCCAGCGTCAGGCATCATTGCGATTTAATGAAGTTATGGCAAAAACAGCCGGAATAAACAGTAGTGATCACGTCCTCGACGCAGGGTGCGGTGTTGGAGGTGCAAGCATATTTCTGGCCAAAACATTTAACTGTAAAGCAACAGGTATTACCATCACTCCTCGTCAGGTTGATCTTGCTTATAAAAATGCAGAAAAAGCAGGTGTCAGCCATCTGGTTGAATTCCGTCAGATGGACTATATGCACACAGAATTTGCTGATAAGACATTTACAGCTGTATGGGGTCTGGAAAGCATCTGTTATGCAGAAAGTAAACAGGATTTTATTAAAGAAGCCTGCAGGGTTCTTAAAGAGAATGGCAGAGTGATCATTGGTGATGGATTTGCCAGCAGAGAACATTACGAAGGAAACGATGAGTGGTTAATGACACGCTGGATGGATGGATGGCTTGTCAATAATCTAAAAACCCCTGAACAGTTCGCCCGATATGCCCGTGAAGCAGGATTCAGCGAAACGACCTATCGTAATGTAACACAAAATGTAAAAAAGACTTCACGTATCATGCTCTTTGTATCACTACCATTTTTACCGCTGCATATCATCGACAGAGTAATCAGAATACGACAATACCCTACTGATGCGCTCTGGAATCAATATTTTGCAATGAAAAAAAATCTGTGGGAGTATGGAATATTCATGGCCAGAAAATAGTCTCATCCGGAATGCCTTACCCCGGAGATCAATACTTTTTGCAAATTTTTATTGAGCATTGTCTGCCCACGGAATATTTGACATTAAGAAAGTGAATTTACTATGGCCGATATCATTCCCGTTGAAACGATAACAGAAAGAATATTTGAATTTCGTAGGCAAAAAGTAATGATCGATGCAGATCTTGCCATACTCTACCAGGTTCCGACAAAAGCTCTGAATCAGGCAGTCAAAAGGAATCAGATACGATTTCCAAACGATTTTATGTTTCAGTTGACCCTCAACGAGCGGGATGAACTGGTCACAATGTGTGACCGGTTGACAAAACTCAAGCACTCGTCTGTTATGCCCTATGCATTTACCGAAAGCGGTGTAGCAATGCTTTCAAGCGTACTCAATTCTGAACATGCAATTCAGATAAATGTCTCTATAATACGCGCATTCATTCGATTACGCAGTATGCTCATTAACCATGAGGCACTACGGCTTGCAATTGAGGGGCTTGAGAAAAGAATGTGTAAAAATGAACGTGATATTCAGATAGCTATTAAAGCCATTCAATCAATACTGACTCCAGCCGCACAAACTACTTCAGGAAAAAGAATGGGATTCTGTCCACCTGGAAAGCCATCGACCTGAGACAGGGCCCGCAAAACCGGAAATCGGGGATTATTCGCCAGCACTGCTTCCAATATTCTCCATTCGCTATTCAATGTGAAGACGTGTCAGACCACAATCTGGCCTTTACCCTTACTTAACATTGTGAGACTGGATATTTCAGATATGATCTGTTTTATATTAAATGTTTGTAGAACATATATTATTGTAGCAGAAGAGCTTCACTGAGTACCATTACATCAGCACCCCTGTCCCATCCTTCCCCCGTAATCGGGGGAAGGTGCCGAAGGCGGATGGGGGAACGCGTAACAAAAGGGAATAGGAGTGTTTTGGAGAGCATTTTTTACTACAATAATCGAAGGGCCTACAGCCCATTTTTGTAAAAAATCATAATGGAACATTGCAGAACGTCTCAAGAACATTTAAGCCTGAGAATTGAATATCCGCTGCATTTTTTTTACACCAATATGACGGAGTCAAGTGTGGGAATGTGTCAAGACCAGAAGAGAGTGGATTGATTCATTTTTTTTTACAGCCGTTCACGAACTGCCCTCAACGCTTTTGCTGGATTCAAGCGACTGTATTTTTTCCCTGAGTTCCTGATTTTCTTTTATGATACGCTGGTTATCACTCACCAGTGCAGTATATCTGTTATATACATCTTTAAGCTTTTCGATCTCATTCAATAATTGTAACTGCTCTTTTTTTAATTCGCTGTTTTCATACTGCAGGATATCATTTTGATTTGTCAAACGCCTGATCTCAATGATCTGCCTGGTTGTATCTTCATCATCAGATGCTGCAGAACTCTCTTCCATTACTCCGGAATATTTTTTCAAAGCATTATTCATCCGCTTCGAAACGATAAGGCGCTTTAACATTGCAATGAGCTGGTGCGGTCTATCACTTTCAGGATAGAGATCACGACACTCATCACTGCTGACCAGGCTCAGATATGTATCATCAATTAAATTTACACCATACAGTTCCATTATTTTGCGAAGTACAGTCTTTGATGGTTCCCTGCGATAAGCCTGAACTTCAGAAATAGAACTCCTTGGAACTTCAAGTACCCTGGCAAAATCGGATACATTCATTTTTTTCCCAAACAGATCTTCTGAATGGTTAATGATAAAAATCAATAAATTACAAACTCTTTTATCAACCATATACTTAAAAGTGTGATTTTTCTTGTTTTTTCACACGCAGTGTGTTATATTGGTGGTATTGACTATATTATTATTCATTAACTTAAACAATTAAAATACTTCAGGGGGTTCAAATGCCCAACAAAATCATTTTAATCAGTTCCATGACTGAACATGCACTTAAAACAACTCTATTTTTCTTGAAACGACTGGCGATGTAATTGTCTGTCTGAAATACCCGAGTAGAAGTTAAACGTTTTAACTATCCATAGTAAAATGTGGATTTAACATTGCGGATTTTTTCCGTCATAGCGTAAGCTATCTGATTTCAATCTAATAAAGTCTAAGGTGGTAACATGAATTATCTATCAATCAACGATGTGAAAGAGATAATCAGGAGGGGCGAAAAAAAGGCTTTAGTGTTAATATGGAAGGATACGGGGGAAACATTCGGATACTGGCCGGAGAATCTTCTATTTCAACTAAACGATCTGGCAAAAAAAAGTGTTGAATCTGGTGTATTCGATACTATTGAGCAGGCAATAGAGTACCTTGAAACAATCTCCTGTATCTGCACCGAAGAGGATTTTAACACAAATCAGGAACTTTTATCTTAATTTTGTTCCAGAGTATTTAATAGTATATGGGTATGCATTTGGTTGGTGTTAGCAGCATTTTTGACAAATGACTCAAGTACAGCAGAATACGCAACCGCCTCTCTCCGCATTCGTCCCGAGCACGTTATCCCCTTTTGTTGAATTACAATTCGTGCAGGCTAATAAAAAATTTTTCCAGTCAAGTTCACGAGATTTTATTATTTCTGTAACGCCTTCAGGTTTTTTAGGAAGAACATGTTCAACTGCAAGACTTGCATCTAATCGCATTTCACAGTATGAACAATATGAGCCTAACCTGCTTAATAGATACGGTCGTGCGTTCTGGTAACTAGAAAATGTAATTAAATTTCCATCATTATCTTTAGGATGATCTTGACGATTTATCGGTCGCATTTTTCATTGTCACCTTTTTTTGAGAAACTGCCAAAACCAGCAGCAATTCTTTCCATTTCAAGAAATGCATGATACGCAACGTTTTCACTAAACGGTGCAGATAGAGCATCCAGCTTGTTCTTAACAGTTTCAAGCTCCACTTTATTATCAGCATGCTTCGCTTCTTCAAGGAGTTTATAATATTCTTTTGCTGTATCATACATTTGTTTATACCGATAACTCCTCTGTGGTACCTCTACACCCATTATCTCCTCAGTAATATCTTCAATTGAACGGTTACTGAATGGGTGTTGTGGGCCGGGTACAGCAAGTTGTTCCTCCCCCGTAAAAATTTCAGATTCAATTGGTGACTGATTAAGATCGATAACTTCACCAGGATCCAGAGATTGAATAATAAATGGTGAATGTGTTGTAGCTATGAATTGCATTTTAGGAAAAGCAGCCTGGAGATCTCTGGCAACACGGCGCTGCCACTTGGGATGAAGGTGTAAATCTATTTCATCAACCAAAACTACTCCTTCTGTCTCTAAGGCAGCCCGATCCATCAGGCCGGGATTCAGTTTAGCAGCCCGATGTGCAATATCAGCTACCATAGCGATAACATTGCGATATCCATCTGATAAGTTATTAAAAGGAATAATACCTTCGTTTTCGAGTTTAATTACAATTCTATCCTCATCTGTGTCGTGATAAAATGCAATTGCATCTGGAATACATTGAAGAACTGCATTTCTTACCGCATCTAATGCTGCAATCTTTTTACTTTTTTGAAGTTCTGAAAATGAGAGCTTTTTAAACCATTTTTCAAAAGCTGCCTGGTCAGATTTCGGATCGAGACAAAAACGATAGGCATCCATTTGAGAACCAGGTTTTTCAGTTTCGACATTACGATGTTTATCCCACAGTCTTCCAGAACCATAATAAAGTAGTAAAGGTAGAAAGTAATCATCTTTCTTAATTGCTTCTACTCGGTCAATATCACCAATTTGTATAAAATTTCTCGCAAGTCTGCCTCTGTCGCCTTTTAAACGGTAAAAATTGTAGTACATATATCTGTATTCTAAAACGACATTTAATGAGACGTCCTTTTCTGATTCATAGAATAACTGGTCGCCCTTTTCTTTTACCATAAGCCTGGCATCATCTTGTGTAATGTTTGGTGCACCAGTTTTTATCCCGGAGCCCTGAAAATAGGTACCCAGCATTATTGCTAGAGCGTCAAGTATCGCTGTTTTTCCTTTTCCGTTTTCTCCAATCAGTACAGTAAATTGTGAATGAAACTTAAACCTGGCCTTTTCGTATCTTCGAAAGTTAACTAAAACTAATTCAATCAGGTTCATAAAATAACTCCAATACTTTTGCAAAATAATTTCAGGTATCGTGTGGCAATGAACTGTGCATAGGATTGATTCTCCCGTTTAATCTTCTAATATGCGTTTTTTCTTCACTTTGCCTAGAAGATGTTCGGATTTTTCCCCATGATGAATTATTATTCTGAGCAGTAGATTTTAATGTGCAGGACCAAACCTTCCAAAAGATAGTTTATCGATAAACACCGCAACCACTTCATGAGAAATGAAAAAAAATTGTTGTAGTATTAAATACATAATGCAAAAAATAAAATACTTCAGGGAGTGCGAATGCCCCAAAAATCATTTTTACGGGTTCCATTGCTGGAGAATCACTTAAGTGGGTTATTTTTTTTTAAATCGTCTGGCATTGTAATCGCCTATCTGAAAGTACCCGAGTAGAAACAAAACATTTAAACATCCACATTACCTGCACAGTCCCTTAAGAAATTGCGGGAATCGATGCATCCATAAGAAAAACATGCTTAAATTTCGCATTCTTTACTGAATTTTCTACATTCCATTCCGCCTTCTGAATGCCATACCAATTTTTGTTCTTCTCATCACCTCAGCATCAATTTATTTTTCAAAGCCAATATATTATTAAGTACAATTTATCCGAAAAGCACCATTTAGCATTCTTCGGATCAAATATTTGCTTATATAATTTTAACCGTCTTTTTGATTTTCATTATAGCCACAGGATGTTCTCTTTTGGAGTTAAAAACATTACACCCGTCGAAAAAACTTCTGCTGTGGATACTGCTCTTTGTTTCGATGATTTCATTGACAATAAACAACACCTATCCGCTCCAGGGAGACGAATCGTTTTATTCGGTTTCAGCAGCATGGATGGTTACCAATGACAGCTATGTCATCCCTCATTATTTCGGTGAACCCCGGTTTCAAAAACCGATTCTCACCTACCTGATCGTTGCAGCATCATATAAGCTTTTTGGTATTTCACTGTGGAGTACCCGGGTTCCGATGATTCTCTTCTCGGTTCTGACAATGCTGCTTCTGTACCGGTTTGCACGGCTCTATATTGACAAAGCTGAGTTCGGGCTTTTTTCCGTCCTTCTTCTTTCATCATCAGCCCTGTTTATCTCCTTCTCACGAATTGCAATGACCGACCCTGTTCTTACTTTTTTTACCACACTTGCACTCTACTTTTTTGCGCTTGTGGTACGCAAAATTGATTCGGCAAAATTTTTATACCCGGCAGCATTTCTTGCAATCGGACTCGCATTTTTATCTAAAGGTCCCGCCGGATTTCTGGTACTAGCCTGTTATATCCTGTATCTCATGATTATCAGACCCGATAACTGGAAAAAGCTCCTGTTAAAACTCTGCAACCCGCTCAATATTTTGATTCTGCTCGCAGTTTGCCTGCCCTGGTATATTTCTGTTTTCTCTGCAAACGCATCCGGAGTAATGGCGAATATCAAAAGTGAATCTGCACAGTTTACCTCATTACCATTTGTGTATATTCCACGACATTTTCTTTTTTATGCAGGTGTTTTATTTGTGTTTCTCCTGCCGTTTTCATCATTTGCAGCGTGGCACTATATCAGAAAGAAACCATCGATTACAAAGGAACTGTGGCTGCCGCTCATGATGAGCATCGTCTATTTTACGTTATTTCTCCTGTTTGTTTCAGCAAGCAAGGATCGCTACCTGCTTCCTGTATTTCCATCACTGATTATTGTAATTGCCTGGATATTGTACAATTCAGGTCCGATCCGGAAATATTCCATTACCGCAGTTATTATCAGTCTTACGATCTTAACGACGATGGTCATCTATCCGCTCTTTACCGGTGAGGCATTACGTTCCTGTGTGTACAAGTGGAAGCAATTGAAATCGGACTCACTGGCAATTTATAATCTTAAGACACTGCCAAAAGGGTGGGCACTGGTGATGGCTGGCGGGAAGGCCAGTGTGGATAGTTACGACGCAGAGTATGTCATCACCGATCAGGCAGGAAGAGATTCTCTTGCACACTATCCGGTTCTATATAGTAAATTCGAACGTGAAGAGTTACGATTTATAAAAAACAAACCGGTCATCAAGGGAAGAACATATTATCTTCTCAAACGGGATAAACAACAATGAAATATTCATTTGTCATACCTGTCAATAATGAGGAAGAAAATCTTGCTCAGCTGCTCACGGAAATCGATCCGGTGATCGGGAAACTTCAGACACCCTCAGAAGTACTTTTCATTGATGATGGAAGTACCGACAACAGTCTGAAATGCCTTCAGGAATTAAGAAAACCCTACCCTTACATTAAGATTATCGTCTTTGACAAAAACTATGGCCAGTCATCAGGATTTGATGCCGGAATTCAGGCTGCAGCAGGTGAAGTGATTATCACAATGGATGCGGACCTCCAGAACAACCCGGCTGATGTAATCAATCTTCTGAAATTCTACCCCGAATATGAAGTTGTAATCGGTACCAGGACCAGGAGAAACGATTCTATTGTAAAACTGATATCTTCACGTATAGGAAATAGTGTGAGAAATTTTATCACCAGAGACTCCATACGTGATACCGGTTGCTCACTGAAAGTTTTTAAAAGCGAAATAATAAAAAAAGTGCGTTTGTACCATGGAATGCACCGATTTATGCCGACACTCTGCAGAATGTATGGAGCAAGGGTTAAAGAGGTTCCTGTTTCGCATCGGGCACGCAGCGCAGGCAAATCACATTATGGTATTGGAAACCGCGCACTTAATGGACTCATGGACACGCTGGCTGTCAGGTGGATACTCGACCGTAAACTTCACTATCACATACAAAGGATTGAACAATGATCTGGGACACATGGGTAATCGTAGGCTTTATTGCGCAGGCATTATTTACAGCGCGATTCGGGATCCAGTGGATTGCAAGCGAGAAAAGAAAGGCATCGCATATTCCTGAAGCTTTCTGGTACTTTTCCCTGGGTGGCGGGTTACTCCTGCTTGTCTATTCAATACATCGCAAGGACCCCGTTTATATTATTGGTCAGGCAACAGGTGTCTTCATCTACCTGCGAAATATCTATTTCATTTTCCATCAGAAGCGCATTGCTGCAAACGCAAAGAATAGAGCAGAAAAAACAGTACCTGATGCAGTATAGGGTTTTAGTTACAGGAACCACCTCGATACACGGATACCCGGTATTTCTTCACTTGAGCCGTCTCGATGACTTTTCGGTTTTTGGAATACGTTCTCCAAAGATGAAAGTCCCTAAAGCCACCATTCCCCTGTGCATTACAGACCGTACCGGATTATCAGAGATAAGGGAACTATTCAACCCCACACATATCGTGCACTGCGCCGGCGTCTGCGATCTTGATGTATGCGAGGAACGTCCGCATTGGGCTGAAGCTCTCAATACCGACGGTGCACGGGCAGTATGCGAAACATTTGGTGATAAAGCGCATATTATCTATCTAAGCGCGGATCTTGTTTTTTCGGGAAATAATGCACCGCCTGATGGTTATCGTGAAAACGACATTCCCGATCCGGTGAGTGTCGCTGGTAAAACGATCCTTGAGGCGGAAAATGAGATCCGAAAAACCAGAAATCACACGGTAATCCGTCTGGGCCTCCCGATTGGAGATTCGGTCACAGGAGATAAGGGAGCTGTTGACTTTATAGATTACCGGCTCAGAAGATCTCTTTCCTTAACACTATTTCATGATGAGTGGCGCAGCTGCATTGCCTGTGAGGACATTGCTTCGGTAACAGAAATATGTATCAGACAAAGCATATATGGGCTTTATCATCTGGGTGGACCACAACGTCACAGTCTTTATGATGTAGGCAGATGGGTACTTGAAAAAGGGGGCTATAATAAAGCGCTGCTCAAAACGATCTCCCGCACTGAAGAGATCGGCGGCCCACCGCGGATGGGTAACGTCAGCCTTGACTCATCAAAATTGATAGACACAACTGGCATCAGCATACGATCTCCGATTTAACCGCATAAAAAAGTCTAAAACTCATATTGATCGAATACAAATAGTATCCTGAATTTTCGTATTTAAGATAAAATCCCAAAAAAAAATCTCCTGCTGTTGTATATTAACTATAATCAGTTTCAGATTAAGATTCAGATTAAGATAAAGATACGGTTTTTCTGTTTTAAAACTGGCTAACCGTTCTAATGTGGAGGGGGAACACGATGCAATTAGTACTTAAAAAAATAATGTTCCTGATCATCGGCTCAGTTGTTTTATCACAGATTGTCTATGCTCAGGCACCTTACCGGGTACACAAAAATTATGAAGATACCATCAGACTTGCTGTCATCTGGAATGATGCTGCGGGGGCCTGTGATGATTCCACCATGCCGGTGGGCCAGAAAACTCTTGATATCGTATTAAAATCTCTTGACACTTCAAAAATCAGGAATATCAGGACACTTCGCAATAGAACCGCTGATCATACGACGTGGGACGATGTCGTTGCACTCTGGGGTGAAGAGAAGCTTCCTCACTGTATCGTCCATGTTAATGCCGGCTGGTCTGTAGATTGGAATGAAAGGGAGCTCGATACCGTTTTCAGCAGAGCAGTAGCACGAAAAATCGGAATTGTATCCATTGGTGATGATGCTGCGAGTCTTGCATCAACCACATTTGGCTTCGATGGTGTTGAGAATGTTCCAGCTCCACTCAGTGATGCAACCACTATTGATTCGCTCTGGATCGGGTTGCTTCGGGAAAATGATAACAAGCTCAAAATCTATCTCGTCGATTCAATACTTCAATATCCAGGCTTAAACGGTATTATCTCCAATTCTGTTGATTCCATACTTAAACGCGCCGACATGCCATTTTTTCCATTCGGTGAAGGACGCTGTCAGGCTGATGCAGATAAGTACAACATTCTCTACCCTCAGTGGATCACCATGCTTGGCTACCAGCAGGGATATGACGACGGAGAAACACTCAACGGCCCCAACGAGTTGAACGTACTGGTAGCAATTCAGGATACCATTAATGCAAAGCTGATCAGACGTGCAGTAGCCCTCTCCTACCAGCCCCAGTTCCTTCAGGATAGCATCGCAGCGCAACAGATCACCTATGATGCTATTATGTTTGCATCACTGACACATATGCTCTCGGTGGCATCAAAGATCACTGTACATGTAGATGGTGACAGCGTACACGCCGGAGAAAAAATTAACATCCGGGCCGAACTCTTTGACCAGTACAACCTTCCGATAACCGACAAACTCGATCTTGTCCAATGGGAAATCATGGACAAACTCGATGTTGATTCACTTTCGACGGAAAAAGGTGAGTTGACTCAATTTTCATCAACACGCGCCTGGCGCACAGTCACGATAAAAGCAGTTTTTCATGATCCTGAAACTAATGCGACTGTCAGCACCACAGCACCGATTGTTATCATACCGGGCCCCCCCCACCATGTAGATGCGGGAAAAGATGCTTCATCTGCCCTCCAGCGGCTCAATGAAGATATTCCAGCCATTTCGATTACCTTCAGGAAAGAAAACAAAAGAGATTCCGTATATGCATTCGTCCGCGACCGTTTTGAAAATTACATTCGGGTACTTGCAGAAACCGGTACATGGATCAGCACCGATTCGTCCATCGCTACTGCTACCAGGGAAAGTGCGGCAACAAATCGGGGGATCATAACAAAAGAGAACAGTGGCATTGCCCGGATCATCATTTCAGAAGAATCTCTTATTCCCGATACTGTTGAAGTCAACGTGGATTCACCTGGAACGGTAAAGATGAGCTATACCCGGGATACAGACGGAAATGGCTTTATCGACCAGATCGAACTTCACTTTGATACACTATTGACATTCGCTGACGCAGAATCTCTGAAAAAGCAGCTTTCTCTTAAACACGAAAATATAACATTTAAGATCAGTACCATTTCAGCAGGTGAAAAAAACACCGATTCTGTACTGATTATAAAAATCCATGAAGACAGCAGTAAGGGGCTACAAACCGACTGGCTTGTTGATGTCGAAGGTTCTATACCGGTAATAATTAATGATCAGGCAGATCAGTCAAAAATATATGTCAAACAAACGACGACTGATGGAATCGGGCCGGTACTCGAATATGCGCTTTATGCATATACTACCAGATCCGGAGCTCCGGATACAATGCTGCTTGTTCTTAGTGAACTGGTCAACAACTCAGTTCTGCGTGAAACACGTCCTTCAAATGCTTTTACATACTATTCTTACGCAACCGGCCTTAAAGAAATAGCTCTGCTGGACAGAGCTCAAATCACTACAGAGTCACAGGATGCATTCATTGACACTTTAAAAATCATTATTGATCAGTCAGTAGCTCATACCTTTGTTTTAACTACCAGCAGGGATCTCATGCAATATGTACATGGAGCTCAGGATGCTGCGGGGAACACTCCGCCATCGAAAACCACTTCGCGAAAAGTGCCCGTCGAAGTTATCGGGAGAAACAGGATTACCATCTCGATCTATCCCAATCCGATCAGATTTGACAACAGCGGCATTTCTCAATTGCCCGATCACGTGCGAAATCATTACAATGCTATTATTGGTGCAAACAGCTCCGGTACACTGATATCGATACACAGTAGAAAAGCCCTTAAAAAAATGGGGAATTCATATGCAAAACTGCAGATTTATGATGCAGTTGGCAATCTGGTGATCCGGCAGCTTGAGGTGATGCAGGCAAAATCGACCCAGGATTATGGATGTATCTGGGATGGCTGCAATGAGCAGGGACGCCGTGTCGGAGGAGGCACCTACCTGATTGTAATTAATGGAGTTGATATCGATGGAATGACATTTAAAGAGTATCGAAAAATCGGTGTGAGCAACGACAGATAATTATTCAAGATTGCAGTGACTGAGTGACTGAGTGACTGAGTGACTGAGTGACTGAGTGACTGAGTGACTGAGTGACTGAGTGACTAAGTGACTAAGTGACTGAGTGACTAAGTGACTCAGTGACTGAGTGAATAGTGAATAGTGAATAGTGAATAGTGAATAGTGAATAGTGAATAGTGAATAGTGAATAGTGAATAGCCAATAGCCAATAGCCAATAGCCAATAGTCAATAGCCAATAGTCAATAGCCAATAGCCAATAGCCAATAGTCAATAGTCAATAGTCAATAGCCAACAGCCAACAGCCAATAGCCAATAGCCAATAGCCAATAGCCAACAGCCAACAGCCAACAGCCAACAGCCAACAGCCAACAGCCAACAGCCAACAGCCAATAGCCAATAGCCAACAGCCAATAGCCAATAGCCAACAGCCAACAGCCAACAGCCAACAGCCAACAGCCAACAGCCAACAGCCAACAGCCAACAGCCAACAGCCAACAGCCAACAGC
>JAFGIN010000057.1 GCA_016929595.1 Chitinispirillaceae bacterium
TCGCGGTGGTGGAACACCGGATCGTCAAGGTACGTCCCTGTACCTATCCTATTTATTAACAAGCGGCCAGAGGCCGCAACAACGGGTTGCTAAACAGCCGAAGTGCCTGTGTTGCGCCTGCGGCAGGCATTTTGGCTTTTAGCTGTTGTTTGCTGTATGTAAAGCACCTACCACTTTTCAATTCTTCTTCGGCGGCGGTCTTTTCAAAATTCATGTGCAATTGTTTTATACCAATATATATAAATACTATTCACATTTGAAAACGCATGCTAATTCTTTATTTCCTTTACTGCATGGTAAACATATATTTGCAATATTATCATCTACGAGTAAACTCTTGTTTGAAGCTTTTGAGTAAATTTTGGGTATCTTTATCTGAGTTGGATATAGAGTCTTATCTTTCAAAAAAGGTATTGCACGTAGTTCCAATGTACAAACGATTCTAACTTCAGAAACTATTACCATTGCTAGAAGATGACTGTCATCAAAATCACGATGTGTTTTGCGAGACTTAAGATCTTCTTGAACTTTGTCAACTTCATCATCGGGGAGGAAAACAATTTTACCATTCTGTTCTAAATATTTAAGCATTCGCAAGTATTTATAACATGCTTTATATTCCTTTTTAATTTGAGAACCACCATACACAATTTTACCCTTACCTTTAGCAATCCACTTTATTAAAGGTAAAAAAATAGAATGCTTTGCGTCATCAGAATTCAAAGTTGCTGCTAATGCATTTGCATCAATAATTAAACACATTTGTTACTCCAATCCGAGAATACGCATTTCTTCGTTTATAAAAAAGCTTCTAAATGTATCAGGCTGACTGTCTGGGTATGCACCTTTTAAATCTATCGGTAGAGATGTGATAGAATTACCTGCGGTAGTTCTTTCAAAGAACAAAACTTGTGACTGGTGCTTAACTACTGAACTTTTTTTGATATTCACCCTATATCTATCAATAGTAAAATCGCTATGTGTTTCAATAAAAAAATGCTTATTTTCTTTTGTTGCGAAATGAAAGAAAATTTCACCCAGTGTCGCTTGCGCTCGTGGATGTAAATGAACTTCTGGTTGCTGTATGAAATACCATGAAGATTTGGGGCGAGCAAAAAGTTCTACAATGATAGGCAAACATTGTGATACACCATATCCAACATATTCAACATTAATTGGAGACTTATTTAACATTACATCAAGTTGAAACGGACTCTCAGGATTTTCGCCAAGTTTTTTAACTGCAATATTTTTAAACAATCCACTATTTGAACCAAATTCTTTAATAAATTTTTGGAAAGAATCAGAGATACTTTTTTGGTTTAAAAGTCTTTTCATAAGATAAGGTGCATGCTCACCTTCAGGAGAAAAGTCAAATTTATACTGATCATAAGTCCGCTTAGGTTTAGTTCGAATAGGGGCAATCCATGCTGCATTACTTGCAAAATCAGGTAATCTTAGACCAAATCGGAGCTTTTCCCGGTTTGACGATGTAGATCCAGAAATTACACTTTGAATTATTGACGGTAAATGAATTAATAGGCGGCTTACATTAAATTGAATATCTAATTTTTTTAAATCTTTTTCTTTTAACTCTACATTTGCCCATTTTTTAAATACCGCCATCAAATTATCTTTTGGATTATTTCCAAATTCTACTTTTTCATCATAATAAGATATTTTTTCATCCTCGAAAATGGTTGTATAAGCAATTCCATCCTGAAGAAATGAATATTGTGCGACATGAGGCAAACCTTCTTTCGAAATAAATTTTAAAAGAAATAGGTAAGCTTGTTTGGCGTTTTTTTTATTACAGTTTTCTCCACATTCAATAATTCCTATTTTGAAGTAATCACGATTTTTTGATTCTGCACTGACGATATCTCTAAAACAACCCAGTTGTGTATTCTCTTGATTAAAATCAAGAGTAAACCAAAAGTTTGGTGTAGCTAAAAGGTTAAGCAAAGATAAGATTGAGGTTTTACCAGTTGAATTCTCACCAACCATAAAATTTACATCCATTATTGGGATGTAACAGTCTGCGAAACCTCTATAATTATCCACATAAATGTAACGCATTTTAAATCTCCCTTATATTTAAATTAGACCAATTGAATCATTATAATTTATATGCTTTATGTTCTTTTCCCCGCCGCCGATTGTAATTCATTGTGCTTTACATATTGCAAACAACGGGCTGGTACAAGTTTTAGTGTTTCTTAACATTAGAACTTGTACCTGTTGTTTGTCGTTTGGGCACCCCTTTTTATTTGTCTTGCGCCGCTCTTATCGTATTACTCTTGGCGGTGGTATCTTCAATATCTAATTTATTTTCGATATCTTTGTGTTATCTTTAAGCAATGCCCACTTAAAATACTGTTGTGCTGGAACGGAGGGTAAGTGGATCTATAATTTTTGTAATTTTTGTTTTATTTTTAAGATCGCAGCTTCTAATTCTTCAATAGTATCAAATAATACTGCACCGACATTCATGCGTCCACCACCACCGTATCTTTTTAGCAAATTACCGATATTAATACTATTGTTTTTTTTCCAAGGATTGTAACCAACACCCAAATAATAATGTGAGTTCTTTTTATCGATAGTTATTGTATAGTCAGCATCAGGTTTGTATAGATAACCCAAAAATCTATCACCACGTAAACCTGCTTCTAAAAAATTTAGTAGAATTAAATTTTGTTCCAAATTAATTCTACACTTAAAGAAGTTGTTGTACTTGTCAAAAGTATTGATTACTACTTCACCAGCTTCTCTAAATTGGTTGGTATCAAAAAAATCATTAATATTCCTATTGCGGATAGAATTAATAAATTGATATACAAGCTTATCAGAATAGCAGTGGTTTAATGAATGATTGAATAAAATAAATTTATTATGGAAGTCATATACTTGCTGAGGACTAACATACATGGCTGAATCAATCAGGTTAGATTGTTTAACCAATTCATTATACACTGTTTTGATTTGTGAATAATATGTGGGATAGTTTTTTTTAAAAAAATAGAACAGAAGCGAAGGGCATGATTTATAGCGACTATTCCAATATCGATAGGGACTGGGCTTATAATCCTTCTGGTAGGAATCATCCCTAAATGATGTATTATGATGATCAAACCACCACTTTACTGTTGGGTTAAATGGAAAATCCAATACACATGATGAATTGTGAAAGTCTATGTTATAATAGTCATTTATTCTGTTGTAATCAATGGCATCGAAAAATATATCTTTCGATTCAATACTTGTAGAATCAATGAAATTGGCAAAAATACCGGCTGAAGCCATTCCATCAAAATCATTATGGTGTATTATTTGCATTATAATTAGTTCTCCCAGTGTAAACGAGAGTATGTAGTGTTTGCACCATTTTGTTTGAAAGTCTGGATATCACCGACATAATAATCGAAAAGGCCTTTATTATCCTTTGAATTATAAATAAATGCAGGGACCTCATTGGTTCTTCCCGGAGTTTGTTTGTAATCGACAATTACTATTTCATTATCAAAACGGTATGCAGAATATGCCGGAGGAAAATCTTGCAAGTAAATTCTCAATTTCCCTTTTACGCCAGTTGCCATAGCTTGTATTTTCTGAATAGATTCATTAATTTTGTTTGGCAATGAAGATTGTGGTTCACCGGAATGATTAAATTTTGTTTGCAATGCTGTAATAGCTGGTGATGAAGGATCTAGAAGTATGAAATTTACTTCTCTCCCATTTTTAGATAAATACTTCTTTAGTGCAGAAATATGCCCGTTCAACCATGTGTTAGAGTAAATAAAGAAAACGTCAATTATTTGGTTGGTTTTTGTAATGTAATTATCCCAGAAAACCTGGCTAAATTCTTCCTTGATTGAAACAATTTGCATTTCATGTGGAACGAGGTTTGATCCTGTTGGTGTTGCAGCATTTCTAACTTGTGTTGAAGGCAACTTACAAAAGTTATTAAATGTATGTCTTGCCAATAAAAACACTATTACAAAACTTGCTATTCCACCACTCATATTGAATTTAAAAATTGTGCCAGCAATCTCACTTTCGGGTAGTAATTTATAACATCCAAAAGCAGCACCAAAGCTTAAAAGAAAAAGAGCTACTACATAAACTAATGCGAGAAAATGATTCAAGTATTCCTCCCTTTTTAATCTTCAGTAGTGAATGTTAAACCCAACTGGCTTGCTGATTCTTTTGTAATTTTGTAGTTCATTGTATTTTCATTAATAGGGGCAGCTTCAGTAGTCTTACCCTTGATTTCAATTTTTATTTCTATCTTATTATTTATAAGTGGCTGTACAAAACTGCTGAAAATCTGCGAGTAGTTTTCCGGCGCTACTTTACCGGAAATCGTAATAGACTTGTAAGACTTAACAGCATTTTGAGAATCTCTAACAGTTTCTTTTCCGTTATCCTCTTTTACCGTTTCTGGTGTTGGACCAGCTTCGGCAGATTCATCAGAAGGAAATGGTTCTGGTGTTGTAATAGGAAATTGTGCTTTGTCAATCAGCCAATAAGTTGATTCTGTGACATCAAAGAATGGAACCTGTTCCTTGAAAAAATACCTTGTGAACTTGTTTGGTTCACCGGATGCAATACCAAAATGCCCTTCCGAACAAAATCGAGCGAGTGAATCCTGTATCGCGGCTGCATTCGTTATCATCGGTTTGTCATCATATCGTAAGAACGCTTCGAAAACGTCTTTTGCTCTGATTGGAGAATCCTGAGTAGGAATAAGGTTTTGTTTCTTCAATTCACTCAGTCCGATTTTCTGAAGCAACCATTCTTCCTCGACTAAAACGTTTTGAATTACAGTCGTAATCTGCCTGTCTATTTGATCCTTGAATTGTTTTATAGTCAAGGTTTCTATACCCTTTTGACTGCAGTGCTTCGCAATTACGGTATAGGCACTGGCAATAGATCGGTCGATCGATTGGTTGTGAGAATCAATTTTCGTTCTAATATCAGACTTTTGCTCTTGCTCCAGCTGACCCTGGTAATCATCTCTAATTTTGACACATGCAAGGTATTCCTGTATATCACTATATAATTTTGTAAAACCTACTTCAGAGCACAACAAAAAGAGCAACGTATTACGGTAAACTCTATCACCATTACCCTTCTTTGTTGCCAATTTTTTTATAAGTTCTCCTGCAGGTTTGGCTGTAATGTCACCACCATTAATCTGATATTTGGGATGCATTACAATTAAAGTAGGTGATTTTTGCTCGGGAACTTCATCTGAAGGAGCAACAAGTACATTAAAGCCAGCAATTGTTTGTGTGCCTGCTGTTAATCGGCTTAAAATTTCCTGATATACCTCTCCAAGCTTTATGTCCCCTTTTGCCTGATTGATAAGAATGTTAATATTTGGTTTTGTATGAAACCAATACCGTTTTGATGCACCTGTTGAAGAGTAGTAGAGATAATGCGCTGCCGCCTCGAGTCTGTCAAGTGCACCATTAACACTGTTATGATTAAATCCTAAAGGGCGAACTACAGAAAGTTTAATATCTTCAATCGAAAATCCTTTATTACCGCCAGTAGAACCAAAGCTGTAAAGAAGTACTGTAGCTGCGATTCCCTGGGCAATATTGTACGCACCATATTCTTTGACGCTTGAATCAATCTTGAATGCATTAGAACTTTTTCCGGAAATATCAGCCGGAATTACTGCATCGTAACCATTACCCCATAACTTTTTTATCTGACTTGTGAGTGTGTCAAGATTTGCCAGATTCACATCTGATGTATGAATCAGACTTACATCTCCTACTAATGAGTTCTGCCGTTGCCAGAGATCGCTGACTATTGAAGCAAGAAGGCGTAATACACCCCTGGTTCGCTGGAAATCATGATGGCTGGCCCAATGTTTATGAAAAACCTCAATAAGACCAGGATGAAAAGGGTATGATTTTCTAATACGTTCCCGATACTCTGATTTTGGAGCAAAGGAGGGGAGCTCAAGTGCCAATGATTGGTAGAGAGATTCATAATTAGTTGCGACTTCGTCAATCACCTTACTGTCGCCTGTGGTCTCGAAAAGGCGACGGCGGAGGACTTCGAATATCTCTTCATCGTTAACAGGTTTAGTGTCTGCGCTTATACGAGAAAGTCTGTTTGAAAGAGAGGTAAGAATGTGAGTTCCCAGCTGCGAACTGGCAACTTCAACCGGACTTGCAGGTAGTGTGGCAACTAGAACACTGTTTGGTACCGAAGCAACAGCTTCGGAAAGCTCCTGCACAAAACTTATGGTCTGATCGCATAACGTAGACTTACCAACTATAACAGCTGATGCACTAACACAATAATCAGCGAGCTCATCAATGAGAATAAGTGATGGAGCATATTTTGTAAGTACATTTTTAAAAATTCCTTTTGGACAGGTTTGTTTTTCATCGTTTTCCCGTACCATTTCATACGCTGGTTTACCGCCAAGTTGCCAGGCGATTTCACCCCAAATTGTTTTTATTGTAATACCGTCAGTTTTACGCCCCATAGTCGGATCGCATGTCTTGTTTGTAAAAACTGCGACTTTTCCATTTTCGAATGTGACAGGTCCGGTATATGTAAGAAGTTCTTCAACATTGTCAATTAGTGCAATGTCCTTACCAGTTCTGGCTAAATGATACAATGCAATAAGTGAGTGGGTTTTTCCACCACCAAATCCTGTTTGAAGCGATATAATCCGGTCACCTGAATCAATCTTCCCATTCAACCCATCAATAACCCGCTTACATATTGTACGGAGTCCAGAAGTGAAAAATGTTTTCGTAAAAAAAAGCTCTGGTCTTGCATAGACAGCCCGACCACTCCCAAGAGCAACTTCTGAAAGGTCGGCGGCAAATACTGATTCATCAAGAACACCATCCCGCACGTCCTGGTGCGGTATGACATTTTTAAACCATGGGGTCATGATATCTCCTTAAAGAAAATCACAGCAAAAAAGCTAAAATGCAAAACACTAGTCATAGCTGTACCGATTCTATCTGCTTTCTGAGCTGTGCCTTGCTTGGTATAAGTAAGCGGTATTTTCCGGCGAATATTTGTTGATTATTTTCTGGCAGGGTCATCTCAACGATTGCCTGCTCATGGTGTTTACATAGAATTATTCCTGCAGTAGGATTTTCTTCCGGCAGCTTGATATTACGGTCAAAATGGTTTACATACATCTGCATCTGGCCGATATCCTGATGGGTGAGTTCACCAATTTTCAGGTCGATGAGTACGTAACAGCGCAATAATCTGTTGTAAAATACAAGATCAACATGAAAATGCTTTTCTTTGATTGTAATACGTTTCTGGCGTGCTTCAAAGAGAAAACCTTTACCAAGTTCCAGAAGAAAGTGCTCAATTTTGTTAATAATTGCGGTTTCAAGTTCGGTTTCGGTATATTCTTCTTTTTCATCGAGTCCAAGAAATTCAAGCACATACGGTTGCTTCAGAGTGTCTTCAGGTTTTTCTATGATGTGGCCGCGTTTTACCAGCTCTTTAACTTTCGATTTATTCCGGCTAAGTGCAAGACGTTCATAAAGTGAGGTGTTGAATTGGCGTTTTAATTCACGTACCGACCAATGCTGCGAAGTCGCTTCAATTTCGTAAAAAGAACGTTCATCCTGGTCACCGATCGACATTAAGAACAGGTAATGCGTCCAGCTTAGTGTGAAAATGCCGGGTGGGCATGATTGTGCAATCAGTGATTGCACAATTCCTTGATTCGAAACTTCTATAGATTTCCCAACCTGTGATTGGGAAATTGAAACATTTTCTTTTTTGTACAATTTGGAAATCGGTGATTTCCAAATTGTACGATCTTTAAATGTGAGATAAAATTGACGAAAAAATCGCAGATTTCTGTCGGTAAAACCGCGACCGAATTCATGTGTTAACTTTTCGGAAATATTGATTAATAATTTTTCCGAATAACCCGCCCGGTGCGAACCCTGCTGCTCATGCTCAACAATCATCCTACCGATATGAAAATTTGTCCATACCTGAATAAAGTCGATATTTCTGACAACAGATACCCGTGCTTCCGCAATAAGCTCACGTATTTGGTTCAGTAAAATGGTACTCTGCATTTTCTGCATTCTCTTTTTACTCTTTGAATGCGTTGTGGTGTACATACTGATTGGGCATAACACTATTTAACCATGTATTCATAGAAACCCTCTCATATCCGTACCGTTACCGAGCAAATTGCAGAATGTATCAAGTTGTGCTGTTGTCTTTATGTCCAATGGCCATTTGCCAACTTTCCTTCGATGCTCCGTCTCGTCATCGAAAAATCTACTGTCAAGAGCCTCCATTTGTCGGTCAATAACTTTAAGGTACACACCATTAAAACTATATGAGGTGAGTTCTATAATCGTATAGCCAGGATCATCGCAAGTGCACACTTCAAACAGCACCTGCACTAAAAAACATACTTGCGATTCATCAGATTTGAACTCCTTCTCAAAATATGCCCAATTGGTACTTCCGCAGGGTTCATCATCTCTTCTTTGAAATCCACGTTCATACAGGAACGCAGGTTCCTTTTCAACTTCATTCAGCTCATTCATAATACTAATGTTCCTATTCGAAAAGACTCGTCTGTGCCATCTCCTGCGCTGTTACCTGTTTTGCATCTCTCAAGAGACTTTCCTTGTTCGCTGCAAGACCTGAAGCCAATGTGTGATCATTCGTTCCTGCAGGAAGAACCTCTGCAAGTGCTGTGGCCACCCGCCAGAAACTGTCTTCGGTACTTGAAGCCACTTTTGCAATATAACTAACCAGTTCTGCACGGGAGCCGGAAAAAAGGTGCATCGCTCGATGCACTTTATCAATGGTTAGCGGATTATTAGAGAGACCGATCTTCGGATGCTTACCGGTACGGTCTGCAACTGTCGCAAGCGTTTGTTTGTTACCGTTTCGCAAAAGTATATGGTTCGATAAAAGCTCGTTTATGTCTATGTTAAGCCCAATTTGAGTTATACGGCGGACATCATCATGTTCCGCATCTGTGAACCCGAACAGGTTGAGCCAGCCGATATAAAAACGGGTGGTATCATCAGTATTAATATCGCTGATAATTGCATTGAATGCGGACTCACGGGCCATCTCAAGAAGTTCCTGTACGGTGACTTCATCGCCGCTGGCTTTTTCTACCTTTTCATATTTACCGAATTCTGCTACCGCAAAGCCAAAACAGGCCGTGAGAAGGTCTGCTCCACGGAAACCATACGTGTAAAGTTCGTGTACTACTTTTCCAACAGTAGATTCTATTGCATTTTTAACTTCACGGAAAGAACCGATGCCAGAGCGTTGGGAGGGGCGACAGGAGACGGTGACGGAAGAAGCGAGATAGGCTTTGTCTGCTTTTAAGGCTGCAGTAACTTCTGAATCAAATGCCCAACTGCTAGTCATATTCATTGAGCTAACAAGTATCGAATTACATAATGTTGTCCATGCTTCTGTGCTTTGATGAGCAAACATTATTACAACAATACCATTTTTTGTTGTTTGTAATGATGCATTTCTAAAAGAATGTGCTAACTTGGATTCAAAATGATTCTTTGCATTCTCCATTGAATCCGCATGGTGGTGTTTAAGTGCTGTACATTCATCTGCTTTAGGTGTTTGAGGAAACGCGAAAATACTTGGAAACACAAAACGAAGCGCCCTCTTCAACCAAACGTAAAAAAAATCAGAGATATCAGCGTATGCAATTGCATCATAGTAAGGTGGATCTGAAATTACGGCATCAATTTTATTATTGGTGGAACATTGATCTGCACTACCCAAATATGTTTGTTTAACAGGAAATCCTTCACTTTCGTCAAATATGAAATCGATGATAGTTTCTAATTGGCCAAATGCATTATTTGATGATTCTCCAAAGGTATTAATTTCAGGATAATCAAAATTTATTTGAATTGCTTGTCTACCAAATGGATGTTCAACAGTTTCTTGTAGTATGTGCCATTTACCAAAACTCGTACCGCGCGCAGCAATCCTGTCAATTAATATAGCTGCATAAACCGATAATATGTTTGCATAATTCTCATCTTTTTTTCTAAGAAATTCATTAATTTTACCCAAAGAACAAGTTAACGATTGCAGGAGCAAAAGTTGCCGCTTACTATAAAGCTGCCCCCAACTTTTGTAGCCCCATCCGAGGATGTCACCACCTGCTGAATTTGGCTGCATCTTTTCATTTGGTATTTCTGGAGCAGATAGCTCTACACTGCTTGGATAATCATTTTTCTCAGGAAGTCTGTATTCTTTTCCATTCTCTGAATTCCATAAAATTGCTACTAACCGCTCCTCTATTTGATTCTGCAGAAATTGATTTTTAAGCTCCCCAACATCGGTTACACTTCCACAGCATGGACATCTAAGATTGCCTCTATTTATATATCCTTCAATTTTGCACTCACCACGTTTTATTTCAAAAGTGATGCTTTTTTTTTCAATTACTGGTTTTAAAAAGACCTTTTTTGACCCGTTCCTAAGGTTGGAAAGGTAAAATTGCTTCATTAAGGGTACTTTAGCTTTACAACTTGGATTAGAGCAAGTCCCGACACGTACCCAGAAATAAACAATTGGTTTATTACCATATCTATCCAACGGATACAAATGTCCTATCTCATTCTCTGTCATGTTAATCATTTTTTTGCAATAATATTCGACATCCCATGCTAATCTATTTGGGATGTGCACCTCATCACCCCTGATATTCCCTTCTTTGCACTGCAGCTCTATTGCATCTTCCCCATACGTTTTCTCAAATTCTTTAACACTAAATACAATCGGTTTCCCATACTTCTGCGGAAACTCGATACTTGCTTTCTCGATAATATGCGCAACAGGGTTAAGATCATTTGCATAGGAGTTACAGCCTAATCGCGCAGCTTCAAGAGGGATTGCCCCGCCACCGGCAAATGGATCGAATACTCGTGGCATCCTGTCGAGAAATGCTTTTATTGCTGCATCCAATACTTCCTGTTTTTCCTTTACCTCCGGCCGATCGATATGGCGATCTTTTAAACTGTAGAGGTTATTTTCTGCACTTTTAATTGCTTTAAAGCATTTGTCGAAATCATCAAGAGTATTCTTTTCCGGGTCGTGTGCAACCCAGATCAGCTTACGGGCAATATTTATGATTTCTTCATTTTTGCGGACTTCCCACTTTAGCAAAGAAAAATCGGATAACTGTTCTTTAGGAGGGCATTTTTTACCTTTGCTCTCGCATTCAACATACTTGTCAGAGAATTTTCCTATAAAAGCGATTAATCTGTTTCGAAGGTTATCTTCAAGAGGATCTTTTGCGGCAGTCCAGGGAATATCATCATAGGGCCTGTATCGTGGATCAGAAAGGAGCTGTTTTACAGCATCTTTAAATTGTTCAGGACAGTTTGGATCGAGTGGATCGTAAACAAGTGAGGCAAAAACTACAGCCCTGCAAACAGGCAATGGTCTGCGTGCCCACCATAGATGCAATGTTGAAATATGACCATGCCGGATAGATTTATCGCGTACGCTTTCTGCGCTGATCTCTTTTACCGGCATCGCCACTTCGATAAGTTTTTTACACATTGTCATACTTTTGATTTCCATTCCTGTTCTGGCACGAAATACTGCACGCCCTTAGACTTAATTTCGCATTCTAAATTCTTTGCCGGATTACATATCCTGTAAATTTCCGGTATTGATTTGCAATTAATAACGATATAGAGCCAGGCGCAGTCTCCAAGTTGGGCAAGTCTGTTCCACTCGTTTTCTGATAACATAACTCCACCGGTAACACTTCTACCCTTAACCTCGATATACCGTTTCATAAATTCCGGGCTGACACTGCGTATATCATACCCCTCATTCTGTTTTGATACATCCTCCGGATGCCATCCTTGCGATCTTTCATATTCCATAGCCGTGGCCATTGCGATAGCTTCAGCTTCATCATCCCGGCTCATACCAAAGTGATTTTCATATTCAACTGCTGTCAGTGGAACAACATAGGCACAACCCATTATAACCGGTGCTTTGCAAGAAACCTGTTGCATTTTTTCAAGCTCGGCAAGCCGGCGTGCTTTTCGCTGTAAAAGTTTCTGCACATCCGCCTGCTTATCTGCTATTTTCTTTTCAACGGTACGGTTACCGACAAGTAGTTTACTTTGCAGTTCGTTTATTTCTGCAGTTATGTCCATTATTACATTGGAGAATGACTCCTCGAGGTAGGATATCCGTTTTTCAGCATCGGCTTTCACTCGTTCCTGTGTTTCGGTAAATTGGGGCATGGTCACTGCACCAAATGTCCATTCAACAGCCTCTTTATTGTCTGCAGGTGTTGGGACATCAATAGGTTTAGCGAAATTAGATGGTGGCCGTAAATCAATAAATTTTGCTGGTGAAGTAAGCTGCCAATCATCTTTGACCTTGTAAATAAGGCCGAGACGTTCATCTGCAATAGATTCATTATCCTTCTGCTTCCGCCCATCGAGAATTTGTGATTTTACAAAGTATGCCAGGAACGCATGCTCATCTTCCGGAGATATAAGAATGGTGCCTTTTAATGCATCTTCCCGGTATTGATCCCGAACGATTTGAACCAGACTGTCGAAAACCGGGTTTCCAGGGTTAATGTAGTGAACATGTCCAAGGTCCGGTACTGCCTGGTATTCCAGAAAAACACGTTTGTCAAAACAGAATTTTGGTTTTATGAGGGCAGATGAAATGCGATACCGTTTGTTCAGGTGCTCTGCAACAAGCGGTGGCAATGTATTAATTGTAAAAATGTTGTCCCGCACTTCGGTATAGGTGCCCCCAAGCATTGAAAATGCTTTTTCAAAAAAGAGCTTGATGTAAATCGGTTGTAACCGTTTTTCATCGGAAGAATCCTTGAGTCGGCGTGCAGTTTCGAAATCGACGGTAGAATTTGCAAGACGATTTCTTTGTTCATCAATTTTTTTACGTACATTATCTTCGGTAAAATCATTTTCCAATGCGGAGTCATATGCTGTAGATTCTTCATCAAAAGTAGATTTGAAAATGTCCTCAAGGTTTACGTTTTCAAACACATCAGAAATGACATCATATACTCTGTCATCACCCATCTGGTCACGAATAGTGTCAAGTTTGCTTAGAAGACGGTGTAATACCATACCTTCCCGCGTATTCATAGCAACCATATTGAACACAAGTACTTCGCGCTTTTGTCCATAACGATGAATACGTCCCATGCGTTGTTCAAGCCTGTTAGGATTCCAGGGAATATCCCAATTCACCAGAAGGCGACAAAACTGAAGGTTAATTCCTTCACCAGCAGCATCGGTAGCCAGAAGAACCTGTGCACCATCCTGCTTTGCAAATTCAATCTGAGCCTGTCGCCGCTCATCCACATCTTTCTTACCGTGTATAGTTGCAACTTTATACCCATTATTTTCAAGTTTCTGTTGAAGGTAGTCCAATGTATCACGGTGCTCAGTAAAAATGACAAGCTTTTCACCCTTTTCCAATGCTCCCTGTTCAGAAAGGAGTTTACGTAAACGAACCAGTTTTTCCTCTTCATTACCGAGAAGCTCATCTGCCATACTGCAAAGATGTTTTACCTGCCCAGTCTCCTCGCGGATTTCCTGAATTGATTCTGCTGTTGTAAAAAGTTTGAATTTTCGCGGATCTGTCAGGATATTATCAAGCTGGTCGCGTTCTTCATCATCCATTTCATCAATATCTGCGATACTGTTTATGTCGAGGTCAACAACCGTCTTTTTCAATTTCCAGAGGTCTGGATTTTTGCTCAATTCATCAAGGAGCCCCTTTAATGCCTTGTACCGTGCATGCAGAGTTTTGTGTATCGCGTATATCGAACTGGTAAGGCGTCGCTGCATCACCATCAATGCCAATTGGACATGTATGTTCTTTTTTTCGCGTGCATCACTTCGTTTCTCTTCCAGGTATTCGGTTACTGCATCATAGAGCTTCTTTTCGGCTGGTGTAAGTTCATATTTTGTTGTTTTGGTGTGACGATCTTTGAAAAGCCGGGAACCATCCCAGTCCCGCATTTGTTCTTTAAGCCGACGTATGAAGAATTTGTTAATACCTGTAGTCTCAAATTGTTTGATTCGTGTTGTTACAAGATCATCAGATGCAAAAATATCCTTATCGAGAAGTTGCAGCAGGTTTTTAAACGTATCACGCCTGCCGCGATGTGGTGTAGCGGTCAAAAGCAACAAATGATCAGTTAAGTCAGATATTGCATATATCGCTTCATAACGTTTGGTTTTATACTGCTTCTGGCCATAATCAAAAGCGGTAAGTTTATGTGCTTCATCGACAATTACAAGGTCCCAACGGACATTTTTAATGGTATTAAGTACATCTTCTGCACGAATGAAATCAATTGATGTAACAATTCTATCTGCATTCTGGAAAATTGAAGGATTTGAGCGGAATGTAGCCCGGTCTGCAAGTTCGAAGTCCAGATTGAATTTTATTTTCATTTCATCGAGTTGCCACTGCTTGGTCAGTCCACCCGGGGTAACAATCAGAATTCTCTCAATAAGCCCTCTGCTCAGCAATTCTTTGATTAATAAGCCGGTCATAATCGTTTTACCAGCACCGGTATCATCAGCAAGCAGGAATTTTATCTTAGGTTGGGGCAATAAAAATTTATAAACGGCTTCGATTTGATGCGGAAGTGGATCAACAATACTGCAATTAACTGCGAAAAGTGGATCAAACTGGTATGCGGTATTTATCCGCTCAGCTTCGGTAAAAAGTTTAAATTTCTCTGGATCACCCGTAAAATTAAAGGAACCATCGCTCGTGACTATTTCAAGTTTTTCTATCTCAATATCGGTTATGACCTTATTTCCAGATTTGTTGGAATTTACCCCAATAAAATCAATGGATGTCATTGGGCCAAATTTCTGTATTTTTGTAACCAGCACGGGTTCAAGATCAATAAGGTTTTTAACTATATGGTTTGGTTGTACCATGTATTTGAATCCAATTTTTTCTGTTTTTCCGCCCCGTGAGTTGGTTACCTTATGAGGGCACTGGGGTTTCAGTTTAGTTTATCGTTTAAAATACCATTTTTTGATCTTTTAATTATAAATTTCTTTGGTATGGATGGATTTCTTTTTTTTATTCCACCACCGCCAATTTTTTTTATTGTGTTTAATTCTCTTATGTCTTAAGCGGCGCTCTTATTCCGGGGTGCCCAAATGTCAAACAACGGGCTGGCGCATGGCGAAGTTTTCTGGAGCGTAGCAGAAGAAAATTTGGGGGAGCGAAGCGGACCCGCCATGTGCCTGTTGGTGGCTGTGTTTGTGCTGCTACCATAGTGTAATGCCTTGTTTGCGCCGATCTTCTCTTTTTCCATTCTCTTCATGGCACGCTATCATTAAGTTGGTTTTTATCTTTTTCAGGAATGGACAGATCTAAATTTGTTTGTTGTGTTTTGGGATATGAATTAAAGAATCGTACTCGCTCAATGTTTGTAAAGTCAAGCATTACAGATAGTATACCTTTTAAATGTACTGTAATAGATTCAGGATTAATAAACGGTTGTTTATATCCTAAATATTCAAGTTCCTTTGCCCAACTAAACAAGTTTTTAGCGTTTTCATTCTTGCTAAAAAAATCTTTAAGTATGTCTGTAGGCATGTTTTCTAAAGTTTTCAAGAATGCATTAGCTTGCTTGTTTCCGGCGATTTGAACTGCCATAGAAATAATTTTATCAACGCCATCTTTACCTAGATTACCAAATTTAAAACCGTCTGATAATTTTTTCTCTTTTTCAGATTGGTCTATAAAGGCTATATCCTTTACTATGTAGTCAATGATGATTAATAGATGTGATAATAGGATATAGACCATTCTTGTTGCATCTTCTCTTTTCCGTTCATCCGTCAATGCTTTTTCAAGGAAATATTGTAATAGTAAGAGGACTGCATTAAATCCAGAAAAATCCAATTCTGTTAAAAGCCTTGATTTCGTAATCTCATACAAAAACCTCCAATCCTTATTCGCGTAGGTTTTATAGCTTTTATGCTTACCAAGCATAGTCAGAAGTTCTTCTTCGGTTAGTCTGTCTGGATAAGTATTTGAACGAAGTTTCGATAGAAATGAACCATCCAAGACAATAGTATCATGTAGTTGGCCGAAAGTGTGAATAAGTGGTCGCTGGTCAGTTGTTGCAACTATACACGCATCAAAATTTAGAAGTTGTTTAAGCCCATTTGCCCACAAAATTCTTTCGAAAGCTTGCGGAGTTTTCTTATTTTTTATATCAACATTGATTCTTTGCCTCGTAAGCCCTGAAGATCGACCGTACAAAAAAAGATCAACATCAGTAATGTCATTTCCCTCATATTTATATTTTATCCCTCTGACAACATAATAGCCGGAAGAAATGAAGTAGTTACGCAACAATTCTTCCATCATCTCACCTTTTGATTGTGTTTGTTGGTCTTTCATTAGCTTCTAAATGTCCTTAATAGTTCTGCAACCGATTTTTTGGATTGCGAAGTTTGTTTTTTTCTATTGACTGTCCTTTTATATTCAGGACCCTTATAATTTGTCACACTCCCCGAATACATAGAGGAACCAATAATGGTTTGTTCGGTTGTATCTCCGATTTCAAGAACTTGCATCGCAAGGGCACCTATATCTTTCTTGAGTAATCGCATATAGTACATATTGCTATCAGGAAGTTGTCTCAATTGAACTACTCGCTTAAATTCCAATATTTTGTAATCCTCACCAATCGCTGTTGCCGGCCCAACCTCGGTACCGTTTATAAGTTTTCTGAGAAGAGCATGAAGCATAGTTATTTTTCCTCTCCCATGCGTGCTATAGTTGATTCCGTAGTAAAGTGCAGATACAAATGCTTTGGCCAAGTCTAATGCATCTTCTTCAAAAGGATTCCCGTATTTGGAAAAGGCGGCTGGTTTTGTTACAAAGGTTTTTATTTCCTTTGAATTGCTCACCTCGTTGAAATCATACATTCCTATAGATTGCAGTTTAGAAAGTAATGTTTCTCCGAGAATGGATTTTGCCTTCTCTACCGTAATGCAACCTGAGGAGGAAAGTAATGAATCCAATTCCACAATTTTGCTTGTATCTTCAGCGACCAAAGAGGCAAGAACCGCATTTGTTTTCTTTACTCCGTCACGTCTAAATAGATTTCCATTGAAATAAAACTTTGATTTGTCATCAAGAGTTTCGTAGTCAATAAATCCAATTTCTTCTGCCTGTTGCAACAAATCTGAAGTTTCAGCTTTTGCCAATTTATAACTATCAGAAATATATTCTGCAAGTGGTTCCTCAGTCTTTGGTAAATCTGATACATTTTCAGCAAGCTCAAGTGCAGCTTGCTGGTAATTTGATGGATTGCTTTTAGCAAATATGTCTGAGGTATGAGAAAGAACACTTGATGTAGTGATACCTAATACTGAAATTGAGCCCATCGCTCCAGTCTCAATCAATTTTGATTCAACTAACTTTTGTTTAATTGTTTCAATTTCAGTTTTTTTTATATTAGAGACTTTAGCAATTGCAGAAACTGTGTCAGCATTTAGATCGCTCTGTTCATTTGAAGCTGCAAGATTTGAAAGAAATACACCACACTTTCCAGCTAGTTCAATATCTTCAAATTCATGCGCATTATTTACATCTTGCAATTTTTTAGTGTGGTTGATCAACCACGCACCTTTAGTTCTTTTTTCCATTTCGTTTTCCCATTGTTTTACTGACTTAAAAGACAAACTAATTTATCTTGCGTGCCATATCTTGGTTTTAGACTTTTTTTATTTTCGGCGCAAACTCTATAAATTTATTCAGCTCAAACATTGACACCAACTCCTTCGCAGCCGCCGTAATGTCGGCTTCCGCGCATTTCGTTGCCATCTTCATCATTGAAATTACACATATCAAAATAACAATCGCAGAAACTAATTTCTATCAGTTCCTGAAAATTTCTTAATTTACTTCGATTTTTGGCTATAAAATGTAATGGTTACTAAAAAGTAAGAAGATAAATGCAGGTATACTTTAAATTCTCTCTGACAGAGGTATGTTTGAGCAATACACCCAAACATACCAGAGGAAAATCTGGCAATGGAATTGAAAATTAACAAAAAAGGATTCAGTCAGCTGTCAGAGCAACGCTGCAATCGGACTCCTGATACTGGTAATATTGTGTGCTGCAACATGCGTGTAAATCTCTGTTGTTTTTGATGACGCATGTCCGAGCAATTCCTGGATGTAGCGTAAGTTTACCCCTTGCTCCAGAAGGTTCGTGGCAAAGGTATGCCGAAGGCTATGGATGCCGCCCTGATGGTTGATGTCAAGTTTGTGACAGGTGTTGGTATAGACCTTCTCAATCGTCCTTTCCGAAATCGCTTTACCGGGAACATATCCCTCAAAAAGATATCTCGTTCCGCATCCATCTTCAAGCCAGTCAACGACATAGGGCAACAGATTTTCATCAAGCATCACCATCCTGTCTTTTTTACCCTTACCTTTTCTTACCCAGAGGATCTTACGATCAACATCGATATCTTCAGGTTTGAGGTTCTGAACTTCACCAAGTCGTAATCCGCAACCGTAGGTTAACATTAGAATCAACCGGTGTTTTGGATTGGATGGTGTCTTGATCAACAATGAAATATTTTCCGCGGAGTGCACTCTTGGCAGGGTTTTTCCCGTTTTCATCCTGGTACAGAGATCAGTACCGGGTTTCACCTGAAGTACTTCTTCCATAAAAAACTTTATTGATGCAGCATCATGGTTGATACTGCTCGGAGCAAGATGCACCACATCACGTAGCCACACCAGATGTTCTTTGAAAGCACAGGTCCAGTCTTTCGATGATTCCGGTGTGAGCCGATCCAAAAATCTGCTTGCTGCATTAATATAGCCTTTATAAGTTTTCCTGCTATAATTTCGGGATTTTATTTCAAGTCGTAGTTGATCCAGTAGCGCCGAGCGTTCATTTTCAGGTATTTGAGAGTTCTTACTCGCAGTGGTAGTGCTCTTCTTAGATATAGTAGTACAGTGACTGCTGGTGGTATCCGCTTTTTCAGCATGAGATTCGGATAAAATTTCAGGTTTACTATTCAATTCCATTTTCTTTAAGTCACTTTGCGGGGGATTCTGGAGTAATACAGGTACTGCGATTTTTGCATGAGCAGGGACATTGCCATTAATACTTCCCGCATTTGTTAGAGCATCTATATATTCCACATGCTGCAACGATTCCGCTACATACGTGTAGAAAAATCTCAGTGTTTCAGCACCAAACTCCCCGAACTCCCTGATAAATTCCTCCATGATCAAACTTTTGATTTTATAGGGCGATCCAGGATTTCTCCATATAAACAGATCAACCAAAGTTCGAAACAGGATTCTTTTTCTGGGTTGTATGTTTTGCTTCTCTGCAATCCCATCAAACTTTTTAAGCCAGATCGCAATCCATTGCTCCTGATCCGGTTTCGTGTCTCGCTTGTTTTGTTTGCTGTTATTTTGATACCACCAGGTATTAGAATCCCCCGAATACCAATCATTCCTCATTCTTAATTCTTCATTCCTCATTATTAAAGCCCTCCAAAATTTGGGTGTGAAGCATGGGTATATGTACAACTTGCACACATGTACATATAAACTACACTCGTTTTTTTAGAAATGCA
>JAFGIN010000058.1 GCA_016929595.1 Chitinispirillaceae bacterium
AACGGGTATTCACAGATATTCGATGATATCGTGGTAAACTGGAGCGCATATTCAGGAGCAACTGCCGGAGTAAACCGCTTGGCGTTGATCGAAACCCGTGCAGGAACAGTTATAAATGCAGGCACTGGCCCGATAAAAGAACGTCTTTCTCTTGTTAATTATGGATCTACTTTACTATCGCATCACCAGCAAACAACTCCGCAAATAAGCCCCGATACCGATTGTGTTGCATTTTTCTGAATTTTGACGGGAGATTATAAAAACATTTTAAATTTCGGGCGCCTTAGGAGCTTTTAACTGGAAAATTAAGCTCCTGTCCGGTTAAATTATTGATCGAATACGTTAGGAATCAGAGTCTTCCAAACATATTTTTCTATCGGTTTTATTTTACCAGCACCGATGATGGGTAGACCAGCAAATCAGGCGATTTGGGAAATATTTAATGGATCACTTTTCGTATGTTCTCGATGGCGTCTCTAAAAAGTACGGATCACTTGAGGTTCTGCACAATATTTCACTAAAAATCAGAGCTGGATCTGTTATTATTTTCATAGGAGCCAATGGTGCCGGGAAAAGCACCTGTATGAAAATAGTAACCGGATTAATGAAGCCTGATAAGGGAAATTTCTATATAGAGAATGAAAATTCGAAGTATCAGTCGATCGCTCGACATACCATTGGATACTGTCCGCAGGAAATCTGTATATGGCCAGATTTAACATGCCGTGAGCAGATGACGATGGTCGCAACATTGAGTGGAATGCCTGTAAAACTGGCTCATTCACGGGCAACTGAACTGCTTCAGGCACTTGATCTTACCTCAAAAGCAAACGCTCTTGCATCAACACTATCCGGTGGTATGAAACGGCGTTTGAATCTTGGTCTAGCCATGGTGCATAAACCTGAGCTTTGTATTCTTGATGAACCACTGGACGGTGTTGATCTGCCCGGCAGGAAATTAATCAGGGAATATATCATGACTATTTCATCAGAGAAGAAACAGACCATTATACTCTCTACTCATATCATTGAAGAGGCATTGCTTTTCAATGGTACAATCGTTCTTTTCAAAAAGGGAAACTTGGTTGTTTTTGATTCTCCTGATGAAGTCCATCAATCTGTCGGTAGCGATACCCTGGAACATCTTTTTTCGGAACAATAGAGCCTGTAATGAATTTTTTGTGTTATTTGTATATTTGTTTAATCAGACTGATCAGAGATCCAATCTGTTTGTGCCTGACCATTGCAACACCATCCTTTTTTGCACTGTTTTTCTGGATTGTTTATAATGACAGCTCTGCTGATATTACACTCGCAATAATTAATGAAGATACCGGGATCAAGATGCAACAGGAGATACTATTGTATAGTAAAGATCTGATTTCTATCCTATCCACTGCATCCCGGGAAAATGAGCCGCTTAAGATACGTTTAATCACTGTGGAATCAAAAAAAGATGCTGATAGTATGATTCGGAAAGGAACTGCTGAAGGGATGATCTTTATTCCTTCTGATTTTTCCAGCAGATGTTTACAAGGAGCCGGAGCGGTCTGGCAAATGATTCTCCTTGATGGAAGTCCTTATTCAAACCGTGTTGCATTATTTTCAAATTTATGCAATGAACAGTTTAACGTGCTGATTAATAAACAAAATCCACCTGCTTCGTTAGAGATTGCTGGTACCAATGGACACAGAATATTTTCGGCATTTGATTCCTTTGTACCTGGAATGCTTTCATTTGCCGTTATTATGCTTATATTCTCTGTTTCGGGTGTCGTTTCCCGGGAAATTGAATCTGGTGCTTTTACCCGATTACGTATGAGCAGATTGACTTCAATAGAACTTATCATAGCCCAGATTGTCGTGCATTATTGTCTGGGTGTCATTGGTATACTGTTGACATTACTGACAATCAAAATAACAGGCTTTTCTTATGGTGGAAATATCTTTAATATTCTGCTGCTTTGTTCTCTTTCGATAGTATCGACTGTAGCTATCGGAATCACTACTGCATCGATAGCCCGTTCGCGTCATAAAACGCTGCTTATTTCCAGTGTAATCATGTTCATATTCATTCTTTTCAGCGGTATCATTTTTCCGGCACCAAAAACTGAAATCTTCACTATAGGGCAAAATCCAGTATCGTTATTTGATGTTCTTCCAACCGTTCATCTAAGTTCAGGGCTGGTAGCAATATTATTTCGGGAGGCTACATTCAATGATATAGCATACGACCTGTATTCATTGGTGTTTATGTCAATAGTATTAATTGTCGTTAGCATATACAGTATGAAACATTTTGTTTATACAGAAAAGATATAAGGGAATACGATGAATTATGTATTAGCATGGGTAAAGGCATCGCGGTTAGCTTCGCAGTCATACATTTTTCTTCCGATTCTCATGGGGCAGGCTGTATGGGTGGCTCAGGGTGGAAAATTAAATCTAACAGCATTTTTTCTGGTCCAGCTGTTTGGGTTATTCGATCAACTGTATATAGTGTATGCAAATGATTATGCAGATCAGGCTAGTGATCTGATTAATGGTACCCCAACCATGTTCTCAGGTGGATCACGAGTCCTTGTTGAAGGTTTGTTGAAACCTGTGGAATTAAAAATTGCTGCAATCCTAATGGTTATTCTCTGTTTACTGTGCGGTATTCTGTTTTCGGTACTGTTTGGTTATCATTTGATGACTCCTCTTATGTCAGTTGGGATACTGTTGTTATGGATGTATAGTTACCGACCATTCAGACAATCTTACCGGGGTGGGGGGGAGATTCTTCAAACCTCAGGTACCGGGTTGCTGCTTCCCTTGATCGGTTATTATGCCCAGTCCGGAACCATTGATGCTTTTTTCTGGTCTCTGCTGTTAATTGTTTTACCAACAAGTCTCTCCTGTGCAATTGCGACTGCATTACCTGATTATCCATCTGATACTAAAACCAGCAAACGCACAATACCGGTTCTCATCGGTCTGAAAAATTCTAAAATCGTTATTATGGCTTTAAATTTGTTAAGTATCGTCATATTTTATTTTTCAGGGTTTTCTATACAAAACAGCGCACTTGCTATAGTTGTATATTTAATTCCTGCAGCGGCTCTTCTGGGTATGGTTCCCCTGATAAAAGCGATGCCAGGGGATTCCAGAATGACCGGTTTTGTGGCAATTGCGGTTCTTACAACGCTCAGTTTAATTGGTGCAGTAACAGCAAGCTTATTGGGGTACTGATTGTATGCCGGGAGATTTTCTTTTTTTATCATTATTGTGTTTATTGCCAGGCGGTTTTATTTACAGTATGAGGAGGGATCTTCGAAAGGCAATACTGACAATCAGTGCTTGTGCTATTCCTTTCGCTTTTACCGAAAGCTTATTTTATCCTTCATACTGGGAACCACATTTTTTATGGAACCTGGTGGAAAAGATCGGATTTGGAGTAGAGGATATCATCTTTATTGTCGGTATCGGGGCTCTGACCTCATCTGCCTATCCGTTCTTTTTTAAAAAAAGATTTTCAGAAACAGCTTCTAAAAAAGTAAATGTGTCAATATCGCGGATTACAATTGCATTTTTTACAATTGCAGTGCTTGTTTTTCTGGCCGTTATAATCAAAATACCCATGATTTACGGATCTGTAGGGGTTATGCTTTTGATTTCTGCGGGGATAGTATCTTTTCGTACCGATTTATTGTTGCCATCAGTCTATGGCGGTGTTATTACCTGTATGATATACACTCTCATATGTCTGGTGTTATCGATTGTATTCAAGGATATCTTCCAGATTGTGTGGCATGGCGAAAAATTTTCCGGCATCTATATCGCTGGTGTTCTTCTTGAAGAATATCTCTACAGTTTTTCTGCCGGAGTTGCCGGAACCATATTTTACCCATTTGTCGCTGGGAAAAAATTCATCTGACTACCGGTCCCTTGCTGTTTTTTCCGCAAGGGGCGTGACAACAGCTCATGTTGGGAAAGTGCTGTGTTAGACGTTCGATTTTACTTCATGGACTCCATCAGTTCATAGAAGTACCTTGGTTCTTTTGTACTATACAACTTGTACCAGGCAGTGACTGTTTCTTCCTTCATTACTTCGGCTCTCTTCATAATTTCGTATGTAAATTCAAGTGGTGAAAACCCGGAAGCTGTTATCAAATTGCTGTCGCACACTGCCGGACAGTCGATATAATTATCGCTCCCTTTATATTCAGGACATATCATTTCTAAGAATCCTTTGCCATTACTCGTATGCTTTCGACTATTTAAAATCCCTGCATTTGCTAATGCAACTGTTGCACCGCATATTGCTGCCACAATAACACCACGGTCAATCAAGTTTCCAACTATTTCAATTACACTATTATGCTCTTCCTCCATCCATGTATCCGCACCAGGAAGAATCAGCAAATCACCTTCAGAAAATTCAACTTCAGATAGTTTCAAATCAACATTAATGCTCATTCCACCCATTGAAGTTACAGGATTCAGGTTTATAGATACCTTCTGGATGGTTACTTTACCATTTTTAAGGAATCTTCCGCTGTTTAGTTCAGCTGTAATATGAGCTATCTCCCAATCAGCCATTGTATTCAATACATATAGATAGCAATTGTTCAACTTTGAATTCTTCATATCATGCTCCTTATTCTCTCTATGCGCGTTTTTTAATTATATTTATGATAATATAATATAATTATCAAAGATGTGTTTATTTAAAGAAAGTAAATACTTTATTCGTCTATTATTATTTTATAATCAATTACTTTGAAAACTTTTATTGTATTGTCTTTTCCAGAATATTCAAGATTTCCTTTTAACTCATACATTTTGTTCATTTCGAAAGGTTTGCAATGCATTGTATTGTTTTTTAAATCGTAATTATTGCCTTTACATTCTATTTTTTGACCGTGAGGTTCGCCGATAATTAGTAACGTATCATCTCCAACAATTGCATTAATTTGACCGCTACATTCATTACAACCTTTATTTCGCGGTGTTCTTTTGAAGAGTTCCGGGAAGTGGTTCAGAACACGATTAACCCCTTCAGGCCCCATGGCTACCAGAACATGTGCAGCCATGGTCTGGTTTGTGTATGATGTGTCATTCAAGAGAGCCGAAATCTTATCTATATGTCTTTTAGATTCCCCTTTATGATATTGCAATAATTGTAATACCTGAGATCTTATATACGAATCTTTATCGTCCAGCAATTGCACTATTTGTAGCAGATACGAAATCACATTTTTCCCAATGTGACGGAAAAAGACAATCGCAGCAGTTTTCACATTGACATTATTACTTTTGAGCAATAACGCAATTTCGTCGAGAATGTTTATCTTTTTTTCTGTGGACTGTTAAAGTATGTTGAACTTTTGCCATGCAGTAAGTTGCTGTTTATCTTTTTTTATCAGACTATCTGATTAAAGAAAGTGGTTCCACATAAATAAATTATCCGGGACTCTGCTGAGCTTCAGCGAAGTCCCGAATCTCGGGATTAAACCAGTAAAATAGAACGCGCTGAAATCGAACTACCAACTCTTTATGTCGGATTCTCTTAAAAAATATCCCAATAAGAAATCTATACTTACCTTACCATCCTTGTGTCATTTTTCGATCCAATAATTTCGATTGTTGTTAGAATCACACTGTTCTATTATCCCAATTACCAGTTATATTAACGGTAATTGGGATAACGGATCTCCCATTATCTAAAAATTCCAATTTTGTGAACCTCGGAAAGTCGGTCCAAAGTTATCTTCAGTAAGTAGTAACCATTTGGAAGATTTTTTTCCGGTAAATGAATCGAGGCCGCATCAGAGGAACTTGTAATATTTCTGCTAAAAATTTTACGGCCATCAATGGAAACGAGGTCAAATGCCATATTTGTAATCGGACCGTAAATAGAAACAGAATGGGTTGTTGGATTATATCGTATGCTTTGTGTGCGACGGACCTGTTTTGTATCTGGTTGCACCGATACTGCATCGGTACAAATCAGAGAAAAATCATCAATCAAACAAGTGCCGCCTGCCGTATTGGACGCGGTCACAGTGGCCTTCCCGGTTGTAATATTAATATTCGATATGCGTATCTCCGTCCAACTGACCGCAGTGGAGGAACTCTTCATTTCAGAGCCACCGAAATCAGATATGGAAATTTGGCCATTACCGCCGCCGCTGCACTGTACCCAGGCTTTCATTTCATAGGTACCGGCGGGCATATTGGCTATGGTCGAGTTTTCGGGTATTTTTTGGGTCGCGGTCGCGCCGGAACCCAGGCTCAGGCAGAAATTGCCCGCACCGTGAGAACCTTTAGCATTTGGGGCTTTGCCTTGCCATCCTATAACAGAGCCTACCGTAATTCGGTCAGCTTCAAAACAGGGATTCAATATGTGGTTGTTTTTAGGCCCAATTTCCCAGGTACCTTTAATTGCGTCAATTGACCACTGAGATAATGAATTAAATATGCATGTGGTGCCCTTAACGGTAATAGGGCACCACTGGTTATATCCTATGCCGTTGCCAGCATTGTTACACCAGCGATCACCACAGTAGATAACGGTTGTATCTACCGTACCGTTAACTGTTATGAAAAAGCCTGCTTGTGTAACATGGGTGTAATCAAGATCAGAGTTGATCATGATGGCTTCTTTATTATACGGTCCCAGGATATTGTCGGATGATATATAATAGGTGTGAGAGGTATTCCATCCATGCAAATCGCTTGAAGCAGCGTAATATCTGCCCTTATACTTGAACATGCAGTTGCCTTCTCGACCACCGGTGCCATTGAATATCTTGACTGTTGGTTCACAGGCTAAATAATCGGATATGCGAATTGGAATCACATACACATTACTGCGTCCGCTCTTGTTTGAAGCGATGATATAGGGCGTTCCGTCATCATCAATGAACGTAGTTGCATCACCGGTACCATTGTTGACCAAGGGAGACGGAGTCTCTACGTGGTGCTGTGTAAATTTACCGGTCGGCGAATCGGCGGTTGCAAATACGACATCGTTATTAACCTGCGCGATAAGCACGTATTTTTTCGTATTTTTGTTGTAGGCAACATTGGGGCCACAGAACCAGCCCTCGTAACTGAATACAACACCTTCAAATTTCCAATTAACAAGGTCTTTTGACGTATAGCATGAAGCCGCGCCCCCAGGTGCGCGAGCGTTGCTCCCCGTCCACTTGTTATAATAGGTTGTCGCACTACCGTATATGGATCCGTACATATACCAGGTATCTCCCAACTTGAG